>DASQMI010000052.1:0-8293 GCA_035645555.1 Lysobacter sp. | reverse complement strand
CTCGCCGTCTCCGCGGAGGCCGCGGCGCAGTTCCCGCTGCGGGTGCCGCGCGGCTTCGTCGCGCGCATGCGCGCAGGCGATCCGCACGACCCGCTGCTGCGCCAGGTGCTGCCTCTCGACGACGAGCTGCGCCCGATGCCGGGCTTCGCGCTCGATGCGGTCGGCGACGGCGCCGCGCGCGCGGGCAGCGGGGTGATCCGCAAGTACCGCGGCCGTGCGCTGCTGATCGCCACCGGCAGCTGCGCGGTGCACTGCCGCTACTGCTTCCGCCGCCATTTCCCGTACGCGGAGGAAACCGCGGCCGCCGCCGGCTGGCGCCGCAGCATCGAGCTGATCCGCGCCGACCGGACCATCGACGAAGTGATCCTGTCCGGCGGCGATCCGTGGTCGCTCGCCACCGACAAGCTCGCCGAGCTCACCGCCGCGCTCGCCGAAGTGCCGCACCTGCGCCGGCTACGGGTGCACACCCGGCTGCCGGTGGTACTGCCGGAACGCGTCGACGATGCGCTGCTGGCGTGGCTCGCCGCCCTGCCCTGGCCGGTCACGGTGGTGATCCACGCCAACCACGCCAACGAGTTCGATCCGACGGTGGATGCCGCGCTGATGCGTCTGCGCGCCGCCGGCGCCACCCTGCTCAACCAGGCGGTGCTGCTGCGCGGCGTCAACGACGATGTCGATGCGCTCGCCGCGCTCAGCGAACGCACGTTCGCCGCCGGCGCGCTGCCGTACTATCTGCACCAGCTCGATCGCGTGCACGGCGCGGCGCACTTCGAGGTGGACGACGACCGCGCGCGTGCGTTGCACGCCGCGCTCGCGGCGCGCCTGTCAGGCTACCTCGTGCCGCGACTGGTGCGCGAAGTGGCCGGCGATCCCGGCAAACGCCCGCTATGACGCGGCGGCGCGGCGATTCGCAGCAGGCTCATCCGAGCGTGAAGGACCAATGGGCGATGGACGGCTCAGCGCCATTCATGTCATAAACCCGCCACGCGAAAGGGGACGCCCGATGGCTTTGGGAAAAGACGCGGCCTTGCGCCTGATGGTGGTGGACGACAGCGTGGAAGCTGCCGAGGCGATCGTCAGCGGCCTGCGCAACAGCGGCATCGCCGTGCGTCCGACCCGTCCCGAGAACGAGGCGCAGCTGCTGTCGATGTTCGAGCAGCAGCCGCCCGACCTGCTGCTGGTCGATCCGCAGGCAACCTCGGTGCCGCTGCCTCAGGTGCTGCAGGCGGTCGCCGCCAGCGGCAAGGACCTGCCGGTGCTGCTGCTGGTCGAACACGTCGACGATGCGCTGATGATGCGCGCGATGGAGGCCGGCGCGCGCGGCGTGGTCCTGCGCCGCAGCGTGCCGCACCTGCAGAGCGTGATCCGCGCCGAATGGGCCGACCTCGAGGCGCGCCGCTCGCTGCGCCGGCTGGAGGCGCACCTGCGCGAGACCGAACGCCGCTGCGACGCGCTGATCGATTCCTCGCGCGAGCCGATCGCGTACATCCACGAGGGCATGCACATCCGCGCCAACCCGGCGTACCTCGAAGTGTTCGGCTTCGAATCGTTCGACGAGATCGAAGGCATGCCGCTGCTGGATCTGGTGGCGCCCAACGAGGTGGCGTCGTTCAAGCAGCTGCTGAAGGAGATCGCCCGCGGCGAGGCTCCGCCGCGTTACGAGACCGAGGCGCGCACGCTCGAGGGCGAATCGTTCAAGGCGGTGATGGAATTCACCCAGGCCAGCTACGAGGGCGAACCCTGCCTGCAGGTGGTGCTGCGCCGGCAGGAAGTCGACCCGGCGCTGGCGCGCGAGGTCGAGGAACTGCGCCAGCGCGACATGGCCACCGGCCTGCTCAACCGCACCACGTTCCTGCGCGCGGTCGAGGACGTGGTGGCGAGCGCGGCGCAGGGCGAAGGCCAGCACGCACTGCTGCTGGTCGAACCTGACCATTATTCGCGCCTGCTGCAGGACATCGGCCTGGACGCCGCCGACGAGCTGATCGCGGCGCTGGCCGAACGCCTGCGCAGCGTGCTCGGCGAGGACACCATTGCCGCGCGCTTCGGCGAGCACCAGTTCGGCCTGATCGTGCGCAACGCCAACCACAAGCGCTCGCAGGAAGTGGCCGAGGCGGTGCGCGCGGCATTCGCCGACCACGTCATCGAGACCCCGCGCGCGTCGCTCAACGCCACCGTCAGCATCGGCGGCGTGCAGATCAGCGAGAAGATCGCCAGCGTCAGCGCGGTGCTCGGCAAGGCGTCGCAGTCGGTGCAGTCGGCGTCCGGCGTCGGCGGCAACCGCATCGAGCTGTTCGATCCGGGTGCGGCCGACCGCGCCGAGGAAGAGCGCGTCGAAGCGTGGGTCCAGCGCATACGCGAGGCGCTCGACAGCGATCGCTTCACGATGTTCTACCAGCCGCTGGTGCACCTGCACGGCGAGCCGCGTGAGATGTACGAGGTGTTCCTGCGCCTGCAGGGCGAACCCGGCGAGCTGATCCAGCCGCTAACGTTCCTGCAGATCGCCGAGGAGCACGGCCTGCTGTGGGAGATCGACCGCTGGGTGGTCGGCCGCGCGATCGCGCTGATCGGCGAGCGCCTGCGCGCCGGCAAGCGCACCTGTCTGCTGGTGAAGATCACCCAGGCCTCGCTGCAGGACGACACGCTCGGGGTATTCATCGAGGAGCAGCTGGCGCGGCACAAGGTCGACGGCGAGCTGCTGGTGCTGCAGTTGCCGGAGTCGAAGGTGTTCACCCACCTGCGCGCGGCACAGGCGCTGCAGGAGCGGATCGCGCCGCGCGGCGTCAAGATCGGCCTGGAGCAGTTCGGCGCGGGCCTCAACTCGTTCCAGCTGCTGAGCCACTTCCCGGCCGATTACCTGAAGATCGACCGCAGCTTCACCCAGGACCTCGCCAGCAATCCGGCCAGCCAGCAGCGCGTACGCGAGATCGCGGCCAAGGGCAACGAGCTGGGCAAGCAGGTGCTGGCGGAGTTCGTGCAGGACGCCGCGGCGATGACCATCCTGTTCAGCGCCGGCGTGCATTACGCCCAGGGCCACTTCCTGGCACCGGCGGCTCCGGCGATGGATTACGAATTCGACCTCTGACGTCCGCGTCCGCGCCAAAGAAAAAGCCGCCCGATGGCGGCTTTTTCGTTTCTATGGAGACCGCTCAGGTCACCACGCCCTGGCGCACGTCGCGCTCGTCCAGCCGCGCGTCGCGCAGCGCCTGGATGCGTTCGGCCAGCGGCGGATGGCTGAGGAACAGGCGGCTGAGGCCGTGGCCGACCGCGCCGCTGATGCCGAACGCCTGCACCTGCTTCGGCAGCGTGCTCTCGCCGTACGTCAGCGCCAGCCGCTCGAGCGCGGCGATCATCTTGTCGCGCCCGGCTAGGCGCGCGCCGCCGGCATCGGCGCGGAACTCGCGGTGACGCGAGAACCACATCGCGATCATGCTGGCGAACAGGCCGAACACCATGTCGAGCACGAACACGATCGCGTAGTAGCCGAGGCCCGGACCCTCGTCGCGGTTGCCGCTGAGGTAGCCGTCGATGACGCGACCGACCAGCCGCGCCAGCACGATCACGAACGTGTTGAGCACGCCCTGGATCAGCGCCATGGTCACCATGTCGCCATTGGCGACGTGGCTGACCTCGTGGCCGAGCACCGCCTCGGCCTCGTCGCGGCTCATCGAGCGCAGCAGGCCGGTGGACACCGCGACCAGCGCGTTGTTGCGGTTGGCGCCGGTGGCGAACGCGTTGATCTCAGGCGCGTCGTAGACCGCCACCTCCGGCATGCCGATGCCGGCCGCCTGCGCCTGCCGGCGCACGGTCTCGACCAGCCAGCGCTCCACCTCGTTGCGCGGCTGCTGGATCACCTGCGCGCCGGTGGCCATCTTGGCCACCCACTTCGAGCTCAGCAGTGAGATCAGCGAACCGCCGAAGCCGAACACCGCAGCCATCACCAGCAGGCCGGCGTTGTTGCCGAGCGAGATGCCGAACACGCCCTGCAGCACGGCGAGCACGATGCTCAGCAGCGCGAGGACGGCGAGATTGGTGGCAAGGAACAGCGCGATACGCTTGAACATTGATGTCGCATTCCTGCCGCGCACCGTGCGCGGGACGCTCCCCAAAATGTGGCAGGCTGCGCTTGAATTCAAGACGAACGCATGCCGACGACTGAACGCACCGCCTACCGGGGACGTTTCGCCCCCTCCCCCACCGGCCCGCTGCACTTCGGCTCGCTGCTGGCCGCGTTCGGCAGCTGGCTGATGGCGCGCCAGGCCGGCGGCGAGTGGCTGGTGCGGATCGAGGACGTCGACCGCCACCGCGAGGTGCCCGGTGCCGCCGAACGGCAGCTGGCCACGCTCGCCGCGTTCGGCCTGCACCCGGACGGCGAGGTGGTGCGGCAGAGCGCGCGCGATGCGCAGTACCAGGCGGCGCTGGGGCAGCTGCTCGAGCGCGGGCTCGCATTCGTCTGCCACTGCAGCCGCAGCGACCTCGCCGCGGCCGGCGGCGTGCACCGCGCCTGCGTCGCCGGCCGGCGGCGCGCGGATCCCGCGGTACGCCTGCGTGTGGCCCACGCCAGCGTGGTCGCGTTCGACGACGCCGTGCACGGCCGACAACGGCAGGACGTCGCGGCCGCGGTCGGCGATTTCGTGCTCAAGCGCGCGGACGGCTGCTGGGCGTACCAGCTGGCGGTGGTGGTCGACGATGCCGCGCAGGGCATCACCGAGGTGGTGCGCGGCGCCGACCTGCTCGACTCCACGCCGCGGCAGATCCTGCTGCAGAACGCGCTCGGGCTGCCGACGCCGCGCTATGCGCACCTGCCGCTGGTGCTGGACGGCGCCGGCCGCAAGCTGTCGAAGTCGGAGCGCGCGCTGCCGGTCGATCCCGCCGATCCGCTGCCGGCGCTGCGCCGGGCGTGGCATGCGCTCGGCCAGGCACGGTTCGCCGACGGCGGCACCCGCGACGGTTTCCTGCGCGAGGCGGCGGCACGCTTCGATCGCGCGCGCGTACCGGCGGCGCCGCTGACGCTGGCGGCCGCTGCGACGCACAACCTCCTTTCATGAGTCCGGCTTAGACTCGGCGCAGGTCGCGCGGTGCGGCCAGGGAGACGACTACATGCAGTCACGCGTGGCACTGGTAACCGGCGGCACCGGCGGCATCGGCACCGCCATCATCGAACGGCTGGCGCGGATGGGCCATCGCGTCGCGACCAATTACCGCGACGAGGCCAAGGCGCGCGCCTGGCAGGCGGCGATGCGCGAGCGCGGCATCGAGGTGGCGATGGCGCCCGGCGACGTATCCGCGCCGGAACAGGCCGAGGCGATGGTGCGCGAGGTCGAGCGCCAGCTCGGGCCGGTCGACATCCTGGTCAACAACGCCGGCATCACCCGCGACACCACCTTCCACAAGATGACCGCGCTGCAATGGCAGGAGGTCATCAACACCAACCTCAACTCGTGCTTCAACGTCACCCGCCCGGTAATCGACGGGATGCGCGAGCGCAAATGGGGCCGGGTGATCCAGATCAGCTCGATCAACGGCCAGAAGGGCCAGTATGGGCAGGCCAACTACGCCGCCTCCAAGGCCGGCATGCACGGCTTCACCATCTCGCTCGCGCAGGAGAACGCGCGCTTCGGGATCACCGTGAACACGGTATCGCCGGGCTACATCGGCACCGACATGGTGATGGCGGTTCCGGAGCCGGTGCGCGAGAAGATCGTCGCGCAGATCCCCACCGGACGCCTCGGCTATCCGGAGGAAATCGCCTACGCGGTCGCATTCTTCATCCCCGACGAGGCGGCCTGGATCACCGGCGCCAACCTCGCCGTCAACGGCGGCCAGTACATGGGCTGGTGAGCCCGCCGGCCGCCGCCGGAATGCCTCAGGAACACGGCGGCGGCCATCTTGCAAGGGCCTGTCGGCTGCGCCATGCTGCGGGGCATCAACGGTGACTGAGTGGTTCGCTCGATGGCCTCGCCGCGCGTGATCAAGAAGTACCCGAACCGGCGCCTGTACGACACCGAGATCTCCACCTACATCACCATCGAGGATGTGCGCCAGCTCATCGTCGACGGCGAGGAGTTCGAGGTCCGCGACGCCCGCACCGGCGAGGACCTCACCCGCCAGGTGCTGCTGCAGATCATCGCCGAGCACGAGCAGGCCGGCGAACCAGTGCTGACCACGCAGATGCTCAGCCAGATCATCCGTTTCTACGGCGATTCGATGCAGGGCTTCATGAGCACCTACCTCGAGCGCTCGATGCAGCTGTTCATGGATCAGCAGCAGCAGTTTCGCAGCCAGTTCGGCGGCATGCTCGGGCAGACGCCGTGGACCATGCTCAACCAGCTGACCGAACGCAATATGGCGATGTGGAAGGACTTCCAGCAGAACCTCGCCAGCAGCGTCGGCCAGCCAGTCGGCGCCAAGCCGAAGAACGGGCGCAGCAACAACGCGAAGCCCGAAGGTTGACCTCCCGGCCGCGCACGGCCGCATTCCTTTTTTCGACCCATGAGTAGACGCATCGCTGCCGTCAGCGGCGGCATCGGCGGGCTCGGCACCGCGATCTGCATCGAACTGGCGCGCGCCGGCCGTACGGTGATCGCGCTCGACCTGCCCCATGCCGAACGCATGGCGGCGTTCGGCCGCGCGACCGCCGGCCTGGACGTGCACTTCCGCCCACTCGACGTCACCGACTTCGCGGCCTGCGGCGACGCGGTGCGCGCGATCGAGGCCGAGCACGGCACGCTCGACGTCCTCGTCAACGCCGCCGGCATCACCCGCGACGTGACGTTGCGCAAGATGGAGCCGGCGCAATGGGCGGCGGTGCTCGACGTCAACCTCGGCGGCGTGTTCAACCTCTGCCGGCATGCGGTCGAAGGCATGGCCACACGCGGCTTCGGCCGTATCGTCAACGTCAGCTCGGTCAACGGCCAGACCGGCCAGTTCGGGCAGACCAACTACGCCGCGGCGAAGGCCGGCATGCACGGCTTCACCATGGCGCTCGCCCGCGAGGTGGCACGCAAGGGTGTGACGGTCAATTCGGTGTCGCCGGGCTACTGCGAGACCGCGATGGTGGCGGCGATTCCCGACGACGTGCGTGCCCGCATCATCGAGCAGGTGCCGGTCGGCCGGCTCGGCCAGCCGCGCGAGATCGCGCGCGCGGTGGTGTTCCTCAGCGACGACGATGCCGGCTTCATCACCGGCGCCAACCTGCCGGTCAACGGCGGTCTGTTCATGAGCTTCTGAGGTCGACGATGAAACTGTCCGCTCCGAGCTGGTTCGCGTGGCTGGTGGCGCTGCTGTGCGGCGGCGCCGGGCTGGCCGCGAAGTTCGGCCTGCTGCCGGCCGCGACGCCGTTCATGTTCTGGCTGGTCGCCGCCGGCTTCGTCGTGCTGCTGCTCGCCACCGTCATCCGGGGCATGTAGGCGCGCTTAGAAGTCGCGCGCGCCGCCGCCGCAGTACTTCGCGCGCATGGCCTGTGCCTGCGGCAGCAGCGCCTGCAGGCGCTGGATGCGGTTGGCGGGATCGGGATGGGTCGAGGCGAACTCCGGCGGCCGCGACCCACCGCCCAGCTGCGCCATCCGCTGCCACAGCGGAATCGCCTCCGCCGGGTCGTAGCACGCGGCCGCGGCCAGCATCAGCCCCACCTCGTCCGCCTGGGTCTCGTGCTCGCGCCCGTACGGCAGCACGAAGCCGTACGCCGCGCCTGCGCCGAGCACGCCCATCAGCACCTGGCGCTGCTGCGGCGCCATGTCGCCGGTGGCGAGCACCGCGGCGAGCTGGCCCATCTGCACCAGCTTCTGCTGCTGCATGCGCTGCGAACCGTGGCGCAGCAGCGCGTGCGCGATCTCGTGCCCCATCACGACAGCGAGCGCGTCCTCGTTCTGCGCCACCGGCAGCAGGCCGGTGAACACCGCCATCTTGCCGCCGGGCAGGCAGAACGCGTTGGCATCGTCGGACTGGATCACGCTGACGTCCCATTCGAACGTGCGGTAGTGCGTCGGCGCCTGCTGGCCGTGCGCGGCGGCCAGTTCCGTACTCACCTCCGGCACCTTCGCGATCAGCCGTTGCGCGATACCGCGCACCTGCACGCTCGCCGGTGCGTCCGCCGGCAGCAGTGCGCCCTGCACGCTGGCATCGCGCACCACCTGCGCGTACGCCTGTGCGCCGAGGTGCACGTCCTCATCCGCCGAGCCCGCGTAGCGCGCCTGCTCGCCGGTGTACGGATCCGGCTGTGCGCTGCCGAACCACTGCCAGGCCGCGTAGATCGCGAACACGACCAGGATCCACCAGCGCACGCCGCCGCCGCGGC
>DASQMI010000051.1:0-16210 GCA_035645555.1 Lysobacter sp. | reverse complement strand
CGCCTTCTCTTCCGGCGCCGCGTCGATCTGGTCGTACGCCTTGAACTCACCACCGAAACGCTCGGCACCCACCTTCGTCAGCGCCGCCGTCAGCGTCGTCTTGCCGTGGTCCACGTGTCCAATCGTGCCCACGTTCACGTGTGGCTTCTTGCGCTCGAACTTTTCTTTTGCCATGGCTCAGTCCTCGAAAGGTCGAAATCAGGATCAATTCTTCTTCATGACGGCTTCGGCGATGTTGGCCGGCGCCTCGGCGTAGTGGTCGAATTCCATGGTGAAGGTCGCGCGGCCCTGCGACATCGAGCGCAGCGTGGTCGCGTAGCCGAACATCTCACCCAGCGGCACCATCGCGTTGATGACCTTGCCCGACGGGCTGTCGTCCTGGCCCTGCAGGATGCCGCGACGGCGGCTGATGTCGCCCATCACATCGCCGAGGTAATCCTCGGGCGTGATGACCTCGACCTTCATGATCGGCTCGAGCAGCGCCGGGTTCGCCTTCATGAAGCCTTCCTTGAACGCCATCGAGCCGGCGATCTTGAACGCCATTTCGGACGAGTCGACCTCGTGGTACGAACCGTCGACCAGGCGGACCTTGACGTCGACGACCGGGTAACCCGCCATCACGCCGTTGGCGACCGCTTCCTGGATGCCCTTGTCGACCGCCGGGATGTATTCCTTCGGCACCACGCCGCCGACGATCGCGTTCTCGAACACGTAGCCGGCGCCGCGCTCCTGCGGCTCGAGCTCGATCCAGACGTGACCGTACTGGCCCTTACCGCCGGACTGGCGCACGAACTTGCCTTCGACCTTGACCGCCTTGCGGATCGCCTCGCGATACGCGACCTGCGGCTTGCCGACGTTGGCCTCGACGTTGAACTCGCGCTTCATGCGGTCGACGATGATCTCGAGGTGCAGCTCGCCCATGCCCGAGATGATCGTCTGGCCCGACTCCTCGTCGGTGCGGACGCGGAACGACGGGTCTTCCTGCGCGAGACGCGACAGGGCCATGCCCATCTTCTCCTGGTCCGACTTGGTCTTCGGCTCGACCGCCATCGAAATCACCGGCTCCGGGAACGTCATGCGCTCGAGCGTGATGATCTTGTCCTGCGCGCACAGCGTGTCGCCGGTGGTCACGTCCTTCAGGCCGACCGCGGCGGCGATGTCGCCGGCGCGGACTTCCTTGATCTCGTCGCGCTGGTTCGCGTGCATCTGCAGGATGCGGCCCACGCGCTCCTTCTTGCGCTTGACCGGGTTGAACACCTGGTCACCGGCGTTGAGCACGCCGGAATAGACGCGGAAGAACGTCAGCGAGCCGACGAACGGGTCGGTCATGATCTTGAACGCCAGCGCCGAGAACGGCTCGTCGTCCGAGGCCTTGCGCTCTGCTTCCTGCTCGTTGTCGTCGATGCCCTTGACCGGCGGACGATCGGCCGGCGACGGCAGCAGCTGCACGACCGCGTCGAGCATCGCCTGCACGCCCTTGTTCTTGAACGCGGTGCCGCAGAACACCGGCACGATCTCGGTCTTGATGGTGCGCTCGCGGATACCGGCGACGACCTCGGCCTCGGACAGCTCGCCCTCGTTGAGGTACTTGTCCATCAGCGTTTCGTTGGCCTCGGCGGCCGCCTCGACCATGAACGCGCGCGCGGCCTCGGCCTGCGCCTGCAGGTGCGCCGGGATATCGCGGTACTCGAACTTAGTGCCCTGCGAAGCCGGATCCCAGTGGATCGCCTTCATCTTGACCAGGTCGATGACGCCTTCGAACGCGTCCTCGGCACCGATCGGCACCTGCATCGGCACCGGATAGGCGTTCAGACGCGACTTCAGCTGCTCGACGACCTTCTCGAAGTTGGCGCCGGTGCGGTCCATCTTGTTGACGAACGCAAGCCGCGGAACGCCGTACTTGTTGGCCTGGCGCCACACCGTCTCCGACTGCGGCTGCACGCCGCCGACCGCGCACAGCACGAACACGGCGCCGTCGAGCACGCGCAGCGAACGCTCCACCTCGATGGTGAAGTCGACGTGGCCCGGGGTGTCGATGATGTTGAAGCGGTGCTCCGGCAGGTTGTGGTCCATGCCGCGCCAGAAGCACGTCGTCGCCGCCGACGTGATGGTGATGCCGCGCTCCTGCTCCTGCTCCATCCAGTCCATCGTCGCGGCACCCTCGTGCACCTCGCCAATCTTGTGATTGACGCCGGTGTAGAAAAGGATGCGCTCCGTCGTGGTGGTCTTGCCGGCATCGATGTGGGCCATGATGCCGAAGTTGCGGTAGCGCTCGATGGGAGTGGTGCGAGCCACGGGATCCTCTACTCGTTTACGGTTCTCAGATGGCCGGACGCCGCCTGTGCGGCGGCATCCGGTTCGCCGTGCGGCAACGCCGACGCGGCACTCGAGTGGACGCGACCGCGATCCGGTCGCGTCGGCCGCCGGTTACCAGCGGTAGTGGGCGAACGCCTTGTTGGCTTCCGCCATGCGGTGGGTTTCCTCGCGCTTCTTGATCGCGCCACCGCGGTTTTCGGACGCGTCCAGCAGCTCGGCCGCCAGCTTGCGCGGCATGCCGTTCTCGCCGCGCTTGCGCGCGGAGTCGATCACCCAGCGCATCGCCAGCGCGGTACGGCGGGTGGCGCGCACTTCGACCGGCACCTGGTAGGTGGCGCCGCCGACGCGGCGGGACTTCACCTCGACCGCGGGAGCGACGTTGCCGAGCGCCTTCTCGACCAGCTCGAGCGCATTCGGGTTCTTCTCGGACAGGATGTCCATGGCGCCGTAGACGATCTTCTCGGCGACGGACTTCTTGCCGCTTTTCATGACCATGTTGATGAAGCGAGCGATCGTCTCGCTGCCGTGCTTGGGATCCGGCAGGACCGAGCGCTGCGGGGCAGAGCCTTTACGCGACATTGTGCGTACCTGTTACTCGTGTGTTCGGGACGGCCAACGGCCGAATCAGGACTTCGGCCGCTTGGCGCCGTACTTGGAACGGCCCTGGCGACGCTTGGCGACGCCGGCGGCGTCGAGCGAACCGCGGACGGTGTGGTAGCGCACGCCCGGCAGGTCCTTGACGCGGCCGCCGCGGATCAGCACCACCGAGTGCTCCTGCAGGTTGTGGCCTTCGCCACCGATGTAGGAGATCACCTCGTAGCCGTTGGTCAGGCGCACCTTGGCGACCTTGCGCAGGGCCGAGTTCGGCTTCTTCGGCGTGGTGGTGTAGACGCGGGTGCAGACGCCGCGGCGCTGCGGGCAGTTGGCCAGCGCCGGCGAGGCGCTCTTGTCGGTGGCCGCCCGCCGCGGCTTGCGGACCAGCTGGTTGATGGTTGCCATGCGTTCGCTTTCTAGAAGTTTCGGGCCTGGGCCCTGGCGGAAAAACGAAGCCGGGCCAACTTTCGGCCCAGCCAGACGGAAAAGTATAGCCCGCGTAAAGAGCGAGCGTCAAACGCAAAGCCGGGTGCCGGCCGGACCCTCCGGTGGTGCCGGAAGTGCCCGGACCGACGCCGCGGCGTCGCCGGCGCGGCTGCCGATCAGGCCCGCCGCGCCTCGAAGATCCCCGCCCATCCTGGGCCGAACACGAGGCGCATCCGGTCGCCTCATTTCGGGTTCTGGACGGCCCCGCAGGGCCGTCGGATCAGGGTTCGCTCAGAGGCCGCTGGTCTCCTCGCCGGCTTCGGCGGTTTCGGGTTCGGTCTCGGCGCCACCGGTCAGCGTCTGCAGCTCCGACTCGGTGAGGCCCGAGGCGTTGCGGCGGCGCTGGCTGTGGTAGGTCAGGCCGGTACCGGCCGGGATCAGGCGGCCGACGATCACGTTCTCCTTGAGACCGCGCAGCGTGTCGCGGGTGCCGCGGACGGCCGCCTCGGTGAGGACGCGGGTGGTCTCCTGGAACGACGCCGCCGAGATGAACGACTCGGTAGCGAGCGACGCCTTGGTAATGCCGAGCAGCACCGGGTCGTACTTGGCCGGCAGCTCGTTGCGCGCCAGCACCTTGGCGTTCTCCTCGAGCACGCGCTGCTTCTCGACCTGTTCGCCCTGCAGGAAGCGGGTATCGCCCGGGTCGGTGATCTCGACCTTGCGCAGCATCTGGCGAATGATCACCTCGATGTGCTTGTCGTTGATCTTCACGCCCTGCAGGCGATAGACGTCCTGGATTTCCTTGACCAGGTACGCCGCCAGCGGCTCGACGCCGAGCAGGCGCAGGATGTCCTGCGGGTTCGGCTCGCCGTCCACCACGGTCTCGCCCTTCTCCACGTGTTCGCCTTCGAACACGATGATCTGGCGGTACTTCGGGATCAGCTCCTCGTGCTCGCCGCCCTCGGCGTCCTTGATGATCAGGCGCTGCTTGCCCTTGGTGTCCTTGCCGAAGCTGACCACGCCCGAACGCTCGGCCAGGATCGCCGGATCCTTCGGCTTGCGCGCCTCGAACAGGTCGGCCACGCGCGGCAGACCACCGGTGATGTCACGGGTCTTGGAGGCTTCCTGCGGAATCTTCGCGACCACGTCGCCGACGCCGACCGCGTCGCCGTCCTGCAGGTTGACGATCGAACGCGGCGGCAGCAGGTACTGCGCCGGCAGGTCGGTGCCCGGGATGTTGAGGTCGTTGCCGTTCTTGTCGACGATGCGGACGATCGGACGCAGGTCCTTGCCGGCCGAACCGCGGCGCTTCGGATCGGTGATCTCGCGCGACGCCAGGCCGGTGAGCTCGTCGGTCTTCTCGATGACGGTGACGCCGTCGACGAAGTCGATGAAGCGCACGAAGCCGGCCACTTCCGACACGATCGGATGGTTGTGCGGATCCCAGTTGGCGATCTGCTGGCCGGCCTTGACTTCGGCACCGTCCTTGGCGGTGATCGTGGCGCCGTACGGCACCTTGTAGCGCTCGCGCTCGCGGCCGTGCGGATCGAGCACCGACACCTCGCCGGAACGCGACACCGCGACCAGGTGGCCGTTGGCGTGGTCGACGTGCTTGAGGTTGTTGAACTTGATCGTACCGGTGGTCTTGACGGTGACGTTGTCGATCGCCGCCGCACGCGATGCCGCGCCGCCGATGTGGAACGTGCGCATCGTCAGCTGCGTGCCCGGCTCGCCAATCGACTGCGCCGCCACCACGCCCACGGCCTCGCCGAGGTTGACGATGTGGCCGCGGCCGAGGTCGCGGCCGTAGCAGTGCGCGCACACGCCGAACGCGGTTTCGCAGGTGATCGCCGAGCGCACCTTGATGGTCTGGACGCCGGCGTCCTCGAGCTTCTGCACCCACTGCTCGTCGAGCAGCGTGTTGCGGGTGACGATCGGCTCCTCGTCGTTGCCCGGCAGGTACACGTCCTCGGCCACCATGCGGCCAAGCACGCGGTCGCGCAGCGGCTCGACCACGTCGCCGCCTTCGACGATCGGCGTCATGGTCAGGCCGGCGAACGTACCGCAATCGGGCTCGGTCACCACCACGTCCTGGGCGACGTCGACCAGGCGGCGGGTCAGGTAACCCGAGTTCGCCGTCTTCAGCGCGGTGTCGGCCAGACCCTTACGTGCGCCGTGGGTCGAGATGAAGTACTGCAGGACGTTGAGGCCTTCGCGGAAGTTCGCGGTGATCGGCGTCTCGATGATCGAGCCGTCCGGCTTGGCCATCAGGCCGCGCATGCCGGCCAGCTGGCGGATCTGCGCCTGCGAACCACGCGCACCGGAGTCAGCCATGATGAAGATCGAGTTCATCGACTTCTGCTCGACCGACTCGCCCTTGGCGTTCTGCACGCGCTCGACGCCGATCGCGTCCATCATCGCCTTGGCCACGCGCTCGTTGGTGCGCGACCAGATGTCGACCACCTTGTTGTAGCGCTCGCCCGCGGTGACCAGGCCCGACTGGTACTGCTGCTGGATCTCCAGCACCTCGGCCTCGGCCTCGCCCAGGATCTCCTTCTTCTCGTCCGGGATGATCATGTCGTCGATGCCGATCGACACGCCGGCGCGGGTGGCGTAAGCGAAGCCGGTGTACATCAGCTGGTCGGCGAACACCACGGTGTCCTTCAGACCCAGCGAGCGGTAGCACGAGTTGATCAGGCGGCTGATCGCCTTCTTGGTCAGCTCGGTGTTGACCAGCGCGAACGGCAGGCCGTCCGGCAGGATCTCGCGCAGCAGCGCGCGGCCGACGGTGGTGTCGACGATGTGCGACTTCTGGCGGCGGCTGCCGTCCTCCTCGATCACCGTCTCGACGATGCGCACCTTGACCTTGGCGTGCAGCTCGACCACGCGGTTGTCGTAGGCGCGCTTCACCTCGGCGACGTTGGCGAACGCCATGCCCTCGCCCTTCTTGTTCTCGAGCGCGCGGGTCATGTAGTACAGGCCGAGCACGACGTCCTGCGAGGGCACGATGATCGGCTCGCCGTTCGCCGGGCTGAGGATGTTGTTGGTGGACATCATCAGCGCGCGCGCCTCCAGCTGGGCTTCCAGCGAGAGCGGCACGTGCACGGCCATCTGGTCGCCGTCGAAGTCGGCGTTGAACGCGGTGCACACCAGCGGATGCAGCTGGATCGCCTTGCCTTCGATCAGCACCGGCTCGAACGCCTGGATGCCGAGGCGGTGCAGGGTCGGCGCGCGGTTCAGCAGCACCGGATGCTCGCGGATGACCTCCTCGAGGATGTCCCACACCGCGGCGTCTTCGCGCTCGACCAGCTTCTTGGCCGCCTTGATGGTGGTGGCGAGACCCAGGCGCTGCAGCTTGGAGAAGATGAACGGCTTGAACAGCTCCAGGGCCATCTTCTTCGGCAGACCGCACTCGTGCAGGCGCAGGGTCGGGCCGACCACGATCACCGAACGGCCGGAGTAGTCCACGCGCTTGCCGAGCAGGTTCTGGCGGAACCGGCCCTGCTTGCCCTTAATCATGTCGGCGAGCGACTTGAGCGGGCGCTTGTTGGTGCCGGTGATGGCACGGCCGCGGCGGCCGTTGTCCATCAGCGCGTCGACCGCTTCCTGCAGCATACGCTTCTCGTTGCGCACGATGATGTCCGGCGCGTTGAGCTCGAGCAGGCGCTTGAGGCGGTTGTTGCGGTTGATGACGCGGCGGTACAGGTCGTTGAGGTCGCTCGTCGCGAAGCGGCCGCCGTCGAGCGGCACGAGCGGGCGCAGGTCCGGCGGCAGCACCGGCAGCACCGTCATCACCATCCACTCCGGACGGTTGCCGGACTCGAGGAACGCCTCGACCAGCTTGATGCGCTTGGTCAGCCGCTTCAGCTTGGTCTCGCTGTTGGTGGCGGCGATCTCCTCCTTCAGGCGCACCATCTCCGCCTGCAGGTCGATCGTGCGCAGCAGCTCGTACACGGCTTCGGCGCCCATCGCGGCCTCGAAGTCGTCGCCGTGCTCCTGGCGCGCCTGCAGGAACTGCTCCTCGGTGAGCAGCATGCCGCGCTCGAGCGGGGTCAGGCCCGGCTCGGTGACCACGTAGGCTTCGAAGTACAGGATGCGCTCGATGTCGCGCAGCGTCATGTCGAGCATCAGGCCGATGCGCGACGGCAGCGACTTCAGGAACCAGATGTGCGCGACCGGCGAGGCGAGCTCGATGTGGCCCATGCGCTCGCGGCGCACCTTGGCCAGAGTGACCTCGGTACCGCACTTCTCACACACCACGCCGCGGTGCTTCATGCGCTTGTACTTGCCGCACAGGCACTCGTAGTCCTTGATCGGACCGAAGATCGCGGCGCAGAACAGGCCGTCACGCTCGGGCTTGAACGTGCGGTAGTTGATCGTCTCGGGCTTCTTGACCTCGCCGTACGACCACGAGCGGATCAGGTCCGGCGACGCCAGGCCGATCTTGATGGCGTCGAAATCGATGACCGTCCGCTGCTGGTTGAAAAGGTTGAGCAGGTCTTTCATGAGTGTCTCCTGGGAGCGGGCTGGGCGTTGATGCGGGCGTTGCGGCTCCGTGCGCGACTGCGCCGCACGGAGCGCGGTCCCGTCCTCAGTGCTCTTCCAGCTCCATGTTGATGGCCAGCGAGCGGATCTCCTTCACCAGAACGTTGAAGGACTCCGGCATGCCCGCCACCATTTCGTAGTTGCCGTCGACGATGTTCTTGTACATCTGGTTGCGGCCCTGCACGTCGTCGGACTTCACCGTCAGCATTTCCTGCAGGGTGTACGCCGCGCCGTACGCTTCCAGCGCCCAGACTTCCATCTCGCCGAAACGCTGGCCGCCGAACTGCGCCTTGCCGCCCAGCGGCTGCTGGGTGACGAGCGAGTACGGACCGGTCGAACGCGCGTGCATCTTGTCGTCGACCAGGTGATTGAGCTTCAGCATGTGCATGTAGCCCACGGTGACCGGGCGGTCGAACGCTTCGCCGGTGCGGCCGTCGAACAGCGTAGTCTGGCCATTGGTCGGCAGGTCGGCGAGCGCGAGCATGGTCTTGATCTCGTCCTCGGTCGCGCCATCGAACACCGGGGTGGCCATCGGCACGCCATCGGTGAGGTTGCCGGCCAAGCGCAGCAGCTCCTCGTCGGAGAACTGCGACAGCTCGACGCGCTCGCCGGTCAGCTTGCGGTCGTGGTTGTAGATCTGGTCGAGGAACGCGCGCAGCTCGTCGACCTTGGCCTTCGCTTCCAGCATGCGCTGGATCTTCTGGCCGAGGCCCTTGGCCGCCCAGCCGAGGTGCGTCTCGAGGATCTGGCCGATGTTCATTCGGCTCGGCACGCCCAGCGGGTTGAGCACGATGTCCACCGGCGTACCGTCGGCCATGTACGGCATGTCCTCGACCGGCACGATGGTCGACACCACACCCTTGTTGCCGTGGCGGCCGGCCATCTTGTCGCCCGGCTGGATGCGGCGCTTCACCGCCAGGAACACCTTGACCATCTTCAGCACGCCCGGGGCGAGGTCGTCACCCGCGGTGATCTTGGCGCGCTTGTCCGCGAAGCGCTTCTCGAACTCCGCCTTGTGCGCCTCGATCTGCTTGGCCGCACGCTCGATAGCGTCGTTGGCGTCCTCGTCCTTCATGCGCAGGTTGAACCACTCCTTGCGCGGCAGGCTGTCGAGCACCAGGCTGGTGACGGTGTCGCCCTTCTTCAGGCCGGCGCCGCCGTTGGCGACCTTGCCGATCAGCTGCGAACGCAGGCGGTCGTAGATCGCCGCCTCGAGAATGCGGAACTGGTCGTCGAAGTCCTTCTTGACCCGCTTGATCTCGGATTCCTCGATCTGGCGGGCGCGCGCGTCCTTCTCGATGCCGTCGCGGGTGAACACCTGCACGTCGATCACCGTGCCGTCCATGCCCGGCGGCACGCGCAGCGAGCTGTCCTTAACGTCGGACGCCTTCTCGCCGAAGATCGCGCGCAGCAGCTTCTCTTCCGGCGTCAGCTGGGTCTCGCCCTTCGGCGTGACCTTGCCGACCAGGATGTCGCCCGCGCGCACTTCCGCACCGATGTAGACCACGCCCGACTGGTCGAGGCGGTTGAGCGCCTGCTCGGACACGTTCGGGATGTCGGCGGTGATCTCCTCCGGCCCGAGCTTGGTGTCGCGCGCGACGCAGGTCAGCTCCTCGATGTGGATCGTGGTGTAGCGGTCCTCCTGGACGACCCGCTCGGACAGCAGGATCGAGTCCTCGAAGTTGTAGCCGTTCCACGGCATGAACGCGACCAGCATGTTCTGGCCGAGCGCGAGCTCGCCGATGTCGGTGGACGGACCGTCCGCCAGCACATCGCCGCGCGCCACCACGTCGCCCACCTTCACCAGCGGACGCTGGTTGATGCAGGTGTTCTGGTTGGAACGCGTGTACTTGATCAGCGAGTAGATGTCGACGCCGGCATCGGTTTCGCCCGCGATCTCGTTCTCGTTGACCTTGACCACGATGCGCGCCGCGTCGACCTGCTCGATCACGCCACCGCGGCGGGCATTCACCGTCACGCCCGAGTCGCGCGCCACCGCGCGCTCGATGCCGGTGCCCACCAGCGGCTTCTGCGCGCGCAGCGTCGGCACCGCCTGGCGCTGCATGTTGGCGCCCATCAGCGCGCGGTTGGCGTCGTCGTGCTCCAGGAACGGCACCAGCGCGGCTGCGACCGACACGGTCTGCATCGGCGAGACGTCCATGTAATGGACCTCGCTCGGCGGCTTCAGCATCGACTCGCCCTGGTAGCGGCAAGCGACGAACTGGGCGGTGATGTTGCCCTTGTCGTCCGCCGGCATGTTGGCCTGGGCGATGACGTAGTCGTTCTCCTCGATCGCCGAGAGATACTCGATCTCGTCGGTGATGCGCCCGTTCACGACCTTGCGGTACGGCGTCTCCAGGAAGCCGTACTTGTTGGTGCGCGCGAACACGGCGAGCGAGTTGATCAGGCCGATGTTCGGGCCTTCCGGCGTCTCGATGGTGCAGACGCGGCCGTAGTGGGTCGGATGCACGTCGCGCACTTCGAAGCCAGCGCGCTCGCGCGTCAGGCCGCCCGGGCCCAGCGCCGAGACGCGACGCTTGTGGGTGACCTCGGACAGCGGGTTGTTCTGGTCCATGAACTGCGACAGCTGCGAGGAGCCGAAGAACTCCTTGATCGCGGCCGCCACCGGCTTCGCGTTGATCAGCTCCTGCGGGGTGAGCCCTTCGGACTCGGCCATCGACAGGCGCTCCTTGACCGCGCGCTCGACGCGGACCAGGCCCACGCGGAACACGTTCTCGGCCATCTCGCCGACCGAACGCACGCGGCGGTTGCCCAGGTGGTCGATGTCGTCGACCACGCCGCGGCCGTTGCGGATCTCGGTCAGCACGCGGATGACGTCGAGGATGTCCGAGCTGTCGCCGCACATCTCGCGCATGCGCACCGACTCGTCGTCCTTGCGGTCGGCGTAGTACTTGGCGTCGTACAGGACCGGCGCGCCTTCGGTTTCCTTGCGGCCGAGGCGGCGGTTGAACTTCATGCGGCCGACCGCGGAGAGGTCGTAGCGCTCGAAGGTGAAGAACAGGTTGTGGAACAGGTTGAGCGCCGCTTCCTTGGTCGGCGGCTCGCCCGGGCGCATCATGCGGTAAATCTCGACCAGCGCTTCCAGCTGGGTCTTGCTCGCGTCGATGCGCAGCGTGTTGGAGATGTACGGACCGCGGTCGAGGTCGTTGACCCACAGCGTGCCGATCGACGTCACCCCGGACTTGCGGAACGCCTTCAGGTGGTCGTCGTTGATCTCATCGTTGGCGCTGGCGAGCAGCTCGCCGGTCTTCGCGTCGACCACGTCGTGGGCGAGGATGCGGCCGAGCAGATACTCGTCCGGCACCGCCAACGCGGAGATGCCCGACTGCTCCAGCTGGCGCACGTGACGCGCGGTGATGCGCTTGCCGGCCTCGACGATCACGCGGTCGCCGTCGGCCAGGTCGAAGTTCAGCGTCTCGCCGCGCAGGCGCTCGGCCACCAGCTCGAGCTGCACGCCTTCCGGCAGGATGTGGAAGGTGTTGATCTCGAAGAAGTGGCGCAGCATCTCCTCGTTGGAGTAGCCGAGCGCGCGCAGCAGGATCGTCACCGGCAGCTTGCGGCGACGGTCGATGCGGCAGAACACCGCGTCCTTCGGGTCGAACTCGAAGTCCAGCCAAGAACCGCGGTACGGGATGATGCGCGCGCTGTACAGCAGCTTGCCCGAGCTGTGCGTCTTGCCGCGGTCGTGGTCGAAGAACACGCCCGGCGAGCGGTGCAGCTGGGAGACGATGACGCGCTCGGTGCCGTTGACGATGAAGGTGCCGTTCTCGGTCATGAGCGGAATCTCGCCCATGTAGACCTCTTGCTCCTTCACGTACTTGATCGCCTTGTTCGACGACTCGCGGTCGTAGATCACCAGGCGCACGGTCACACGCAGCGGCGCGCCATAGGACAGGCCGCGGTTGCGGCACTCGCGCTCGTCGAACGGCGGCTCGCCGAGCTTGTAGCCGACGTACTCCAGCGCGGCGTTGCCGCTGTAGCTGACGATCGGGAAGACCGACTTCAGCGCGGCGTGCAGGCCCTTGTCCTCGCGCTGGGCGGGCTCGACGTCCTGCTGGAGGAATTCACGGTAGGAATCGACCTGGATCGCCAGGAGGTAAGGCACCTCGAGGATCGACTTGCGCTTGCCGAAGTCCTTGCGGACGCGCTTCTTTTCGGTGAACGAATATTTCGTCGCTGTGGTCATGGTGCTACCGCCTCGCTAGAGCCGGGTATCGGAGTCGCATCGGCCATCCGCCGTTTCCGGATGTCCGCGCCGCGGTCACGACGCCCTTGGGGGAAGTTCAAATTGCCAGTGGGAAGTCGCTGGTATTGCCGGCACCAGCACGCCCTCTCCCGCTACTTCCGACTGTCAACTCGTGGGTCTATAACAACGGCCAAAGGCCGGGGGCTTGCGCCCCCAGCCTTCGGTGGTCGCCTGAGTGAACCGGCGACGCAAGTACCGCTTACTTCACTTCGACGGTGGCGCCGGCCGCTTCCAGATCCTTCTTGATCTTCGCGGCATCGTCCTTCGACACGCCTTCCTTCACGACGCCGCCGGCCTCGGTCAGGTCCTTGGCTTCCTTCAGGCCCAGGCCGGTGATCGCGCGGACCACCTTGATGACCTCGACCTTCTTGTCGCCGGCCGACTTCAGGGTGACCGTGAACTCGGTCTGCTCTTCGGCCGGGGCGGCGGCCGCACCGGCGGCCGGGGCGGCAGCGACGGCGACCGGAGCGGCCGCGGACACGCCGAACTTCTCTTCCATCGCCTTCACCAGCTCCATCACCTCGACGAGGGTCTTGCTGGCGATCGCTTCGATGATCTGCTCGTTGGACAGGGACATGGTGTTTACCTCGAATATCTCAAATGGAAACGGTTGAACGGTTTGGAAATCGTGTGCCGATGATCAGGATCAGGCCGCCTTCTGCTGACCGGCCGCGTTGATGACGCGGGCGACCTGCGCCGCCGGCTCGGAGAGCAGACGGACCAGCTGGGTGGCGGGCTGCACCATGACCGACAGCAGCATCGACAGCGCCTGTTCGCGGGTCGGCAGGGACGCGAGCACCTCGACATGGGTGCCCGGGTACATCTGCCCACCGATCGAAACGATGCGCGGCTTCAGCTTGTCGTTGGTCTTGGCGAATTCCTTGATCAGGCGGCCGGCGGCGCCGGGGTCTTCCTGCGAGAAGGCATACAGCAGCGGGCCGGTCAGCGCGTCCTTGACGACGGCGTAATCGGTACCCTCCACCGCGCGCGAGACCAGCGTGTTCTTCGCAACCTTCAAGAACACCCCGTTCTGACGCGCCTTCTTGCGCATCTCGGTCAGCTCAGCGACCGTCAGACCCGCGTACTCCGACGCGACCAGCGAGTGCGCCTTGGCGGCGACCTCGGCCAGTTCGGCAACGACTTCCTGCTTCTGGGTCAGATTGAGAGCCATTGCACTCCTCCGTACTTCAACGCCGCCGCCGCGCGGGTGTGCGGCGGCGGTCCTCGGTCGGCACCGTTTGGCGCGGTGCCGGGACGCCTCGCGGCGTCCGGGTGGTGGCCGTTTCCAAATCCGGTAAACCGAAAACTGGAAGGGGCGGCGACCATCTACGCAGGCATCGCCCCGAGGGGCTCATTAAGCGGCTCGCTTCCACCGGGGGCGACTCCTTGCCAGACGAGCCTCCGTGCCCGCCTCCGGTGCGCGCTGTCCGCGCCTGCGGTCTTTGACGGCGATCGCTCGGGCGAACCCTCGCGATGCCCTCAAAAGCGTGGTGACGGCGTGGGCCGTCACCGTACTGCAGCCGCGCCCGCGGGCGCGGCTCGGGTGTTGCTTACTTGGCCAGCGGCAGCGAAGCCTGGTCGACGATCACGCCCGGACCCATGGTCGAGCTGATCGCGATCTTCTGCAGGTACTGGCCCTTCGCGGTCGCCGGCTTGGCCTTCATCAGGTCGGCCAGCAGCGCGTGCAGGTTCGACTTCAGCGCCTCGTCCTCGAAGCTGACCTTGCCGATGGTGCAGTGGATGATGCCGGCCTTGTCGGTGCGGTAGCGCACCTGACCCGCCTTGGCGTTGCGCACCGCTTCAGCCGGGTTCGGGGACACCGTGCCGACCTTCGGGTTCGGCATCAGGCCGCGCGGGCCGAGCACCTGGCCGAGCTTGCCGACCACGCGCATCGCATCCGGCGTGGCGATGACCACGTCGTAGTTCAGGTCGCCGGCCAGCATCTTCTCGGCCAGGTCGTCCATGCCGACCACGTCGGCGCCGGCGGCCAGCGCCTCATCGGCCTTGGCGCCCGCGGGCGCGAACACCGCCACGCGCACCGACTTGCCGGTGCCGGCCGGCAGCACGGTCGAGCCGCGCACCTGCTGGTCGGACTTCTTGGCGTCGACGCCGAGGCGCACGGCCACGTCGATCGACTCGACGAACTTGGCCTTGGTCGCGGTCTTGACGATCTTGATCGCCTCGTCGATCGGGTAGGCCTTGCCCGGCACCACGGCCGCCTTGATGGCCTTCTGTCGCTTGCTCATCGCCATGGCTTAGCCCTCCACCACCAGACCCATGCTGCGGGCCGAACCCGCGATCGTGCGCACCGCCGCATCCAGGTCCGCGGCCGTCAGGTCGGGCTCCTTCAGCTTGGCGATCTCCTCGAGCTGCTTGCGCGTCACCTTGCCGACCTTGTCGGTGTTCGGGCGCTTGGAGCCCGACTGGATGCCCGCGGCCTTCTTCAGCAGGATGCTGGCCGGCGGGGTCTTGGTGACGAACGTGAACGTACGGTCCGAGTAGGCGGTGATGATCACCGGGATCGGAATGCCCGGCTCCATCTTCTGCGTGGCGGCGTTGAACGCCTTGCAGAACTCCATGATGTTCAGACCGCGCTGACCGAGGGCGGGACCCACCGGCGGCGACGGGTTGGCCTGGCCGGCCTTGACCTGCAGCTTGATGTAACCGACGACTTTCTTTGCCATTTCAGTTCTCCTGGAGTCCTAGCGTCTGCACGCCTCGCGGCTGCGTGACTCCTCCTCTGGGTGAAGCCGGAGCGCGATCGGCGCCCGGCGGTCTTACTTGGCCTTCTCGACCTGGCCGAACTCGAGCTCGACCGGGGTGGAACGCCCGAAGATCAGCACCGCCACACGCAGGCGGCTCTTCTCGTAATTGATTTCCTCGACCACGCCGTTGAAGTCGTTGAACGGCCCGTCGGTGACGCGGACCATCTCGCCGACCTCGAACAACACCTTCGGCTTCGGCTTCTCCACGCCTTCCTGCACGCGCTGCAGGATCGCGTCGGCCTCGGCGTCAGTGATCGGCAGCGGGCGGTCGGCGGTGCCGCCGATGAAGCCCATCACCTTCGGCGTCTCCTTGACCAGGTGCCAGCTCTCGCTGTCGATCCGCGGGATGCTGCCCTCGAGGTGGGTCGCGATCTGCACCAGCACGTAGCCGGGGAAGAACTTGCGCTCGGAACGGCGCTTCTGGCCGGAGCGCATCTCCACCACTTCCTCGGTCGGCACCAGCACGTCGCCGAACCGGTCCTGCATTCCGTAGCGCGCGATGCGCTCGCGCAACGCCTGCGCGACCGACTTCTCGAAGCCGGAATAGGCGTGTACCACGTACCAGCGCTTCTGCACTTCGCTCATCGTCCTCACCGTCCCAGCAGGTACTTCACGCCGGCCTGGATCACCAAATCGAACCCGGCCAGGAGCAGCGAGACCAGCACCACCACCACGATCACTACCCAGGTCGTGCGCAGGGCTTCCTGGCGCGTCGGCCAGACCACCTTGCGCAGCTCGAAGCGCGACTCTGCCAGGAACTCACGCGTTTCGGCGCCCTTGGCGGAGAGCAGGAACACGCCGGCGCCGAGCACCAGGCCACCCACCACCAGCAGCGCGCGCAGCGCCGTCGGCCAGTGGCCGAACCAGTAGTAGCCGAACACGCCGGCACCCAGCAGCAGCAGAGCCGCCGCGTACTTGGCCATGTCGCCGGCCGAGGCAGGCTTGGATTGTTCGACCTTGCTGTTCATCAACCGCGATCCCCTCGCGAGTCCGCCGTCCTGCGCGGACGTCTCGATGGTTCATGTCATGGCGGTCACAGACCGCTCGGAAGTGGCACGCCAGGAGGGACTCGAACCCCCAACCTGCGGTTTTGGAGACCGCTGCTCTGCCAATTGAGCTACTGGCGTAAAGCCGGTTTTCCTCTGTTGCTTAGACGGCGATGGCGAGTCGTCGCCGACTCGCCCTCGCCGAGTGCGCCGACGGCCAGGCGCCTGGGCGCCTGGCCGGGGAGCGGCTTACTTGATGATCTTGCTCACCACGCCGGCGCCGACCGTGCGGCCACCCTCGCGGATCGCGA
>DASQMI010000050.1:0-49978 GCA_035645555.1 Lysobacter sp. | reverse complement strand
CGGGAAGCAGTAGCAAACGACCTGCGCGCGCGGTATGCGCGAGCCTGGTCGCCGCGGGACGCACGCGGTGCAGCCGGCGCCGACGCGCCGGCGGCTCTGGGGTACGACGTACGGCAACACCAACCGAACCGCGGTTCGTCGGAGCGCGGACCGCACCTGCACAACAGGAACATCACCGCAACCATGGCGATCTCCCAAACCCACCTGCTGCTGATCGTGCTCGCGCCGCTGTTCGGCGCGATCGTCGCCGGGCTGTTCGGTCGCCGGATCGGCCGCGCCGGCGCGCATATGGTGACCATCGCCGGCGTCGCCGTGAGCTGCGCGCTGTCGATGTACGTGCTGTGGCAGCTGGTCGCGCAAGGCGCCGCGCCGTTCAACGCCAACATCTACACCTGGTTCGAGGTTGGCAGCTTCCAGGCGCATGTCGGCTTCATGGTGGACCGGCTGACCGCGATGATGATGGTGGTGGTCACCTTCGTCTCGCTGCTGGTGCACGTCTACACCATCGGCTACATGGCCGACGATCCGAGCTACCAGCGCTTCTTCAGCTATATCTCGCTGTTCACCTTCTCGATGCTCATGCTGGTCATGAGCAACAACTTCCTGCAGCTGTTCTTTGGCTGGGAGGCGGTAGGTCTGGTCTCGTACCTGCTGATCGGGTTCTGGTTCAAGCGCCCGACCGCGGTGTTCGCCAACCTCAAGGCGTTCCTGGTCAACCGCGTCGGCGACTTCGGCTTCCTGCTCGGCATCGCCGGCATCCTGTGGGCGGTGGGCTCGCTCGACTACGCGACCGTGTTCGCGAATGCCGGCGAGATCGCCAGCCGCACGCTGCCGGCGTGGACCGGCGTCGAGTGGCCGGCGATCACGTTCGTCTGCATCTGCCTGTTCATCGGCGCGATGGGCAAGTCGGCGCAGGTGCCGCTGCACGTCTGGCTGCCGGACTCGATGGAAGGCCCGACGCCGATCTCGGCGCTGATCCACGCGGCGACGATGGTGACCGCGGGCATCTTCATGGTGGCGCGCATGTCGCCGCTGTTCGAGCTCAGCCCGACGGCGCTCGAGCTGGTGCTGTTCATCGGCGCGACTACGGCGTTCTTCACCGGCCTGATCGGCATCGTCCAGAACGACATCAAGCGAGTCGTCGCGTACTCGACGCTGTCGCAGCTGGGCTACATGACCGTGGCGCTCGGCGTGTCCGCCTATTCGGCGGCAGTTTACCACCTGATGACGCACGCGTTCTTCAAGGCGTTGCTGTTCCTCGCCGCGGGCTCGGTGATCATCGGCATGCACCACGAGCAGGACATGCGCAAGATGGGCGGCCTGCGCAAACACATGCCCATCACGTACTGGACCAGCCTGATCGGCACGCTCGCGCTGGTCGGCACGCCGCTGTTCTCCGGGTTCTACTCGAAAGACGCGATCATCGAGGCGGCGCACCACGCCTCCACGCACGGCACCAGCTGGGTGGCCGATTACGCGTACTGGGCGGTGCTGCTGGGCGCGTTCGTCACCGCGTTCTACAGCTTCCGGCTGCTGTATCTGACGTTCCACGGCCCGGAGCGCTTCCGTGAGGCGCATGCCCACGGCCACGATGCGCACGGCGCGCAGGCGCACGAATCGCACGCGCATCTGCAGCACGCGGCCGACGAGCACGGCGACGGCGCGCACGCGCACGACGACCATGGCCACCACGGTCCGGTCGAGCCCCACGAGTCGCCGAAGGTGGTGACGCTGCCGCTGATCCTGCTGGCGATTCCGTCGATCTTCGTCGGCATGTTCACCGCCGGGCCGATGCTGTTCGGCACCGACTGGCTCGGCCACGTGCAGCAGCTGCCGTTCTTCCTCGGTGCGATCGACGTCGCCGCCGCACGCGATCCGCTGGCGGCGATCGCCATGGAGGCGTGGCACGGCCCGTTCAAGTTTGCCGCGCATGGTTTGGTGACGCCGACGTTCTGGATGGCGTTCTCCGGGTTCGCGCTGGCCACAGTGATGTACCTCTGGAAGCCGGAACTCGCCGCGAAGGCGCGCCGAGCGTTCGCCGCGCCGGTGCGCGTGCTGGAAGCGAAGTACGGCTTCGACCACCTGTGGATCAACGGCTTCGCCGGCGGCGGCGTCGGGCTCGGCCGGCTGTCGCGCATCTTCGACAGCGCGGTGATCGACGGCGTGTTCGTCAACGGCAGCGCGCGCGTGGTCGACCTGACCGCGCGGCTGGCGCGCCGCGTGCAATCCGGCTACCTCTACCACTATGCGTTCGCGATGATCCTCGGCCTGATCGTGTTGCTGGCCGTGCTCATCCGTTCGATGCCCTGACCCAAGGACCGCGACGTGACCACCTGGCCCTTGCTGAGCCTGCTGATCTGGCTGCCGATCCTCGGCGGCTTCGCCACCCTCGCGTTCGGTTCGCGTGCGAACGCCGCGCGCTGGTTCGCCACGCTCGTGGCGACCGCCACGCTCGTGCTGAGCGTGCCGCTGTTCACCGGCTTCGATCTTGCGAACGCCGGCATGCAGTTCGTCGAGAACCGCGAATGGATCGCGGCCTACGACATCCGTTATCACCTCGGTGCCGACGGCATCGCCGCGGCACTGATCGGGCTGACCACGTTCACCTCGGTGCTGGTGCTGATCGGCGCGTGGGGTTCGGTCGACAAGCGCGTCAGCCAGTACTACGCCGCGTTCCTGATCCTCGAAGGCCTGATGGTCGGCGTGTTCGCTGCGCTCGATGCGGTGCTGTTCTACGTGTTCTTCGAGGGCATGCTGATTCCGATGTTCATCATCATCGGCGTGTGGGGCGGCCCGCGCCGGGTGTACGCGTCGGTAAAGTTCTTCCTGTACACGTTCCTCGGCTCGCTGTTCATGCTGGTGGCGCTGATCTACCTGTACCTGAAGGGCGGCAGCTGGCAGCTGGCCGATCTCTACGCGCTGCCGCTGGATGCCACCGAACAGATGTGGATCTTCTTCGCGTTCCTGGTCGCGTTCGCGGTCAAGGTGCCGATGTTCCCGGTGCACACCTGGTTGCCGGACGCGCACGTCGAGGCGCCGACCGCGGGTTCGGTGGTGCTGGCGGCGATCATGCTGAAGATCGGCGGCTACGGCTTCCTGCGCTTCAACCTGCCGATCGTGCCGGACGCCAGCGCGGAGTGGGCGTGGCTGGTGATCGCGCTCAGCCTGATCGCGGTGGTGTACGTCGGTCTGGTCGCGCTGGTCCAGGACGACATGAAGAAGCTCATCGCGTACTCGTCCGTGTCGCACATGGGCTTCGTCACGCTCGGTACGTTCATCGCGTTCGCGCTGGTGCGCGACTACGGCAACACCGACGCCGCGCGGCTCGGTCTGCAGGGCGCGATGGTGCAGATGATCAGCCACGGCTTCGTGTCGGGCGCGATGTTCTCCTGCGTCGGCGTGCTGTACGACCGCATGCACAGCCGCATGATCAAGGACTACGGCGGCGTCGCCAACGTGATGCCGTGGTTCGCCGCGTTCGTGGTCCTGTTCGCGATGGCCAACTCCGGCCTGCCGGGCACGTCGGGCTTCGTCGGCGAGTTCATGGTGATCCTGGCGAGCTTCCAGCAGCATCCGCTGGTGGCGTTCGCCGCGGCGACGACCCTGATCCTCGGCGCGGCCTACACGCTGTGGCTGGTCAAGCGGGTGATCTGGGGCGACGTCGCCAACGCGCACGTGGCCGAACTGCAGGACATCAACGCGCGCGAGGCGTTCGTGCTCGCCGCGTTCGCCGCCGGCGTGCTGCTGCTCGGCGTCTGGCCGAAGCCGCTGACCGACCTGATGGAGCCGTCGATCGCCAACCTGGCGATGCAGATCGCCACCTCCAAGCTCTGAGCGCCTACCGAATTCGCAAGGGTTGACCATGATCTCGACCACACGCACCGCCGCCGAGCTGCTGCCGCTGTTGCCCGAGCTGGTGCTCGTGGGCGGCGCGTTCGCGCTGCTGATGCTGGACCTGTTCGTGAGCGAGCGCCGGCGCGCGGTGACCCACGTGCTGGCGGTCGCCGTGCTGCTGGTAGCGACGCTGCTGACCGCGTTCGGCGTCGGCGGCGACGGCGTGGTGCTCAGCGGCATGTTCGTCCGCGACACCGCCGCCGATGTTGTCAAGGTCGCGCTCGGCGTGACCGCCATGTTGTCGATGGCCTACCTGTGGCCGTTCCTGCGCGAGCGCGGGCTGTACAAGGGCGAGGTCGCCGTGCTGGTGCTGTTCGCGGTGGCCGGCATGTTCCTGCTGGCGTCGGCCAACAGTCTGGTGATGGTGTACCTCGGGCTGGAGATGCTGGCGCTGTGTTCGTATGCGCTGGTCGCGATCGACCGCGACAGTCCGCTGGCGTCGGAAGCGGCGATCAAGTACTTCGTGCTCGGCTCGCTGGCATCGGGCCTGCTGCTGTACGGTCTGTCGCTGATCTACGGCGCGACCGGCTCGCTGGATCTCGCCACCGTCGCCGACATCGCTGCCGCGCAGCCGACGTCGATGCTGGTGACCGGCGTGGTGTTCGCGGTGGCCGGCATCGCGTTCAAGTTCGGCGCTGCGCCGTTCCACATGTGGCTGCCGGATGTTTACCACGGCGCGCCGACCCCGGTGACGCTGTTCATCGGCTCTGCGCCGAAGCTGGCGACGTTCGCGATGGCCTACCGCGTGCTCGAGGTCGCCGCCGGTCCGCTCGACGACCGCTGGCGCCTGCTGCTGGCCGGGCTCGCGGTGGCGTCGCTGGCGATCGGTAACCTCAGCGCGCTGGTGCAGAGCAACTTCAAGCGGCTGCTCGCGTACTCGACCGTCTCGCACGTAGGCTTCCTGTTTCTCGGCCTTGCCGGCGGCGGCGCGCAGGGTTTCGCAGCCGCGCTGTTCTACGCGATCAGCTACGCGCTGATGTCGGTGGCGGCGTTCGGCGTGATCGTCGTGCTCGCCAACCGCGGCTTCGAGGCCGACGAAGTCGCCGATTACAAGGGCCTCAACGCGCGCAGCCCGTGGCTGGCCGCGCTGGTGCTGTGCGTGATGGCGTCGCTGGCGGGCCTGCCGCCGTTCCTTGGTTTCTGGGCCAAGCTCGCGGTGATCCGCGCAGCGGTCGAAGGAGGCATGCTGTGGCTGGCGCTGGTCGGCGTGGTGTTCGCGGTGGTCGGCGCGTACTACTACCTGCGCATCGTCAAAGCGATGTACTTCGACGAGCCGGAAGGGCCGGTGCAGGCGCCGAGTGCGCACCGGCCGCTGCGCGTCGTGTTCGGCGTCAACGCACTGGCGCTGCTGGCGCTCGGCCTGGCGTGGAATCCGATCTGGGCGTGGTGCCAGCGGGCGTTCGGCTGATCGGCCCCGCATCGCGGAACGTGCGAAAGCCCGGCAACGCCGGGCTTTTGCGTTGCTGAAGCGCGCATGCACGCGCGACGCGTTCGTCGCACATGCTGTTGCATTGCCGCGTCGGCGTTGTCATAATTCCGCTCCTGCTGCGGGGTGGAGCAGTCTGGCAGCTCGTCGGGCTCATAACCCGAAGGTCGCAGGTTCAAATCCTGCCCCCGCTACCACATCACGACGGCGCGATCGGCAACGGTCGCGCCGTTCGTCTTTCTGGCGCCGCCGTGGCCGCTGCAACGAGCCGCCGCGTGCGTCCGGGAATGTCGCGTTGACGCCCCCGCCAGGCCGGTCCAGGATGCGCCTCGCCGTCGCCAGAGGCTGCTTGTGTACCTGTCCCGCCTGATCTTCGTCGTCCTCTGCCTGATGCATGCCGGTTGCGCGGCGGCGCACGCGCCCGACATCGTCACGGCGGACGTCGAGCGCTTCTACGCCGTCTACGACGCAGCGGGCGGTGCGCCCGGCGAGGCGACGCTGCAGCGCGACTATCTGGATCCCGGCACGCCCGGCCTGCGTGCGTTCATCCCGAACCGCATCGTGTCCGCCGAACGGCTGGCGGCTGCGATCGCCAAGCGGCCGGAGGTGTATGCCGGCGCGCGCCACTGCATGGCGGCGTTGCCGGGCGTGCGGCAGCGGCTGGCTCGGGCATTGGAAGAGCTGGCCACATTGCGCCCGGGCGGGTGGCAGCCGCCGATCACGGTAGTGGTCGGGCGTGGCACCAGCGGCGGGACGGTCGGCGATGTCGGCGTCATCATCGGGCTCGAAGTGGCGTGCACCACGGCCGAGGCGGACGAAACGCCGGAGGACCGTCTGGTCCACCTGATCGCCCACGAGTACGGGCATACCCAACAGGGGGCCGACTCGCCGTCGCCGACCGTGCTGGAGGCCTCGCTGCGCGAGGGCGTCGCCGAGCTTGTCGCAGAGCTCATCAGCGGGCGCATCTCGAACCATCACCTGCCGGAATGGACGCGCGGTCGCGAACGCGAGCTGGGCGAGGCGTTCCTGCGCGACCGCCACCGGCGCGACCTGCAGGCTTGGCTGTACAACGGGCGCGGCACCCGTGAGGCGCCCGGCGACCTCGGCTACTGGGTCGGCTGGCGGATCGCGCGCCGTTACTACCATCAGGCCGCGGACAAGCGTGCGGCGCTAGAGACCCTGTTGGCGCTTCGGGACCCGGACGGCATCCTGCAGGCGAGCGGCTGGCGCCCGGGCGACTGAGCCGGGAGAGCGCCTTGCGCCCCTTGGGCGCTCGCCGCTATCATGCGCGGCTGTTGCGGCGGAAGACGCGACAGCCGGCGCCGACCGCGGCCGGCCGCGGGCTTCCGCCACCAGCTTCGGCCGGGGACCTTTGCGGTCTTTGTGCCAAGCTCGGGCTTGCATGCGGGCCGGTGGTTGGGCGCGCATGCACCGACATCCAGTAGTATGGACAAGGGGCCCGAACGGGCCCTTTTTCGTTTTTTACCGTGCGCGTTTCGCGCCCCGATCCGTGGAGTGGCTGTGGCGGACAAAGCCAGCGAAATCGCCAGCCTGTTGGCGCCGACCGTGTCGGCGCTGGGACTGGAACTGCTGGGCGTGGAATACCTGACCGCGCCCGGCGGCGGCGTGCTGCGGCTGTACATCGACGTGCCGGCCGCGCAGACCGACGGGGATGCCGACGCGTCGCCGCAGGTGACGATCGACGACTGCGAGCGCGTCAGCCGCGAGGTGTCGGCGCAACTGGACGTAGCCGATCCGATCAGCGGCAACTACACGCTGGAAGTGTCCTCCCCGGGCATCGACCGGCCGCTGTTCACGCTGGCCCAGTTCGAGCGCTTCGTCGGCGAGTCGGCGAAGGTCAACCTGAAGCTGCCGCAGGACGGCCGGCGTCGCCTGCAAGGCCGGATCCTGCGCGTGCAGGGCGACACCGTGGTGTTTGAGCTCGACGGGCGCGAATTCCCGGTGGCCGCCGACAACATCGACAAGGCGCGGCTTGTGCCCGACTGGGATGCGCTCGGTTACGGCGCCGGCAAGGGTGCGAAGAAGCCCGCCGGCGGCGCGAAAACGGGCAAGCGGGAGACGGGCGATGGCATCTAGCCGCAGCTGCGCAGCGCCGGTCACGTCGAGCCGGGTGAACAAGCCGTTCTGAACCCCTCTCGATCGAGGGGCGGGGGATGCGGGGGGCGACCCGAGGCATCCGAAACGAATCAATAGAAGTTTCTGCAGGGTATCCGAATGAGCAAGGAACTGTTGCTGGTGGTCGATGCGGTGGCCAACGAGAAGGGCGTGCCGCGTGAGGTGATCTTCGAGGCGATGGAGGCGGCGCTCGCCTCGGCGGCGAAGAAGCGCTATCCCGACCAGGACGTTGCCGTGCGCGTGCAGATCGACCGCAAGGACGGCAGCTACCAGACGTTCCGGCGCTGGGAAGTGGTGCCCGACGATGCGGTGATGGAGTCGCCGGATCGCCAGATCCGCATGATGGATGCCGTCGACGAAGCCGAAGGCGTCGAGATCGGCGACTACATCGAGGAGCAGATCGAAAACCCGGAGTTCGGCCGCATTGCCGCGCAGGCCGCCAAGCAGGTGATCGTGCAGCGCGTGCGCGAGGCCGAGCGCCAGCAGGTGGTCGACGCCTGGAAGGATCGCGTCGGCGAGCTGGTCACCGGCGTGGTCAAGCGCGTGGAGCGCGGCAACATCTATGTCGACCTCGGCGGCAATGCCGAAGCGATCATCCCGAAGGACAAGGGCATTCCGCGCGACATCCTGCGCACCGGCGATCGCGTGCGCGGCTACCTGTACGACGTGCGCAGCGAACCGCGCGGGCCGCAGCTGTTCATCAGCCGCGCGGCGCCCGAATTCATGATGGAGCTGTTCAAGCTCGAGGTGCCGGAAGTCGGCCAGGGCCTGGTGTCGATCCGCGCCTGCGCGCGCGACCCCGGCGACCGCGCCAAGATCGCGGTGATCGCCCACGATAACCGCACCGATCCGATCGGCGCGTGCATCGGCATGCGCGGCTCGCGCGTGCAGGCGGTCAGCAACGAGCTCAACGGCGAGCGCGTCGACATCGTGCTGTGGTCGGACAATCCGGCGCAGTTCGTGATCAACGCGATGGCGCCGGCCGAGGTGCAGTCGATCGTCGTCGACGAGGACAAGCACTCGATGGACCTTGCTGTCGCCGAGGAGCGCCTGGCGCAGGCGATCGGCAAGGGCGGCCAGAACGTGCGCCTCGCCAGCCGCCTGACCGGCTGGCAGCTCAACGTGATGACCGCCGACCAGGTGCAGGCCAAGAGCGAGGCCGAGCAGGCCGCCGCGCGCCAGCTGTTCATGGACAAGCTCGAGGTGGACGAGGAGATCGCCGGCATCCTGGTGTCGGAAGGCTTCTCCACGGTCGAGGAGATCGCGTACGTGCCGGTCGGCGAGCTGCTCGCGGTGGAAGGCTTCGACGAGGACATCGTCGAAGAGCTGCGTGCGCGCGCCCGCGATGCGCTGCTCAACGAGGCGCTGGCCGCCGAGGAGAAGCTGGAGGAGAACCAGCCGGCCGAGGACCTGCTGGAACTGCCCGGCATGGATGAGGCAACCGCGTACGCGCTGGCCGAGCGCGGCATCCGCACCCGCGACGAGCTGGCCGAGCAGGCCACCGACGAGATCGCCGACATCGAGGGTCTCGACGAGGCGCGCGCTGCGGCGCTGATCATGGAGGCACGCCGGCACTGGTTCGAATGAACGGTCCCGGCGCGGGCGCCGGCCACGGCGCCCCGTTTCCGACCCGCAGGCTAGAATCCACCTCCTTCCGGCCGCCGCCCCCGCGGCGGCCCGCTGAAATGGAATCCGAATGTCGCAGCAAACCACGATCCGCAAGCTGGCCGAACTGGTGAACACGCCGGTCGAGAAGCTGCTCGAACAGCTGGCCGAGGCCGGCATGACGTTCAGCGGCCCCGACCAGGTCGTGACCAGTACCGAGAAGGTCAAGCTGCTGGGCTTTCTGCGCCGCACCCACGGCAAGGCCGAGCGGCCTGCCGAAGAGGCCGCGCCGCGCAAGATCACGCTGAACCGCAGCCGCAAGCAGGAGATTACCGTCGGCGGCGGCAAGAACCGCCAGACGGTCGACGTGGTGGTGCGCAAGAAGGTCACGCTGGTGAAGCCGGCGGAAGTGCCGAACGCCGATCCGGTGGACGAGGAGCGCGCGGAAATCCTGCGCAAGCTGGAGGAATCCAAGCAGCGCAACCTCGCCGAGCAGCAGCGCCTGGCCGAAGAGGACCGTCGCCGCGCCGAGGAGGCCGAGCGCGCCCGTCGCGAGGCCGAGGAAGCCGCGCGCCGTGCCGCCGAGGAGGCCGAGGCCGCCGCGCGCGCCGGCGCCGCCCGCGGCGATGGCGAGGAGACGCGCGAGCGCCCGGCGACCGCGCGCAAGACCGTGCACAAGGCCCCGCCGCCGAAGGCGCCGGCGGACGACCGCCGCGGCCCGAGCACCGGCCACAAGCATCGCGGCTCGCACGTGATGGTGACCGAGGTCGAGGACGACGAGACGGTCAGCCGTTTCGCCGGCCAGCTGCACCTGAGCGCGTCCGAGCGCGCGCGCCGCACCAGCAGCATGCGCGCCAAGCCGAAGAACCGGCGTCCCGAGCCGACCCGCGCCGGCGCAGGCCAGCACGGCTTCTCGCGTCCGACCGCGCCGGTCGTGCGCGAAGTCGCCATCGGCGACACCATCACCGTCGCCGACCTCGCGCAGAAGCTCGCGATGAAGGGCGGCGACGTGGTCAAGGCACTGTTCAAGATGGGCGTCATGGCGACCATCAACCAGGTGATCGACCACGACACCGCGGTGCTGGTCACCGAGGAGCTCGGCCACAAGGCGGTGCGCGCCAGCGACGCCGATGCCGAGACCGCGCTGCTCGCGCACGTGGAGGAGACCCAGGGCGAGAAGAAGCCGCGTCCGCCGGTGGTCACCATCATGGGCCACGTCGACCACGGCAAGACCTCGCTGCTCGACCACATCCGCCGCACCCGCGTCGCCGCGGGTGAGGCCGGTGGCATCACCCAGCACATCGGCGCGTACCACGTGACCACGCCGAAGGGCGTAATCAGCTTCCTCGACACGCCGGGCCACGCCGCGTTCTCGGCGATGCGCGCGCGCGGCGCCAAGGTCACCGACATCGTCGTGCTGGTGGTCGCCGCCGACGACGGCGTCAAGCCGCAGACGGCCGAAGCGATCCAGCATGCGAAGGCGGCCGGCGTGCCGATCGTCGTCGCGGTGAACAAGGTCGACAAGTCCGACGCCGACCCGCTGCGGGTGAAGAACGAACTGCTGACGTACGACGTGGTCGCCGAGGATTTCGGCGGCGACGTGCAGGTGGCCGAAGTGTCGGCCAAGACCGGCCAGGGCATCGACGACCTGCTCGACAAGATCTTGCTGCAGGCCGAAGTGCTCGACCTGCGCGCGGTCGCCGACGGCCGCGCCACCGGCACCGTGCTCGAGTCCGCGCTCGACAAGGGCCGCGGTCCGGTCGCCACCGTGCTGGTCCAGCAGGGCGTGCTCAGCCGTGGCGACTACATGGTCTGCGGCGTGCAGTACGGTCGCGTGCGCGCGTTGTTCAACGAGAGCGGCCAGCAGGTGCAGGACGCCGGCCCGTCGATCCCGGTGCAGGTGCTGGGTCTCTCCGGCGTGCCCGAGGCCGGCGACGACTTCGTGGTGGTCGAGGACGAGCGGCTGGCCAAGGACGTCGCCCAGCAGCGCGACGCCAAGCGCCGCGAGTCGCGCCTGGTGGCCCAGGCCGGCAACCGCATGGAAGACGTGCTGGCGCAGATGGGTCAGGGCGAGGGCCAGCTGACACTCAATCTGCTGGTCAAGGCCGACGTGCACGGCTCGATGCAGGCCCTGCGCGAGGCACTGACCGGCCTGTCCAACGAGCAGATCCGCATCAACGTGATCGGCTCCGGCGTCGGCGGCATCACCGAATCCGACGCGATGCTGGCGGCCACGTCGAAGGCGACCGTCATCGGCTTCAACGTCCGCGCCGACGCCTCCGCGCGCAAGGTGATCGAGAACCACGGCGTCGACCTGCGCTACTTCTCGATCATCTATGACGTGATCGACCAGGTGAAGCAGATCGCGTCCGGCGTGCTCGGCACCGAGATCCGCGAGGAGATCATCGGCACCGCCGAGGTGCGCGACGTGTTCCGCAGCTCGAAGTTCGGTGCGATCGCGGGCTCGATCGTGGTCGAGGGCGTCATCCGCCGCGGCAAGCCGATCCGCGTGCTGCGCGAGAACACGGTGATCTTCGAGGGTGAACTCGAGTCGCTGCGCCGCTTCAAGGAGAACGTCGACGAAGTGCGCGTGGGCACCGAGTGCGGTATCGGCGTCAAGGCGTACAACGACGTCAAGGTCGGCGACAAGATCGAGTGCTACGAGCGCATCGAGGTCGCGCGCACGCTGTGAGCACGCGAGCCGGGAGTCGGCAGTCGGGATCCGTGACACCGGGTCCCGGCTGGCCCCGCTAACGTCGTCGAATCCCCGGTTTCCTTCCAGTTCCGTCGCCCATGCCCGCCAAGTCGTTCAACCGCACCGACCGCCTGTCCGCGCAGTTCCGCCGAGAACTGGGCACGCTGGTGCATGCGGCCGTGCGCGAGGAGGGGCTGCCGATGGTCAGCGTGTCCGACGTCGAGATCAGCCGCGACCTGTCGCATGCGCGTGTGTACGTCACCGCGCTGCAGCCCGAGCGCGCCACGGAGGCGGTGAAGGCACTGCAGGGTCTGGCGAAGGAGTTCCGCCGCGAGCTCGGCCGCATGCTGAAGATCCGCCAGATCCCCGAGCTGCACTTCCATTACGACGATTCGGTCGACCGCGGCGAGCGCATCGACGCGCTGTTGCGCGACCTCGGTCCGTCCGACAGCGACTGAGCCGCGCGGCGCGCGCCGCACCGTCCCCCGATCCGCGTGTCCATGTCGCGCTACCGCCCGCTCGATGGCCTGCTGCTGCTCGACAAGCCGCAGGGGCTGAGTTCCAACCAGGCGCTGCAGCGCGCACGGCGGCTGTTCCGTGCCGAGAAGGCCGGCCACACCGGCAGCCTCGATCCGCTGGCGACCGGGCTGCTGCCGGTCTGCTTCGGCGAGGCGACCAAGATCGCCGGGCTGCTGCTGGGTTCGCGCAAGGCCTACGAAACCGTGGCGCGGCTCGGCATTACCACCGACACCGACGATGCCGACGGCCAGCCGCTGCGCGAGCGGGCCGTGCCTGCGTTGACCGATGCGATGGTCGAGCAGGCGCTCGCGCCGTTGCGCGGCCGCATCGCGCAGCGCGCGCCGATTTACTCCGCGCTCAAGCAGGGCGGCGAGGCGCTGTACGCACGCGCGCGCCGCGGCGAGGCGGTCGAGGCGCCGGTGCGCGAGGTCGAGGTGTACCGGCTCGAGCTGCTTGCCCGCGCCGGCGACACGCTGCGGCTGCACGTCGAGTGCGGATCCGGCACCTACGTGCGCAGCCTGGTGCGCGATCTCGGCGAGGCGCTCGGCTGCGGCGCGCACGTGGCGCAGCTGCGCCGGCTGTGGGTGGAACCGTTCCGGCAGCCCCGGATGTTCACCCTCGAGCAGCTGGAGGCCTGGGGCGCGCAGGACGAGGCGGCGCTCGACGCGTGCCTGCTGCCGGTCGAACACGGGCTGGCCGCTTTCCCGCGCGCGGACCTCGATCCCGCTCACGCGCGCCGGCTCGGGCAGGGCCAGGCGGTGCCGGCGCCGCCCGGCACGCCCGCGGGCACGGTCGCGGTGTTCGCCGAAGACGGCCGCTGCCTGGGCCTCGCGCACGCGGATGTGGCAGGCCGGCTGGCGCCGCAGCGGCTGTTCCGCTGGGCGGTGGCGTAGGTTCCGGATCCGCGGAGGTCGCCAACGGGTCGGGGGGTCTGGTACACTTCCGCCGCTTTTTCAAGCACTTCGCAACTTCCCTTCAGCACCAGCGGCGAACCATGCGGTGCGTCGTCCACGGCCCGGCCGTGGCGTCCGTTCCTGCGGGTTCCGCGTCTACGAGACCGTTTACATGGCCATCGATACCGGCAAGATCATCGAAGAACACAAGCGTGCGGCGAACGACACCGGCTCGCCGGAAGTGCAGGTCGCCCTGCTCACCGCGCGCATCGAGCAGCTGACCGAGCACTTCAAGACCCACAAGCAGGACCACCACAGCCGTCGTGGCCTGCTGCAGATGGTCAACCGCCGTCGCAGCCTGCTCGACTACCTCAAGCGCAAGGACAACGAGCGCTACAAGGCCCTGATCGAGAAGCTCGGTCTGCGCCGTTGATCCACGATCCAGCCGCGGCGCAGCGATGCGCCGCGGTTCGTTTTTGAGGTCCTCATCGTGAGGGCCGACCGCGGCGGGCAGGGGTCCGCGGCGGAATCAACCGAAGGAAAAAGACACGTGGCGAAAATCACCAAGACCTTCCAGTACGGCAAGCATCAGGTCACGCTGGAGACCGGCGAGGTCGCCCGCCAGGCGGGCGGCGCGGTCATGATCAGCGTCGACGGCACCGTGCTGCTGGTCACCGCCGTGGCGGCCCGTACCGCGCGCGAAGGCCAGGACTTCTTCCCGCTCACCGTCGATTACCAGGAGAAGTTCTACGCCGGCGGCCGCATTCCCGGCGGCTTCTTCAAGCGCGAAGGCCGTGCGACGGAGAAGGAAACCCTCATCTCGCGCCTGATCGACCGTCCGATCCGGCCGCTGTTCCCGGAGGACTTCAAGAACGAAGTCCAGATTATCGCGACGCTGATGTCGCTCAATCCGGAAATCGACGGCGACATCCCGGCGCTGATCGGCGCCTCCGCAGCGCTCGCGCTCACCGGCTGCCCGTTCCAGGGCCCGATCGGTGCCGCGAAGGTCGGCTACAAGAACGGCCAGTACATCCTCAACCCGACCACCACCGATCTGCAGGGCTCCGACCTCGAGCTCGTGGTCGCCGGCACCAAGGACGCGGTGCTGATGGTCGAGTCGGAAGCGAAGATGCTGTCCGAAGAGGTGATGCTGGGTGCGGTGATGTTCGGCCACCGCGAGATGCAGGTGGCGATCCAGGCCATCAACGAGCTCGTCGCCGAAGCCGGCGTGCAGCCGTGGGACTGGCAGCCGCCGGCCAAGAACCAGGCGCTGATCGATGCGCTCAAGGGCGCGATCGGCAGCCGTCTCGCCGACGCGTTCCAGATCCGCAACAAGCAGGAGCGTCGCCAGGCGATCGGCGAGCTGCGCAAGCAGGTGGTCGAGTCGCTGCTGCCGCAGTGCGAGGCAAACGGCTGGAACCCGGCCGAGCTGACCAAGGAGTTCGGCGAGCTCGAGTACCAGACCATGCGCCAGTCGGTGCTGAGCAGCAAGGTCCGCATCGACGGTCGTGCGCTCGACACCGTCCGTCCGATCACTTCCAAGGTGAGTGTGCTGCCGCGCACCCACGGCTCGGCGATGTTCACTCGCGGCGAGACGCAGGCGATCGTGGTCGCCACGCTCGGTACCGCGCGCGACGCGCAGATCATCGATGCCGTCGCCGGCGAGTACAAGGAACACTTCCTGTTCCACTACAACTTCCCGCCGTACTCGGTGGGCGAGGTCGGCCGCATGCTGGCGCCGAAGCGGCGTGAGATCGGCCACGGCCGTCTCGCCAAGCGCGGCGTGCTGGCGGTGATGCCGACCATCGAGGAGTTCCCGTACACCGTGCGCGTGGTCTCCGAGATCACCGAGTCGAACGGCTCCTCGTCGATGGCCTCGGTGTGTGGTTCGTCGCTCGCGCTGATGGATGCCGGCGTGCCGATCAAGGCGCCGGTCGCCGGCATCGCGATGGGCCTGGTGAAGGAAGGCGACCAGTTCGTCGTGCTGTCGGACATCCTCGGCGACGAGGATCACCTCGGCGACATGGACTTCAAGGTGGCCGGCACCCAGGACGGCGTGACCGCCCTGCAGATGGACATCAAGATCCAGGGCATCACCGAGGAGATCATGCGGATCGCGCTGGCCCAGGCCAAGCAGGGCCGCCTGCACATCCTCGGCGAGATGGCCAAGGCGCTGAGCGCGCCGCGTTCGGAGCTGTCCGAGTACGCGCCGCGCCTGCTGACCATGAAGATCCATCCGGACAAGATCCGCGAGGTGATCGGCAAGGGCGGTGCCACCATCCAGGGCATCACCAAGGACACCGGCACCCAGATCGACATCCAGGACGACGGCACGATCGTCATCGCCTCGGTCAACGCCGCCGCGGCGCAGGCCGCCAAGGCGCGCATCGAGCAGATCGTCTCCGACGTCGAGCCCGGCCGCATCTACGAGGGCAAGGTCGTCAAGATCATGGACTTCGGTGCGTTCGTCACCATCCTGCCGGGCAAGGACGGCCTGGTGCACGTCTCGCAGATCTCCAACGAGCGCGTCGAGAAGGTGTCCGACAAGCTCAAGGAAGGCGACGTGGTGAAGGTCAAAGTGCTGGAAGTCGACAAGCAGGGCCGCATCCGCCTGTCGATGAAGGCCGTCGAGGAAGGCGAGGGCCTGCCGTCGGCGTAAGCCGCGCGGTTCCTCGTGACGAAAGAAGCGGGCTTCGGCCCGCTTTTTTCATGCCTGCGATCCGCGGTTGGCGCCGCGACCACACACCGCGTGGCAGCCTGCGGCTTTCGACGAGGAGGACGGCAGTCATGACGGCACGCGACAGCGGTTCGGCGAACGATTCCGGTCGCGGCGGCGCGCAGGCCGGCGGGCAGCGCGAGGGGCTGCGCCACCCGACCGGCGCCGGTGCGCTGGATCAGCGCCTGCAGGGCGACAACCCGGACGAGCTCGGCGAGCGGATCGAGGACGGGCAGCGCGACCGTCACGGCAAGGGCGTGGCCGGCGGCTACGACGACGCCGTCGATGCCGGCGCGGACGAGCGCGCGCCACGCGGTCCGCTGCAGTCGGACTGATCGCTCAGCGCGCCGGCGCGGTGCCGGCGGCGTCGCGCACGCCGGGAATCGGCCGGGTCGGGCGCGGAAAGCGGCCGTGCAGCGCGTCCACGCCCGCCTGCGGCCTGGCAAGCGAGCGCAGGTCCGCACGCGCGCGTGCGCGCTCGGCGCTGTCCATGCGGAAGCGGCGGTCGCGCTCGGCGAGCATCGACGGGTCGAGCTCGCCCTCGCGATTGAACGACCACGCCAGCCGCGCCGGGCCCAACGGCAGCGGTGTGCCGACGTGCTCGTCGTGGCGGGTGAGCCAGGTGTGCCAGGTCTTGCCGTAGCTGTTGATCTTGTCGCGCATCAGCGCATGCTCGGCCGCGCGCGGCAGGTTCGGCGCGATCAGCTGCCCCGACAGGATCTCGCCGTTGTGCGGGTGCCAGTAAGCGCGCTCCTCGGCCGGAAGCGTGGCGAACAGCCGCTCGGAGATGATGTATTCGATGCCGTTGAGGTTGGCGTCCTCGGTGTTGCCGTCGAACAGCACGCACTGCGCGAAATCCTGGTTGACCTGGCGGCAGTAATGGTGCGCTTCCATCTGGTGCAGCGGCGCATCCTTGAGCGGATGGAAGCCGACCAGCACTACGTCGAGCTTGGCGAGCGGGCCGTCGTTCTGCAGCAGCGCGGCGCCCGCTTCCAGGGCATTGGTGCGCGGGGTCTCCGGCGTGCCGGCCGGCGTGGTGTCCGGCGGCGAGCTGCCGCTGCCGGAACAGGCCGCCGCGCTGCCCAGCAGGGCCAGCAGGCCGGCACGGACGAGGAGGGCACGCATGATGGGCTCCGCGATTGACGCCGGTCACGCTACCGGCCCGCGCGTCGGTGGCATGTGGGTGCCCGCGAACCAACGGCATGTGCCGGCGTCGAGCGGCTGCCGCTAGACTCGGCGCCTCGCCGATACGGAGCCACCCGCATGATCCGTCCCAGCCTGCTTGCCGTCGCGCTGTGCACCGCGTTCGCCGCCACCCCGGCGCTCGCGCAGACCGCCGCGCCGCGCGCGCCTGCCGCCGAGCAGAACGCCGCCACCCGCGCGCTGCACCGCTTCTTCGAGGAGCAGTGGGAGCGCTGGATGCGCGAGGACCCGGAGCGGGCGGCCTATTACGGCGACTTCCGCTACAACGACCGCTGGACCGACGTCAGCCTCGCGGCGATCGAGCGCCGGCAGGCGGAAGACCGCGAGGCGCTCAAGCGGCTGCAGGCGATCGATCGCGGCGCGCTGTCGGAAACCGACCGCCTGCACTACGACGTGATGCTGTGGCAGCTGCGCAACGCGGTGGAGCGCCAGCAGTTCCGCGAGTACCTGCGTCCGATCAGCCAGCGCGGCGGCGTGCAGAACGCCGAGGACATCGTCGAGCTGCTGCCGTTCAACACCGCCAAGGATTACGAGGACTGGCTGAAGCGCATGCGCGCGCTGCCGACGCTGATCGCGCAGACCACCGTGCTGCTGCAGGAGGGCGTCAAAGCCGGCAATACCGCGCCGCGCGTGCTGATGCAGCGCATCCCGGCGCAGATCCGGGCGCAGATCGTCGACGATCCGGCGCGCAGTCCGTTCTTCAAGCCGTTCGCGAAGTTCCCCGACGCGATGCCGCAAGCCGAACGCGACCGCCTGACCGCCGAGGCGCGCAAGGTGATCGCCGAGACCGTCGTGCCGGCGTACCGCGAGTTCCTGCGGTTTTTCGAGCAGGAGTACCTGCCGAACACGCGAGAGACCATCGCCGCCGCCGACCTGCCCAACGGCAAGGCCTATTACGACTTCCTCGCGCGCAGCTTCACCACCACCGAACTCACCGCCGACCAGATCCACGAGATCGGCCTGAAGGAAGTGGCGCGCATCCGCGCCGAGATGGAGAAGATCAAGGCCGAGGTCGGTTTCAAGGGCACGCTGGCGCAGTTCTTCGACCACCTGCGCACCGATCCGAAGTTCTTCTACAAGACGCCGGAGGAGCTGTTCGTCGCCTACCAGGCGATGTCCAAGCGCATCGACCCGGAGCTGGTGAAGGCGTTCAAGACCATCCCGCGGCTGCCGTACGGGGTGCGCCCGATCCCGGACAACATCGCGCCGGACACCACCACCGCGTACTACCAGGGCGGCTCGATCGACGGCACGCGTCCGGGCTACTACTACGTCAACCTGTACAAGCCGGAAGCGCGTCCGAAGTGGGAGATGTTGGCGCTGTCGCTGCACGAGGCGGTGCCGGGCCACCACTTCCAGTTCGCCCGCGGCATGGAGCTCGAGAGCGTGCCGATGTTCCGTCGCGTCGGCTACTTCACCGCCTACAGCGAGGGTTGGGCGCTGTACGCCGAGCGGCTCGGCTACGACATGGGCCTGTACGCCGATCCGTACGACCGCATGGGCCAGCTCGCCTACGACATGTGGCGCGCGGTGCGACTGGTGGTCGACACCGGCATGCACAGCAAGGGCTGGAGTCGGGAGCGCGCTATCAAGTTCTTCATGGAAAACGCGCCGAAGACCGAGCAGGACGTCGTCAACGAGATCGACCGCTACATCGTCTGGCCGGGCCAGGCGCTGGCGTACAAGATCGGCCAGCTCAAGATCTCCGAGCTGCGCGAGCGCGCCAGCCGCGAACTCGGTTCGCGCTTCGACCTGCGCGAGTTCAACGACGAGGTGCTGGTCACCGGCTCGGTGCCGCTGCAGGCGCTGGAAGCGCACATCGACGCCTGGACCGCGCGCCGCAAGGCCGCGAAGTAAACCCACGGGAGCCCGTCGCGACCGACGTCGCGGCGGGTGGCACGCTGCGGCTGCCGCCGACGGGCAGACGCGCACGACACCGGAAGCCGCGCATGCACGATCCGCTCGCATTGCCGGATGCCCAATGGCAGGCGCTGCACGCGGCCTATGCCACGCCGCCGCGCGCCTACCACCACTTCGGCCACGTCGAGGAGGTGCTGGCGCATTACCACGACGTGGCCGCGGGCCCGGGCTGGCGGCAGCCGCGTGAGGTGTGGCTGGCGGTGCTCTATCACGACGCGATCTACGAGCCGCGGCGCGCCGACAACGAGGCGCGCTCGGCGCAGCTGGCGCGCGAGGCGATCGCGCGCTGGCTGCCGGACGCCAGCGTGGATGCCGAGCGCGTCGCCCGGCTGATCGAGCTGACCGCGCGCCACGGCACGCTGGCAGTGGACGAGGTCGACGCCGAGACAGCGTTGTTCCTGGACTGCGACATGGCGATCCTGGGCGCGCCGGCGGACCGCTTCGACGCGTACGACCAGGCGATCGCGCGCGAATACCGCCACGTGCCGGCGCTGCTCTACCGCATCCGCCGGCGCGGGTTCCTCAAGTCGCTGCTGGCGCGCGAACGGATCTTTCTCAGCGACTTCTTCCACGCGCGGTTGGACGCGCAGGCGCGGGCCAACCTGCGGCGCGCGCTGAGTGCGAAGCGGTAGCCAGGAGTCGGGAAGATGGTCGCGGCTGAAGCCGCTCCTGCGCGCGGTGGGGCTCAGCCGCGCTGGGTGCCGCGCGGCTTGTAGGGCTTGCGCGGCCCGGGGCGGGGCGCATCGGCCCGGCGGATGCGCAGCGGCTGGCCGGCAACGCGCACGCGCTTGAGGTGCTCCATCACCTCGCGCGGCATGCCTTCCGGCAGGTCGACCAGGCTGTGGTCGTCGCGGATGTCGATGCGGCCGATGTAGCGGCTCTCGAGCTCCGCCTCGTTGGCGATCGCGCCGACGATGTTGGCCGGCTTGACCCCGTGCACGTGGCCGACCTCGATGCGGAACGTCTCCATGCCGGCTTCCGGCGCGGCACGCTCGCGCTGCGGGCGCGGACGCCGTGTGCCGTCGTCCTCGAACGCGGCCTCGCCGAGGTTGCGCACGCGCGGGCGCTCGCCGTCTTCGCGCGGCTTGCGCGGCGCCCGCCCGTCGCCGTCGCGTGCCTCGCGCGGCGGGCGCGTGGCGTCGCGGTGCGGCCGCAGTTCCTCGGCGGTGGCATCGAGCAGCAGCGGCATGTCGCCCTGCACCAGCTTGGCCAGCGCCGCGGCCACTTCCACCATCGGGACGTTGCGCTCGCGCTCGTAGCGCTCGACCAGATTGCGGAACACGTCCAGGTCGCTGGCTTCCAGCGCGCCGGTGATGCGGTCGAGGAAGCGTGCGACGCGCTGGTCGTTGACCGCCTCCGCGCTTGGCAACGTCATCGGTTCGATCGGCTGCCGCGTCGCACGCTCGATCGCGCGCAGCATGCCGCGTTCGCGCGGCGCCACGAACAGGATCGCCTCGCCGGCGCGGCCGGCGCGGCCGGTGCGGCCGATCCGGTGCACGTAGCTCTCGGTGTCGTACGGGATGTCGTAGTTGACGACGTGGCTGATGCGCTCCACGTCGAGCCCGCGCGCGGCGACGTCGGTGGCGACCAGCACGTCGATCTTCCCTTCGCGCAGCTGGTTGACAGTTTTCTCGCGCTGCGCCTGCGGCACGTCGCCGTTGAGCGCCGCGGCCGCTACCCCGCGTGCGGCCAGTTTGTCCGCCAGTTCCTCGGTCGCGAGCTTGGTGCGCACGAACACGATCATGGCGTCGAACGGCTCGGCCTCAATGATGCGGGTGAGCGCATCGAGCTTGTGCACGCCGCTCACCGCCCAGTAGCGCTGGCGGATGTTGGCCGCGGTGGTGGTCTTCGCCTTGATCGCGATCTCCACCGGATCTTTCAGATACGTCTGCGCGATGCGGCGGATCGGCGGCGGCATCGTGGCCGAGAACAGCGCCACCTGCCGCGTCTCGGGCGTGCGCTTGAGCACCGCTTCGACATCGTCGATGAAGCCCATCCGCAGCATCTCGTCGGCCTCGTCGAGCACCAGGCAGCGCAGCTGCGACAGGTCGAGCGAACCGCGCTCGAGATGGTCGATGATGCGGCCGGGCGTGCCGACCACCACGTGCACGCCACGCTTGAGTGCCTGCAGCTGCGGGTGGTAGCTCTGCCCACCGTAGATCGGCAGCACGTGGAAGCCGGGCAGGTGGTGCGCGTAGCGCTGGAACGCTTCGGCCACCTGCAGCGCCAGCTCGCGGGTGGGCGCGAGCACCAGCGCCTGCGGCGCGCGCTGGGCGGGATCCAGCCGCGCGAGGATCGGCAGCGCGAATGCCGCGGTCTTGCCGGTGCCGGTCTGCGCCTGACCGAGCACGTCGCGCCCTTCCAGCAGCGGCGGCAGCGCCGCGGCCTGGATCGGCGATGGCGTTTCGTACCCCACCTCGACCAGCGCGCGCAGCACCGGCTCGGGCAGGCCGAGATCGGCGAAGCGTAACGACGGGCCGGGGGTTTCGGTGCTCATGCGACGCTCTTGGCAAAGGCCGGCGGGGCCGGCGTGGGCGCTGAGTCTACCGGTGAATGCGTGAGTCCGGGCTCCAGAGGCCGCGCCGCCTGCACGTGCGGCGAACGCGGCTCTGGCATCCTGCGGGCATGGATTTCCGTTTCGACAACGCGTTCGTGCGCGAATTGCCCGCCGATCCGCACGAGGGCCCGGGGGTGCGCGAAGTACGGCGCGCGTTGTATTCGAAGGTGGCGCCCACCCCCGTGGCCCGGCCGGTGCTGCTGGCGTGGTCGCGCGAGATGGCCGAGGCGCTGGGGTTGAGCGAGGCCGACGTGCGCAGCGAGCGGTTCGCCCACGTGTTCGCCGGCAACGAGCTGCTGCCTGGCATGCAGCCGTTCGCCGCCAACTACGGCGGCCACCAGTTCGGCCAGTGGGCCGGGCAGCTCGGCGACGGCCGCGCGATCACGCTCGGCGAAGTCATCGGCATCGACGGCGGCCGCTGGGAACTGCAGCTCAAGGGCGCGGGGCTGACCCCGTACTCGCGCTTCGCCGACGGCCGCGCGGTGCTGCGCTCGTCGATCCGCGAATTCCTGTGCAGCGAGGCCATGCACCATCTCGGCGTGCCGACCACGCGCGCGCTGTGCCTGGTGGGCACCGGCGAGGGCGTGGTGCGCGACATGTTCTACGACGGCCACCCGCGCGAGGAACCGGGCGCGGTGGTGTGCCGGGTCGCGCCGTCGTTCATCCGTTTCGGGAATTTCGAGCTGCCGGCCGCGCGCGGCGAGCGCGACGTGCTGCGCCGGTTGGTCGAGTTCTGCATCCGCCGGGATTTTCCCCGCCTCGCGACGGATGCGGCGGTCGACGAGGCGATCATCGGCGCGTGGTTCGCCGAGGTCTGCGAGCGCACCGCGCGGCTGATGGCGCACTGGATGCGGGTCGGTTTCGTGCACGGCGTGATGAACACCGACAACATGTCGATCCTCGGGTTGACCATCGACTACGGCCCGTACGGCTGGATCGACGACTACGATCCGAACTGGACGCCGAACACCACCGACCGCCACGGCCGCCGCTATCGCTTCGGCCAGCAGCCGGCGGTGGCGTACTGGAACCTCGGGCAACTCGCCAACGCGATCGCGCCGCTGCTGGGTACGGTCGATCCGCTGCACGCGGGTTTGCAGCGCTACGTCGACACCTACGTCGCCTGCGACCGCGACAACGTCGCCCGCAAGCTGGGCCTCGCGGAGGCGCGCGACGACGACGTGCAGCGTATGCGCGCGCTCGAAGTGCTGCTGGCGCAGGCCGAGGTCGACATGACGCTGTGGTTCCGCGCGCTGCTCGACTTCGACCCCGACGCGCCGTCGCTGGCGCCGTTCGAGGGCGCGTTCTATGACCCGGCCAAGCGCGCGCACCACGACGATGCGGTGCACGCGTGGCTGCAGGCCTACGCCGCGCGCCTGCGCGAGGATCCGCTGGAGCGCGGCGCGCGCCGCGAGCGCATGCGGCTCGCGAACCCGCGCTACGTGCTGCGCAACTACCTGGCCCAGCAGGCGATCGACCGCGCTGAACAGGGCGACCCGGCCGGCATCATGGAACTGCTCGACGTGATGCGGCGGCCGTACGAGGACCAGCCCGGGCGCGAAGCGTTCGCGCAGCGGCGGCCGGACTGGGCGCGCGACCGGCCGGGCTGCTCGATGCTGTCCTGCAGCTCCTGAGCGGCCTCAGTCGAGGAACTGCAGCCGCGCCAGCTCGGCATACAGGCCACCCTGCGCCATCAGCGCGTCGTGGGTACCCTCGGCGACGATGCGGCCGCGGTCCATCACCACGATGCGGTCGGCTTTCAGCACGGTGGCCAGGCGGTGCGCGATCACCAGCGTGGTGCGGCCACGCATCAGCGTCTCCAGCGCCTGCTGCACCGCGCGCTCGCTGTGCGCGTCGAGCGCGCTGGTCGCCTCGTCCAGCAGCAGCACCGGCGCGTCCTTGACGAACGCGCGTGCGATCGCGATGCGCTGCTGCTGGCCGCCCGACAGGCGCGCGCCGCGTTCGCCCAGCTCGGTGTCCAGGCCCTGCGGCAGCGCGTCGAGAAACTCGGCGGCATGCGCCGACACGATCGCGCGGCGCAACGCGGCCTCGTCGGCGTCGAGGCGGCCGTAGCGGATGTTGTCGCGCGCGCTCGCCGCGAACAGGGTCGGCTGCTGCGGCACCAGCGCGACCGCTTCGCGCAGCGATGCAAGCTCCAGCGTGCGCACGTCGTGGCCGTCGATGCGGACGCTCCCGGCCTGCGGGTCGTGGAAGCGCAGCAGCAGCGAGAACACTGTGCTCTTGCCCGCGCCGGACGGGCCGACCAGCGCCACCGTCTCGCCCGGGTGCACGCGCAGGTCGAAGCCTTCCAGCGCCGGCAGGTCCGGCCGCTGCGGGTAATGGAAGGTGACGTTCTCGAACGCGATTTCGCCGCGCACCGACCGCGGCAGCGCACGCGCCGGCTCGGGCGTGCGCACCTGCGGCGTCTCCGCCAGCAGCTCGCGGATGCGGCCCATGCCGCCGGCGGCGCGCTGCAGCTCGTTCCACACCTCGGCGAGTGCGCCGACCGAACCGCCACCGATCAGCGCATACAGCACGAACTGCGCCAGCGTCCCGGCGCTCATCCGTCCGGCGACCACGTCGTGCGCACCCTGCCACAGCACCAGCGTGATCGCACCGAAGATCAGCACGATCGCCACTGCGGTCACCAGCGCCTGCACGGTGATGCGCTTGCGCGCGGTCGCGACCGCGCGCGCGACCGCGCCATCGAAGCGGCTGCGCTCGTACGGCTCGCGCGCGTGCGCCTGCACGGTGCGCACCGCGCCGAGTGTCTCGCTGGCGAGTGCATTGGCATCGGCGATGCGGTCCTGGCTGGCGCGCGAGACCTTCGACAGCCGGCGGCCGCCGGCGACGATCGGCAGCACCGCCAGCGGAATGCCGATCAGCGCGTAGCTCGCCAGCCGCGGGCTGGTGACGAACAGCATCGCCACGCTGCCGACCACGGTAACCGCGCTGCGCAGCGCGACCGACATGCTGGAGCCGACCACGCTGCGCAGCAGTTCGGCGTCCGCGGTCAGCCGCGACACCAGCTCGCCGCTGCGTGTGCGGTCATGGAAGCCGGCGTCGAGCCCGAGCAAGTGCGCGTACAGCTGCCGACGCAGGTCGGCGACCACGCGCTCGCCGAGCAGCGAGACGAAATAGAAGCGCGCCGCCGTGGCGAGCGCCAGCGCCACCGCAACGCCGAACAGCAGCAGGAACACGCGGTCGATCGCCGCACCGCCGCCGGCGAAGCCGCGGTCGATCATGTGGCGGAACGCCACCGGCAGGCTGAGCGTTGCGGTGCTGGAGGCGGCCAACGCGACCAGCCAGGCGGCGAGCAGCGCGGCGTGCCGGTGCAGGAACGGCCACAGCCCACGCAGCGAACCGAGCCGGGCCTTGGCTGAGGGAGCAGGGGAGGTCATGCGCGCATTGTTCCCGATCGCGGGCGCGGCGTGCGCTTCAGTCGGCGTCGGGCCAGCGCACCCGGTCGCGGGTGGCGTCGCGCAGGCGCGCCCTGAACGCGTCGACGCGGTCCGCCGGCAGCCGCACGCGCAGGCGCGCGCCGTCGGCATCGAACGCTTCGGACAGCTTCGCGGCACCGTGCGCGGGCAACAGCGCATGCACCGCGCCGAGATCGCCGAACGGACACGCCAGCTCGATCTCGGTTTCGACCACGCGCGTGCGCTTGGGGGCCAGCCGCAGGCATTCGGCCGCCGCGCCGCCGTACGCACGCGCCAGTCCGCCGGCGCCGAGCTTGATGCCGCCATACCAGCGGATCACCAGTACCGCGACGCCGTCGACGGCCTGGCCGTCGATCGCCGCGAGGATCGGGCGCCCGGCGGTGCCGGCGGGCTCGCCGTCGTCGTGGAAGCGGTACGCGCCGCCGATGCGATACGCCCAGCAGTTGTGCGTTGCCGCCGCATCGCTGCGGGCGGCGATCCAGGCCAGCGCCGCCTCGGCACTGTCCACCGGCGCCGCCAGCGCCAGGAACCGGCTGTGCTTGACCTCGAGCAGGTACCGCGCCTCGGCCGTGAGCGTGCGCGACGCGCTCATCGCAGCAGCGGGCGCAGGTCCTCGGGAATCTCGACCGTCGGATGCCGGCGGACGAACTGGCGCAGGCTCTCGCGGGCCTGCGCCTCCAGCCCGGCATCGCGGCGTGCGCGGATACGCTCCAGCCACGCGTCCGGTGTGAGGCGGCGGTCGTGCCGCACCGGCGTGCGCGCCAGCGCGGCGGCGTCGGGTTCGATCCGCGTGCCGCTGACTTCGAGGCGATCGCGGGCCGCGGCTTCGCGCTCCGCGGCGGCAGCGGCCGTGGACTCGGTCTTGGCTGCCTCGCCGGCGGCCTGCGCGCTGGCGGCACGGGCGAGCGCGCGTTCGGCGGTGGCGCGGGCAGCGGTGGTGTAGCTCGGTCGCGGCGCCGCGGCGGGAGGCGGCGGAGCGGGGGCGGGCGCCGCGGCATCGGCCAGCGCGGACTCCGCGCGTTGCGCGTCCGCGGGATCCTCGTCGGCGGCCGCGGTGGCGGCGATGGCTGCCTCCGCCGGCGGCTCGCCGGCCACACCGAGCTGCGCCGCCGCGGCGGGTTGCGCTGGCGCGCTCGCCGGCGCCGGTTCGGCCGCACCCGAGCGGGCAACCCGCGTGCGCTCACGTGCCGCCGGCGCCGCAGCGCTCGCATCCGCCGCCGCCGGCTCCGCGGAAGGCGGCGGCGGGGGCGCTGCGGCCTCCCGCCTCGCGGATGCGGGCGCAGTGTCGACCAGGACCACCGCCTCGTCGGCGGCTTCGCGCGCCACGCCGGGAGCGGCCGGCGGGCGCAGCTGCCAGGCCACCGCGAGCACCAGCGTGGCCGCGGCGGCGGTGCCCACGCCGGTCAGCAGCGGCGCGGGCAGGCCGAGCCACAGCCGGCGCGGGCGCGCCTTCGCCGGCGCAGCGGCCGCCTTGTGCGCGGCGGCGAGGATGCGCGCATCCAGCGCCGGCGACGGCCCGTCGTGCGGGCCCAGCCGCGCCAGGCGTTCGGCCAGCGCGCGCTCCTCGGGGCTCAGCGGTTCGACGGGACGTTCGTTCATTCGTGCAGTCTCTGTCGCAGCTTGTCCATGGCGTAGCGAAGCCGCGACTTCACCGTTTCCCGGCCGACGCCGGTGATCTCGCCGATCTCCTCCAGGCTCAGCTCGTGCTCCAGGCGCAGCAGCACCACCTCGCGCTGCTCCTCCGGCAGCGCCTCGACCGCCAGCTGCAGCTGACGGCGCTGTTCGAACTCGGACAACTCGCGCTCCGGATCGCTCGGGTCCGGCACGGCCGCGGCGCGCTCGTCGGCATCTTCCGGTGCGGCCGGACGGTACTGCTGCGCGCGCCAATGGTCGGCCAGGCGATTGTGCGCGATCCGGTAAAGCCAGGTTCTGAACGCCGCCTCCGGCTTCCAGCCGGCGCGCGCGGCGATCACACGCTGCCACACGTCCTGGAAGAACTCATCGGCGAGCGCGGGGTTGCGCGTCTGCCGCAGCAGGAAGCGGTACAGCGGCGTGCGATGGCGACCGTAGAGCATCTCGAACGCGGCGACGTCGCCGGCCGCCCAGGCCAGCATCAGCATCTCGTCGCTCGCGTCGGCGGCATTCACCGCCGGCAGCGTACGGGCTCGACCGTTCGGCGGGAAGCCCGCCGGTGCCGCCATCCCCGCGGCGGACCGCATGTCACCCTCGTCGCGTGACGTGCAGGCCCATGCCGCGGGGATGGCGGACAGACTCACTCGCCGACCGCGACGCCCGCCGGCGCCCCTTCGACGAGCGCACGCGCGCGTTCGATCACCCCGGCGAGATCGCGCTGCTCGTCGCGCACGCCCGCGGTGCGCGCCTCGCGCAGCACGTCGTCCCAGCTCCAGCCGTCGATATGCGTGCCGCCGCGCAGCAGGTCGGCGAACCCGGCCACCGAGGCGGCGAAGCGCAAGGTCGTGCTGGGACGCGACGCGAGCTGAGTGCGCAGCACCGGCGTTTCGATCAGCCGGCTGCTGTCCTGCCCGGGTAGCTTGTAGCGCAGGCGCAGGTGGGCGATCTCCTTCGATTCGCCGGCGCGCGTGGCGCTGCCCGCATAGCGCAACGGCGGCAGGCGCTCGGCGCCACTACCGACCGGGGTGATCTCGTACAGCGCGGTGACTTCGTGGCCGGCGCCGATCTCGCCCGCATCGACCTTGTCGTTGGCGAAATCCTCGCGGGCGAGCATGCGGTTCTCGTAGCCGATCAGGCGGTACTCGGCGACCTGGGCGGGGTTGAACTCGATCTGGATCTTGACGTCCTTCGCGATCGTCATCAGCGTGCCGCCCATCTGCTGGACCAGCACCTTGCGGGCTTCCTGCACGCTGTCGATGAACGCGTGGTTGCCGTCGCCGACGTCGGCGAGCTTCTCCGACAGTTCGTCGTTGTAGTTGTCACGGCCGAACCCGAGCGTGGTGAGCGCCACGCCGTGCTTGCGCTGGTCCGCCACCAGCGTCTCCAGCGTGTGGGTGTCGGTCACCCCGACGTTGAAGTCGCCGTCGGTGGCGAGGATCACGCGGTTGACGCCGCGTGCGATGTACGCCTGCCGCGCGGTTGCGTAGGCGAGCTGGATGCCTTCGCCGCCGTTGGTGCTGCCGCCGGCTTCGAGCCGCTCGATCGCGGCGAGGATGTCGGCCTTGCGGTCGCCCGCCGTGGGCGGCAGCACCAGACCGGCCGAACCCGCGTAGGCGACGATCGACACCGTGTCCTGCGGGCGCAGCTGCTCGACCAGCAGCGCGAACGCGCGCTTCAGCAGCGGCAGCTTTTCGGGCGCCTGCATCGAGCCGGACGTGTCGATCAGGAACACCAGGTTGGCCGGCGGCAGCGCTGCGGCCGGCACGTCGTAGCCCTTGATGCCGACCATCAGCAGCTGCCGCTTCGGATTCCAAGGCGCGGGCGCGAGCTCGGTGGTCACCCGGAACGGCGTGTCGCGGCGGGTCGGCGCCGGATGTCCGTAGCGGAAGTAGTTGATGAACTCCTCGGCACGCACCGCATCGGCCGGCGGCCGCGTGCCGTGTGCGATCAGACTGCGCACGTTGCTGTAGCTGCCGGTATCGACGTCGATCGAAAACGTCGAGACCGGCTGCTCGCTTGCGCGCTGCACCGGGTTGTCGGTGCGCTCGGCGTATTTCTCGGTGTTGGCCGGCTGCCAGTAGGCCGGCGGGGGCGGTGCGGCCGGCGCCGGCGCGGCGAGGTAGGCGACACCGCTGGCCTGTGCGGCCGGCGCGAGCTGCTTGGCCGTCTCGGCGCGCACACGCGTGCCGCTGACCGCGACGCGGGCGAGCGTGGCGTCCTGCGCCGCCGCCTCGCGTACGGCGGCGGCCAGCGCGGCTGCTGCGTGCGTCTCGGTGGCGGCCTGCTCGTCCTGTTCGGGACGCAGGCTCTGGCAGGCGGTGAGGACGGCCACGGCAAGCGTGGCCAGGACGAATGGAGCGGTCGGGCGGTACGGCATGGGCGTTCCCTCGTTGGAGTCGAGGGGGTGAACGCCCGGCCGCGGAAAACGGGGTTAGCCGCGGATCACCAGCAGCCGCGGCTCGGTCATGTCCTCGATCGCGCTGCGCAGGCCCTCGCGGCCGAGGCCGGAGGCCTTGACCCCGCCGTAGGGCATGTTGTCGATGCGGAAACTTGGAATGTCGCCAACGATCACGCCGCCCACCTCCAGCCGGTCCCACGCGCGCATCGCATGCGCGAGGCTGCCGGTGAACACGCCGGCCTGCAGGCCGAACGCGCTGTCGTTGACCCGCTCGAGCGCCGCGTCGAACTCGTCGAAGCGCTCGAGCGAGGCCACCGGGCCGAACACCTCCTGGCACTGCAAAGCGGCGTCGCGCGGCACGTTCTCGAGCAGCGTCGCCGGCACCAGCGTTCCGCGCCGCGATCCGCCGGCCAGCCGCCGCGCACCGCGCGCGCAGGCCTCATCCACCCAGCGCTCGATCCGCTCGGCCGAGCGCTCGTCGATCACGGGGCCGACGACCGTGGCCTCGTCGCGCGGGTCGCCGGCGACGAGGCCTGCGACCTTCGTCGCGAGCAGGTCGCGCAGGCGGTCGTAGACCGCGGCATGCACGTAGATGCGCTGCACGCTGATGCAGCTCTGGCCGGCCTGCGCATAGGCGCCGAACACGAGGCGGTCGGCCACGTGCTCGAGCGGCGCGCCCGGGTCGGCGTCGACGATGCATGCGGCATTCCCGCCGAGTTCGAGCGTGACCTTCTTGCGGCCGGCGCGCGCCCGGAGATCCCAGCCGACCAGGCTGCCGGTGAAGCTGAGCAGCGCGATGCGGTCGTCCTCCACCAGCGGTGCGGCATCCTCGTTCGAGCACGGCAGCACCGAGAACGCGCCTTCCGGCAGGTCGGTCTCGGCCAATATTTCGGCGATGGCGAGCGCGCCGAGCGGTGCGTTGAGCGCCGGCTTCAGCACGAACGGACAGCCGGCGGCGATTGCCGGCGCGACCTTGTGTGCAACCAGGTTGAGCGGAAAGTTGAACGGGGTGATGAAGCTGCAGGCGCCGACCGGCACCCGCTTGACCATGCCGCGGTAGCCGCGCGCGCGCTCGGAGACCTGCAGTTCGAGCACTTCGCCTCCGATACGCGTGGCTTCGCCGGCCGCGATGCGGAACGTGTCGATCAGCCGCGCGACCTCACCGCGGGCGTCGCGGATCGGTTTGCCGGCTTCCGCGCACAGCGTTTGCGCAAGCTCCTCGGCACGCTCGCGGAAGCGGCGCACGCAGTGTTCCAGCACGTCGCGGCGCGCGTACGGCGGCAGCGCCGCCATCGGCCCGCGTGCCGCGTGGGCGGCCGCGATCGCGTGCTCGATCGCGCGGGCGTCGGCGAGCGCCACGTCGGCCACCGGCTCGCCGGTGAACTTGTCGAGCACCTGCAGCGCACGATTCGGCGCCTGCGGACGGTTGGCGAGGTAGTAGGGGTACGCAGCGGACATCGCGACGGCCTCAAGGTGAACGCCGACGTTATAGCGCGCGCGTGGTTGCGACGGCGGCGCGGATCGCGCACCGCTGCGTCGCCGGCGGGACGCGGGTCGGTCGCCACGCGCGGATCGCTGTGTCGCGCACGAGGCGTGTTTTCAGTCCCGCGGTGTCCCGTCGAGCACCCGCAAGCGCAGCTCGCCGTCGCCGATGCGCGCGCGCAGAGCATCCCCCGGCGCGACGTCGGCGACCCGGCGTACCACGTGGCCGTCTTGGCGCTGCAGGATCGAATAGCCGCGCGCCACGGTGGCGAGCGGGCTGACCGACTCCAGCGAACGCGCGAGCCCACGCAGGCGCAGGGCATCGGCGGCGAGCCGGCGCGCGATCGCCGCCTGCGGCCGCACCGCCAGGCCGCCGAGGCGTTCGCGCACGCGCGCCAGCCGTCGTTGAGGGTGGTGCGCACGCAGGCACGCCTCGGCATGACGCAGGCGTGCGCGCTCGCGTTCGAGCCGCCGCTGCAGCGCGGCGTCGAGCCGACGCAACGCCTCGGCCTGGCGCCGGCATAGCAGTTCGACGCGCGCAGCCGGCCGCAGCGCGTGCAGGCGCAGCGCCGTGCGGTCGGCGCGCTGCATCGCGGCGCGCAGGCGATGGCGCTGCAGGCTCTCGAGTCGGGCCGCCAGCGCCTGCAGGCGGCGCGCCAGATCGTCGCGGTGCGGCACCAGCAGTTCGGCCGCGACCGACGGCGTCGGCGCGCGCACGTCGGCGGCGAAATCCGACAGGCTGGTGTCGATCTCGTGGCCGACCGCCGACACCACCGGCACCGGGCACGCGGCGATCGCCCGCGCCAGGCGCTCGTCGTTGAACGCCCACAGGTCCTCGAGCGAGCCGCCGCCGCGGGTGACCAGCAGGACGTCGTAGCGGCCGCTGGCGGCCGCGCGCTGCAGCATCGCCACGATCTGCGCGGCGGCGCCGTCGCCCTGCACCGGCACCGGCAGCACCTCGGCCTCGACCAGCGGGAAGCGCCGCGCCAGCACGCTGAGCACGTCGCGCACCGCCGCACCACTGGGCGAGGTGATGACGCCCAGCCGGCGCACGAACGCCGGCAGCGGGCGCTTGCGCGCGCTGTCGAACACGCCCTCCGCGGCGAGCTTGGCCTTGAGCGCCTCGAACGCGCGCCGCAGCGCGCCTTCGCCGGCTTCCTCCAGATGGTCAAACACCAGCTGGTACTCGCCGCGCGCCTCGTACAGCGTCAGCCGGCCGCGACCGAGCACGCGCACGCCCTCGCGGGGCTGGAAGCGCAGCCAGGTACTCTTGGGGCGGAACATCGCGCAGCGGATCTGCGCGCGCTCGTCCTTCAGGGTGAAGTAGAGATGCCCGGACGCCGGGCGCGAGACGTTGCCCAGCTCGCCTTCCACCCACAGCAGCGGGAACGCGCCCTCCAACAGGTCGCGCGCCAGCGTGTTCAGCTGGCTGGGCGTGAGCACGTCGCGGGGGGACTCGGCAGACATCGGCGGGCGCGCGGACGGGCCGGCCACAGTAGCGCCGGCGGCGTGCACAAGGAAGCGCCGTTCCGCGGCCGGAAAGCCCGGCCGGCGGTGGGGCGCCTACAATGGCGGCATGAATGCCGTCGCCTCCCCGCACGACCCCGACATCGTCCGCACGCTCGAACAGTGGTCCTACGGCCCGGCGCCGCGGCGCGCCACCCGCGCGGTGCGGATCGGCAAGGTGACGCTCGGCGGCGGCGCGCCGGTGGTAGTGCAGTCGATGACCAACACCGACACCAGCGACGTCGCCTCCACGGCGAGGCAGATCGCCGAGCTGTGGCGCGCGGGCTCCGAACTCGTCCGCATCACCGTCAACACGCCGGAAGCGGCCGCGGCGGTGCCGCGCATCGCCGAGAAGCTCGCGATGATGGGCGTGGAAGTGCCGATCATCGGCGACTTCCACTACAACGGCCACCAGCTGCTCGCGAAGGAACCGGCCTGCGCGGAGGCGCTGGCGAAGTACCGCATCAACCCCGGCAACGTCGGCTTCGGCAAGAAGAAGGACACCCAGTTCGCCCAGCTGATCGAGTTCGCGGTGCGGTACGGCAAGCCGGTACGGATCGGTGCCAACTGGGGCTCGCTCGACCAGGAGCTGGCCGCGCGGTTGATGGACGAGAACGCCGGCCGTGCCGAGCCGTGGGACGCCGGGCGCGTGCTGCGCGAGGCGCTGATCCGCTCCGCGCTGGATTCGGCGGCGCGCGCGGTCGAGTTGGGCCTGCCGGCCGACCGCATCGTGTTGAGCGCCAAGGTCAGCGGCGTGCAGGAGCTGATCGCGGTGTACCGCGAGCTCGCCACCCGCGGCGATTACGCGCTGCATCTGGGCCTGACCGAAGCCGGGATGGGCAGCAAGGGCATCGTCGCCTCCGCCGCGGCGCTCGCGGTGCTGCTGCAGGAAGGCATCGGCGACACCATCCGCATTTCGCTGACGCCGGAGCCCGGCCAGTCGCGGACGCACGAGGTGATCGTGGCGCAGGAGCTGCTGCAGACGATGGGCCTGCGCGCGTTCACCCCGATGGTGACCGCCTGTCCCGGCTGCGGCCGCACCACCAGCACGTTCTTCCAGGAGCTGGCGAAGAAGGTGCAGGAGCACGTGCGCGCGAAGATGCCGGTGTGGAAGATTACCCACCCGGGCGCGGAGAACCTCACGCTCGCGGTGATGGGCTGCGTGGTCAACGGTCCGGGCGAGTCGCGGCACGCCAACATCGGCATCTCGCTGCCGGGCACCGGCGAGGCGCCGTCGGCGCCGGTGTTCGAGGACGGCCAGAAAACCGTCACCCTGCGCGGCGAGAACATCGCCGACGAGTTCATCGCGCTGATCGACCGTTACGTCGAACGGCGGTATGGCGCCGCGGCCTGAGGCGGCGGTCCGGTCGCTTCTGCGCATCCTGCTCGCCCAGGAACGCTTCAGCCTGCGCTGGCTGCGCCGCTCATGGCTGCGGCTGACGCTGGTGTTCGTCGGCGTGCTGCTGCCGATGTGGGCGTTCGCCGAGCTCGCCGACGAGATCCATGAGCGGGAAACCATCGGCTTCGATGAGCCGGTACTGCTGTTCGCGCGCGAGATCGGCACGCCGGCGCTGGATCGCTTCTTCGTGCTGGTCAGCTGGATCGGCTACGCCTGGGGCGTGGTCCCGTTCGACATCGCGCTGGTGCTGCTGCTCGCGTTGTGGCGCCGCTACCGCGAGGCGATGTTCGCCGCGCTCGCGCTCGGCGGGTCCGGCCTGCTCAACGTGCTCACCAAGCACGTGTTCGCGCGCGAGCGGCCGAGCCTGTGGGAATCGATCGCGCCGGAAACCACTTTCAGTTTCCCGAGCGGACACGCGATGGGCTCGGCCACGCTGGCTTGGGTGCTGCTCCTGTTGAGCTGGCCAACGCGCTGGCGCTGGCCCGTGCTGCTGGCGATGGCTACGTTCGTGCTGCTGGTCGGTTTCTCGCGCGTGTACCTGGGCGTGCATTACCCGTCCGACATCCTCGCCGGCTGGGCGGCGGCCAGCACGTGGGCGGTGGCGGTGTACCTGATCGTGTTCCGCGGACGGCGCCCGTGGACGCGCGGCGCCACCGGCTAGGGCGCGCTCATTCGCCCGGTTTGGCGGCCTCGACCGGCGCGGTGGTGGCGCGCCGGCGCGCCAGCTGCGCCTCGCGGTGCGCGATGTAGGCGTTGGAGCCGAGGATGATCGCCGCGCCGAGCGCGGTCCAGCCGTCGACCTTCTCGCCGAACAGCAGAAAGCCGCACAGCGCCACCACCGGCAGCTGCATGAAGCTGATCGGCGTCAGCGCCGAGACGTCGCCGAGCTTGATCGCGCGCGTCCACAGCATGTGTCCGGAGGTACCGAGCAGGCCAGCGGCGGCGACCCACAACCAGGTGACGCCGCGCGGCCATTCCCACACGAACAGCGCAGGTCCCAGCGACAGCGGCACCCACAGCAGCGTGGTCCACAGCACGATGCGGTCGGCCGGTTCGGTGCGCGAAAGCTGCTTGATCTGGATCGACACGATCGCGCTCAGCACCGCGGCGGCGATCGCCACCAGCGTGCCGGCGCTGAAGCCTTCCATGCCCGGGCGCACGATGACGAGCACGCCGACGAAGCCGATCATCACCGCGGCCCAGCGCCGCGCGCGCACCTGCTCACCCAGCCACCACACGGCGGCAATGGTGACGAACAGCGGCGTGGAGTAGGACAGCGACACCGCCTGCGCCAGCGGCAGGTGGCCGATCGCCCAGAAGCCGCAGAACATCGAGGCGATGCCGACCACGCAGCGGATCACGTAACGCGGCAGCTGGGTGGTGCGCAGCAGCTCCGGCCCGTGGCGCAACAGCAGCGGAAGTGCCGCGACCACGCCGAAGAAGTTGCGGAAGAACGCGATCTCGAACGTGTGCAGGGTCTGCGAGGCCAGCCGGATCGCCACCGCCATCAGCGCGAAGAACAGCGTGCTGCCCAGCATCAGCAGCGCGGCGCGGCTGTGGGTGCTCACGGCGCCGGGCTCCGGGCTGGGGCAGGGCGCGTGCGGTTCACCACGTCGCCCCGATCACCCGCGGTTCCGGCTCCAACGTCACCCCGAACCGCTCGCGCACCGACTCGGCGATGCGCCGCGCCAGCGCCAGCAGCTCGGCGCCGGTGGCGCGGCCGTGGTTGACCAGCACCAGCGCGTGCGACGGCGCCACACCGGCGTCGCCGTCGCGGTGACCCTTCCAGCCGCAGGCGTCGATCAGCCACGCCGCCGACAGCTTGCGGGTGGCCTCGCCGTCGCCGCGGAACACCGGCAACGGCGGGTGCTCGGCTTTGAGCGCCTCCGCTTGCGCCGCCGGCACGATCGGGTTCTTGAAGAAGCTGCCGGCGTTGCCGAGCCGCGCCGGATCGGGCAGCTTGCGGCGCCGGATGGCGATCACCGCGTGTGCGACGTCGCGCGCGGTCGGCTGCGCGACGCCCATTGCCTGCAGCTCCTCGGCGATCCCCGCATAGTCCAGCCGCAGCGGCGAACGCCGCAACAGCGACAGCTCGACGGCGGTGACGATCCAACGCTCGGGTTCGCGCTTGAAGCGGCTGTCGCGGTAGGCGAACGCGCAGGCACCGGCATCGAAGCGGTGCAGCTGGCCGGTCGCCGGTTCGAACGCCTCCACCGCGTGCAGGCGCTCGCGGATCTCCACGCCGTAGGCGCCGATGTTCTGGATCGGCGCGGCGCCGACGGTGCCGGGAATCAGCGCAAGGTTCTCCAGCCCGCCGAGGCCGCGTTCGAGCGTGTGCATGACCAGCCCGTGCCACTGAGCGCCGGCTTCGGCGCGCACGATCGCGCGCTCGCCGTCGTCCTCGAGTACCTCGATGCGGTCGCCGGTGAGCGCCAGCAGCGGCTGCCAAGGGTCGGCCGCGATCAGCAGGTTGCTGCCGCCGCCGAGCACCAGCGGCGGCGCGCCCTGCAGTTCCGGGCGCGCCAGCGCGTCCGGGAGCGCCCGCGCGTCCGCCACTTCGACCAGCCAGGGAGCCCGCGCCTCGACACCGAACGTGTTGCGCGTGCGCAGCGCGGCGTCGCGCAGGACGCGGATCGCCTCGCTCATGCGTCGACCGGCACCGGGCCCCGGCTCGGGGCGTGGCGTCGGCGGCGGATCGCCTCGACGCATTCGAACACCAGCTTCGGCCCGCGGTAGATCAGGCCGGTGTAGCACTGCACCAGCGCGGCGCCGGCGGCGACCTTGGTGACCGCATCGGCACCGGAGTGGATGCCGCCGACGCCGATGATCTGGATCGGTTCCGGCAGGCGCGTGCGCAGCCGCCGCAGCACGGTGGTCGACGGCCCCATCAGCGGCGCGCCGGACAGGCCGCCGCTTTCCTGCGCATGGCGCGCGCCTTCCACCCACACCCGCGAGGTGGTGGTGTTGCCGACCACCACGCCGTCGACCTGCAGATCGGTCAGCACGCGCGCGGCCGCGTCGATGTCGCTGTCGGACAGGTCGGGCGCCAGCTTGACCAGCATCGGCACGCGCTTGCCGTGGCGCGCGCCGTAGCGTTCCTGCGCCTCGCGCATGGTGCCGACCAGGCGCCGCAGCGCCTGTTCCTCCTGCAGCTCGCGCAGGCCGGCGGTGTTCGGCGAGGAGATGTTGACCGTCACGTAGTCCGCCAGCGGATAGACGCGCTCAAAGCAATAGAGGTAGTCGTTCTCCGCCGCCTCGTTCGGTGTGTCCTTGTTCTTGCCGATGTTGATGCCGAGCAGGCCGCTGCGGTTCCGGGCGCGCTTGACGTTGCGCACCAGCTTCTCGATGCCGGCGTTGTTGAAGCCCATGCGGTTGATCAGCGCGCGGTGTTCCGGCAGGCGGAACAGCCGCGGCGCCGGATTGCCGGCCTGCGGACGCGGCGTGACCGTGCCGATCTCAACGAAACCGAAACCGAGCGCGAACAGCGCATCGATGTGCTCGCCGTCCTTGTCGAGGCCGGCCGCGAGGCCGACCGGGTTCGGGAACGTCAGCCCGAACGCCCGTGTCGGCAGCGGCTCCGGCCGCCGCGCCAGCAACCCGACGGTCCGGGTGCGGTAGGCGGCCTCCAGCGCGCGCATGCCGGCGCGATGCGCGCGCTCGGGGTCGAGGCCGAACAGGAACGGGCGGGCGAGGGCGTACATCGGGCGCGGGGGTCTCGCTTACAGGTCGAACTTGATGCCCTGGGCCAGCGGCAGCGCGTCGGAATAATTGATCGTGTTGGTCTGGCGGCGCATGTACGCCTTCCACGCGTCGGAGCCGGACTCGCGCCCGCCGCCGGTTTCCTTCTCGCCGCCGAACGCGCCGCCGATCTCGGCACCGGACGTGCCGATGTTGACGTTGGCGATGCCGCAGTCGGAGCCGGCCGCGGACAGGAACTGCTCGGCCGCCTTGACGTGCTGGGTGAAGATCGACGACGACAAGCCCTGCGGCACCGCGTTCTGCATCTCGATCGCCTCGTCGAGCGTGCGGTAGGGCATCACGTACAGGATCGGCGCGAACGTCTCCTGCTGCACGATCTCGGCGTCGTTGCGCAGGCCGGTGACGATGGTCGGCAGAACGAAGAAGCCCGGACGATCGAGCGCGGCGCCGCCGGTCTCGACCTTGCCGCCGGCCGCCTTGGCCTTCTCGATCGCGTCGAGATAGGCCTGCACCGCCTCGCGGCTGTTGAGCGGGCCCATCAGGTTCTTCGGATCGGTCGGATCGCCGATCTTCTGCTCGACCTGCTTGTACGCGGCGACCAGCTTGCCGAGCACTTCGTCGTAGATCGACTCGTGCACGAACAGCCGGCGCGTGGTCGTGCAGCGCTGGCCGGCGGTGCCGACCGCGCCGAACACGATCGCCGGGATCGCGAGCTTCAGGTCGGCGGTGGAGTCGACGATGATCGCGTTGTTGCCGCCGAGCTCGAGCAGCGAGCGGCCGAGGCGGCGCGCGACGCGCTCACCGACCAGGCGGCCGACGCGGGTCGACCCGGTGAAGCTGATCAGCGGGATGCGGTGGTCGTCGACGAACTGCTGCGCGAGCTCGCTGCCGGCGTCGTTGAACAGGAAGAACAGGTCCGGGAAGCCGCCGGCGCGCAGCGCCTCGTTGCAGATCTTCATCGACGCGATCGCCGACAGCGGCGTCTTCGGCGACGGCTTCCAGATCGAGATGTCGCCGCACACCGCGGCGATGAAGCTGTTCCAGCTCCACACCGCGACCGGGAAATTGAACGCCGAGATGATCCCGACCAGTCCGAGCGGGTGCCACTGCTCGTACATGCGGTGGCCCGGGCGCTCGGAATGCATGGTCAGGCCGTACAGCTGGCGCGACAGACCGACGGCGAAGTCGCCGATGTCGATCATCTCCTGCACTTCGCCGTCGCCCTCCGGTTTGGACTTGCCCATCTCCAACGCCACCAGCGAGCCGAGCGCGTCCTTGTGCTTGCGCAGCGCTTCCGCGCACAGCCGGATCGCCTCGCCACGCTTCGGCGCGGGCGTGGTGCGCCAGACCTTGAACGCCGCCTGCGCGCGCTCGACGATGGTCTCGTAGTCCTGCCGCGATGACGCGAACACCCGCCCCAGCACCTCGCCGGTGGTCGGATTGACGGGCTCCAGCACGCCGGCGTCGCGCGTCGCGCTCCATTCGCCGTTGCCGAGGTAGGTGCCGGATTCCTGCGCGCCGAGGCCGAGCGCGGTGAGGACGGGGTGGGTCATGCACGAGCTCCTGGATGAGAGGCGGTCCACGGGCGGGCCGGACCGGAGCGCCGCCCCGTCCCGCGCCAACCACCCGCGACCCCGCTTCGATGGCGGCCCCGACACGATTCGAACGTGCGACCTGTCCCTTAGGAGGGGACCGCTCTATCCAACTGAGCTACGGGGCCAGTGACCCGACATTTTCGCACGTTCGCACCGGGCAGGGCGGCCGCCGCGGGGCAGGGGACGGGCGCGCCCCTCTTCACGCATCCCTAACAAGCGCGGCGGGTATACGGGCGCGCTGGGGAACACCCGGTGCGCCGGCAAGGGGCCGGCCGCGCCCGCTCGGCCCGCCGTGCGCCGTCGATGCACCAGGGGAACCGAAGGAGAGCTCTTGTCCGCCCGACTCATGCAACAGCTCGCAGCGCACGTGAACCACGGCGACCACCTCTGCGTGGTCTGCGAGAACGCACAGGACAGATTGAACGCGGCCGCGCAGTACATCGCCGACGGCCTGGCGCGCAACGAACTGGTGGTCTACGCCGCCGATACCGGCACCACCACCGAGCTGCGCCGTTTGCTGGTCGAGCGCGGAGTCGACGTCGCAGGCGCCCTCGCGCGCGGCGCGCTGCGGCTGCCGACCGCACACGAGGCCTACCTGCGCGACGGCCGCTTCGACCCGGACGCGATCTACGCCGAGTTCGAGGCGACGATCGCCGGTGCGGCAGCCGCCGGATTCACCGGTTGCCGGTTCGCAGGCGAGCCGGTCTGGGCGATCGAGCGCGCGGAGCTGCGCCCGGGCCTGATCGAGTTCGAGCATCGCCTCAACGGCCTGTTCCGCGGCAGCAGGGCGGCCGGCCTGTGCGTCTACCAGAAGGAGGCGTGGCCGGCGGAAGTGGTCCGCGACGTGCTCCGAACCCATCCCGCCGCGGTGGTCGGCGACCAGGTCTGCAAGCGCAACCTGTACTACGGACGGGCGGACCTGCTGGGCGATGCCGGCTCGGCGGAATTCCAGGTGGCCTGGATGCTCGAGCAGCTGCGCGAGCTGCAGACGCAGGAAGCGCGCCTGCAACTCGCGCTGGAAGCCGGCAGGCTGGGCAGCTGGGAGCTCGACGTCGAGACCGACACGTCCGTGCGCTCGCTGCGCCACGACCAGATCTTCGGTTACGAGCGGCCGATCGCCGACTGGGGCTACGAGCGCTTCATGCAGCACGTGCTGCCGGAGGACCGCGAAGGGGTCGACCGGGCGTTCCGGGATGCGTTGCAGCGCCGCGGCACCTGGCATTTCCAGTGCCGCATCCGCCGCCACGGCGACGACGCGATCCGCTGGATCGAAGCCTACGGCCGTCCCGAGCACGACAGCGCCGACGGCCCGCCGCGCCGGCTGCTGGGCATCGTCGCCGACATCACCGAGCGCAAGGAGATGGAGGAGGCGCTGCGTGAGGCCGACCGTCGCAAGGACGAGTTCCTCGCCACGCTCGCGCATGAACTGCGCAATCCACTCGCGCCGATTGTCAACGCGGTGGAGTTCATGCGGCTGAAGGCCGGTAGCGACGAGCAGCTGCAGCGCATGCACGACGTCATCGACCGCCAGGTGCACCATCTCGGGCGGCTGGTCGACGACCTGATGGACCTTTCGCGCATCTCGACCGGGCGGATCGTGCTGCGCCGGCAGCCGGTCGCGCTGCGCACGGTGCTGGCGAGCGCCTACGAAGCCAGCATGCCGCTCATCGACGCCGCGCGGCAGCAGCTCACGCTCGACGTGCCGGACGCGGCGATCCTGCTGGACGGCGACCCGACCCGGCTGTCGCAGGTGTTCTGCAACATCCTCAACAACGCGTCCAAGTACACGCCGGTGGGCGGCGGGATCACGCTGACGGCGCACAGCGAGGGCGGCGAGGCGGTGGTGCGCGTCGCGGACACCGGTGCCGGCATCGCACCGGAGCTGCTGCCGCACATCTTCCGCATGTTCGTGCAGGGGCATCGCAGCGGCGAGCGCGCGCAGGGTGGGCTCGGCATCGGGCTGCCGCTGGCGAAACAGCTGGTCGAACTGCACGGCGGCACCATCACCGCCCGCAGCGACGGCCCCGGGCGCGGCAGCGAGTTCACCGTGCGCCTGCCGTTGCTGCCGGGCGAGCCGGTGCCCGGCAGCGATGCCGCGACGCCCGTGCGCACCCTACCGGTCGGCCGCGGCCGGATCGTGGTGGTGGACGACAACACCGATGCGGCCGACACGCTGTGTGCGGCGCTGCGGGGGTTCGGTTACGAGACCTGGGCGTGCTACGACGGCGCCGAAGCGTTGCGCCGGGTCGACGGCGTCGAACCGGAGATCGTGGTGCTCGACATCGGCCTGCCCGGCCTCGACGGCTACGAAGTGGCGCGCCGCCTGCGCGCACGCGGCTATGGCGGCACGCTGGTGGCCCTGACCGGCTGGGGACAGGAGGGCGATCTGCAGCGCGCGCACGCCGCCGGGTTCGACCTGCACCGCACCAAGCCGGTCAATCCGGCGGAACTGGCGACCGCGATTGCCGGCCTGCGGCAGGCGCTCGCGGACGCCTGAGCGTCAGGCCGCGGCGCCCGCGACACAGGCCGACGTCGCGCCCGGCGGCCCGAGCGGTGCCGCGCGTACGGCAGTGATCAGCGGGGGGCCGTTTCGAACCGCACCGTGGTGACGGTGAACAACTCCATCACCGGCTGCGAACCCACCGGTTCTCCATCGACAGGCACACCGTGTTGTCGGTCACCACGGTGACATCGCCGAGCGCGGCGACGCGCGTGAGCACGATGCGGTGACGCAACCCCGGCTCCATGCGCGCGAATGAGCGTGAAGTACTGCTCGACCTGCGCACGACCGTCGAGCGCGACGCCGCTTGCGATTCAGCGCGGCCAGGCCATGCGCGTCCCGCCAGCCGGGTGGCGCAGGCGATGCCGGCATAGCCGCCACGGACGGTCAGGACGTTCATACGGATCACCTTCGTTGGGGATGCCCCTTCGACGAGCGGGCGCGGCCGGACGTACATGCGCGGAACCCCGTTTTCATGTTCATGACGATTTCACCGAATTGACGGTGCCGGTATATTGGAGTAAGTTGCAATAAACCCAAATTGGAGACGGCCGATGCGCCTGTACGACTGGTTCGGCATGAATCCGCGCCTGGTGCGCTTCTTTCTCGAGGAGAAGGGCCTGCAGGTGGAACGCGTGGAAGTAAACACGTTCGCCGGCGAGAACCGCCGCGACCCGCACCTGGCGCGCAATCCGGCCGGGCACGTGCCGGTGCTGGAGCTCGACGACGGCACCTGCCTCGCCGAGAGCTGGGTGATCTGCGAGTACCTGGAGGATCGCTTCCCGCAGCCGGCGCTGATCGGCGCGACGCCCGAGGAACGCGCGCGCACGCGCATGTGGTGGCGGCGTGCGGAACAGCAGGTGTGCGTGCCGGCGCTCGAGGCGTTCTGCTACGGCGAGGGGCTGGACATCTTCCGAGAGCGCATCTACTGCATCCCTCACGCCGCGGAAGCGTTGAAGGCGAAGGCGCGCGTGGGCATGCGCTGGCTCGACGAGGTGATGCCGGCGGGCGGCTGGCTTGCGGGCGCATGCTTCACCGTCGCCGACATCTCCCTGTTCTGCTATCTCGACCTGCTGCGCAACGCCGGTCAGCCGATCCCGCACGAGTGCACGCGCCTGCGCACGTGGTTCGACCGTGTCGCGCAGCGTCCGGCCGCCGCGCGCAGCGAGTGGCGGGAGCGGCCGATGGGGCTGGTCGGCTGAGCCCACGCGCGCACAATGGCGGCATGGACCGCGAAACCGCCCGCCCCAAACGCGTCTATCGCCAGGTCGCGCGAGCGCAGGCCGCCGAGGTGACCGCCGCGCGAATCCTCGATGCGTTCGAAAGCCACCTGCGCGAGCTGTGGTACGACGAGGTGACGCTGGACCTCGTCGCCCGCGATGCCGGCGTCACCGTGCCGACCGTGCTGCGCCGCTTCGGCAGCAAGGAAGGCCTGCTGGAGGCGCTCTGGCAGCGGCTCGCCGACAGCGTGCTCGGCGGCCGGCAGGCGCGCCCTGGCGACGTGGGTGACGTCGTGCGCGCGGTGGTGGCCGATTACGACCGGCTCGGCGATCTGGTGCTGCGCATCCTCGCGCAGGAGAGCCGGTTCCCGTCGTTCCGGCAGAAGGCCGACATCGGTCGCACCCATCACCGCGGCTGGGTCGAGCGGATGTTCGCCGCCCACCTCGACGCGCTGCCGGCACGCGCGCGGCGGCAGGCGCTCGATGCGCTGGTCGTCGCCACCGATCTCTATACGTGGAAGCTGGTCCGCCGCGACATGGGGCGCAGTGCCGCCGACACCCGCCAGGTGATGGCCGCGCTGGTCGAGGGCGCTCTCGCGGTCGCGGCGGAGCGCTGAACGTGCCGGACGCGCGCACCTTCCTGCTGGCCACGTTCGAGGCGGGCGGCATGGTGGCGCCGATGTTGACGCTCGCGCGTCGCCTGCGCGAGCGCGGCCACCGCGTGCGCCTGATGAGCGACCGCTGCAACCGGGAGGAGTGCGAGAGCGCGGGCGTCGCGTTCCGCCCGTGGCAGCGCGCGCCAAGCAAGCCCGGCCGCGATCGCGCCCACGACGTGTTCCGCGACTGGGCCGCGCCCGATCCCGCGCTCGGCTTCCTGGAGCTGGTCGAGCACGTACTGATCGGCCCCGCGCGGGCCTATGCCGAGGACACCCTCGAGGAGCTGCGCCGCGAGCCGGCCGATCTGGTGATCGCAAGCGAGATGCTGTTCGGCGTGCAGGCCGGCTGCGAGGCGCTCGGCCAGCGCCACGCGTTGCTCGCGGCCAACATCAGCCTGTTCCCGCTGCCGGGCGTGCCGCCGTTCGGCCCCGGCCTGCTGCCCGCGCGCACGCCCGAGGAGCACGCACGGCACGCCGAACTCGCGCGCGAGTCGGAGGCCTTGCTCGATCGCGCGCTGCCGGCGCTGAACGCCGCGCGCGCCGCGCTCGGCTTGCCGGCGTTGGCGCACGTGCTCGACCAGCACGCGCGCGCCCGGCGCCTGCTGCTCGCCACCGCGCGCGCATTTGATTACGCACCGCCCGCGCTGCCCGCGCACGTGGCCTACGTCGGACCGTTGCTCGACGAGCCCGGCTGGGTGTCGCGCGCACCGCTGCCGGTCGACGACGCGCGTCCAGCGGTGCTGGTCGCGTTCAGCACCACGTTCCAGAACCATGTCGCCGTGCTGCAGCGGGTCACCGATGCGCTCGGCCGGTTGCCGGTGCGCGCGCTGCTGACGCTCGGCGGCGGCGTGCGCGAAGGCGAGGTGCGCTGCACGGACAACGTGACCGCGCTGGCGAGCGCATCGCACGACGCGGCATTGCGGCGCGCCGCGCTGGTCGTCACCCACGGCGGCCACGGCACGGTGATGCGCGCACTGGTGCACGGCGTGCCGTTGCTGGTGATGCCGCTCGGGCGCGACCAGCATGACAACGCGGCGCGCGTCGCTGCGCGCGGCGCCGGGCTGGTGCTGGCGGCCGACGCGGACGAGGCAGCGATCGCGGCGGCCGTGCAGCGCCTGCTGGTCGAGCCGGCGTTCGCGCTCAATGCGCAGGCGCTCGGGGCGCGCATTCGCGAGGAGATCGCACGCTCGCCGCTGCTGCCGCTGCTGGAGTCGCTGGCGGGTGAGGCCTGAGTGTGCGGGTCCCGAAACGAAAACGCCCGACCGTTAAGGTCGGGCGTCGGATTCGTGGTGGAGCGGAGGAGGATCGAACTCCCGACCTTCGCATTGCGAACGCGACGCTCTCCCAGCTGAGCTACCGCCCCACGAAGGCTGCGCAGTGTAATCCGTCCCGCGCCGGCGCGCTAGGGGGTTGGGCGATCCGCCGCAATGGCGGGGCCGAGCCGACGCTGCACGCGCATTGTGCGATCCTCGCCGCTCGCGCGCGGCCGACGGACGGCCGCCGGCCATCACGAGGGCGCAGTGAGTATCCCAGACGAGCAACTCAAGCGGCTGATCCTTCAGCTCGCCGAACTCAGCGGCAAGAACGTGCAGCTCATCCAGGTGCTGAACGAGCATCTCAACGGGCAGGCCTGGGTGCTGCGCACCTTCGCGGAGGTCGTGATGTCCTCGGCGCCTGAGGTGCGCGAACGCGCGCAGGCCGCGCTGGGCGAACTGCTGGCAACTCCCGAGCGCATTCCCGGCGACTTCGCGCGCGAGCTGATCGAACAGCTGCACCAGTCGGCGCTCGCGCTGAAGGAGCCGGGCGCGGCCCCCTGAGCGCCGCTCAGGCCGCGCCGGCTTCCGCGGTCAGCGGCTGCAGCACCGGTTGCGGCTTCAGCCGCACCGCCCACACCACGCCGGCGATCAGCAGGCCGATACCGGCCAGGGTCAGCGGCTCCGGCCACTGGCCGCGGTGGATGAACGCGTAGGCGAGCGCGGCCAGGGTCTCGAACACGATCAGCGGACCGGCCACCGCGGTCGGCAGGCGCTGGCTCGCCTCGTTCCAGCACAGCGTGCCGAGCCACGACGCGAACAGCCCGATTGCGAGCATCAGCCCGACGAACGCCAGCGGCCGCGGCCCGAAAGGCATCGGCGTGTCGCCGGCGGTGGCGGCGGTGCCGGCCCACAGCAGCGCGTAGCCAAGCAGCGCCAGTGGCAGCGTGGCCACGCCCTGCGCGGTCGCCCAGGCGCGCGGATTGCGGTCCGGATGCGCGCGTAGCCAGTCGGCGTTGCGCAGCGGGTACCAGGTCCAGCACGCCACCGCGACCACGGCGAGCAACGCACCCTGCGCATAGCGCAGCGCGTCGGCGTCCTGGGCCGCGCGCAGACGGGCCAGCTCCACCTGGTTGACGCACAGGATGCCGAGCGCGATCAGCGCCAGCGGCGGCAGCAGCGCGCGCCAGCGGTAACGGCCGTCGCGCAGGCGGTTGCGGTGGTTCGCGCACAGCGCGATCACCACCGGCAGCGTGCCGATCAGCATGGTCGGCAGCGGCGCGCCGGCGCGGCGGATCGCCGCGGCCAGGCACAGGTAGTACAGCAGGTTGCCGATCGTGGCGAGCTTGAGCGCTTCGATCCAGTCCGCGCGGGTCAGCCGTCGCAGTTCACGCCGGTCCCACCAGGCCAGCGGCAGCGCGATCAGGCCGAACGCGAGATAACGTCCGACCGACTGCAGCGCGGCCGGGTATTCCGGCAGCAGCAGCGGGGCGACGAACACCAGGCCCCACATCAGGCCGGCGGCGAGCGCAAACAGGGTTCCGGTCCACATCGGCGCAGCATGGCGCCCTGCCGATGGCGCGTCTTGTACCGGATTGCGGCCGCGCTAGCGGCGCATCTGCGCGCGGTAGCGGCCCGGCGTGATGGCGTAGCGGCGCACGAACGCGCGGGTCAGGTGCGCCTGGTCGGTCAGCCCGACCGCGAGCGCCACCTGCGCCGGTGCCTCGCCGGCGGCAAGCCGGCGCTTGGCCTCGTGCAGGCGCAGCGCCATCAGCATCTGCTGCGGCGTGGCGTGGTGTTCGGCGCGGAAACTGCGCAGGAAATGGAACGGGCTGAGCCCCGCCACCGCGGCGAGCTCGTCGAGCGTGATGCGGCGCTCCAGATGCGCGCGCAGATAGTCCAGCACCGGCGCGAACCGTGGCGTGCCGCGCGTCGGTGGCGCCGGCGCGGCGCGCGCCTGGTCGCGAACCGCATCGACCAGTGCCAGCAGCGCGCAGTCGAACGCCAGCGGCTCGCCGATCGCCCGCCACAGCGCGTCCAGCGTCGCGGTCACCCGCGCCGCACGGGTGACGTCGTGCTGCACCGCGTCCGGGAACCACCAGCCGCGTTCGCCGCTGATCGCCTCGACGACCTCGGCGTCGACGTACGCCATCCGGTAGCGCCAGCCGCCTTCGGTTTCCGCGCGGCCGGTGTGCAGCGCGTCGGGATTCATCAGCACGCGCGAACCGGCCGGCGCGAGGTGGTCGCCGCCGCGGTAGCGGAAGCGCTCGACGCCGCTCTCGATTGCGCCGATGCCGAACGCGTCGTGCGTATGCGGCTCGAACGCGTGGCGGACGATGTGCGCGCGGTACAGCTCCACGCCGCGGCGGTGCGCCGGCTGCCGGTACTCGGCCCGGTCCTGCGGATGCTCGAACTGCGCGGGCACACCTTGCATGCGGCCATCATGCCACGGCCGCCGGCGGCGGCCGGATCAGGCGCCGGGCGCGTCCAGCAGCGGCTCCAGGCGGGGTTCGAGCTGCTCGCGGCGCCAGCCGGACAGCGCCGCCGGCCACTCGCCGGTGTCCAGCAGCGCCTCGAGCCAGCGCTTGGAGGCGAGCACGCCGTCGGGTAGTCCCAGCTCGGCGCTGCGCGCGGCGACCGCGTCCTGCAGGCGGCGCAGGCGCGCACGGTCGCGCTGCTCGGCGGCCGCGGCGTCGGGCGCCTCCGGTTCGTCGTCGTGCGCACGCGCCAGCGCCTGCCAGACCGCGTCGCCGAGCTTGCGCGGCGCCTTCGGATGGGCGTCGAGCATGGCCTGCAGCGCATGCCGGTCGGGCGGATTGGCGCGCGCCAGGGCGACGGCCAGTTCGTTGTCGAGGATCCAGCTCTTCGGGCGGTCGTTTTCGCGCGCGTACGCATCGCGCCAGCGCAGCAGCCGCAACAGCCGGCGCTGCGCGTCGCGATCGAGGAATTGCGCGCTGCGCAGCGACAGGTGCGGCCAGCGTTCCGGCGCTTCGTGCTCGGCGTTGCGCAGGATGCGTTCGGCGTCCTCGTGCAGCCAGCGCTCGCGGCCCAGCTCGGCCAGGCGCGCGGTCAGCGCGTCGTGCAGCGCGAACAGGTGGCGCACGTCGTCGGCCGCGTAATGCAGCTGTGCCGGCGACAGCGGGCGGCGCAGCCAGTCGGAGCGGGTCTCGCCCTTCTCCAGCGTCACGCCGGTGATCTGCTCGACCAGCTTCTGGTAGCCGATGCCGGCGCCAATGCCGCACAGCGCGGCGGCGAGCTGGGTGTCGAACAGCGGCCGCGGCACCGTGCCGCAGGCGCGCATGAACGCGACCAGGTCCTCGCTCGGGCTGTGCATGATCTTCAGCACGCGCGCGTCGGCGAGGATCGCCGCCACCGCCTGCGTCATGCCGGGCTCGAGCGGATCGACCAGCAGGATGTCGTCGTCGCCGGCGCCCAGCGCGATCTGCACGAGCGCCAGCTGCGGCCAGTAGGTGCGCTCGCGGATGAATTCGGTGTCCAGGCCGATGCGCGCGGGCGGCGTGACGAAACGCGCGGCAAGGTCGGCGGGGTGGCGGATCCAGACAGGCATGCGTCCGTTCGGTGAATCGCGCGCGGCGGTTGCCGCGAGCGGCGACAATAGCCTACTTTCGGGACGGCCGGCGTCGCGCCGGCTGCACGCGGAGGTCGAGTTGCGCGCCGATCGCATCGCCGTCATCGCCCTGCTGGTGGCCGCCGCCGCGGCCGGCTGCGGTCGCGACCGCAGCGACCAGGCGGCACGCTCGGCGGAGGCCGAAGCCGAGCGTGCGCCGCGGGTCACGGTCAGTGGCGACCAGGCGATCTGGCCGGTGCCGGCGTGGCGCGCGCCCGCGGTCGAGGTGACCGACGGCAACCGCCGCGAACGCATCGCGCAGGCGCGGCGCGCATTGCGCGACGGCCGCCTGTTCGAGGATGCCGACGCCGCGCTGCCGATCCTGCTGGCGTTGCAGCAGCACCGGCCGGGCGACGCGGCGGTCGATGCACTGCTGGAGCGCGCGCTCGCGACGCTGGTCGAGCAGGGCACCGCCGCACTGGATGCCGCCGGCGACTCGCCGGAGGCCGCGCATCGCGCGTTCGAGATCGCCGCGGTGGCCCGCGTGGTCGCACCGGACGACCCGGCGGTGATCCGCATGCTGGCGCGGGTCGACCGCGCCGAGGACGTCGAACGTGCGCTGCGCGAGGGCGAGCGCGCGCTGCTGGAGGGCCGCATCGGCGACGAGCGCGGCGCGGTGGCGTCGTTCCAGCGCGCACTGCGGCTGCGTCGCGGCGACATCCGCGCCGAGCAGGGCCTCGCGGCGGCGGAGAGCGCGCTGATCCGCAACGCCGAACGCGCCGCCGCCGAGGGCGATTTCGACGTCGCCGGCGGATGGCTCGAGCAGGCCGCGCAGGTGCGGCCCGGCATGTCCACGGTGGCCGACGCGCGCCACCGCATCGCCCTGCAGCGCGCCGCGCGCATCGGCCGCCTGCGCGATCTCGGCCTGCAGGCGCTAGCGCAGGAAGGCAGGGTGGACCAGGCGCGGCGCTACCTGGAGCAGATCCTGCGGATCGCGCCGGCGGCGGACTCGGCGGCGATCGAGCTGCGCGAACGCATCGAGCTCGCCACCCACTACGGCCTGTTCCGGCCAGGGCAGCTGTTCACCGACGCGATGAGCGGCGGCGGCCGCGGGCCAACCCTGGTGGTGATTCCGCACGGCGCGTTCCGCATGGGCGCAGCGCCTGGCGATCCCGGCGGCAGCGACGCCGAGCGCCCGACGCGCACGATCCGCTTCGAGCGCGGGCTGGCGATGGCGCGCGGCGAGATCACGGTGGGCGAGTTCCGCCGCTTCGTCGAGGCCACCGGCCATCGACCGCGTTCCACCCGGCGCGGCTTCACCACCGCCTACGACGAACGCAGCGGCAACTTCGTGCGGCGCGGCGGCGTGGACTGGCGGCACGACTACGCCGGCCGGCCGGCGCCGGACGATCACCCGGTGATCCATGTCAGCGCCAAGGACGCGAGCGCCTACGCGGAGTGGCTGTCGCTGCAGACCGGCGAGCGCTACCGGCTGCCGAGCGAGGCCGAGTACGAGTACGCGCTGCGTGCCGGCAGCACGTCGCCGTGGCCGTGGGGACGCGGCACGCCGCCGGCGCGCTACGGCAACCTGACCGGCGCGCTCGACGCCTCGCCGAGCGGCCGGCGCTGGACGAACGCGTTCCGCGGCTACCGCGACGGTGCGTGGGGCCCGGCGCGCGTGGGCAGCTACCGCCCGAACGCGTTCGGCGTGCACGACCTGGCCGGCAACGTCAGCGAATGGGTCGCCGACTGTTGGCACCGCAACTACCGGCGCGCGCCGCGCGGCGGCGCGGCCTGGTTCAACCCCGGCTGCCGCACGCGCGTCGTGCGCGGCGGCTCGTGGGCGAGCGCGCCGGCCGAGGTGCGTTCGGCGTGGCGCCAGGGGCTGGACGCCGACACCACCAGCCCGCGCATCGGCTTCCGCGTGGTACGCGATCTCTGAGCCGCGGCGCGGCCTCCACACCCGATCCGTATCCTCGGCCGCAGGCAGCGGAGGATCGACCATGCGCATCGGCATTCTCGGAGGCGGGCAGCGGCACGCGGGCGGGCGCCGCCGCGGCGGCGGC
>DASQMI010000049.1:0-19638 GCA_035645555.1 Lysobacter sp. | reverse complement strand
GGCCGCCCATGGGGTTCCCGAACGACCACCGCCTGCCGCGCCACGCGCGGGTCCGCGCGCGTGCGGAGTTCGACCGCGTCTTCGAGCGCGGCAAGCGTGCCGCGCATCCGCTGCTCGCCCTGCACTGGCTTCCGGCGCCCGCGCCGGAGGCCGGCGCGCGTCTGGGCCTTGCGGTCTCGCGCAAGGTCGATGCGCGGGCGGTCGCGCGCAACCGCATCAAGCGCGTGCTGCGCGACGCGTTCCGCCACCAGCGTGCGCGGCTGGCCGCAGGCGATTACGTGCTGGTGGCGCGACCGGCGGCGCGCGAGGCCGCAGGCGATGCGCTGCGCGAGGCGCTGGCGCAGCTGTTGCGGCGGGTCGGCGCGTTGCCCCCCGGAGCCCCGGCCGGCACAATGCCGCGCGCTTCGTCTCCCGATTCCCCTTCCGACGTCCTGCCGGACTCCCGTCCCGGCTGAGCCTGCCTGTCCCGCATGAACCAGACCCGCTTCCTGCTCGTCTTCGCCTGGCTGATGGTGGCGACCCTGTTGTGGATGGAGTGGGGCAAGGAGCAGGCCGCGCCGCGCCCGGTGGCGCCGGCCGCGGCCGCGTCGATTCCGGCCGGCTTGGCGACCGCGGTGCCGGAGGCACCGGCCGCGTCCGCCACGGTGCCGGCATCCGGTCCCGGCGCGCCGGCGGCGAGCGCCGCCACGCCGGCCGGTGCCGCGCGCGCGGTCACCGTCACCACCGACGTGCTGCGGGTGACGCTGACCGGCGGCGAGCTGCAGCGCGCCGAGCTCCTGAGGTATCCGAGCGGCAAGAGCGACCGCACGCCGGTGCAGCTGCTGTCGCCGCAGCCGGCGCTGTACTTCGTTGCCCAGACCGGCTGGGTCGGCGCCAATGGCGCCGCCGCCCCGACCCACACCGGCGCGTTCCAGCCGCTGGTGACCGGCAGCGAGCTGCGCATCCCGGAAGGCGCGCGCGAGCTGGTGGTGCCGTTCGAATGGCGCGGTCCCAACGGCGTGGTGGTGCGCCGCGAATACGTGTTCCCCCGCGTCGGCTACACCGTGCAGGTGCGCGACCGGGTGAGCAATGCCGGCGCTGCGGCGTGGCAGGGCTTCGTGTACCGGCAGCTTGCCCGCGTGCCGCGCGAGCTGGCCAGCAAGGGTCCGATGAGCGCCGAGCAGTACAGCTTCCAGGGCGCCGCGTGGTACACCCCGGAGGACAAGTACAACCGCTGCGCGTACGAGGACTTCGGCGACGACTGCGCGCTGCGCGGCACCGTGCAGGGCGGCTGGATCGCGATGCTGCAGCATCACTTCTTCGCCGCGTGGATTCCGCCCCGGCAGGCCGCCAACGAGTTCTCGCTGGCCACCGCGCCCGGCCCCGGCGGCGCGCAGCATTACCTGATCCGCGCGGTCAGCCCAGCATTCACCGTCGCCCCCGGCCAGAGCGTGACGACCGAAGCGCGCCTGTGGGTCGGCCCCAAGCTGGTGAACCAGATCGAGGCGCAGGACGTCCCGGGCCTGAACCGCGCGGTCGACTTCAGCCGCTTCGACACCATGGCCACGCTCGCCGGCTGGCTGTTCTGGGTGCTCGACCGGCTGCACGGCCTGTTCGGCAACTGGGGTTGGGCGATCGTCGGCCTGGTGGTGCTGATCCGCATCGCGATGTTCCCGCTCGCGCAGGCGCAGTACCGCTCGATGGCGAAGATGCGCAAGTTCCAGCCGCGCATCGAGCAGCTGAAGGAACGCTACGGCGACGACCGCCAGAAGTTCCAGATGGCGATGATGGAGCTGTACAAGAAGGAGAAGATCAACCCGGTCGGCGGCTGCCTGCCGATCCTGATCCAGATGCCGGTGTTCCTGGCGCTGTACTGGATGCTGTCGGAGTCGGTCGAACTGCGCCACGCGCCGTGGATGGGCTGGATCCAGGATCTCACCGCGCGCGATCCGTACTTCGTGCTGCCGCTGATCAACATCGCGCTGATGTGGGCGACGCAGAAGCTGACCCCGATGACCGGCATGGACCCGATGCAGCAGAAGATGCTGCAGCTGATGCCGATCATCTTCGGCGTGATGTTCGCGTTCTTCCCGGCTGGCCTGGTGCTGTACTGGGTGACCAACTCCGCGCTCGGCCTCGCCCAGCAGTACTGGATGACGCGCAAATACGCGGCCGACGCAAAGAGCTGACGACGACGAGCCCGCCGAACGGCGGGCTTCGTTTATGGCCGCCGATGCGTCGCTAACGCCGGCACAATTGCCACCGGGATCCCAACGCCCGCGCCCATGACCGCCCGCGACACCATCGCCGCGATCGCCACCGCCGCCGGCGCCGGCGGGGTCGGCATCGTGCGGCTGTCCGGCCCGCACGCGCGAGCGATCGCCGAGAGCGTGTGCGCGCGCCGGTTACGTGCGCGCCACGCCCATCACGCGCGCTTCCGCGACGCCGACGGTGCGGTGATTGACGACGGCATCGCGCTGTATTTCGCTGCGCCGGCGAGCTACACCGGCGAGGACGTGGTGGAACTGCAGGCGCACGGCAGCCCGGCGGTGCTGGATGCGCTGCTGCGCCGCTGCCTCGCGCTCGGCGCGCGGCGTGCGCGGCCGGGCGAATTCACCGAACGCGCGTTCCTCGAAGGCCGGCTCGATCTCGCGCAGGCCGAGGCAGTCGCCGACCTGATCGCCGCCGCCGATGTCCGCGCGGCGCGTGCCGCCCGGCGCGCGCTGGAGGGCGAGTTCTCGCGCCGCGTGGACGCGCTGGCCGAAGCGCTGCTGGCGATCCGCGTGCACGTGGAGGCGGCGATCGATTTCGCCGACGAGCCGATCGAGACGCTCGGCGGCCGCGAGCTGGCGACGCGGCTGGCGGGCGCGGCGGACGATCTCGACGCGCTGTTGGCTGCGGCCGAGCGCGGGCGGCGCCTGCGCGACGGCCTGCATGCGGTGATCGTCGGCCCGCCGAACGCCGGCAAGAGCTCGTTGCTGAACGCGTTGGCCGGGCGCGAACGCGCGATCGTCACCGACGTCGCCGGCACCACCCGCGACCTGCTGCACGAAGTAGTGCGGGTCGGCGGGGTGGAGCTCACCCTGGTCGACACCGCCGGCCTGCGCGACGGCGGCGATGCGATCGAGCGCGAAGGCATGCGCCGCGCGCACGAGGAACTGACCCGCGCCGACCTCGCGCTGATCGTGCTGGATGCCTGCGCTCCCGACGCCGGCCGCGCGGCGGTCGAGGCCGCGGTCGCCGGCGTGCCGCAGCGGCTGTGGCTGCACAACAAGGCCGACCTGCTCCCGACGCTACCGGCCGCCAGCACGGAGGCGCTGTGGCTGTCGGCGCGCACCGGGCAGGGCTTGGACGCACTGGGCGAGCGCCTGCGCGCGCTGGCCGGCGTCGCCGACGGCGCGGGTGCGTTCACCGCGCGCGCGCGCCACGTCGAGGCCCTGCAGCGCGCCGGTGCCGCGCTCGCCGACGCTCGCCAGCGGCTGGCGCACGAGCAGCTCGAGCTGGCCGCCGAGGCGCTGCGCCACGCCCACGATGCGCTCGGCGAAATCACCGGGCGCGTCCATCCCGACGACCTGCTGGGGCGCATCTTCGCCAGCTTCTGCATCGGCAAATAGGCGGCCGGCGGGCGCTTCCGTCGGCGGCGAATGTCCGTATGCTTGACAAACGGCGCGCGCTGGCGCGTCCTAACACATCGTGCGCGTAGGTCGCGCACGCCAGGGGGAGTTGACGATGCGTTTCGAAAACCAGTCCCGGCGCGTGCGTCGGGTGTCCTACACCACCCACGCCCTCGCCGCCCTGACCGTCGCGCTTGCGCTCGCGGGCTGCGGCAAGGACCAGCCGGACGCCCAGCAGGCGGCCGACCCGGCCGCGGGCACCACCACGGCGGTCACGCCGGCCAACGCGGTGTCGGCGAAGGTCGCGGCGATGACGCCGGAGCAGCTGGCCGAAGCCGCGCGCAAGGCGTACGCCGAGAACCGCCTGTACGCCCCGGCCGGCGACAACGCGGTGGAGTACTACCTCGCGCTGCGCGACAAGCAGCCGAACGATCCGTCGGTGGCCAGCGCGCTGACCGACCTGCTGCCGATGACGGTGATCGCGGTCGAGCAGAGCGTCGCGCGCGAGGACTTCGCCGAGGCGCAGCGGCTGACCGCGCTGCTGGAGAAGGCCGACGCCCAGCACCCGGCGCTGGCGCGCCTGAAGAGCAGCATCACGGCCGCGCAGACTGCCGCCGCGCAGCGCGCCGAGCAGGAAAAGCTGACCGCCGAGGAGGAGGCCAAGCGCCAGCAGGAGATCGAGCGCCAGCGCCTGGCGCAGCAGCAGCAACAGCAGCAGCTCGCCGCGCAGCAGCTCGCCGCCCAGCAGGCGGCCGAGCGCCAGGCCGCGGAGCAGCGCGCCGCCGAGCAGCGTGCCGCCGAACAGCGCGCCGCCGAGCAGCGCGCGGCCGAGCAGCGCGCCGCCGAAACCCGCCCGGCGCAGCAGACCGCGGCGCCGACCGCGACCGCGTCGGCCAGCGACCTGCGCGCGCTGTCGACCCCGGCCCCGCGCTACCCGCCGGAAGCGCTGCGCGCCGGCCAGTCGGGTGAGGTGCTGGTGGAGTTCACCGTGGCGCCGGACGGCTCGGTGAGCGCCGCCCGCGTGGTGCGTTCCACCCCGCCGCGGATCTTCGACCGTGAGGCGATCAACGCGGTGCGCCGCTGGCGCTTCCAGCCGGTTGGCAGCCAGGTCACCACCCGCCGCACCATCACGTTCAATCCGGGCGGCTGATCCACCTGCGGGACGACGCGAAAACGGACGGGGTGACCCGTCCGTTTTCTTTTTTGGGAAGACGTGGGGCCAGCGCGCCGACCGCGCTCAGGCGGAGATCGCGAGCCGCTCCTGGTGGTAGCGCCGCACCGCGCCGAACCACAGCACCGCGGCGAGCGCGAAGCCCGCGGCGAGATACAGCGACCACGTCGCCGGCGCGATCGCCTCGCCGCGGATCACCTTCAGCAGCATCTGGTTCTGCGCCAGGAACGGCACCGCGAACTGCCACGGCTGCGCCTTCACCGGGTTCACCATCAGCACGAACGTCGGGATCATCGGCAACAGCATCAGCCACACCATGTGGCTCTGCGCCTCCTTCATGCTTTTCGCTCCGGCGGCGAGGAAAGTCAGCAGTGCGGTGCCGATGAACAGCATCGGCAGCAGGATCAGCAGCATCTTCGCCATCGCGACGAAGCTCACGTCGAGCATGCGGGCCACGCCGCTGGAGAACTGCGCGCTGAGCTTGAACGCCAGCAGCGTGAGCAGCAGCGAGAGCAGGCCGAGCGCGCAGGCGGCGGCGATCTTGCCGCTGACGATCGCGCCGCGCCGCGCCGGCGTGGCCAGCAGCGGTTCCAGCGACTGCCGTTCGCGCTCGCCGGCGGTGGCGTCGAGGATCAGCGACGCGCCGCCGAGGAACGAGGTCAGGATCAGCAGGTACGGCAGCAGCGCCGACAGCAGGCGGCCGCGCTTGGCCTGCTCGGAGGCGAGGTCGCGCTGGGCGATGGTGAGCGGCTGGGTCACCGCCGGGCTGACCCCGCGCGCGAGCAGCCGCAGCGCGCCCATCTGGCGGCCGTAGCCGGTCAGCGCCGCGCGCACGCGTTCGGTCGGGATCTCGGCGTCGCGGCGGGTACTGTCGAGGATCAGCTCCACCTTCGCCGGTCGGCCCTCGCGCCAGTCGTCGACGAAATCCGGCGCGATGGCGAGCGCGAGGTCGATTTCCTGACGCGCGATCGCGCCGTCGAGGTCGGCCGGCGGGGCCACCGCGCGGATGCCGTGGGTGGCGAGGTGAGCGACCAGGTTCGGCGCGTTCTCGGCGCCGACCACCGGCAGCTCCAGCGTCTTGTCGAGCTGCGTGCGCGCGCGCTTCTCCGCGAGCGAACCCATGCCGAGCATCAGTGCCGGGTACAGCAGCGGACCGAGCAGCAGCGCGAGCGCGAGCGTGCGGCGGTCGCGCGCGATGTCGCGCAGCTCCTTGCGCATCACCGCCCAGAAGGCGGACACGGTGGCGTTCATGCGTGCAGACCCTCCTCCGAACCGATCGCCTTGACGAACGCGTCCTCCAGCTGCACCTCGCCGGTCTGCGCGCGCAGCTCGTCAGCGGTGCCGGCGGCGACCACGCGGCCGCGCGCGATGATCACGATGCGGTCGCAGAGCGCGGCGACCTCCTGCATGATGTGGCTGGAAAAGATCACGCAGCGACCTTCCGCCCGCAGCCGCTGCAGGAAGCCGCGCAGCGCGCGCGTGGTCATCACGTCGAGCCCGTTGGTCGGCTCGTCGAGGATGACGTTCTTCGGGTCGTGCACCAGCGCGCGCGCGATCGCGGTCTTGGTGCGCTGGCCCTGCGAAAAGCCCTCGGTCGGGCGATCGAGGATGTCGTGCATGTCGAGCGCGTCGGCGAGAGCGGCGGTGCGGCGCTCGATCTCGGCGCGGCCGAGGCCGTGCAGTTCGCCGAAGTAGGCGATGTTCTCGCGCGCGGTCAGCCGCTTGTAGACCCCACGCGCGTCCGGCAGCACGCCGAGCGCTCGCCGCACCGCGACCGCGTCGCGCGTGGCATCGAGGCCGTCGACCTCGATGCGGCCGCGGTCGGGCGCCATCAGCGTGTACAGCATGCGCAGCGTGGTGGTCTTGCCGGCGCCGTTCGGGCCCAGCAGGCCGGTGATCTCGCCGTCGCGGGCGGTGAAGCTCACGCCTTCCACCGCGCGCACCACGCCGGCCTTGGTCTTGAACGCCTTGTGCAGATCGTCGGCGCGGATCATCGGCTCACGGCTCCCATCCGTTGAACGAGGTGAACGGCGGCACGTAGCGCAGCGTATCCAGGCAGCCCGCATCGAGTGCGCGCGCATCGGCGCGCTCGAGGAACTGCGCGAGCAGCTTGGGCACGCACCCGACCGCGAAACTGCCGTGGCCGCGGCCGCGCAGCACCAGGTGGCGGCCGTTCGGCAGTCCCTTCAGCACCTGCTCGCCGTAGCGCGGCGGGGTGACCGGGTCGAACTCGCCGGACAGCAGCAACGCCGGCGCCTGCGATTTCAGCGGCGCGTGGAAATCGGCTGGCCGCGTCCCGGTCGGCCACACCTTGCACTGCGCCAACAGCACGCGCGAAAGCTGGGTGCCGAGGACAGTGTCGAGATCGGCCGGGTCGTCGCGCAGACGGTCGGCGTCCTCGGCGCAGATCACCGACAGTTGCATGCCGTGGGTGATCTGCTCGCCGACCTGGCCGGTGACCAGGGTTGCGGTGGCCATCAGCGGCTCATAGCGGCCGCGGTCGGCTTCGTGGAGGATCAGCGGCAGCAGCGAGGCCGCTTCCGGCCAGTACGCGAACATGCGGGTGAGCGCGGCGACGGTGCCGGCGGTGGCCCGGCCGCGCGTGGGCGCGCCGGTTTCGGGATGGCGGTAGTCGACCTCGACCGGCTGCGCCTCCAGCCGCTGCATCAGCGTGCGCAGCTGCGCGCGCAGGTCCTCGCCGAAGCGCGCGCGACAGGCGGACAGCTCCTTGCAGCGCGCGAACTGCAGCGCGAGCGCCGCGTCGAGGTTGCGCGCGTGTTCGCTGCCGAGCACCAGCTCGTTCGGCACCAGCCCGTCCAGCACCAGCGTGCGGACGCGATCGGGGTGACGCATCGCGTATTGCTGCGCGACCCGGGTGCCGTAGGAACCGCCGACCAGGTTGATGCGTTCGGCGCCGAGCGCGGCGCGCACGGTGTCGAGGTCGCGCACAGCGTCGCTGGTGGTGTAGAAGCGCGGATCGGCGTCGAGCGAGGCGGCGCAGCGCGCGGCGAATGCCGCCGCCGCCTGCAGCGCGGCCGCATCGTCGGCGCTTTCGGTTTCGTCCTCGGTGAATGCGTTCTCGCCTTCGGCGTTGCGGCAGGTCAGCGCATGCGAGCGCCCGGTGCCGCGTTGGTCGACGAGGATGACGTGGCGGTTCTTGCGTACCTCGGCGAACGCGGCGTCCAGCAGCGGCCACGCGTCGGTCGCGGCCTGGCCGGGGCCGCCGGCGAGGAAGAACACCGGATCGGCGGTGGCGGCGCCCTCGTTGGTGACCGGCAGCCAGGCGATGTTGAGCGCGATCGTGCGGCCGCTGCGCGCGTTGGGGTTTTCCGGAACGCGCAGCCGCGCGCACTGCGCCTCGATGCCGCTCGGGGCGTATTCGCTGGCCAGCGTGCACGGCTGGAACGCGAGCCGCCCGTAGCGGCGCACCGCCGTATCGGCGGCGGGGTCGGCGGAGGGTGCGCAGGCGGCCAGCAGGGCGGCGGCCAACGCGGGGATCAGCAGGCGCAGGCGGGGCATCCTCGGGCTTCCTGGAGGTTTGCCGAAGGATGGCAGAGCGCTTCGCGCTTGCCCATGTGGCGGCGGTCAGGTGGGGAGACCGCCGCACGCGTGCGTTGCCGCGGAATTCGGCACCTCCCGCGAGCTATTTGCTGCTGACGTATTTCTCGCGGTGGGCGAGGCCAAGCGCCTGCGCGGCATGTCCGCGCGCGTGGCCGGGCATCCGCCGCCTGCAGGCTACTTGCTGCTGACGTACTTCTCGCGGCGGATGTGCGGCACCGGCAGGCCGTGGCCCTTCAGCGCCTCGAAGCAGGCGTCCACCATGTTCGGGTTGCCGCACAGGTAGGCGATGTCGCCGTCGGCCTCCGGCGCGAGCTCATCGAGAAACTGCTGCACGTAGCCGTGGCGGTCGTCCGCATGCGGCGCCTCCGGCATCTGCCGCGAGAAGCACGGGAGGAAGCGGAAGTTCGGGTTCGCCGCGGCGAACGCGCGGAACTCGTCACCGTACAGCAGCTCCGCCGGCGTGCGCGCGCCGAACAGCAGCGCCACCCGGATGCCGCGCTCGCGGATCAGCGTGCCCAGCTGCGGCAGCATCGCGCGGTACGGCGTAACGCCGGTGCCGGTGGCGATCAGCAGGTAGCGCCGGTTGCTGTCGCCCGGCATCAGGCAGAAGCGGCCGAACGGCCCGCTGGCCTGGATCGTGTCGCCTTCCTTCAGCCCCTCGAACAGCGCGGTGGCGGCGCCGCCGGGCACGTAGCTGACCGCGATCTCGACCGCCTCGCCGGGGCCGAGTGCATGGTCGTGCACGGTCGCCAGCGAATAGCTGCGCTTGGTCGGCGTGCCGTCCGCGTACTGGAAATGAACCTGGATGAACTGGCCAGGGATGAAATCGAGCGGCTGGCCATCCTCGCGGACGAACGCGTAATGGCCGACCGTCGGCGCCAGCATGCGGCGCGAGACCAGCTTCAGCGGGAATTGAACGGGCACGTGGGGAGAACGGTGCGTGGCCGGAGCGGTACCACGGGGCCGCCTATACTAAGGCAATCGGCCGTGGCAACCCGCGGCACAGACATTCCCATGAGCCTGAATCCCCCGTCGGCGAGCGCGGCCGCGCTCGCGATCCGTGACCTGCGCAAGACCTACGACAACCGCGTCGAGGCGTTGAAGGGTGTGTCGCTGGAGGTGCGTCCGGGCGATTTCTTCGCCCTGCTCGGGCCCAACGGCGCCGGCAAGTCGACCCTGATCGGCATCGTCAGCTCGCTGGTCAACGCCAGCAGCGGCGAGGTCAGCATCTTCGGCACCGACCTGGTGCGCGAGCGCAGCGCGGCGATGCGCCTGATCGGCCTCGTGCCGCAGGAAATCAACTTCAACATGTTCGAGAAGCCGCTCGACATCCTGGTCAACTACGCCGGCTTCTACGGCGTGCCGCGGCGCGAAGCGCTGGAGCGGGCCGAGGTCGAGCTCAGGCGCGCGCAGTTGTGGGACAAGGCCAACGTGATGAGCCGCACCTTGTCCGGTGGCATGAAGCGGCGGCTGATGATCGCGCGCGCGATGATGACCCAGCCGAAGCTGCTGATCCTCGACGAGCCCACCGCCGGCGTCGACATCGAGATCCGCCGCGGCATGTGGAAGACGCTGCGCGAGATCAACGCCGCCGGCACCACCATCATCCTCACCACGCATTACCTCGAGGAAGCCGAGAGCCTGTGCCGGCACCTGGCGATCATCGACCGCGGACGCATCGTCGAGCAGGGTCCGATGAAGGCGCTGCTGGCCAAGCTCGACGTCGAAGGCTTCCTGCTCGACGTCGACGGCGTGCTGCCGCCGACGCTGCCGGCGATCGAGGGCGTCAGCCTGACGGCGGCCGACGACCACACGCTGGATCTGGAGATGCCGCGCGCGATGGACCTCAACCGCGTGTTCGCCGCGCTCGATGCCGCCGGCATCCGGGTGCGCTCGATGCGCACCAAGTCCAACCGCCTGGAGGAGCTGTTCGTGCGGATGACCGGGCAGACCGTCGAGGAGGCCGCGGCATGAGCCACCTCAATCTCACCGCGCTGCACACCATCGTCCGCCGCGAGGTCGCCCGCATCCTGCGCATCTGGGGCCAGACCTTGGTGCCGCCGGCGATCACCATGACGCTGTACTTCCTGATCTTCGGCGGCCTGATCGGCTCGCGGATCGGCGACATGGGCGGCTTCAGCTACATGGAGTTCATCGTCCCGGGCCTGGTGATGATGAGCGTGATCCAGAACAGCTACGGCAACATCTCCTCGTCGTTCTTCGGCGCCAAGTTCGGCCGCCACGTCGAGGAGCTGCTGGTGAGCCCGATGCCGAACTGGGTGATCCTGCTCGGCTACGTGACCGGTGCGGTGCTGCGCGGATTGATGGTCGGCGTGATCGTGCTGGCGATCGCGATGTTGTTTACCGACGTGCGCATCCCGCATCCGCTGATCACGCTCAGCACCGTGCTGCTGGGCGCGGCGATCTTCTCGCTGGCCGGCTTCGTCAACGCGGTGTATGCGAAGAAGTTCGATGACATCGCGATCGTGCCGACGTTCATCCTGACCCCGCTGACCTACCTGGGCGGCGTGTTCTATTCGGTGCAGCTGCTGCCGGACTGGGCCGAGGCCGCCACCCACGCCAACCCGGTGTTCTACATGGTCAACGCGTTCCGCTACGGCCTGCTCGGGGTCAGCGACGTGCCGGTGTGGATCGCCTACGCGCTGATGCTCGGCTTCGCCGCGGTGCTGACCGTCGTCGCGCTGTGGCTACTTCGGCGCGGGGTAGGCTTGCGCTCCTGACGACGGCAGCGCACGGCAGGCGATGGACGAGAAGATCAGCATCCTCAACCGTTACCTGCTCTGGGCCGAGGCCGCGCGCTGCGAGATGTTCCGCGGCCAGACCCACGCGCGCTGGCCGCTGCTGCCGAGCATCGTGCGCTATGCCGAGGTGGTGCGCGCCGGCTACCGCGGCATCGCCGAGGTCGAGCGCCACCTGGTCGCCGAGTTCGAGAAGTACGCGCTGCCGTTCAACGACTACCGGCCGGCGGGGTATGTCGAGAAGCTGATCCACGCGCAGCACCACGGCCTGCCGACCCGGCTGCTGGACTGGACCTCCAATCCGCTGAAGGCGATGTACTTCGCGGTCGACAACCCCGACGCCGACGCGGCCGACGGCGTGGTGGTGGCGTTCTCGCCGACGCGCTGGTGGGAGAAGGTCGAGTTCGTGAAGCTCGACACCGAACTGGCGACGTTCTACCCGGAGCTGGTCAACGAACGCGTCGGCGCGCAGGAAGGCTGCTTCACCTCGTTCCCGCTGCCGGAGGACGGTTTCGACGTCGCGCCGTTCGATCCGCGCCACTACCCGCAGGCGATCGCGCGCGTCGATGCGTTCGTGGTGCCGGCCGGCGCCAAGCGCGAGATCCGCCGCGCGCTCAGCCGCTTCGGGATCAACCAGCGCACCATCTATCCGGGTCTGGACGGCGTGGCGCGCTGGGTGCGCTCGAGGCTTGCAGACTACGCGGTGTAGCCGCTACGCCGGCAGGCGGAAGAACGCGGTCGCGGTAGCGGTGGTGGCGGCGGCGACCTGCTCCGGCGTCTCGCCACGGTCGCGCGCCAGCTCCTCGACGATGTGCGGCAGCCACATCGGCTCGTTTCGGCGGTCCTTCGGCATCGGCTTGAGCGTTCGCGGCAGCAGGTACGGCGCGTCGGTCTCGACCATCAGCCGGTTCGCCGGGATGTTGCGCACGATCTCGCGCAGGTGCGCGCCGCGCCGCTCGTCGCACAGCCAGCCGGTGATGCCGATGTACCAGTCCCGGTCGAGGCACTCGAACAGTTCCTTGCGGTTGCCGGTGAAGCAGTGCACCACCGCCGGGCCGATCCGGCCGTCGAAGTTGCGCATGATCGCGACAAAGTCCTCGTGCGCATCGCGCTGGTGCAGGAACAGCGGCTTGCCGGTGTCCACCGCGATCTGCAGCTGGCGCTCGAACGCGTCGCGCTGCACGTGGCGCGGCGAAAAATCGCGGTAGTAGTCCAGCCCGCACTCGCCGACCGCGACGACCTCCGGATGCCGGTGCAACGCACGCAGCTCGGCGTCGCATTCGTCGGTGTGTTCGGTGGCGTGGTGCGGATGCACGCCGGCGGTGGCGTACAGCATGCCCGGATACGCCCGCGCCAGTTCCAGCGCCTTCGGCGAATGCGCGCGGTCGGCGCCGGTGACGATCATTCGCGTGACGCCCGCGGCCTTGGCGCGCGCGATCACCGCGTCGCGGTCGTGGTCGAACGAGTCGTGGGTCAGGTTGGCGCCGATGTCGATCAGGGGATGCACGGGATTCGGGGCGGAATTCGGGAGACGTCCGGGACGCGCGGCCGGAACCGCGACCGGGGCGCGCAAGGATACCGGCAGCGCGGGCCGGACCTGCGACAATCCGCGCTCGGCCGAGCGGTGCCGGCCTTTGTCCCACTTCCGAATCCCGATGCCGAACCCCGGCACCTTCCCCATCGACACGTTGCTGCCCGAGATCCGGCAACGGCTGGAGCGGCACACCCGACTCGTGCTGGAAGCGCCGCCCGGTGCCGGCAAGACCACCCAGGTGCCGCCGGCGCTGCTGGACGCGCCGTGGCTCGCGGGGCGCAGGATCGTGATGCTGGAGCCGCGCCGGGTCGCCGCGCGCGCGGCGGCGCAGTTCATGGCGCAGCAGCGCGGCGAGGCGGTCGGCGAGACGGTCGGCTACCGGATCCGCTTCGAGAGCCGGGTTTCGGCGCGCACGCGGATCGAGGTGGTCACCGAGGGCATCCTCACGCGGATGATCCAGGACGATCCGATGCTCGAAGGCGTCGGGGCGCTGCTGTTCGACGAGTTCCACGAACGCCATCTTGCGGCCGATCTCGGGCTTGCGCTGGCGCTCGACGTGCAGGCCGGCCTGCGCGAGGACCTGCGCATCGTGGTGATGTCGGCCACGCTCGACGGCGACCGGCTGGCGCAGTGGCTCGATGCGCCGCGTTTGTCGAGCGAAGGCCGCAGCTTCCCGGTGCAGGTGGCGCATTTTCCGCCACGCCGCGACGAGGCGCTGGAGCCGTACACGCGCCGCGCGGTCGAGCATGCGCTGGCGCAGCATCCGGGCGACGTGCTGGTGTTCCTGCCGGGTCGTCGCGAGATCGGCCGCTGCCGCGCCGCGCTCGAAGGCAGCGCCGCGCTCGACGCCGAGGTGCTGGAGCTGCACGGCGAGCTTCCGGTCGAGCAGCAGTCGCGCGTGCTGCAGCCGCACGACGACGGCCGCCGCCGCGTGGTGCTCGCGACCAACGTCGCCGAATCGAGCGTCACCCTGCCGGGCGTACGGGTGGTGATCGATTCGGGCCTGGCGCGCGAGCCACGCTTCGATCCGAACAGCGGCTTCTCGCGCTTGGACGTGGCGAGCATCGCGCAGGCGTCGGCCGATCAGCGTGCCGGTCGTGCCGGCCGCGTCGCGGAAGGTTGGGCGTACCGATTGTGGCCGCCCTCGCAACGGCTGGAACCGCAGCGGCGGCCGGAGGTCGCGCAGGTGGATCTCGCCGCGCTGGCGCTGGAGCTCGCAGCCTGGGGTGGGGGCGACCTGCGTTTTCCCGATCCGCCACCGCCGGGCGCGCTCGCCGCCGCGCGCGACCTGCTGCGCCGGCTCGGCGCGCTGGACGGCGAGGCGATCACCGCGCTCGGTCGCCGCATGCTGGGGCTCGGCATGCATCCGCGCCTGGCCGCGCTGCTGCTCGCGGCCGACGATGCGGAGGAGCGCGCACTCGCCTGTGATCTGGCCGCGCTGCTGGAAGCGCGCGATCCGCTGCGCGAGCGCAGCGATGCGCTGCATGCCCGCTGGCAGGCGCTGGCGGCATTTCGCAGCGGGCGCGCGCCGGCGCAGGCGTCGCGCTCGGCGCTCGCGGCGATCGACCAGGCCGCGCGGCAATGGCGGCAGCGCCTGCGCGTGGACGCACGCGCGCCAGAGGTCGTCGCCGCGCACACGCTCGGCGACCTGCTCAAGCACGCGTTCCCGGACCGGATCGCGCGCCAGCATCCGGGCGATCCGCACCGCTACCAGCTCAGCAACGGCCGCAGCGCCCGTCTGTTCGACGACAGCGCGCTGTACGGCGAGCCGTGGCTGGTGGTGGACGAATTGCGCCACAGCGACCGCGGCGATGCGCTGATCCTGCGCGCGGTACCGCTCGACCCCGCACGGCTCGAACGCGACTGGCCGGCGCGCTTCGTGGTCGAGGACCGCGTGGTGTGGGATGCCGACGCGCGCGCCATTGCGGCCGTGCGCGAGCGCCGCTTCGAGCGCGTCGTGCTGGAGCGCAGGCCGCTGGCGAAGCCGGACCCCGCGCGCTACGCCGACGCGCTGGTCGATGCGGTGCGCCAGCTCGGGCTGGATGCGCTGCCGTGGAGCGAAGCGCTCGTGCAGTGGCGCGCGCGCGTGCGCTGCCTGCGCGCGTGGTGCCCGGAGCAGCCGTGGCCGGACCTGTCGGATGCCGCGCTGCTCGACGCGCTCGACGACTGGCTCAAGCCCGCGCTGCGCGGTCTCAGCCGGCTGGATGCGCTCGACGAACGCGCGTTCGCCGATGCGCTCACCGGCCTGCTCGACTGGTCGCTGCGCGCGCGGCTGGACGCGCTGGCGCCGACGCGCATCGCCGTGCCGTCGGGCCTGGAGCGCCGCATCGAATATGCGTACGACGACGCGCACGATGCGCCGGTCGCACCGGTGCTGGCGGTCAAGCTGCAGGAGCTGTTCGGGCTAGCCGACACGCCGCGCATCGCCGACGGCCGCGTGCCGCTGACGCTGCACCTGCTCTCGCCGGCCGGCCGGCCGCTGCAGGTGACGCAGGACCTGCGTGGCTTCTGGGAGCGGACCTATCCGGAAGTGAAGAAGGAAATGAAGGGCCGCTACCCGAAGCACCCGTGGCCGGACGATCCGTGGACCGCCACCGCGACCCACCGCGCGAAACCGCGCGGCACGTAGGTGTGCGGCGCTAGGTGTCCGCCCACATCCGGAACAGGTTGGTGCGCAGCGATTCCAGCAGCACCTGCAGGCGCTGCCGCGCCTCCTCCGGCAGCGGCACCGGGCTGGCCGCGAGCGCGCGCGCCTCATTGAGCTGCACCAGCAGTTCGCGCCGCTGCGCGTCCGCCACCCAGCTCTGCAGCCAGGTGATCGCCGCGATCCGCACCCCGCGCGTGACCGGCGCGACGCGGTGGATGGTGGTCGATGGATACAGCAGGGCGCTGCCCGGGTCGAGCTTGTACGACAGCTGCTGCGCGCCGAGTTCGATCGTCAGTTCGCCGCCGTCGTAGTCGTCCGGCGCGCTGAGGAAGATCGTGCAGGACAGGTCGCTGCGGATCGGCGGCGTGGACGGGAACAGCGCCTCGTCGACGTGCCAGCCGTACGTCATGCCCGGCTCGTAGCGGACCACCGTGGTGCGCGCCATCGTGCGCGGCAGCGCGAGCGTGCGCACTTCCGGATGCCGGATCAGCGCGTCGCGCGCGATCTGCGCGATGCGCGCATTGACCGGATCCTCCTGCGGCGCCTGCAGGTTGCGCTTGACGTTCGAGTCGGGGTTGGTGATCCGTCCGTCGGCGAAGCGTACCTGCGGGAGCAGGCCGCGGACTTCCGCCAGCTCGACCGGCGAGAGCACGTTGGGAAGCACTCGGATCATGGGCGGCCCCTGTCGAGATCGCCGCATGATCGTGGTTCAGCACGCAGCGGGCAACCGGCCGTGCGCGCTCACGGACTTTGGACGGTGCGATGCGGACACTCGCGTGGACGAATCGGCGAAGCAGCAGGTGAGGACATGAGCAGACTGCACTCGTTACCCGACCGTGCGCTGGAGTTGGCGCACCACGTGAGCGCCAACCTGAAGGATGCGATGCCGCATGCGGGCGACTGGATCCGCACCGGCGCGGCGCTCGGCGCGGTGCGCACCGGCACGCGTGTGGCCGGCGGTTTCGTGCGGCGTCATCCGGTCGCGCTGGCGACCGCGGTGGTCGGCGCCGGCGTGCTGTGGTACTGGGCACGCAAGCGCGCGCAGCGCGCGCAGGACGCGCACGTCGGCGAGGGCGGGACGATCCAGGGCCGCTCGCGCCGGGTCGAGGCGCAGCAGGCCGGTTCGCGGCGCAGCAGCGCCAGCCAGGGCGCACGCAGCGGTCGCGGCAACGGCGAAGCGAACGCGAACGACAACGCGGTGTCGGCGAGCTGAGGCCGCGCGCGGCTCAGGCGGTGTCGGCGGCAGCGGCGGCGGGGTGGTCGATGGTGGACACCGCGCCCGGAAGCTCGATCACGAACAGCGCGCCGCCGCCTTCGCGCGGCTCGTACCACAGCTGCCCGCCGGCATCGTGGACGATCTGCTTGGCGAGCGACAGGCCGAGCCCGCTGGAGATGTCGTCGGCGCGACCGTCGTGCAGGCGCATGAACGGGCGGAACAGTTCGCGGTGGCGCTCCGGCGGGATGCCGGGGCCGCGATCGGCCACCACCAGCTGCCAGTAGCCCGGCGCGCCGGCGCGTCCGGCCAGCAGCAGCGGCCCGTTCGGCGCGTACTTCATGGCATTGGTAACCAGGTTCTCGCTGACCTGGCGCAGCACGCGCTCGTCGATCGCCACGCTCGCCTCGGGCGGGGCATGGCTGATGTCGAGCGTGATGCCGCTGGCTTCCAGCTGCATCTCGTAGCGCTCGGCCAGCCAGTCGATGACGGCGTTGAGCGAGCAGGCGCGCGCTTCGGCGCGGTACACGCGGCCGGCCTGGCGCTCCAGGTAATGCTTGATGTAGCCGAGCGCGTCGGTCGCCGCGTCGTGGATCATCTGCAGGTAGCGCGGCACGCGCTCCGGCTTGCAGCCGTTGTTGCGCAGCACGTCGCTGGCGAACAGCACGCTGGTAAGCGGGTTCTTGAGGTCGTGCGCGACCAGGTTGACCAGCTCCTCGCGCTCGCGCGCCACCCGCTCCAGGCGGTCGCGGGTGAGCTTGAGGCCGATGTGAGCATTCACCCGCGCCAGCAGCTCCTCGGGCAGGAACGGCTTGGTCACGTAGTCCACCGCGCCGGCGTCGAATGCGCGCAGCAGCAGGTCGTGGTCGTGGGCGGCGGTGACGAACACCACGGGCACGTTCAGCGGCTCGGGCAGGGCGCGCAACGCGGCGAGCACGTCGAAGCCGTCCATGCCCGGCATCATCATGTCGAGCAGGATGAGGTCGGGGCGGCTCTCGTGATAGCGCTGCAGCGCCTCCTGGCCGCTCGAGGCGGCGACCACCTCGTAGCCATGACGCGCGAGCAGGGTGCCGACGACCCGTACGTTCGCCGACTGGTCGTCGACGACGAGGATACGGCCGGTGGAGGTCGCCGGTGAGGTCATTCGACTGCCGTAGAGGCGGAGGGCCTCCCGTGCCACAACCGCGTCGTGGGCACGAGAAGGGGGCGTCAAACTAACAGATATCGTCCGGATTCACCCGTCAGACAGGCGTGATCGGTTGTGGAAGGTGAAGGAAACGTCGCCGCCATGCACGGCCGAGTATGACTGCGCTCACACTGGCGGGCGCCCCGGTGCTGTCCGCTTCAGCCGAGCGGACGCCAGTCGCCGGGGCCGAGATCGCCCAATGTCCAGCCACCGATCGCCACCCGCACCAGCCGCAGCGTCGGCAGCCCGACCGCCGCGGTCATTCGCCGCACCTGGCGGTTGCGGCCTTCGGTGAGCACGATCTCCAGCCACGCATCGGGCACGGTCTTGCGGAAGCGCACCGGCGGATCGCGCGGCCACAGCGCGGGCGGCGCGATCACGCGCGCGCCGGCCGGGCGGGTCGGCCCGTCGTTGAGCAGCACGCCGCGCCGCAGCGCGGCGAGCTGGTCCTGGCGCGGTTCGCCTTCCACCTGCACCCAGTAGGTCTTCGGCTGCTTGTGGCGTGGGTCGGTAAGCCGGTGCGCGAGCGCGCCGTCGTCGGTGAGCAGCAGCAGCCCTTCGCTGTCGTGATCCAGCCGGCCGGCGGGGTACACGTCCGCCGGCAGGCCGAATTCGGCCAGCGTGCGCCGCGGCGGCGTGCTGCGGTCGGTGAACTGGCACAGCACGCCGTACGGCTTGTTGAGCGCGATCAGCACGGGACCGCGCGCGGGAACCGGAACGCGGACCGGCGATCCGCCGCGGATCCCGGGTGGTACGCGATCACGGCTTGCGGAAGCGCAGCGTCATCCGGTCGCTCTCGCCGATCGCCCGGTACTTCGCGGCGTCCTTGGCGTCGTGGCGGTTGGTCGGCGGCAGCGTCCACACGCCGTTCGGGTGGTCCTTGGTGTCCTTCGGGTTGGCGTTGATCTCGCTCTTTCCGTCGAGCACGAAGCCGGCCGCCTGCGCCATCGCGATCACCTGCGCCTCGCCGACGTAACCGCTGCGGTCGTCCGCCGGCACGTCGCCGTTGGCGCGGTGCTCCACCACGCCGAGCACGCCGCCCGGCTTCAGCACATCGAAGAAGCCTTTGAACATCGCTTCGGCCTGGCCGGCCATGCGCCAGTTGTGTACGTTGCGGAACGTCAGCACGACGTCGGCGGAACTGGCCGGGCCGAACACCGGCCGGGCGGGGTCGAACGCGACGATGCGCGCACGGTCGTAGCGCGCCGGGTCGGCGGCGAACTTTGCCTCCAGCTGCGACTTGCCGCGCGCGTAGTAGTCGCGGGCGCGCTGTTCGCTCTGGCTGGCCGGATCCACCACCGCGGCCACGTACTGGCCCTGCTCGCGCAGGTACGGCGCGAGGATCTCGCTGTACCAGCCGGCGCCGGGGGTGATCTCGACGACGGTCTGGTTCGGCTGCACCAGGAAGAAGCTCAGCGTTTCCTTCGGATGGCGATGCACGTCGCGGGCGACGTTGGCCGGATCGCGCCAGCTGCCGGCGAGCACCTCGTCGAGCGCGGCGCCGGTGGCGTTGCTGACCTGGCTGCGGCCTTCGCCGGCAGTGGAGGGAGCGGTGGACGCGCAGGCCGCCAGCAGGCAGGGCAGCAGCGCGACGAGCAGACGGTTCATGGCGGCACTCCTTGTGAGGGACCGCCAAGCCTACCCGCGGCGGCGCAGCCGCGTCATGAGACGATCGGCAGGTGCGCCTGCGTCTCGCGGTGGCGGCGCGCCTCTTCGTGGATCCACTCGCGGAACGTCAGCAGCCCGCGGTGGTTGGCCGAGCGCGGCGGATACACCAGATAGTGCGCGTAATGGGTGCGCATCGCCGCCTCGGCGAGCTGCACCAGCTGGCCCTGCTCCAGCCACAGCCGCGCGCGCACCATCCGTCCGAGCGCGACGCCCATGCCCTCGACCGCGGCGCGGTGCATGGTCTCGGTGTCGTCGAAATGGGCGACGAAGCGCGGCGGTGCGGCGGCGCCGATGCGTTCGAACCAC
>DASQMI010000048.1:0-29201 GCA_035645555.1 Lysobacter sp. | reverse complement strand
CACGTTCTCGCCGACGCTCGGCAAGGCGATCGCGTTCGCGCGCGTGCCGGCCGGCGATCCGGGCGCGGTGCGGGTGGACATCCGCGGCCGCGAAGTGCCGGTGCGCGTGGTGAAGTTTCCGTTCGTCCGCGAAGGCCAGGCGCAGCCCGGCGTGCTCGGCTGACCCCGCGCGCGGTCCGTTACACTAGTTCCCCATCCCAGACCATCGCAGTTCCGGAGCCCCCATGAGCGAGATCCCCGGCGACCTCAAGTTCCTCAAGTCCCACGAATGGGCACGCGTCGATGGCGACGGCAAGGTCACGGTGGGCATCTCCGAGCACGCGCAGGAACTGCTCGGCGACCTCGTGTACGTCGAGCTGCCGACGGTCGGCGATCGCGTCGAGGCGGGCAACGCCTGTGCCGTGGTCGAGTCGGTCAAGGCCGCCTCCGATGTGTACGCGCCGGTCAGCGGCAAGGTGGTGGCGATCAACAGCGCACTGGTCGACAAGCCGGAGACGATCAACGAGGACGCCTACGGCGAGGGCTGGATGTTCACCCTCGAAATGGAGGATCCCGAGCAGCTCAACGAGCTGCTCGGCCCGGACGATTACGCCGAGCTGATCGAGGAAGACTGAGCGGCGGCGGCAACGACGCGAAGGCCCGGCCGGTGACGGCCGGGCCTTTTCGTTTGCGTTACCGGGAACGCGCCGTGCGCCCCACGAGGCTGCGCACGGCGGCGGTTTCACCCGATCACCACGCCGGCGCGCACGCTGTGGCGGTCGGGCAAGCGGCGTTTCCGGTCGCGACGAGGCCGCGCATTTCGCGCATTTCCACGCGCGGATCGGGTTGTGCGACGCGAAATCGGCATCGCCGCGCATATCGCCTCCGCGACCGCCGACCAGCGGTCGAGCGCGCACTGCGAACCGCCGCGCATCGCAGTGCCGCGCGCTCGCCGCGCATCGTCGCGATGCGCGCAAACCCGCGCCGTTGCTACGTTTGCGCGCGATGCACGTGATCGGCTGCGGATGCGTCCGCGTGTTCGCGACGGACGTCGTGGGCATGCCGGAGGCACATCGATGCGCGCCGCCGTGCGTGCCGCCACGCGGTTTTTTTTTCCGCAGGTTGTTGACAGTGAAAAAAACCGTGATTAGGTTTCGCCCAGCAGACGTTTCCTGCGAACGCGAGTGAGTAAAACGAACGCGACAACACGCAGCGCCAAACGCCTCTCCGCCCGCACGATCGACACGGTGGAAGGCGGCGTGTCCCCCGCAGAAACGTACAACCCGACTTCCCTTCGACCCGGTTCGCCTTCGGCGGGCCGGGTTTTTCATTGGGCGGCCGCTGCCGCCCGCGCCGTCCGGCCGCATGCCGGGCGGGCCCTTGCCGAGCGCGCCGCAGAGCGTGCCGGCTTGCCTGAGTCCGTTTCGCAGCGCCATGCGCGGGAACGGTTGGCCGCGGACACTGCCGCGGCTGTTTCGACTGGGCTTTGATCCGACGCAAGTCGACTGTCGCAAACCACTGACGAGGAGAGCCACACCATGGCTATGAAGAAAGCTGCCAAGAAGAAACCCGCCGCCAAGAAGGCCGCGAAGAAGACCGCCCGCAAGCCGGCGGCCAAGAAGGTCGCCAAGAAGGGCGCCGCCAAGAAGGCGGTGAAGAAGACCGCCCGCAAGCCGGCGGCCAAGAAGACCGCGAAGAAGGCCACCAAGAAGACTGCGGCCCGCAAGCCGGCGGCGAAGAAGACCGCCAAGAAGGCTGCGAAGAAGACCGCCAAGAAGACCGCCAAGAAGGCGGCTCGCAAGCCGGCCGCGAAGAAGACGGCGAAGAAGGCCGCGCGCAAGCCGGCGGCGAAAAAGGCCGCTCGCAAGCCGGCCGCGAAGAAGGCGAAGCCCGCCGCCACGGCGATGCCGGCCACTCCGGCGCCGATGATCTAAGAACGACCCCGATACCGCAGTACCGCAAGACCAAGTCCTTCCCCCGCGGCCCAGGCGGGGGAAGGATTTTTTTTTGGCCGGCCGCGCGCTGCGCGGCGGATCACTCCGGCGACGCGGTCGCCTTGGTTGCGGTGGCGCCGGCGTTACCCGGAGCCGGCGTGGCCGACGGTGCGGCATTGACGTACAGCGTCGGATCCTCGAGCTCGACGTCGAGCCAGCGCTCCGGCGGCAGGCCGAGCGCGCGGTCGAGGATGGTCGGCAGCAGCCCGGACGGCTGTGCGCTCTCGCTGTTCCAGAGGATGGCGATGCCGAGATCCTGCTCCGGCACCAGCGCGACCAGACCGCGATACCCCTGCACGGCGCCGCCGTGGAAGACCACTCGATGGCCGGCGTAGTCGTACACGCGCCAGCCGAGCGCATAGCCGGCCGAGGTCAGGCGCGCGCGCCGCCACGACGAACCGCGCACCTCGCCGGGGGTATCGACCAGCGGCTGGTGCAGGGTGGCGAGCAGCGGCGCCGGCAGCACGTCGGGACGATGTCCGAGCTGGGCGAACAGCCACTGCGCCATGTCGCTGGCGCTGGCATTGACGCCCGCGGCCGGCGACACCTGGTAGTAGGTCGGCTTCGGCGTCAGCGAGAGCCAGCCGCGCCGCCCACCGTGCACGTGCGGCCGCGCCCAGCGCGGGCTGGCGAGGATGCCTTCGAGCCCCAGGCTGGCGTCGTGCATGCCCAGCGGCTTGAGGATGCGCCGCTGCACCTGCTGGTTGTAGAAGTCGCCGGTCGCGGCGAACACCACGTCGCCGATCAGGCTGAAGGCGATGTTCTGGTAGCCGTAGCAGCTGCGCGGCGCGCACGTCATCGGCGCGTTGGCCAGCTTCTGAGTCAGCGTGTGGTAGTCGACGTAGCGCTCGAGGTCGCGGTCGTAGGTGTTGTGCGCGAGCCCGAGCTGGTGGCTGAGCACGTCGGCCACGGTGATCTGCTGGGTGGCGTACGGATCGCGCAGGCGGAACGACGGCAGGTAGTCGGCGACGCGGCTGTCCCAGCGCAGCGTGCCGTCGTTGACCAGCATGCCGGTCAGCGTGCCGGCGAACGCCTTCGACAGCGACGCCAGACGGAACACGGTGTGCGCGTCGACCGGCTCGGGATTACGGGTATCGGTGACGCCGTAGCCGCGCGCGCTGAGCACGCGGCCGTTGTGGACGATGGTCATCGCAAGGCCCGGCACGCGCTGATCGGCGACCAGCTGCTGCGCCATCGCCTCGAAGTGGGCGACGTCGAAACCGGGGGCGAGCGGGAGCGCCGGTGGCGCCGGGCGCGCGTTGGAAGCGGGAGCGGTGGCCGCTGCGGCCTGCGGTGCGCGTTCCCAGCGCAGCGACGTCTGCGCGGGCGCGCCCAGCGTCAGCGTCAGCAGGAGCGCCGAGGCGGCGATGCGCCGGTTGGCCCGTGAGCGCCCGGTGGCGTCGTCTTTCATGGGTCGCAGCGCCTGCGTATGCTGGGACAACGGCCGATCATAGCGCGGCTTTCAGGGGATGGGAGAGGAATCATGTTCAGCCTCATGATTTTGCTGGGAATCGTGATCCTGCTCGCGCTGTGGGCGGTCAGCCTCTACAACCGGCTGGTCACCGCCCGGAACGGCTACAGGAACGCGTTCGCGCAGATCGACGTGCAACTGCAGCGCCGGTTCGACCTTATTCCCAACCTCGTGGAGACCGCGAAAGGCTATCTCCGCCACGAGCGCGAGACCCTGGAGGCGGTGATCGCCGCGCGCAGCGCGGCGATGAACGGCCTGGCCGCGGCCAAGGCCAGCCCCGGCGAGCCGGGTGCGATGGAGCAGCTGGCCGCGACCCAGGGCGCCCTGAACGGCGCGCTCGGCCGGCTGCTGGCGGTGGCCGAGGCGTATCCCGACCTCAAGGCCAACCAGAACATGATGCAGCTCACCGAAGAGCTGACCAGCACCGAGAACAAGGTCGCGTTCGCCCGCCAGGCGTACAACGACGCGGTGATGGGCTACAACAACCGGCGCGAGGTGTTCCCGTCCAGCATCGTGGCCGGGATGTTCGGTTTCCAGCCGGCCGCGCTGCTGGAGATTCCGGCCGAGAAGGCCGAGGTCCGCGAGGCGCCACGGGTGCAGTTCTGAATCGGATTGGGTATTCGAGATTCGGGATTGGGGATTCGTGACAGCAGGTCTGCCGTTACGTCCTGATCTCTCCAATCCCGCATCTCTAATCCCAAATTCCGTCGCGCGATGAACTTCTTCGAACGCCAGGCCGCCGCGCGTCGCGCCTCGACGTGGCTGGTGGTGCTGTTCGTGCTTGCCGTGCTCGGCATCGTCGGCGCGGTGGATGCCGCGGTGTGGCTGTTGACCGCGGACCCGGCGGGCGTCGCGTTCGCCACGATCGGTACGCTCGCGGTCATCGCGCTCGGCTCGCTCTACCGCATCGCCTCGCTACGCGCGGGCGGCGAGACCGTGGCGCTGGAGCTCGGGGGCGTCGCGGTGCCGGAGGACACCCGCGAGTTTCACCTGCGTCGGCTGCGCAACGTGGTCGAGGAGATCGCGATCGCCTCCGGAGTGCCGGTGCCGCGCATCTTCGTGCTCGAGCACGAGGCGGGCATCAACGCGTTCGCTGCCGGCTACGCGCCGACCGATGCGGTGATCGCGGTCACCCGTGGCGCGCTCGACCGACTCAACCGCGACGAGCTGCAGGGCGTCATCGCGCACGAGTTCAGCCACATCCTCAACGGCGACATGCGGCTCAACATCCGCCTGATCGGCGTGCTGTTCGGCATCCTCGTGCTCGCGCTGATCGGGCGCAAGATCCTCGAGCACGGCCGCTTCGGCGGCGGGCGCAATAACAAGGGTGCCGGTGCGATCCTGCTGGCCGCGCTGGTGGCGATGGTGGTCGGCTACGTCGGCCTGTTCTTCGGTCGCCTGATCAAGGCCGGGGTGAGCCGCTCGCGCGAGCGGCTGGCCGACGCGTCGGCGGTGCAGTTCACCCGCCAGACGAGCGGCCTCGTCGGCGCGCTGAAGAAGATCGGTGGCCTGCAGGCCGGCTCGCGCCTGGGCGATCGCGGCAGGACCGAGGAAGTCAGCCACATGCTGTTCGGCGACGGTCTCGGGCTGCGCGGCCTGTTCGCCACCCATCCACCGCTGCACGAGCGCATCCGGGCGCTGGAGCCGGGCTTCGACCCGCGCGAGCTCGCCGCGCTCGCTGCGGCGTGGGGCACGCAGCCGCCGGACGGGCTGGCCGAGGACGCGCAACTGGGGCTGGTCGGACCGCTGCCGCCGCCGCTGCCGCCCGCGACCGGCACGATCGCGGTCGACGCGCAGCGGATAGCCGCGCATGCCGCGCAGCCGGATGGGGCCGACTACCGTCATGCGGATGCGCTCATCGCCGGCATGCCGGACGACCTGCGTGCGGCGGCCGCGCGCGACGACAGCGTCGTTGCGCTGCTGCTCGCGCTGCTCGCCGACACAGATGCGACGCTCGGCGAGCGCCAGCGCACGCAGGTCGCCGCGCACCTGGGCGAGGCGACTGCCACCGAGGTGCGCGCGCTGGCGCCGGCGGTGGCGGCGCTGCATCCGGCGCTGCGCCTGCCGCTGGCCGCGCTGGCGTTTCCGGTGTTGCGGCGGCGGCCGCGCCCGGAGCTCGATGCGTTCCTTGCCACGGTCGACGCGATGATCCACGCCGACGGCGAGGTGTCGCTGTTCGAGTACTGCCTCGGCGCGCTGCTGGGTGCGCAGGTGCGCGCCTATCTCGATCCCGCCGAGCACGCGCGTATCGGCCGCCGCAAGCCCGGCGACGTGCGGCGTGAGTTCGCGACCCTGCTGGCGGTGCTCGCGCAGGCCGGCAGCCGCGACGAAGCGCAGGCCCGGCGCGCCTACCTCGCCGGTCTCGCCCGCGTTCTGCCGCAGGGACACATCGACTACGCGCCCCCGGCGGACGGCGTGCGCGCGCTCGATGCGGTGTGGGAGCCGCTCGACCGGCTCGATCCGCTCGCCAAGCAGGTGCTGGTCGAAGCGCTGGTCGACACCATCGCGCATGACGGGCGCGTCACTGTCGCCGAGGCCGAGCTGCTGCGCACGGTATGCGGCGTGCTCGGCTGTCCGTTGCCGCCGCTGCTCGCCGACGGCGCGTAGCGTCCGGGCACCGCGCTATCAGGCGCGGCCGCGGATCAGATCGGCCGCGCGCTCGGCGATCATGATCGTCGGCGCGTTGGTGTTGCCGCTCGGCAGGGTCGGCATCACCGACGCGTCCACCACGCGCAGGCCGTCGATGCCGCGCACGCGCAGCTGCGGATCGACCACCGCCGCTTCGTCCTCGCCCATGCGGCAGGTGCCGACCGGGTGGTACACGCTCTCGGCCTTGGCGCGGACGAACGCGAGCAGCTCCTCGTCGCTCGGGTTCTCCTTCGTCGGGAACACCGGCGCACCGCGGAACGGATCGAACGCCTTCTGCGCGAACAGCGTCTGCGACAGCCGCGCGCATTCCAGCATCATCCGCCGGTCGAAGCCGTCCGGGTCGCCGAGGTAGTTCGCCTCGATGCGCGGCTTGTCGCCCGGACTCGCGCTCACGAGACGGATGCGGCCGCGGCTGCGCGGGCGCAGGAAGCAGGCGTGCACGGTGAAGCCGTCGCCGGGCAGCCGGTTGCGGCCGTGATCGTCGAGCATCGCCGGAACGAAATGGAACTGGATGTCCGGGCGTTCGTCCGGCGCCAGCGGCGAGCGCGCGAAGCCGCCGGCTTCGGCGATGTTGCTGGTGCCGGGCCCGCGGCGGCCGCGCAGGTAGTAGTCGAACGCGGCGGCAAGATCGCTCATGCGGTCGTAGCTGATGCGCGAAGTGGCGCGCCGCACCGTGCAGATGTCCAGATGATCCTGCAGGTTGGCGCCGACGCCGGGCAGGTCGGCGAGCACCGCGATGCCGAGCCGCCGCAGCTCGTGCGCCGGGCCGATACCGGACAGCATGAGTAGCTGCGGCGAATTGATCGCGCCGCCGCACAGCAGCACCTCGCGTGCGGCGGCGTAATGGTAGATACCGCCGCGATGGCGACAACTGACGCCGGTGGCGCGCCCGCGTTCGAGGGTGATGCGCGTGGCCTGGGCGCCGGTCAGCACGGTCAGGTTTCGCCGCGTGCGCGCCGGCTGCAGGTAGGCCACCGCCGCCGAGCATCGCGCGCCGTCCTTCTGGGTGACCTGGTACAGCCCGACGCCGAGCTGGTGGGGGCCGTTGAAGTCGTCGTTGCGCGGCAGCCCGGCCTGCTCGCCGGCCTCGACGAACGCGTGCGAAAGCGGATTGACGTGGCGCAGGTCGGCGACGTGCAGCGGTCCGTCGCCGCCGTGCCAGGCGTCGGCACCGCGTGCGTTGCGTTCGGCGCGCTTGAAATACGGCAGCACGTTCGCCCAGTCCCAGCCTCGCCCGCCCGCCCGTGCCCACTCGTCGTAGTCGCGCGGCGCGCCGCGCACGTAGCACATGGCGTTGATCGAGCTCGATCCGCCCAGCACCTTGCCGCGTGGCCACCACAGCACGCGGCCGTCCAGCTGCGGCTCCGGCGCGGTGCTGTAGTCCCAGTTGATGGCGGTGTGGCGGACCAGCTTCGCGAGGCCGGCCGGCATATGGATGAACGGGTGCCAGTCGCGCGGGCCGGCTTCGAGCAGCAGCACCCGCACGTCCGGATCCTCGCTGAGGCGGTGCGCGAGCACGCAGCCGGCCGAGCCGGCGCCGACGATCACGTAGTCGTAGGTGTGGACGGGCATACGCCGAAGCATAAGGCCGGGACACCGCGGCACCAGGGCTTCTGGCGCTGGCACCGCGGCGACGCGTGGGCTAACGTGCCCGCACCTCCGGAGCGCCGCATGAGCCCGTCCGACGCCACCCGCGCCCCGCGACCGCTGACCACCCTGCGCGACCACCTCGGCGACGTGCCGCTGTGGTGGGCCGCGCTGTACTTCTTCTCGCTGCTGACCGGCTACTACGTGCTGCGGCCGGTGCGCGACGCGATGGGCGCGTCGGCGGACGCGACCACCCTGTTCCCGCACGCTGTCATCGCCTGGGCGGAGCGCACCGGCATCGAGCTCAGGGACTTCACCCTGCAGGTGCTGTTCACCGCCACGTTCGTCGCGATGCTGCTGTTGCAGCCGGTGTACGGCTGGCTGGTGTCGCGTTATCCGCGGCGGGTGTTCCTGCCGGTGGTGTACCTGGTCTTCATCGCCTGCCTGGCGGGCTTCTACGCCGCGTTCCGGTACGAACTGCCCGGACGCGGTGCGCTGTTCTTCGTCTGGATCGCGGTGTTCAACCTGTTCGCCGTCAGCGTGTTCTGGAGCTACATGGCCGATGTGTTCGACAACGAGCACGCCAAGCGGGTGTACGGCTACATCGGCGCCGGCGGCACCGCCGGCGCGATGCTGGGGCCGACCATCACCAGCCTGCTGGTCGAGCGGATCGGCGTCGGGACGTTGCTGTTGGTCTCAATGGGCTTCCTCGGCGTGTGCCTGCTGTGCATCGTCCGGCTGCGGCCGTGGGCGCTGCTGCGCGAACGGCGGGCCGGCGCCGTGCGCCATGGCGCGATGGGCGGCTCGGTGCTGGCCGGGCTGCGGCTGGTGTGGGAGCAGCCGCTGCTGCGCGCGATCGCGCTGCTGATGTTCTTCGGCATCGGCGTCGGCACGTTCCTTTACAACGAGCAGGCGGCGATCGCCCGCCGCTTCTTCCCCAGCGACGAGGCGCGCACCGCGTACTACGCGCACATCGATCTCGCGATCAACCTGCTGACCCTGACCGTGCAGGTGCTGCTGACCCGCTGGCTGCTGCGCCGGTTCGGGGTCGGGCCGCTGCTGCTGATCCCCGGCATCGCGATCCTGCTCGGGTTCTCGCTGCTGGCCGCATCGCCGCTGCCGATTTTGGTGGCGGTCGTGCAGGTGGTGACCCGCTCCAGCGAGTTCTCGCTGAACAAGCCGGCCCGCGAGACGCTGTACACCCGGGTCGATCCGGAGGCGCGCTACAAGGCCAAGGCGGTGATCGACACTGCGATCTACCGCGGCGCCGATCTCACGTTCGTCTGGGTGCACAAGGCGATCGCCGCATTCGGCTCCTCGATGGTGTTCCTGTTCGGCACGCTGCTCGCGGCCGGCATGACCTTCGGCGCATGGCGGGTGATCCGCGCGCAGCGCACGCTGCCGGAATCGCCCGCCGTCCGGAGCTGAGCCATGACCACCCGCCGTGAACTGCTCGCCGGGCTCGCCGGCGCCGGAATGCTGTCGCTGTCGGCCGTGCTGCCGACGGCGTGCGCGCGCGGCGCCAGGAGCGAACGCCGGCCGCTGAAGATCCTGGTGCTCGGCGGTACCGGCTTCCTCGGGCCGCAGTTCGTCGAGGCCGCACGCGCCCGCGGCCATACGCTCACCCTGTTCAACCGCGGCAAGACCAATCCGGAGCGTTTCGCCGGCGAGGACTACCGCGACGTCGAGCAGCTGCATGGCGACCGCAAGACCGACCTGTCGGCGCTGGAAGGAGCGCGTGAATGGGATGCGGTGCTCGATACCTCGGCCTACATCCCGGCCGACGTCACCCGCTCGGCGAAGCTGCTGGCGCCGCGCGTGAAGCATTACCTGCTGATCTCGACGATCTCGGTCTATGCCCGCAACGACCTGCCCGGCATGGACGAGACCGCACCGCTGATCGTGCTGGCGGACCCGACCGTCACCCGGGTGACCGGCGAGACTTACGGCGGCCTCAAGGCGTTGTGCGAGAAGGCGGCGGAGGCCGAGCTGCCGGGACGCACGACGATCGTGCGGCCGGGTCTGATCGTCGGACCCGGCGATCCGACCGATCGCTTCACCTACTGGCCGGCGCGCGCCGACCGCGGCGGCGAGATCCTCGCGCCGGGCACGGCGCAGGATCCGACCCAGTTCATCGACGTGCGCGATCTGGCCGAGTTCCTCGTGCATCTGATCGAGCAGCGCACGATCGGCGTGTTCAACGCCGATGCGCCCGCGGGCGCGCTGACCATGGGCCGCGTGCTGGAAAGCTGCCGCGAGGTCGCGCGGCGCATGAACACGATCCAGTGCATCACCACCCCCTGCGAGCCGCCACCGGGCGCATCGTCCACGCTGACCTGGGTGCGGGCGGATTTCCTCGCCACCCACAAGGTCAGCCCGTGGCAGGAGTTGCCGGCGTGGATCCCCGCGCAGGGCGAGTACGCCGGGTTCGGCCGGGTCAGCACGGCGCGCGCGCAGGCCGCCGGGCTGCGCTACCGGCCGCTGGACGAAACCGTGCACGCGACGCTGGAGTATTGGCGCTCGCTGCCGGAGGCGCGCCGCGCGAAGCCCAAAGCGGGGCTTTCGCCCGCGCGCGAGGCTGAAGTGCTGAAGGCGTGGCACGCACGCGCGGCGCGCTGACCGTCAACGGCGCGGCGACACCCACATCGCGATGCGCGCGCGCATCACCGTGTCGCCTGCGGAATCGGTGACCACCACCCGCACCGGCAGCTCGTAGCCGGCGTCGGCGGCTACGGCCGGCTGCTCCGGGGTGGCCTCGGCGCACATGCTGCCGACGGCCTTCTTCAGGTACTCGACGTTCATGCCTTTGGGAATCCAGCGCATCGACGTCGGCAGCGAAGCCTCGGTTACCAGGCCCGCCGTGAGTTCGGCCAGATTGCACAGCGCGATCGCGTGCACGGTGCCCAGGTGGTTGGAGACGCGGCGGCGATGGCGCAGCGTGGCGACGCAGCGGCCGGGTTCGAGTGCGCGGAAGCGCGGCGCGATGGTGGCGAAGTACGGCGCCTTGAAGCAGATCGCGCGCGCGAACAGCCAGGAGCCAAGCTTGCGGTAGAGGCGGAGTACGGCGGGTTCGGTCATCGGTTTCAACGGAAGAGGGGCCAAGCAAACAGCGCGGCACCGAGCGCGAACAGCGCGGTCAGCGCGTGCACCAGCCAGTGGTGGATGCGCAGGAAGACGAACTGCTCGGCGAGCCGCCCGACCCAGAACAGCGACATGCAGGCGAGCAGCCCGCGGCCGAGGCGCGTGCCGGTCAGCTCCTCCGGCAGCAGGAAGCACGCGGCTGCGACCGCCAGCAACACATAGATCAGCCGCAGGTTGAGGATCTGGGTGATCGCGCGCGTGGCCGGCGAGGTACGGGCGAGATCCTCGCGCCAGCGGAACAGGCGCCAGAACGCCAAGTGGAACGCGGCGAACCCGACGCTGTGAAGCCCGCACAACGCCAGGATCGCCGCGTCGGTCATCGCCGGGCGTTCAGGCGGCCTGCGCGCGCTGTCCGCCCATCTGCTGCAGGACGTAGCCCGCCGACCGCAGTTCCTCGGCGTCGAAGTCGTCCACGCTGATGGTGTCCAGGGTCATCGCGCGCAGTTCCTCCAGCTGCCGGCGCTCGTCCGCCGTGATCCAGCCTTCGCGCACCGCCTCGTCGAGCTGCGCGCCGAAATCGAGCGCGCCGATGTCGCGGGCCTTGATCGCTTTCTGGAACTTGCGCTCCACCGGCTCTGCGAGCACCACCTTCTGCAGGTAGCTGTTGATGCGGCCGGCCGGGTTGTTGGCGCACGGGGTCAGGAACACGCCCTCGCCGAGGCGGTCGCGCGCCTCGTTCGGCGACATCAGCAAGCTGGCCACCTTGTGGCCGAGGCGATCGCTTGGCGCTTCCGCACGGCGGCCCCACGGGAACACCAGCAGCCACATCAGCCAGCCGGCCGGACGCACCGGGAAGTTGCGCAGCGCCGCGGAGAACGCTTCCTCGATCCTGTGGAAGCTGTGGAACATCGTCCACGCGAGCAACGGGCGGTCGGTTTCCGGGCGCCCTTGGTCCTCGTAGCGCTTGAGGATCGCGCTGGCCATGTACAGGTGGCTCAGCACGTCGCCGAGCCGCCCGGACAGCGATTCCTTGAACTTCAGCTTGCCGCCGAGCAGCAGCATCGACGTGTCCGCGCACAGCGCCAGCGCCGCGGAATAGCGATTGAGCTTGCGGTAGAAGCGGCGCGTGTACGCGTCGCCGGGGGCAGCGCCGAGCTTGCTGCCGGTCACGCCGTACCACCAGCTGCGCACGGCGTTGGAGAGCGCGAAGCCGATGTGGCCGAACAGGTTGCGGTCGAACTCGCGCAGGCGCTCGCGCGGATCCGGCAGCATCGCCGCCTTCATCTCCTTCAGCACCCACGGATGGCACAGGATCGCGCCCTGGCCGAAGATCATCAGCGAGCGCGTCATGATGTTCGCGCCTTCCACGGTGATCATGATCGGCGCGGCCTGCCAGCTGCGGCCCAGGTAGTTGCGCGGGCCGAGGATGATGCCCTTGCCGCCGTGGATGTCCATCGCGTCGCGGGCGAGCTCGCGGCCCATCTCGGTGCAGTGGTACTTCGCGATCGTCGACGGCACCGCCGGCAGCTCGCCGCGCGTCACCGCCGCCGCCGCGGCTTCCGACAGCGCGCTGGTCGCATAGGCATAACCGCCGATGCGCGCGAGCGCTTCCTCCACGCCCTCGAAGCGGCCCACCGACAGGCCGAACTGCTTGCGGATGCGGGCGTAGGCACCGGTGACGAGCGCGCCGATCTTGCTGCCGCCGCTGGCGGTGGAGGGCAGGGTGATCGAGCGGCCGATCGACAGGCATTCGACCAGCATCTGCCAGCCCTTGCCGGCATACGCCGGGCCGCCGATCAGCTGGCTCAGCGGGATGAACACCTCGCGGCCGTGGATCGGGCCGTTCTGGAACGGCGAGTTGAGCGGGAAGTGGCGGCGGCCGATGTCCACGCCCGGCGTGTCGCGCGGCACCAGTGCGAGCGTGATGCCGATGTCGCGCTTGTCGCCGAGCAGGCCGTCCGGGTCGTACATGCGGAACGCCAAGCCGATGAGCGTGGCAACCGGCGCGAGCGTGATGTAACGCTTGTCGAAGGTGAGCTTGATGCCGAGCACGCGCTGGCCGTGCCACTCGCCCTCGCACACGATGCCGTAGTCGGGGATCGAGGTCGCGTCCGAACCGGCCCACGGACCGGTCAGGCCGAAGCAGGGCACCTCACGGCCGTCGGCCAGGCGCGGCAGGTAGTAGTCCTTCTGCTCCTGGGTGCCGTAGTGCATCAGCAGTTCGCCCGGGCCGAGCGAGTTCGGCACGCCGACGGTGGAGCTGAGCACGCTCGACACCGAGGCGAGCTTCTGGATCACCTTGTGGTTGGCGAGCGCAGAGAAGCCGAGGCCGCCGTACTCCTTCGGAATGATCATTCCGAAGAACTTGTGCTTCTTGACGTAGTCCCAGATGTGCGGCGGCAGGTCGGCCAGCACGTGGGTGATTTCCCAGTCGTTGGTCATTCGGCAGACCTCCTCGACCGGGCCGTCAAGGAACGCCTGCTCCTCCGGCGTCAGCGCGGGCTTCGGCTGCGCCAGCAGCTTTTGCCAATCGGGCTTGCCGGAGAACAGCTCGCCCTCGAAGCCGACCGTGCCGGCTTCCAGTGCGACGCGCTCGGTCTCCGACAGCGGCGGCAGGATCTTGGTGTAGAAGCCGAGCAGCGGCCGGGTGATCAGCGCCCGGCGCACCGGGGCGATCAGCAGCGGCAGCGCGACCAGGCCGACCAGTCCGGCGGCGACGGCGGTGGCGGTCGGATGCGCGCCGAGCGCCCAGCAGGCCGCCAGCGCCACCAGCGAGGCCGCCACCCAGACTGGCAATCGCAGGCGGTGGTAGGCGCAGAACGCGGCGATCGGCAGCAGGACGAGAAAGGGCACGGCAAGGCTCATGGCGGCGCTCCCGGTAGGGTCAGGGGCGGGCGCTGCGGCGTGCCGCGAAGCGGGAGCGGCGCGCGGCGGGACGTCCGCCGGCTCAACATACGGGCGAGTATGGTAAGGCTGCCGCGCGCCTGTCAAGCGGCCCATAAAGCGGCCTGCGTACGGGCTCGGGCGGGGGCGTATGGTTTAATTCACCCATGACGCTCGCCGATGCCCAGCCCGACGGGGGCAAATCCGAACGCAGCGGACGCCTCAGCGCCGACGACTGGGCGCAGGCCGCGCTCGACCTCATCGCCGAACAGGGCGTGGCCGCGGTGGCAGTGGAACCGCTGGCGCGCCGGCTGGGGGTGACCAAGGGCAGCTTCTACTGGCATTTCCCCTCGCGCGACGCCCTGCTGGTGGCTGCGCTGGAGCGCTGGGAAAAGGTCGAGGAGGAGCAGGTGTTCGGCAAGCTGGAGGCGATCGCCGATCCGCGCGAGCGCCTGCGTGCGCTGTTCGCCCTCGTCGCCAACGAATACAAGTCGCACATCATCTATTCCGAGCTGCTCAAGGCGCTCGATCATCCGGCGGTGCAGCCGGTTATCGGCCGCGTGTCGCAGCGCCGGCTGGACCACCTGACCGCCTCGTTCCGCCAGGCCGGTCTGAGCCGCCAGGACGCGCAGAACCGCGCGCGGCTCACCTATTCGGCCTACGTCGGCTTTCTCCAGCTCAATCTGCAGCTGCATCAGGCGCGCCTGCAACACGACGAGTTCGAGGCCTATGTCGAACACGTGATGGCGACATTGATTCCGGCTTATTGAGCGGCCGCCACCAGAATTACCGCATTACGTTTTCGCCCAAGGAGGCGCCCATGAACGCACTGTCCACGGAAGTCACCACGCCGCGAACGAGCGCTGCCGCGCGCAGCGCGCTGCCGGCACTGAATGCATGGGTCGCCGAGGTCGCCGCACTCACCCAGCCGGACGCCATCCATTGGTGCGACGGCAGCGACGCCGAGAACGCCGCGCTGATCGAGCAGATGCTCGCCGACAGCACGCTGTCGCGCCTCAATTCCGACACGCACCCGAACAGCTACCTGCATCGTTCGCATCCGGACGACGTCGCCCGCGTCGAGCACCTGACGTTCGTCTGCAGCCGTAATCGCGACGATGCCGGCCCGAACAACCATTGGATGGCGCCGGACGAAGCGCACGCGAAGATGGACGCGCTGTTCGACGGCTGCATGCGCGGCCGCACGATGTACGTGATCCCGTACTGCATGGGCCCGATCGACTCGCCGCTGTCGCGCTGCGGTGTGGAGATCACCGACTCGCCGTACGTGGTCGCGAACATGCGGATCATGACGCGCATGGGTGCGGCGGCGCTGGCGCGCGTCGAGCGCGAGGGCAGCTTCGTGAAGGGCCTGCACTCCACCGGCGAGCTGGACCCCAACCGCCGCTTCATCATGCATTTCCCGGAGGAGCTGACGATCAAGTCGTACGGCTCCGGCTACGGCGGCAACGCGCTGCTCGGCAAGAAGTGCCACGCGCTGCGCATCGCCTCATGGCAGGCGCGCCAGGAGGGCTGGCTCGCCGAGCACATGCTGATCGTCGGCATCGAGAACCCGAAGGGCGAGACCCACTACATCGCCGCCGCGTTCCCCTCGGCCTGCGGCAAGACCAACCTGGCGATGCTGATCCCGCCGGAAGGCTACCGCCGCAACGGCTGGAAGGTGTGGACGGTGGGCGACGATATCTGCTGGATGCGCCCGGGTCCGGACGGCCGGCTGTACGCGATCAATCCGGAGGCCGGCTTCTTCGGCGTGGCTCCTGGCACGTCGGAGAAATCGAACCCCAACGCGCTGGCGACGATCCGGCGCGACACGATCTTCACCAACGTCGCGGTGACCGCCGACAACCAGCCGTGGTGGGAGGGCCTCGACGACCGCGTGCCCGCGTTTGACTGGCGCGGCAATGCATACGATTCCAAAGGCCCGGCGGCGCATCCGAACGCCCGCTTCACCGTGTCCGCGCGGCAGTGCCCGAGCTGGTCGCCGGAAGCGGAAAACCCGCGGGGCGTGCCGATCAGCGCGATCGTGTTCGGTGGCCGCCGCGCCTCGCTGGTGCCGCTGGTGTTCCAGGCGCGCGACTGGCGCCACGGCGTGCTGGTCGGCGCAGCGATGGGTTCGGAGACCACCGCCGCGGCGACTGGCCAGGTTGGCGTGATGCGGCGCGACCCGATGGCGATGAAGCCGTTCTGCGGCTACAACTTCGCCGACTACTTCGCGCACTGGCTGTCCTTCGACCGTGCCGGCGCCAAGCTGCCGCCCATCTTCCACGTCAACTGGTTCCGCAAGGGTGCCGACGGCAAGTTCCTGTGGCCGGGCTTCGGCGAGAACCTGCGCGTGCTGGAATGGATCATCGGCCGCGTCGAAGGTCGTGCCAATGCGGTGGAGACGCCGATCGGCCATATCCCGCAGCCGCAGGATCTCAACCTGGACGGCCTCGCGCTCGGTGGCGAAGCGCTGCAGACGCTGTTCGGCTTCGACCAGGACGGCTGGCGCGCCGAATTCGACAGCCTCGCCGGCTACCTCGACGAATACGGCCCGCGCATGCCGCAGGCGCTGAAGGACGAGCAGCGCCGTATCCGCGGGTTGCTCGGCTGATGACCACCGCAGCGCCGCCCGTCGCGCTTGCGCCCGACCGCGAGGTGCGGGTGGACGGGCGGCGCCTGTGCATCTACGACGGTCTGCTCGCGAACGTCGAACAGTACGTCGCCGCGCTGTCGCGCGCGGCGTTCACCCGTACCGAGATCGCGCGTCCGGAGACGGCCGAGTACCGGCACTGGGCGACCGAGATCAAGATCGACGCGCTGGTGCGCCAGCCGATCTTCGAGCTGACCCGGCGCGCGGTGGCGGGCTTCGCCGCCGCGGGCCAGGCGTACCGCCCGTATCGCGCCTACACGAACGTGGCGAGCTACGGGGACATGCTGTTCACCCACACCGATTGCCTGCCCGACCAGCACGACCTGACCGCGCTGTGGTACCTGTGCGAGCGCTGGGACGTGGAGTGGGGCGGCGAGACCGTGTTCTACGACGCGCAGGACGAGATCGCCTGTGCGGTGCGGCCGCGGCCAGGAAGGCTGGTGGTGTTCGACGGCCGGATCAAGCATGCCGGGCGGCCGCCGCATCGCATCTGCTACGCGCCGCGCTACACGATGGCGATCAAGTTCGAGCGCATCGTCGCCGCCTAGCGCGTGGGAAGCAGCGGCTTCCAGTCGGCGGGTTGCACCGCCACCGCACCCACCGTCGCCTGCGCCCACCCCACCGCGCTGTCCACTAGCGGGCCGTACTCGCGCAGGACTTCGTCGCGCTCGGCCGCGCGCTTCAAGGGGTCGTACGGCGCGTCGGTCTTGGAATTACGGCCGAACACGCGCGCCGCGCGCGCGGCAACGTCCTGCCCCGATAGCCCCAGCCAGGCCGCGCACGCATCGACGACGTCCGCAGGCGCGGCGAGCATGGTGTCGAGATCGAGGCTGCGCAGGCGATCGCTCCGGTCGTTCGCCAGCGCGTCGGCGTAGAGCTCGATCTGCGCGTACCAGGCGAGCGCACAGGACTCGACCAGGTTGAACGGAGTGCGCACGTCGAGCCCCAGCCGTGCCGGCAGCGTGGTGAACGGCAGCAGCGCCTGCGCCATCCAGCGCACCCGGGTCTCCGCTTCCGGCCCCTTCTTCAGGCACGACACGATGAACTCGCGCAGGTCGCTGTAGAGCAGGATCGCGCGCGCGTCCGGCGCGGCGGCCAGGATGTGCGGGAGCAGGCCGTTGGCCTGGTTGGCGGGCTTCAGCAGGACGCGGCCGTCCGGAGTCCACGGGCGTGCGAGCAGTGTAAGCGCGGCACGCAGGCGCGCAGGCAGCGGTTCGCTCCACCCGGTCCGCAGTGCCGCGCGTCCGAGCGAATGCAGCGCCAGCGGCTCCTTCAGCGACACCGCATCCGGTGGCGCGTCGAGTGCGCGCGCGAGCAAGGTCGAACCGCAGAACGCGGTGTGGAACAGCAGCGCGGGTGAAGCGAGGGGCGTCGGCAGATCCGCGAGCACACTGCCCGCATCCAGCGCCACCGGCGCTTCGTCGAGCGCAAGCCGCTGGTCAAGGAATGCCGAACGCGTCAACCGCTCCAGCGGAACGCGCGCGAACGCGAAGCGGTCGTGCTCGGGCCGGTAGTCGAACAGGAACCAGCCCGGGTCGGCGACGTCAACCGGCGACGCCATCTTCCCGCATCGAGAACCAGCAGTTGAATGCGATGGTGATGCGCTCGTCGCTGCCGTAGAACGGCAGCACTTCGTGCTGCAGCCAGGACGGGAACAGGACCAGCTGGCCGGGCTGGAAGCGCACGTTCCAGGTGCCGTGGCTATACGGCTTCTGGAGCCTGAGGTTGCCGGCGTCCATGAAGTAGTTGGCGTAGTGGTGCGGGTTGTGGAACCGCAAGACGCCGGATTCGGGACGGTCCGCCGGCATCTCCCCGGGGGCCACGCAATACACGCCCGACCACGACGCCATCGGATGGGTGTGCAGGATCGTGAAACCGCCGTGGCGGGTGACGTGGAACCAGGTGTGGGAAAAGATCTGCAGGCGCGCCATCTCGGCGGCGGTATACGCGTTCGCCTGCTGCACGGCCTGGCCGAGCATCGCCCAGCAGAACTGCCGCAGGCGCTGCACGCAGGGATCCGGCCACGAGAACAGGTTGAAGTCGCTCTCGAACACGCCCGGCTGCAACGTCAGCGACGGATGGGGGTTCGCGTAGCGCTCGCCTTCGGCCTCGCGGGCCAGCAGCAGGGTCTTGAGCTCCGCATTCAGCCGCTCGGCGTCCGGGTGGATCGCCTGCGCCACCGGCACCGCGAACAGGGGGAACAGCTTGAACGTCATGGCAGCGGGTTTCAGGCGGGGTGGGGGTGGCTGGCGAAGAAGCGGACGAGCGGTTGCAGCTCGCGCTCGTAGCGGCGCCACGCGCCGATGCCGCGCGCGTTGATGGGCTGACGCACCTGCATCGTCGATGCGGTCGCGACCGGCTTGGCGTTGCGCTCGACCCGCCACGCCTCTGGCGCGGGCGGCAGCCCGCAGAAGTCCAGTATCCGCGCGGTCATCGCCTGCGGGTCGGCGACCAGGTCCTCGTACTTCACTTGCAGGACGCGCCCCGGGACCAGCGTGTCCCAGGTCCGCATGAGCCGGTGATAGGCGTCGTAGTAGCGGCCCATGTCCTCCTGCGAATACGAAGCGCCGTAGCTGCGCGCGAACAGGTGCTTGAGATTGCTGAAGCACGTGTCCATCGGGTCGCGGTAGACGTGCAGGATCCGCGCCTGCGGCAGAGCATGCGCAATCCAGGGGACCAGCAGGAAATTGAACGGGAACTTGTCGGTGAGGAACCGGCGTTCGCCGCGCTTGTAGGCGGTCAGTCCCAGGTAGCGTGCGCCGACGCCGGCGATGTCGAGCTCGCGCTCGATCAGCTCGCCCGGTACCGACGAGAGGATGGCCCCGGCACCGGATTCCACCCCCAGCCGCTCATGCAACGCGGCCGCGAAGCAGAACAACTCGCCGCCCTGGGCGACATCGGGGTGATTGCTGATGATGCGCTCGACCAGCGTCGTGCCGGAACGCGGCAGGCCGACGATGAAAATCGGGCAGGCGTCGTCCTCGCCGGCCTGCACGCGCGTGCCCGACAGGCGCTCGGCTGCCGCCGGAAGCTGGCTCATCCGCACGAGATCCTGGCCGTCGTAGCGGATGCGTGCGCGCTGCAGGCGCATTCCGCTCTCGAGCTCGAAGAACGCCTCGCCGCGGCGATCGAGCGCGTCGAGCACGTTGAACAGGGCATAGCAGCAGAGGATCTCGTCCATTGGGCTGGCCGCGTTCGCCAGCGCGGCGCGCAGCTGGTCGAGCCTAGCCTGGCCGCCGGCCTTGCCCTCGAACGTGCTGAGCGACCAGAGCGCCTTGGCGTAATGCGGAAACCGGCCGACGAGCTTCAAAAATGCGTCGCGGGCGGCGTCGGGCTGACCGCAGTGCAGCAGACCTTGGGCATGGTTGTAGCCGTAGATCGGGTTCTGCGGCGCCGCGGTTGCGGCGGCGGCGAACCACGGTTGCGCCTGGTCCTCGAGCCCGCACAGCGACAGCACCGAGCCGACGGTGTTGGCGATCCGGGCATCAAACTTGTTGGGGGCATGCGCCAGCAGCGGCCCGAGCGTCGCGATGGCATCGCCCCAGAAGCCGTAATTCACCTGCATCTGCGCCAGATGCGCGCGATACAGGGTATTGCCGGGCTCCAGCGCGACGGCTTCCCTGGCCGCAGCAACGGCGGACAGCGCATGGCCGAGCCCGCTCTCGGTACCGCTGCGATGGAACCAGCCTTCGGCATAGCGCGGGAACTCCGCCGTCAGCGCGCGATAAGTCGCGAGCGAATCGCCCACCTGGCGCCGCTCCATCAGTTTCTTCGCCTTCTCCAGCAGGGCAACCGCGCTCATCCACTCGCCTCCGGGGTCGGTCCCAAGCGTAGCAAAGAGAAGACGCGCGCCAAAAAAGAAGGCCCCTTGCGGGGCCTTCTGAGGTGAGAAGCCAAGGAACGATCAGAACTTCTGGTCGTACCGCAGGTAGTAGAACTGGCCCGGCAGTTCGTACTGCGGGTCGAAGCTGTTCGCGAACGCCTGGTACGACACCGGCGGATCCTCGTCGAACAGGTTGTTGATGCCGACCGAGACGCGGGCGTTCCACGGCAGCTTCACGCCGACCTGGGCGTCCCAGTACATGGTCGCCTCGAGTTCGTTCTCGATGCGACGGACCGGTGCGCCGGTGAAGTCCTCGGCCGGCACGTTCGGATCGGAGCAGAGGTTCTCGAACTCCGGCGTGCCCGTATAGAGGGCCACGACGGCTACGCCGCTGCAGTCCTCGTCCAGCGCCGAGTACCAGCGGCCCTTCAGCGACGCATCCCAGTCGCCGCGCTCCCAGCCCACGCTGATGTTCGAGCGCAGGCGCCACACCGGGAAGAAGGTGGAGTAATTGCCCACGCGCGACACCGGATCGGAGGCGTCGGAGATGCGGGTCTCGTACTTGCTGATGTACGAGTTGTCCCAGTTGATCGAGAACTTGCCGACGCCGGTCTCGAACGCGTAGTCGACGGTGAAGTCGTAGCCTTCGATGTCGGCGCTACCCTGGTTGGTCAGCGTCGCGTTGACGTCGGCGACGTCGCCGGTGGTCGGATCGCGCGTGATCAGCGAGCACGCGAACGCGTCACGCTCGGTCGGGAGAGCCAGGTAGCAGTCGTCGATCGCCTGCTGGATGCCGACCGCCTGGATCGGATCCTCGATCTCGATCTTCCACCAGTCGAGGCTCATGCTGAGGCCCGGCGCGAAGCCCGGGCTCCAGACTAGACCCAGCGTGCGGGAGGTCGAGGTTTCCGGCTGCAGGTTCGGGTTGCCGCCGACCGTGGTGCGGATCTGCGGGTTCGGCTGCGAGTAATCGGCGGGGACGCCGTCCGCGACGCAGTTTGCCGTCACCGCGGCCAGCGCCGCCGGGCTCAGCTGACCGGTGGCCGCCGCGGCGTACAGGTTGATCGCATCGCAGGGATCGTACAGGGTCGGGAAGTTGTCTGCCTGGCCGGCGAACAGCTCGTTGATGGACGGCGCACGGAAGCCCTTGCTCCAGTTACCGCGAACCAGCAGGTCCTCGAACGGCTTCCACTTGAAACCGAACTTCGGGTTCAGGGTGTCGCCGAACGTCGAGTAATCCGAGTAACGCGCGGCGACCGAGAACTCGAGCAGGTCGGCGCCCGGGATGTCCTTCAGCAGCGGGATGCTCAGCTCGGCGAAGAACTCGTCGACGGTGTAGCCACCGGCCGTCGCGGTCGACTGGCTGCCTGTGGTCAGGCCCGAGGAGGCCAGCGCGTCCGGCTGGAAGTTGCCGTTGACTTCGCGATGCTCATAGCCGGTCGCGAACGCCAGCATGCCGCCTGGCAGCTCCGCGATCTCGCCCGAGAGGTTGGCGAAGTACGACTTCTGCTCGTCGTTGATCGTGGCGTGGTCGACGTAGTTGATGTAGTTGATCATCTCAGGCGTGATGTCTTCCGCATTGCCCATCACGTTGAGCGGCACGCAGCCGTTGATCACCGTCGTCGCATCGCCCGGCACGCGCACACAGATCGGCACGCCGTTGACGATCATCGACGGGCCGACGGCGTCACGGATGCGGGCAAGGTTCTGCAGGCCGTAGGTAACGTCGGTCTCGTTGTTGTCGGTGTATGAGGTGCCGACGTCCCAGGCGAAATAGCGCTCGCCCAGCTCGAAGCTGCCTTCGATCGCGCCGGCAAAACGGAACGTGTCGACGTCCTGGAAGAACCGCCGCGGCGAGAACGTCGGCATGCGGATCTGGACGCGGGTGATGTCGACGCCGAACGGGTTGTAGATGCTGAACTGCGACAGGTTGAACGTGTACGCCAGCGACGTCGGCGCGTTGAAGCCCGGCGGCAGCGTCTCGCCCCAGCTGACCGGCTGCGGTGCCAGGTACTGCTCGGAGCGGCGCTCGTTGTACATCACCTCAGCCTTGACGGCGATCGAGTCGGTGATGTCGAAGCGCGCCTGGCCAAAGATGCCGATGCGCTCCTGCGGCGTCGACAGGTAGTTCTCCGGCGCGAAGTTGAAGCCGCCGGTGGTGATGCTGAACGCGCCGAACTGGCCGAGGATGCCCGGCACCGTGCTGCACACGACGTTGTTCGGGCAGCCCTGCGCGCCCGGAAGCAGCGTGAACTGACCCGGACCCTGGGTCGGGTAGTCGAAGCGGCCGAAGCGGCTGGTCGACGACGCGCCGGCGAGCACGTTGTTGCCCGGCAGGCCGAACGCCGGCACCGCCGAGATCTCACGGTCGCCCGCGAAGATCGGCTCCTGCTTGACGTAGTTGGCACCGATCATCGCGTTGAAGCGGTCGGAGCCGCCGCCGACGATGAAGTCGTACGCCTGCTGCGTGCCGTCGCCTTCACTGGTCGTGCCGATGAACGCCGAGGCCGACGCCCCTTCGAAGTTCTGGCGGGTGATGATGTTCACCACGCCGGCGATGGCGTCGGAGCCGTAAATCGCCGAGGCGCCGTCCTTCAACACTTCGACGCGCTCGACCGCGGCCAGCGGGATCGTGTTCAGGTCGACCGCGCCGCCCAGGCCGGTGACCCAACGGCGGCCGTTGACCAGCACCAGCGTGCGGTTGGAGCCGAGGTTGCGCAGGTCGATCTGGGTCTGACCGTTACCACCATTGTTGAACGTGGTGTTCAGCGCGGCACCGCTGGTCGAGATCTGCTGCAGCACGTCGCCGATGGAGGTGACGCCGGTGCTTTCGATCGCCTGGCGGTCGAGGGTGAGGATCGGCTGGGAAGTCTCGGTATCTACGCGCTTGATGCGCGAGCCCGTGACTTCGACGCGGTCCAGGGTGGCCGGATCGTCCTGCCCTTCCTGGGCGAACGCGACGCCGGTACCCGCGACCGTAGTGGCGCCCACGGCGAGCGCGAAGGTGATCGCGTCGCGGAGCTTGGTGGTCTTATAGGTCATCTCTCTCTCCAAGTTGGTCTTGGTAGTCCCATGGGAACCTCGCCGGAGGCGCAAACAAGCACGCCAAAGACGGCAAGGTGGGCCGATAGTACCCCTGTGTGTGTGGAGAATTAAATAGGCGTTAAGACTGGACTGTAATCTCAGCTGCTGCCGAGACTAGGTCCGTCGGCAAAAAAAGACGGCCCCGTTACCGGGGCCGTCGAGGTACAGCAGGTTTCCAGCTCGTGGATCAGAAGCGCTGGGTGTACTTCACGTACCAGAAGCGACCCACGTCGAAGCCGCCGTAGTACGACACGTTCGCGCTCGGCTGGGTGTACATCACCGGGCCGACCTTCTCGAACACGTTGTTGGCGCCCACCGCGATGGTGGCATTCCACGGGGCTTCCCAGCGGAACTGCACGTCGTTGAACGTATTCGAGCCGACATGGCGACGGCGGGTCAGCTGGCTGGTGGTGCCGGTCAGGTTGCCTGTCGGCGCGTAGCCGATGTCGTTGCACTCCAGATGGTCGACGGTCACCGGCTGCACGCCCTGGTTGGCGTTAGCCGCCGAGGTCGGGGTGAAGTAGGTGCAGGTCTCCTTCATGCCCGAGTAGTAGCGGGCGATCCAGCTAACGCCAAACGAACCCATCTGCCACGAAACGTTCAGGTTCGAGCGCAGGCGGAACGTGGTCGCCGCCGCGCCGGCCAGGCCGACGTTGGAGAGCGGGCGCTGCGGCGCGGTGCCGGTCACCAGATAGTCGCGAACGGTGTAGGTGCTGTTCGAGGCGACGGTGAAGGTACCAAAGCGCTCGGTCGGCAGGCGGTAGGTGATGTCGAAGTCGAAGCCTTCGGCCTTGCGGAAGCCGGCGTTGATGCCCGTGAACGAGAGGAAGTTCACATGGCCGCGAACCGGATCACGAGTGAAGACCGTCGGAGCGCAGCGCGACGCGATGCCGAGCACGTAGCAGTCGTTGAGGATCTGGTTCGGGCTGTCGGGAACGATCGTGTCGGCGATGCGGATCTTCCACCAGTCGAGCGCCATGTTCAGGCCTTCGACGAACGGCGGGCTCCACACGAAGCCAATGGTCTGCGACTTGGAGATCTCCGGACGCAGGTTCGGGTTGGAGCCCGAGTTGAACGGCACCGGCGTCTGCGAGTTCGGCGCACCCGCGTTCGCGCCACCCTGGGCAAGCTGGCGGAACGTGTTAGCCAGCGCACCGAGCGCGCCGTTGCCGCCCACGCCGTTTACGCAGTTGGCGCGAGTGGTCGGGTTGGAGGCCGAGCTGCCGAAGCTGACGTCACACGGATCGGTGAAGAACGAGAAGGTCTGGGAGCCGCCGCCGTACAGGTCGTTGATGGTCGGCGCGCGGAAGCCATCGGCGTACGTCGCACGCAGCAGCAGCGAATCGAACGGCTTCCACTTCAGGCTGAACTTGTTGTTCGTGGTATCGCCGAACGTGTCGTAGTCCGAGTAGCGGCTGGCGATGTTGAGCGACAGCTCACGCGCAAACGGCATGTCGGCCAGGATCGGAACCTGCAACTCGATGTACGCCTCGTCCACGCTGTACTCGCCGCTGGTGGGCAGCGAGGCGAGGTTGGTCGACTGACCCGCCGTCGCGAGCGCGTCCGGCGTGAAGCCACCCTCTTCCTTGCGGTTCTCGAGACCGAACGCGAAGCCGAGATCGCCCGCGGGAAGCGTGGCGATGGTGCCGGCGATGTTGGCCGAAATGACCGTGGTCTGGGTCCGGCCCGTGGCCTTTTCCATCTGGAACAGGTAATCCCGCAGCGCCTGGTTGTTCGTCAGACCGCCCTGGCCCTCGGTGCCTGCCGGCAGGAACGGGTTGAACGGCACGCACGCGTCGAAGCCGATCGGAGCCGCGGCGGTACCGCACTGGACGCGACCCTGCGCGTTGAGGAACGACGGGCCCGTCGCCAGACGCAGGCGCGGGATGTTGAGGTTGCCGTACGTCTCTTGGATCAGCCGGTTCTCGTTGTGGAGGTAGCTGACATCCCAGTCGAACGTGCGGCTCCCGACGTCGAAGCTGCCCTCGAACACGCCCGTGAAGCGGTACGTGGTGAGGTCGCTCTCGGACACGCGCGGGATCTCCCACGTGCGGCGCCACCAGGACGAGATGTCCACGCCGAACGGGTTGAAGTAGCTGGTCGAGCTAAGAACGATCGGGCCGCCCTGCGACACGGTCGGCGAGGTCGCCTGCAGCGGGTAACCGGCAACCGTGCGGCTCGCCTGGCGGTTGCTGTACAACAGATTGGTACGGAAGCGGATCGAATCCGTAATGTCGAAGATGCCGTCGACGAACAGCGACTTCGATTCCAGCGGATTGCGCAGGTCGGTCTGCTGGTTGGTGTTCGACTTGCCTTCGATCGAGCCGGGGATGCAGGTACCGGGGCCCGGAGCCGCAGGCGTGTTCGACGGGCAGCTGCCCGTGGTGACGTTCTGGGCGACGTAGTCGGCCGGGTTCCGCGGGTTACCGCCCGGGCGCAGCATCACGCGCGTACCTGCCGGGAGACCGGGCACCTGGTTGGCGGCAGTCGTGACGAAGCCGCCGTACTGGCTGACGGCCGTCCACTGGTCGGTCGGGTGGATGTCAGAACGGGGGAACGCCGCATACGGACGGTCACGCGCGAAGACCGGGTCTTCCTTGGTCCACTCCGCACCGATCGTCAGCGAGCCGCGGTCGCCGGAGAAGCCCATGACGAAGTCGCCACGGGTAACGGCCCCGTCACCCTCGTCGTACTCGCCGTAGTACGCGCTCGCAGTAGCGCCCTCGTAGTTGGAACGGGTGATCACGTTGATCACACCGGCGATCGCATCCGAACCGTAGATCGACGACGCGCCGTCCTTCAGGACTTCAATTCGCTCGACCGCGGAGGCCGGGATGGTCGCGATGTCGGACAGGCCCGATGTGGTGATGCCGAGGCGACGGCCGTTCAGCAGCACGAGCGTGCGCTGGGCGCCGAGGTTGCGCAGGCTGATGTACACACCGCCCACCGCTTCGCCGGCCGACAGCGGCTGCGCGCGCGAGATGGGCGGCGTACCGGTGGCGGAGATGTTCTGCAGGATGTCGGCGACGGACTGGAAGCCCTGGCGCTCGATGTCCTGGCGGGTGATGAAGGTGACCGGCTGGGCGGTCTCAACATCGACCTGACGGATGCGGGTGCCGGTGACCTCGATGCGGTCGAGGGTCTTCGCCTGCTCGCCCTCGCCCGACCCGGTCTCCTGCGCGAGCGCGGTGCCGCTGGCGGCACCGAACAGCAGCGCGTACGTGATGGCGTCACGCAGCGGGTTCGACTTAAAAGCCATTTCTCTCTCCGAAATAGTTGCCCCAATGGGAAACCCCACCAGCTGGCGCCAAGAGGCGCGCCAGAACCGGCAAAGGTAGCCGGATGGTAAACGCCGCGTTGACAAAATTAAAGTGTTGTTAAGCGGCCCTGCGCCTGCGTACGGAGGGTGCGTATCCGTGCATCAACGAAAAAGCCCCTCCGGGGAGGGGCTTTCGGGCTGCAGGGTCCGGGGAGGACTAGAGGTCCTGCTCGTAGCGGACGTAGGGGACCGTGCCCTCGTCCTCCTCGGCGTTCGGGGAGAACGGATTCTTGCCGCGGGTGACGATGTTCTCGGCGCCGACCGTGAGCTGGCCGCTCCACGGGGTTCGCCACGACAGCCCGAGTCCAACGCCCTCCCACTTGCCCGGCTGGCCGGGGACTTCGACCACGCGGCCGATGACGCTGGCGCCAAACTTGCCTAGCGTGCCGCCGACGCTGAGGCTGCGGGTGGTCCAGCGGTCCGCGTACTGGGACGGGATCTCGCCGGCGGGATACAGGCGCGCGCGCGCCACGCTGCCGCCGATCGACACGGTGGCCTCGCGGCCGAGATTTCGCTGTCCGAGCACCATCAGCGCGTTCTGGTCGACCTGGCTGGCCTGCCCGTTCGGGCTGAGCCACGCCGGCAGGCTGTCGCGGCCGCTGCCCAGCGACACGCCGAGACGGTTGTTGCCCTGGCTGAGCGCGATACCCGCGCTGCCGTCGCGCGTGCCGCGGCGGTCGCCGTCGAACGCCGCCAGCAGGCAGTGGTTGGCGAGGTTGCTGATCGCGGTGACCAGCCCGTTCTTGCGGTCGCAGACCAGCCCGAGCGAGTCGTTCGCGTCCAGTCCGAAGGCGGCATCCAGCGAGGCTTTGCCGAAGCCCCAGCGGCGCCCGGCGACCGGAGCGCCGGTCGGCTGCAGCAGCAGGATGCCTTCCAGTCGGCCGCTGTCCTTGTCCCACACCGGCAGCACGGCCGGATCGGCCTTGTCCGCGGTCTGTGCGTGCAGCGGCGCTGCCGCGCCCAGGGCGAGCAGGACCGATAGCGACAGTGAGAGCAGGCGTGCGTGCATGGCTCGCGTAGGACCGGTCGCGGCCGGCGAAGTTCCCCTCGTATACGTGAGGGCCAGTCTAGCCGGTTTATGTTTATTTAACAATCGCCCCGTTCATTGAAGCCGGGTCGGGGGCTCCAGCTCGGCCGCAGCGCGGTCCAGCAGCGCTTCCATCTGCGCGCTGTCGAAGCGGTAGGTCTCGCCGCAGAACTCGCAGCGCACCTGCGCCTGACCGTCGATCACCGCCGCGCGCGCCTCCTCGGCCCCGAGCGAGGCCAGCATGCCTTCGACGCGCTCTCGCGAGCACGAACAGCCGAAGCGCAGCGGCCGTTGCCCGAGGCGGTCGACGCCGTCCTCGTGGAACAGGCGCTGCAGCAGGGTGTCCGGCGGGCAGGCCAGCAGCTCGCCGGCGCCGAGGGTGTCGAACAGCGCGCTGACCCGGGTCCAGCCGTCGGCGTCGCCCTCATCGCCAGGCAGCTTCTGCAGCATCAGGCCAGCCGCGGTGTCGCCGTCGGCGGCCAGCAGCAGCCGGGTCGGCAGCTGCTCGGACTGGCGGAAGTACGCCTCGAACGCGCCGGACAGCGTGGACGATTCCAGCGGCACGAGGCCCTGGTAGCGCACCGGTTCGCGGCGGCCGGCGTTAGGGTTCTCGATGGTGATCGCAAGGACGGCGTTCGGGCCGAGCGAACCGAGGTCGCGTTCGACGTGGCCCTCCTCACCGAGCTGCGCGATGCCGCGCAACGTGCCGGCCGCCGTGCATTCGGCGAACAGCGTGCGCAGCCCGCGCTCGCCGCGCAGCTGCACCGACAGGCGTCCGTCGACCTTGGCGTGTCCAGTGAACAGCGCGGCCGCGGCGGCGGCTTCGCCGAGCAGTTCGACCACGGCCGGCGGGTACTCGGCGCGCTCGCGGATCTGCTGCCAGGTTTCGTGCAGGCGCACGTGGACGCCGCGCACGCCGGCGCGGTGGATGAGGAAGCGGGTGAGCTGGTCGCGTTCGGCGGCGGTGTCGTGGGCAGTCATGCGCGGAGTGGGAAGAGCCGGGTTCGCGGATAATGCCGGCAGGGAGAACGGGGGAGTGCAATGCAGATGGGGACGGAGGACGGATCGTGCAAGGCGTAGGCGCGCGGACCAAGCCGCGGCGGTCGCGCTGGCAGCGCCTGCGCCGCTGGCTGCTCGTGCTGCCGTTCGTGTTCGCGCTCGGCAGTGCGCTGCAGGTGCTGGCGCTGCGCTTCATCGACCCGCCGTTCAGCGCATTCATGACCTGGCGGCTGTTCGATGCCTGGGCCGCGGGCGACTTCGGCTATCGAATCGCCTACGACTGGCGCGATCTGGAGCGCATGTCGCCGCACGTGCCGGTGGCGATGGTGGCGGCGGAGGATCAGAACTTCGCGCGCCATTACGGCTTCGACCTGAAGGCGATCGAGAAGGCGGCGCGCCTGAACGCGCGCGGCCGCCGCATCCGCGGCGGCAGCACGATCAGCCAGCAGACCGCGAAGAACCTGTTCCTGTGGAGCGGCCGCAGCTGGGTGCGCAAGGGCGTCGAGGCCTGGTACACGCTGCTGATCGAGACGCTGTGGCCGAAGCGGCGCATTCTCGAGGTGTACGTCAACGTCGCCGAGTTTGGCGACGGCGTGTACGGCGCGCAGGCGGCCGCGCGCACCTACTTCCGCAAGGACGCCGCACGGCTGGG
>DASQMI010000047.1:0-1681 GCA_035645555.1 Lysobacter sp. | reverse complement strand
GGCTGGCGGCGATCGCCGCGCTGCAGGCGCGGTTCGGGGACTGGGGCTAGCGGCCGCTCAGGCCGCTTCCGGCGCCGTGAGCGCCGCCTCGATCATCGCTTCCAGCGCCGGCAGGTCCGGCACCAGCGCGTCGTCGAGGTTGAGCTGGACGCGCGAGTGCACCGCCACCGGCCGCTCGCCGTCGGCATCGACCAGCAGCGCGTCGCGCGACACCGTCACCAGGCGCGGGAAGCCCTGGGTCAGCAGCGCGAAGTACGGCAGTTGCGGACGGCCGCCCAGTGCTTTCAGCACCACCACCTTGCTGCCGAGGTCGGCGCGCTCGTTGCCCTGCCCGGTCAGACGCGCGAACGCGACCAGCGGCAGCGCGTAGCCGCGCCAGCGGATCCGCCCCAGCAGCCAGTCGGGCGCGCCCGGCACCGGCTCCGGCGTCGCGTACGACAGCACTTCGGCCATCGTCGCGTTCGGCAGCAGCAGGCGCGCACCGGCCAGCTGCATCAGCACGCCGCGGATGTCGTTTTGCACACGCTCGCTCATGTTCCGTCTCCGAAGGTGGCGCGCTGGCGCCAGCGCTCGGCCAGGCGCGCGGCCAGCTCGGCCGGCGCGCCGGTGGCGCCGCCGCGCGCGATCAGCGCGTCGATGGCGGCGGTGTCGAAGCAGCCTTCCGGCGACTGGCCGAGGACCATCGCCCCGGCCGCCTTGCGCGATAGCACGCTGTCGACGTCCGCCGGATCGGCGCCGCTGAGCAGCAGCACGGCGCTGTCGGGCGCGGGCAATGCGGCCAGCACGTCGCCGCCGCGGTCATGGAAGCGACGCGCGCCGCCGTCGGCCTCGAGGCCGATCTCAGGCGGGAGGAAATACACGACGCCGGCCTCGGCGGCCATGCCGGGCTCGGCCAGCTTCACCGGCATCGCGCTGACGCGCTGCATCTGCGCGACCAGTTTGTCGTAGCGGCCGGCGTCGAGGCGCTGGCGCACCAGCACCGGTCGCGCGAACTCGCGCGGCAGCGCGGCGAGCAGCTGGCGCACCGCGTCGGGCCCGCCGATGCCGGCCAGCACCAGCACCGCGCCGTTGTCCTCCGACGGCACCCGCTCGTCGACCAGCGACAGGCTGGAGATGCGCTTTTCGAGGTCGGCCATCTCGATCTGGAAGCGCTCCTTGCGTGGCGCCTCGGCGACCGGCGCGGCCGGCGCGGCGTCCTGCTCGAGGCTCAGCGGCGGCAACGGCGGCGGCTCCGGCAGCGGCGGCGGCACGGCCGACTCCGCAACGACAGGCTCGGCCGGCGTCCGCGGCACCACGTCCTCGAACGTCAGGTCGATCAGCCCGGAGTTGTCGGCGTTCAGCGGCGGCGTATCGAGCTCGATGGCGAAATCGCCGGACACGGTGTCGACGTCGGGCAGCGAGATCGACAGCTCCAGCGCCTGGTCGGCCCCCTCGAAGTCACCGTATTCGGCGGCGACCGGATCGAACGACAGCACGCTGCCGGTGTCGGCTGCCGGCGCCTCGGCGACCGGCTCCAGCGCCAGCGTCGTCGCCGGGAGCGGGGGCGGCAGCGCCGGCTCCTGCGTCATGGCCGGCGCGTCGGCGACCGGCTCCAGCTCCAGCGCGGTCGCCGGCAGCGGGGGCGGCAGCGCCGGCTCCGGCACCATGGCCGGCGCGTCGGCGACCGGCTCCAGCTCCAGCG
>DASQMI010000046.1:0-13973 GCA_035645555.1 Lysobacter sp. | reverse complement strand
GTCCACCGCACTGATGGTGTTCGCCCTGCTCGCCGGGCTCGCTCTGCTGGTCGCGTGGATGTTCGGCCTGCTCGCCGCGCGCGTGGGCAGCCGGACCCGCGACGACGTGCTGCTGCTGGATCCTGACGAGCTGCGCCGCTTGCGCGAGCGCGCGGAGGCGCGCCGCCTGGCGGGTTCCGCGGCCGAACCGCCGCGCTGATTCCGGCATCGCGTCGACTGCGGCCGCAGCCGGCGCAGGCGCCCGCGCGGCGCTACACTCCGCGCGATGACCGTACTCAGCGTCAACGTCAACAAGGTCGCGGTGCTGCGCAATTCGCGCGGCGGCCGCGAGCCCGACGTGGTGCGTGCCGCCGAGGCATGCCTGGATGCCGGTGCGCATGGCATCACCGTGCACCCGCGTCCCGATGCGCGCCACATCCGCCACGACGACGTGCTGGCGCTGGCCGCACTGACCCGCGCGCGCGGCGTGGAGTTCAACATCGAGGGCAATCCGTTCGCGCCGCCGCGTGCGGGTTACGCGGGGCTGATTCCGCTGTGCGAGCTGGTGCGCCCGGCGCAGGTCACCCTGGTGCCGGACGGCGACGGCCAGCTCACCTCCGACCACGGCTTCGATTTCGTCCGCGACGGCGATGCGCTGCGCCCGCTGATCGCACGGCTGAAGGCGGCCGGTTGCCGGGTCAGCGTGTTCGTCGACGCCGACCGCGACGATGCGCCTGCGGCGATGGCGCAGGCGGCGGCGACCGGCGCGGACCGCGTCGAGCTGTACACCGGCCCGTACGCGGACGCGTTCGCGACACCGCGCCAGGCGGACATGCTGGCGCGCTTTTCCGCCACCGCGCGCGCCGCGCAGGCGCACGGCCTCGGCGTCAACGCCGGCCACGACCTGAGCCAGGCGAACCTGGGCGCGTTCCTGTCCGCGGTGCCGGGCGTGCAGGAGGTCTCGATCGGGCATGCGCTGATCGGCGAGGCGCTGTACGCCGGCCTGCCCGCGACCGTGCAGGCCTACATGCGCATCCTCGCGGCCGCGCGCTAGGCGCGGCTCACGGCGCCTGCCCGATCGTGCGCACGCCGCTGTGCTGCGCCGCGGCCAGCGCGGTGGCGACCGCCTGGTAGTCGACGTCGCCGCCGGCACGCAGCAGCAGCGTGGCATCCGGCTGCCGGCGCACGCGCTCGGCAAGGACCGCCTGCAATGTCGCCGCGTCGTGCATGCGGCCTTCGAGCAGGTAACCGTCGGCACGCACGTCCAGCGCGAGCGGCTCCGCCGGCGTCGGCCGAGCCGGTCCGGACTGCGGGAGCGCGGTGACTAAGGTGCGCGTGAGCAGTGGCACCGACAGCATGAAGATCACCAGCAGCACCAGCATCACGTCGACCAGTGGGGTGATGTTGATCGCGGCGATCGGACGTTCGGCGGACAGCGGACGGGCAACAGCCATGGCAGCTCTCCCTGCGGTGGATGCGTCTCCACGCTACGCCGGGCGGTGCGTGCCGGCACGGGGGCGGCCGCGTCCACTCAGCCACCGTTAAAAAAAACGCCGCCCGGAGGCGGCGTTTTCACGACAGTAGGTGCGTCCGAAGAAACTTATTGCGCCTGGACGAAGCCGATCTTCTGCATGTCGGCGTTCTTGGCGTAGGCCAGCACCTTGGCCAGCACTTCGTAGTTGGCGTCCGGGTTGGTGTCGATCTCGAGCAACGGCTGGTTGGTCGGATCACGCTGCACTTCGACCTGCATCAGGTTCGGCAGCGCCGACAGCGGCTGCGGGGCATCGTTCCAGTAGACCTGGCCGGACGCGTCGATCCGCAGGCGGATCGGCGGCGGCGGCTCCTGCGTCTGCGGCGGCGGGTTGACCGAACGCTGCGGCAGGTTGACGTCGATCGGGTACGACAGGATCGGCGCGGTCACCATGAAGATGATCAGCAGCACCAGCATCACGTCGACCAGCGGCGTGACGTTGATGTCGGCCATCGGGCCGCTGCTGGAGTTGGAAGTAAATGCCATGGGGGACTCCGCTTAGCGTTCCTTGGTGGCGACGTAGCCGACTTTGCGCATGCCCTGACCCTGCGCGATCTTCACCACCTCCGCGACGATGCGGTACTTGGTGGTCTTGTCGCCGCGCAGGTTCAGCTGCGGCTGCGGCGTTTTCTGCGCTTCGACCGACAGCCGGCTCTCGAGCACTTCCTTGGTGATCGGCTCGTCGTTCCAGAACAGCTTGCCGTCTTCCTTCACCGCGATCGTGATCGGCTGCACCGGCGGCGCGTTCTCGTCACGCTTGTTGAGATTCGCCTGCGGCAGTTCGACCTGGACCTTATGCGACATCAGCGGGGTGGTGATCATGAAGATGATCAGCAGCACCAGCATCACGTCCACGAGGGGCGTGACGTTGATTTCGGCCATCGGGCCGCCGCTGTCGTTGCCAGAACTGAAGGCCATGGTCGGTACTCCTACTGCTCAGGGGCCGCGCGGTGCGTTGCGGATCAGCGCTTGACCGACATCTCGCCGACGCGGGCGCCGGTGGCGAAGAAGTCGTGCAGGTCGTGGGCGAAGCTATCGAACTTGTTGTTCGTGACGCGGTTGAGGCGGGTGAAGAAGTTGTACGCCAGCACCGCCGGGATGGCGACGAACAGGCCGAGCGCGGTCATGATCAGCGCCTCGCCGACTGGACCGGCGACCGCGTCGATCGACGCCTGGCCGCTGGCGCCGATGCGGATCAGCGCGCCGTAGATGCCCCACACCGTACCGAGCAGACCGACGAACGGAGCGGTCGAACCGACGGTGGCGAGCACGGTCAGGCCGTTCTCAAGGCGCGAGCTCTCGCGCGTCACCGCCTGGCGCAGCGCGCGGTCGACGAACTCCGAGCGGTTCAGCGACTCGACCAGACGCGACCCTTCGTGGCGCTGGTGGTGCGCGGCGGCCTGCGCGGCGTCGAGCGCGATCTTGGAGAACGGCTCCGAACGCGGCTGCTCTTCCATGAAGCGGATCGCGTCCTGCGCGTTCGGGGTTTCCCAGAACGTGCTGATGACGCGATCGGAATTGCGGCGCAGGCTGAGATTCTTGAAGAAGTTGATGACGATCCAGTAGATCGACAGGACCGACATCACCACCAGCGTGATCAGCACCGCCCAGGAGACGGCGAACTGACCCGGCTGGGCCATCATTTCCTCGAGCAGATGGCCAACACCCATCTGCGTCAGGGCCGAGGCGGCGTTATTGCCACCGGCAGCAGCGGCGAACATGAATTCCTGCAGCATGACGCTTACCTATCGTTTGTCGTGAAAAAGAGAGGAGGGGTGGAACGAAGCGGTTCGAGCCCGCCGGTCAGGTCGGCGGGACGAAATCGACGGGGACGCGCACGCGGCTGGCCACCGGCTGGCCGTTGCGGACCTCGGGGTTGAACTTCCAGCGACGGGCCGCTTCCACTGCGGCGCGGTCGAGATTGCGGTTGCGGCTGGAGCGCTCGACCTGGATATCCAGCACGTTGCCCTGCGCGTCGATGCTGATCACCAGGACCACCGTGCCACCGACGCCCTGACGCAGTTCCTGCGGCGGGTAGCGTGGCGGGTTGAGGCGGCGCGACGACGGATCGACGCTGGAGCCGATGTCGGCGATCTGGGTCGGCGGCGACGGCGGCGACGGCGGCACCGGCGGCAGGTCGACCGGGCTCGGGTCCTCAACCTCGATCGGCGGCTGCTCCGGCGGCGGCGGCAGCGGCGTCGGCTGCGGCACCGACAGCTGCTTCGGCGGCTGCAACTGCTTCGGCGGCTCCGGCGGCGGCGGCGGCGGCGGCGGGGGCGGCGGCGGCGGCTTGATCAGGTTCACCACCGTCACCTGCTCGTTTTCCTGCTTCGCCACGGGCGGCGAAATCGGCTTGAGCAGCAGCAGCAATGCGGCCACGTGGACCGTGATCGCCATGGTGATGCCGGCGATGCGAGCCCAGTTCAGGCCTTCCTGGTCGTCGTCTTTCTTGTGGAGTTCGAAGTCTTGCGTCATGCGCCGAAGCTCAGGAGATTTTTCCGGACGCCAGGGCGCCGCGGGCCTGCGTTGGGAGGAGTCCTACACGGACCTGAACGGCCCGCGTGAAACCCCAAGCATATAACCAAATGCGACGCTCTGCACCAAGTCTGCGCGCGTCGTGCGCAACGCTCATTTGCCGCCAGGCAACGCCAGAATCTTCTTTGCGTCGTCTGGCTTCTTGACGCCCTTGGCGATCGCCTGGCGCGCCGCTTCCTTGGCCTCGGGGATGCGGTCTTCCTGCCACAGCAGACGGGCGAGGTTGAGATAGGTCTCGCCGTCCGGAGCAAGCGGTGCCGCCTTGCGATAGGCGTCGATCGCAGGGCCGGCCTGGTCGGAGAAGTAGTACGCCTGACCGAGCGCGAGCCAGGTCTGATAGTCGGGCTTGATGATGCCCTTCTGCAGGCCTTCGTTGATGACCGCGATCGCTTCCTTTTCCTTGCCGTCCATGTTGAGGTAGGTGGCGTACAGCTGCCGGTAGTCCCTGTCCTCGGTGAACTGGCCGGCCGCGCGCAGCTTCTCCAGCGCCGCCGCCGCCTTGTCGTACATGTCGCTCTGCAGATAGGTGGCGACCAGGTTCATCTGCGCGCGCTTGTCGCCCGGGTTCTTCTGCGCGACCTGCTCGGCGAGCTTCGCCGCTTCGCCGGTCTGTCCGGTTTCGAGGTAGGTCGCCATCAGCAGCTGCTGCCAGTCGGCGCGCGGCTCCGGCGAGGCGTCGATCGCCTGCTTCAGCACCGCGGCGGCTTCCGGATAGCGCTCCAGGCGATACAGCGCATTGCCCTTCAGCACCAGGTGCTCCGGCTTCTGCGACTTGGTTTCGTTGATGAAGCGCTCGAGCGTCGCCAGCGCCTCGGCGTAGCGGTCTTCCTGCAGCTGCAGCTGGCCGAGCATCAGCATCGCGCTGTAGTGGCCGTCGTTGTCGAGGCCGTTGAACTCGATCGCCTTCTGCAGATAGCCCATCGCCGCGGCGGTGTCGTCGGCTTCGTACGCAGCGTTGGCGGCGAGCTGCGCGGCGAACGCGCGGTCGTAGGTGTTGGCGGCGCTGTTGGCCATGATCTCGTCGGCCGCGGCGCGCGCTTCGGCCGGCTTATCGTCCTCGAGCAGGTCGATCATCTTCTGCAGCCGCGAGCCCATCTTCGCCGACGCCTTGGCTTCCGGCTCCTGGCGGGTGGCGTTGGGGTACTGCGGTTCGCGCTTGGTGTCGCCCGCGGACTGCCGCTTCTGTTCGCGTTCGGCGCGACGCTGCGCGGCACGGTCGGCGGCCGACTGCGCGCTCGCGCTCACCGTGGTGACCGCAAGCACGGTGCCGACGGCGATGGCGAGCAACGAGGAGCGGAGGGTACGGTGCTGCTTCATGGATCACCTCACGGGCATGCAGGGGGGAATGTGCATGCGGTCAGATTTTTTTGTTCGACCCGAACAAGGGGGCGTCACGCTAGCAGAAACGTTCAGCTCTGCAATATGCGGACTGTCATCGTCCATGCATCGGCCGTTCAGCTGCAGTGCGGTAAACGCCCCGCCGCCCGCGCCTGCTGGTAGGTGGGCATCAGGCCCTCGGCACGCGCGCCCAGCTCGCGCAGGCGCGAGCTCGGATCCGGATGGGTCGACAGCCACTCCGGCGGGCGCCCGCCGCTGGCCTGCATCATGTTCTCCCAGAGGTTCACCGCCTGGCGCGGATCGAACCCGGCGCGCGCCATCAGCTGCTGGCCGACGATGTCGGCTTCGCTTTCCTGCTCGCGCGACTTCGGCAGCAGGAACGCCGCTTGCGCGGTGAGGCCGCCGAGTTGGCTGGTGGTGCGCGCCGCGCCTTCGCCGTAGGCGGCGCCGGCGATCATGCTGGCCACGCCGAGGACGGTCTGCGTGCCGAGCTGGCGGGTGATGCGCTCGTCGTGGTGACGCGAGACGACGTGACCGATCTCGTGCGCGATCACCGCCGCGAGCTGGTCCGGGGTGCGCGCGACCTTGAAGATGCCGGTGTGCACGCCGACCTTGCCGCCGGGCAGCGCGAACGCGTTCGGCTCCTCGTTCGCGAACAGCGCGGTTTCCCACTGCGCCTGCCAGCCGGCGGGCAGCTCGCGGGTGATCGCATCGACCACGCAGCGCACGTACTCGTTCTGGCGGCTGTCGGTGCTGACCCGGTTCTTCGACTTCGCTTCGGCGAACGCCTGCGCGCCCATCTGGTTGAGCTGATCGGGCGGAATCGCGCCGACGTACTGCGTGCGCCCGGTCGGCGAGGTCGCCGTGGCGCAGGCGGTGAGGAGGGCAGCGACGGCGAGCGCGAGCAGGAGCCGAGGCGGAGCGCGCATGGGCGGGTACCGGGTGGGGAACCCGTTCCTTTTAGGCCTACCCGCATCAACAGCTCATCAATGTTGGCGGGCGCATTCAGGGCGCGGTGAGGAACAGCGCCGCGCAGCCGAGTGCGTTGTTGACCGCATGCGCGGCGACCGCTGCCCACAGCGTGCCGGTGCGGCGGTAGACCCACGCGAACGCCACGCCCATCAGCCCGTAGGCACCCCAGAGCAGGGCGGCCGCGACCGGTGCGTGGCCGCTGAGCAGCGGAGGCTCGTGGAACAGCGCGAACGCCGCGCCGCTGAGCAGCATGCCGAGCCGCGGCCGGCCGGCCGCCCACAGCCGCCCGAACAGCACGCGGCGGAACAGCAGCTCCTCGTACAGCGGCGCCAGGCCGACCGCGAAGCCGACCAGCAGCACCGGATGCGCGCGCACCGCGCCTTCCACCAGCGCCAAGTTGCTCGGGGTAGCGGCCACGCCGGAACGCGCGGCGAGCGCGACGGCGAGGTTGACCAGCACGAATACCGTCACGCCGGTCGCGAGCGCCCAAGCCCAAGTGGCCGCACGGGCGGCATTGCGCAACGACCGCCGGCGCTCGCCGGCGTCGGCCGGCCGCCGCCAGGCGAACAGCAGCAGCGCGGGCAGCGCCAGCGCCACCACCGTCATCGCGATCTGCACCGGCACCGCCGGTTGCTGCAGCGCGGCGAGCAGACGCGCGCTGTCGCGTTCGCCGTGGGCCATCGACCACAGCGCCCAGCCGAACAGGAACAGCAGGGTGAAGGCGAACATCGCCGCCACCGCGAGCAGCAGGTCGAGCGCGAACTGCAGCAGCGCGCGCTCGCGCCAGCGCGGGAAGCCGCCGGCCATCGCTCAGCCCGCGCTGTGCCGCTCAGACATCGAGGTTGGCGACCTTGAGCGCGTTGTCCTCGATGAACTCGCGGCGCGGTTCGACCACGTCGCCCATCAACGTGGAGAAGATCTGGTCGGCGGCGACCGCGTCCTCGATGCGCACCTGCAGCAGGCGGCGCGTTTCCGGGTTTACCGTGGTTTCCCACAGCTGCTCCGGATTCATCTCGCCGAGGCCCTTGAAGCGCTGGATCTGCCGGCCCTTCTTCGCTTCGTCCATCAGCCAGGCGTACGCCTCGGCGAAGCTCGTCACCGCGTGGGTGCGGTTGCCACGCTGGATCTGCGCGCCTTCGCGGATCAGCTCGTGCAGCAGCGAGGCCGCCTCGCGCACCGCGCGCAGCTCGCCGGTGTCGAACACCGACAGCGGGATGGTCTGCACGGTCTCCTCGCCCATGTGGCGGCGGGTGATCGACAGGACGGCGGCGCGTTCGCCGGTGGCCGCATGCAGCGCCAGCGCGTAGCGCGGTTGGCCGAGGCCCTTCTGGTTGAGATGCGATTCGATGCCGGCGAGCGTGGCGCGCGCCTGTTCCGGTTGCGTGGCCAGTACGTCGAGCGGGGCGCGGTCGATCAGTGCTTCCAGCACGCGCGCATCGAAGCGGTGCGCGTGGCGGCGGATGCTCTCGCGCGCGGCGGCATAGGCGAGCAGCAGCTTCTCGAGGTTCGCGCCCTCGATCGCGGGCTCGTTCGCGGCCGGCGTCAGCGCCGCACCTTCCACCGCGCTGCCGGCGAGATACGCATCGAGCGCGGCATCGTCCTTCAGATAGATCTCGTTCTTGCCCTGCTTGACCTTGTACAGCGGCGGCAGGCCGATGTAGATGTGGCCGCGCTCGATCAGCTCCGGCATCTGCCGGTAGAAGAACGTCAGCAGCAGCGTGCGGATGTGGCTGCCGTCGACGTCCGCGTCGGTCATGATGATGATGCGGTGGTAGCGCAGCTTGTCCGGGTTGTACTCGTCCTTGCCGATGCCGCAGCCGAGCGCGGTGATCAGCGTGCCAACCTCGGCCGAGGACAGCATGCGGTCGAAGCGCGCGCGCTCGACGTTGAGGATCTTGCCCTTGAGCGGCAGGATCGCCTGGGTCTTGCGGTTGCGCCCCTGCTTGGCCGAGCCGCCGGCCGAGTCGCCCTCGACGATGAACAGTTCCGACAGCGCCGGATCCTTCTCCTGGCAGTCGGCGAGCTTGCCGGGCAGGCCGGCGATGTCGAGCGCACCCTTGCGGCGGGTCAGTTCGCGTGCCTTGCGCGCGGCCTCGCGCGCGCGCGCGGCGTCGACCACCTTCTCGGCGATGGCACGCGCCTCGGCCGGGTGCTCCTGGAGGAACTCCTCCAAACGTGCGCCGAACACGCCTTCAACGACCGGCTTCACCTCCGAACTGACCAGCTTCTCCTTGGTCTGCGAGGAGAAGCTCGGATCCGGCACCTTGACCGACAGCACCGCGATCAAGCCCTCGCGCATGTCGTCGCCCGAGAGCGCGACCTTGGCGGTCTTGGCCAGGCCGTTCTGCTCGATGTAGTTCGACAGCGTGCGGGTCAGCGCGGCGCGGAAGCCGGCGAGGTGGGTGCCGCCGTCCTTCTGCGGGATGTTGTTGGTGAAGCAGAACATCGTCTCCTGGTAGGCGTCGGTCCATTGCAGGGCGACGTCGACCGCGATGCCGCTCTGCTCGCCGGAGACGGAGATGACGTTCGGGTGCAGCGGGGTCTTCAGCTGCGCCAGGTGTTCGACGAACGAGCGGATGCCACCCTCGTACTCGAACACGTCGCGCTTGCCTTCGCCGCGCTCGTCAACCAGCGTGATGCGTACGCCGGAATTGAGGAACGACAGCTCGCGCAGCCGCTTGGCGAGGATGTCGTAGTGGAACTCGGTGTCGCTGAAGATTTCCACCGACGGCTTGAAGCGCAGCAGCGTGCCGCGCTTGCCCGACGGCTCGGCCTGGCGCAGCGGGAACAGCGGCTCGCCGAGCGCGTATTCCTGCTGCCAGTGGTAGCCGTCGCGCCAGATCTCCAGCCACAGGTGCTCGGACAGCGCGTTCACCACCGACACGCCGACGCCATGCAGGCCGCCGGAGACCTTGTAGGCATTGTCGTCGAATTTGCCGCCGGCGTGCAGCACGGTGAGGATCACCTCGGCGGCCGAGCGGCCTTCCTCCGGGTGGATGTCCACCGGGATGCCGCGGCCGTTGTCCTCCACCGACACCGAGCCGTCGCTGTGCAGGGTCACGGTCACTTCGTTGGCATGGCCGGCGAGCGCTTCGTCGATCGAGTTGTCGACGACCTCGAACACCATGTGGTGCAGACCGGTGCCGTCGTGCACGTCGCCGATGTACATGCCCGGGCGCTTGCGCACGGCTTCCAGCCCGCGCAGCACGGTGATCTTGCTGGCGTCGTAGCTGGTGGCAGCGTCGGCGGGAGACAGGGAGGTCGGGACGTCGTGCTCGGCTTGGGTCATGCGCAACCGGTTCCGGCGACGCGCGGAAAACGCGCCGCGACACATTAGATATAGGTGCGTGGAGTATAGCCTGCAGCGGCAGTCGCCGCCCTGACTGCGGCAGGGCAGCGGCGGCCTTCGACGGTGGTCACCCGTCGCGGCGGGCGACGCTGCCGTGTTCCACGTGGAACCGCGCGACCGCGCCGATGCCGTCCAGTCCGGCCGGCGGCTGGGTCCCGGTCACGAACACCTGCGCCCGGTTCGCGGCGAGGTGCTGCAGCACCCGGGCCTGGTGCGTGGGGTCGAGTTCGGAGGCGAGGTCGTCGAGCGCGATGACCGGCCATTCGCCGCGGTGGCCGGCGTAATGCCCGGCCTGGGCGAGCAGGGCGGCGAGCGCAGTCAGCTTGGCCTGCCCGCGCGAGAGCGCCTCGCGACCGGGGAGGGCCCCGAACGCCAGCCGCCAGTCGCCGCGGTGCGGGCCCACCGAGGTGTGGCCGCTGGCGCGGTCGCGGTCGCGGGCGAGCAGCAACGCATCCACCAGCGGCAGCTCGTCGCGCCGCCAGCCGGGACTGTGTTCGATCTGCACACCGCCCAGCGTGGGGGCAAGCTCCCGGGCCAGCCGGTCGATGCCCGGCGCCAGCGCGTCCAGGTACGCCTGGCGGTGGCGGGCGATCGCCTCGCCGGCTTCGGCGAGTTCGCGGTCCCACGCGTCCAGCTGGGCGTCGCCGCCGTGGCCCTTGAGCAACGCGTTGCGCTGCTTGAGCGCGCGCGCATACCGGCGCCACTGCGGCAGGAACTCGTGTTCCACGTGGAACAGACCCCAATCCAGGTAACGGCGGCGGTGTTCGGCGCCGCCGCTGACCAGCGCGTGGCTGCCGGGCTCGAACGTCACCACCGCGAGCGCCGCGCACAGCTCGCTGAGCTGGGCGACATCGGCCCCGTCGAGCCGGCCGCTCCAGTCCTGGCCGCCATGCCGCAGCCCGGCCCGGCGCGGGCGGCCGCTGGCCTGTTCAACCCATTCGACGAACACCTGCAGCGCGGCCGCGCCGCTGCGCACCAGCCCGTCGCGTACCCGGCCGCGGAAGCTGCGCCCGTACGCCATCAGGTGCAGCGCCTCCAGCACGCTGGTCTTGCCGGCGCCGTTGTCGCCGGTCAGCAGGTTGAGCCCGGGCGCCGGATCCAGCCGCAGTTCGGCGAAGCGGCGCAGGTCGCGCAGGTCGAGCCGGGTGACGAGCATGCGGTCAGCTTAGCGGGCGGGGGCAGGGCAGAAAGCAGAACGCCCGACCGAGGGCCGGGCGTTCCACGTGGAACCAGACGGGTCGCGGGTCAGAGCCGCAGCGGCATCACCACGTGGCGGCAGCGCTCGTTGCTGGCCTCACGCACCAGCGCCGAGGAGTTGGCGTCGCGCAGCGCCAGCACCACCTGCTCGTCGCGCAGCGCGCCGAGCGCGTCCAGCAGGTAGTTGACGTTGAAGCCGATCGCCAGCTCGTCCACGCGGGTCTCGGCCTCAACCTCCTCCTGCGCCTCCTCCTGCTCCGGGTTGTGCGCGCTGATGCGCAGCTGCCCGGGCGACACCTCGACGCGCACGCCGCGGTACTTCTCGTTGGATAGGATCGCCGCGCGCTGCAGCGATGCTCGCAGCGCTTCGCGGTCGATGCGGACTTCGCGGTCGGCGCCGATCGGGATCACCGCTTCGTAATCCGGGAACCGGCCATCGATCAGCTTGCTGGTGAAGGTGACATCGTCGCGCTTGACGCGAATATGGCCGCGGCCCATCTCCAGCTCCAGCTCGCGGTCGCCGCCTTCCAGCAAGCGCTGCAGTTCCAGCACACCCTTGCGCGGCACGATGATCTGGCGCTTGGTCTGCGAGCCGCCGTCCAGCGGGGCTTCGCACAGTGCGAGGCGATGGCCGTCGGTGGCCACGCAGCGCAGGCTGGCCTCGCGCAGGTCGAACAGCAGGCCGTTGAGGTAATAGCGGACGTCCTGCTGCGCCATCGCGAACGCGGTGCGTTCGATCAGCTCCTTCAGCGTCGACTCCGGCACGCGCACGCGCTCGGTGGCGTCGACGTCGTCCAGCGACGGGAAGTCGTTGGCGGGCAGGGTGGCCAGGGTGAAGCGCGAGCGCCCCGCCTGCACCGTGACCTTGTCGCCGGTCTGCGACACCGTGACCCGGCTGCCGTCCGGCAGCGCACGCACGATCTCGAACAGCTTGCGGGCCGGGATCGTGCTTTCGCCCTCCTGGCTGTCCTCCACCGCGATGCGCGAGATCATCTCGACCTCGAGATCGGTGCCGGTCAGCGCGAGCTGCCCGCCCCGGACCTGCACCAGCAGATTGGCCAGCACCGGCAGCGTCTGCCGCCGCTCGACCACGTTGACCACCTGTGCCAGCGGCTTCAGAAAGGCTTCGCGTTGCAGGGAGAAACGCATGCGGTGATGTCCCCTCGGCCCAATAACAAGAGTTTTGGATAAATCAAAAGCGTGGTGATGCTGGGGGCTGTGCACAACCCGGATTTCGTACCCAACCCTTTGATTCTCAAGCAGAAACGCGCATGACGAAGCGGTGAAGAAAGAGCCCTGGAGGCTTGGAGCAAGCTGTGGATAAATCCGGCGGCCGCGGCGCGGGTTGCGGTTATCCACATCTTGTTCCGGTCCCATCCACCGGCTTGTCCGCAGCTTACTCGCTGAGCTTGCGGATCAGCTTGTCCCAGTCTTCGCGCAGCTTGCCGTCGGTCTCCAGCAGCGATTTGATCTGCCGGCACGCGTGCAGCACCGTGGTGTGGTCGCGCCCGGCGAACGCGTCGCCGATCTCGGGCAGGCTGTGCTCGGTCAATTCCTTGGTCAGCGCCATCGCGACCTGGCGCGGGCGCGCCAGCGATCGGGTCCGGCGTTTCGACAGCAAGTCCTTGACCTGAAGCGCGTAGTAGTCTGCCACGGTCTTCTGGATGTTGGAGATGCTGATCGCCTGCTGCTGCGCGCGCAGCAGATCGCGCAGCGTCTCCTGCGCGAATTCCACCGTGATGCTGCGGCCGGTGAAGTTGGCGCGCGCGGCGAGCGTGTTGAGCGCGCCTTCGAGGTCGCGCACGTTGGAGCGCATCCGCTTGGCCAGCAGGTAGGCCACTTCCTCCGGCAGCACGACGCCGCGCTCGCGCGCCTTGGACAGCACGATCTGCGCGCGCGTCTCGAAATCCGGTGGCTCGATCGCCACCGACAGACCCCAGGCCAGGCGCGATTTCAGCCGCGGCTCGAGGCCTTCGACCTCGCGCGGATAGCGGTCGCAGGTGAGGATGATCTGCTGACGGCCGTCGAACAGCGCGTTGAAGGTGTGGAAGAACTCCTCCTGCGTGCGGTCCTTGCCGGCGAAAAACTGGATGTCGTCGATCAACAGCGCCTCGACCTGCTGGAACTGGCGCTTGAACTGGTCCATCGCCTTGTCCTGCAGCGCCTTCATCATCGCGCTGAAGAACTGCTCGCTGCGCAGGTACATCACCCGCATGCCGGGATTGTTGGCGCGCATCGCGTTGCCGGCGGCGAACATCAGGTGGGTCTTGCCGAGTCCGGTGCCGCCGTAGAGCAGCAGCGGGTTGTGCGCGCGGTCGCCGGGCTTCTGCGCGGCCTGCCAGGCCGCGGCGCGACCGAGCTGGTTGCTGCGGCCTTCGACGAAGTTATCGAACGTGTAATGCGGGTCGAGATGGCCCTGGAAGCTGTCGTCGAACGCGGTAGCGGCGCGCGGAGCCGGCTCCGGCTCGCGGCGCGGCGCAGGGGCCGCCGGCTGCACCGCGCGCGGCAGCGCGCCGACCTCCAGGCTGACCTCGCTGCTGCCGGCGAAGAAATGCAGCAGCTCGCGGATGCGCGCGAGGTAGCGCTCGCGGACGTGTTCGACCACGAACGCGTTGGGCGCGTACAGCACGGTGGCATCGTCGCGGCGCGCGGCCTGCAGCGGCTTGATCCAGGTGTGCAGATCCTCGGCCGGCAGTTCGGCTTCCAGGCGTTCGAGGCAGCGGGGCCAGGCGTCCAACGGGGTCACGGGGTCACTCTTGCAGCGAAGCGGAGGCGCGCGCGATGCGAGACGCACCGCGCCACACGTCAGCGAAACCAGGGATGCGGCAGCCTATCACCGCTGCCGCGACGCGGCGAACCACGCGCGGCCGCCGGCGCTGAATGCGCTGCGGTTGACCCTCGGGGCCGGCGGCCGCTAGACTTCGCGGTCTTTTCCGCTGTTTATCGAGCCGGCCATGGCCACCAAGCGCACTTTCCAGCCCAGCAACCTCAAGCGCAAGCGCGACCACGGCTTCCGTGCCCGCATGAAGACCGCCGACGGCCGCAAGGTCCTCGCCCGTCGTCGTGCCAAGG
>DASQMI010000045.1:0-16123 GCA_035645555.1 Lysobacter sp. | reverse complement strand
GTGGAACCACCCGATCCCATCCCGAACTCGGAAGTGAAACGCAGCCGCGCCGATGGTAGTGTGGCCCTAGCCATGCAAGAGTAGGTCATCGCTGAGCATCATCCCCAAAGCCCCGACCCACCGGTCGGGGCTTTTCTTTTGGCCTGACGCCAAGCAACGTCCCGGACGAGCGCGTGCGGGAGGTCAGCCCGAGCTCGGGAGGAAGTCGATCAACGGCGTCAGCGCACCGCAGCTCCGGCCTCTGCTGTGGGAACGCCGCACATGCCCGCCGCTCGCGGGGATTTCCTTGGGGATTAGCGTCAGCCGCCGGTATCGCGCTTGAACGTCACCACCACACGTCGCTGCGCTGGGCGGGCGTCAGGCCAGCAGCTGGGGCGGTTCGCCGCCGATGATCACCACGTCGGCCGGGCGGCGTGCGAACAGGCCGACGCTGACCACGCCGGGAATCTGGTTGAGCTGCGCCTCGAGCGCGACCGGATCGGTGATGTGCAGGTTGTGCACGTCGAGGATCCAGTTGCCGTTGTCGGTCACTACGCCCTCGCGCCAGACGGGCTGGCCGTCGGTCAGCGCGACAATACGGCGCGCGACCAGGCTGCGCGCCATCGGGATCACCTCGACTGGCAGCGGGAAGCGGCCGAGCACGTCGACGCGCTTGCTCGGGTCAACGATGCAGACGAACCGTTCGCTCGCCTCGGCGATGATCTTCTCGCGGGTGAGCGCGGCGCCGCCGCCCTTGATCAGGCGCTTGTGCGGATCGCATTCGTCGGCACCGTCGACATACAGCGGCAGCGGGCCGGTGTAGTTGAGATCGAGCACGTCGATGCCGAGCTGGCGCAGCCGCTGTGTGCTTTGTTCCGAGCTCGACACCGCGCCGTCGATGCGGTCCTTGATGCGCGCCAGTGCGTCGATGAAGTAGGCGACCGTGGAGCCGGTGCCGACGCCGACGACCATGCCGTCCTCGACGTAATCGATCGCCTTCTCGGCGGCGAGACGCTTCGCTTCGCTCATGGGGGTTCCGGGTTATTCGAGGGACAGCAGCAGCTTCCACTGCGCGGCGGTCACCGGCAGCACCGACAGGCGGTTGCCGCGGCGTATCAGGGCGAAATCCTCCCCGAGCGCGTCGGCGTGCTGGCGGATTTCCTCCAGTGGGATCACCCGCCGGAGCTTGCGTTCGAACGCGACGTCGACCAGGTCCCAACGCGGATTTTCGCGCCGGCTCTTCGGATCGTGGTAGTCGGACTTCGGGTCGAACTGGGTTTCGTCCGGATAGGCGGTGCTCGCCACCCGGGCAATGCCGGCGATGCCGGGCACCGCGGTGTTGGAGTGGTAGAACAGCACGCCGTCGCCGACCTGCATCTGGCGCATGAAGTTGCGTGCCTGGAAGTTGCGCACGCCGTTCCACGGCTCGGTGCCGACGCGCGCGAGGTCGTCGATCGAGAACGTGTCCGGCTCGGATTTCATCAGCCAGTAGCGGCGGCGCGCGGTCATGCGGGCATCGAATGGCAGTCGTAGGTGGCGGTTTCGGTGCAGACCGCATCGAGCGCCACGTCCCACTCGCGGTCATCGAGCGCGTCGACGCGCTGCACCTCGAAGCCGGCGCCCACCAGCCAGGGCGGTGCGGCGCGCTCGTGGCGGAACGCGAAGCTGCGATCGTACCAGCCGCCGCCCATGCCGAGCCGGTGGCAGCGGCGATCGAATCCGACCAGCGGCAGCACCACCAGCGCCATCGCGGCTGCGTCGAGCAGCGAGGACGCCGCCACGTCGGGTTCGGGGATTCCGTGGCGGTTGGCGGTCAGCGGATCGCCCGGACGCCACGGCCCGAACCGCAGGCGACCGTCGTCGTGCAGCACCGGCAGGCAATACACGCACTGCGGCGGCAACGCCAGTTGCCAGGCGTGCAGCGCGATCTCGCCGTCCATCGCCCAGTAGCCGGCGACGTAGCCGCGCTCGGGTGCGAACGGCAGCGCCAGCAGCCGCGCGGCGAGCGCCTGCGCGGCGGCGATGCGTTCGGCGGCGGGCAGGGCGCGTCTGCGTGCGCGCAGCTCGGCCCGCAGCGCGCGGCGATCCGCCTGCGGCATGTTCATGCCGGACGGACCCGCGGCTGCGCGCGAGAAAGAAGAAAGTCCTCCGCCGATGCCGATGCGCGCGAAACGACCTTGAACCCGGGGTTCAAGTGGGAGCGCTTGGAAGCCTTCGGGCTTTCCGCTTCAGGGCGGACATGCACGCCGGGCATCCGCTGCGTTCCCCTGGTCGTCATTAAGGAACAAGGCGAATGTTTGCGCACGCCGTCGCGCACAGCAGAGGACGTGGAAGCAGTATAGCGCCGCGGCAGGTTAAAGCGAGGTGCGCGTGCGCCGGTGGTCGGCGATCGGGCGCGGCGTCACGCCGGATTGCGCGGCTCGAACAGACCGTCGAGCTTGCGTTGCAGCTCGCCGAGGCTGCGGGTCAGCTCGCGGTCCTTGCTTTCGCTGTCGCTGCGCAGCTGCAGCAGTTCGTGGGCGAGATTGAGTGCGGCCAGCACGGCGACACGGTCGAGCCCGACCATGCGGTTGCTGCCGCGGATCTCGCGCATCTTGGCATCGAGCAGGCGCGCGGCGGCGACCAGCGCATCGCGCTCGTCCGGATCACAACCGACGGTGTACTCGCGATCGAGCAGGCGGATGCTGACCGCTTCGCTGGACTTGGCGCTCACGTGTGCTGCTCCAGCGACTTCAGGCGCGCGATCATCGCCTCGACCCGGCTGCGCGCCTGCTCGTTCTTGGCGAGCAGCGCGGAGCGTTCGATCACCAGCTGTTCCTGCTGCTGGCGCAGGCTGCGGTTTTCGTCCTGCAGGCGGCGCAGGCGGTCGGCGAGCTCGTCGACCCGCGCGGTGAGCGCCTGCAGCTGGGCGAGCAGTTCGGCACGGTCCATGACCGCGAGCATACCGCAGCCGCGCTCAGGCGGGTTCGGCCGCCGGCGCCGGCGCGGGGGTGCGCCAGTTGCGCAGGAACGCCAGGCATTGCGCCGCCTCCAGCGGTGGGGACAGCCAGTAGCCCTGTACCTCGTGGCAGCCGTGCTGGCGCAGGAACTCCATCTGGCCCGGGGTCTCCACGCCTTCGGCGACCACCTTCAACCCGAGCGAGTGCGCCATGGTGATGACCGTGGCGGTGATCGCCTCGTCTTCCGGATCGGTGGTGAGATCGCCGATGAACGCCTTGTCGATCTTGAGCGTGCTGATCGGCAGACGCTTGAGGTAGGCGAGCGACGAATAGCCGGTACCGAAATCGTCGATCGCCAGGCCGACGCCGAGGCTGCGGAAGCGTTGCAGCATCGCCGCGTGCTGCTCGGCGTTGGCCATCAGCACGGTCTCGGTCAGCTCGAGCTCCAGGCATTCGGCCGGCAGCCCGGTTTCGGTGAGCGTGCGCGCGACCAGGTCGGCCAGGCCGCCGCGCGCCAGCTGCAGCGCGGAGACGTTGACCGCCACCGTGAGCCCGTCGAGGCCGAGCTGGCGCCAGTAGCGCAGCACATGGCAGGCCTCGCGCAGCGCCCACTGGCCGACCTCGAGGATCAGCCCGCTTTCCTCGGCGAGCGGCACGAACAGGCTCGGCGGAATCGGGCCGTGCTCCTGGCTGTCCCAGCGCAGCAGTGCCTCCACGCCGGTGATGCGGCCGCTCGCGAGGTCGAGCTTGGGCTGGAACACCAGCCGCAGCTCGTTGCGGTCGAGCACGTTGCGCAGCGCCGCGGCGATGGTGGCGCGGCGTCGGGTGGCGAGGTCCATCGCCTCGGTGTAGCGCATGTAGGTGCGCCGGCCGGCCGCCTTCGCCTGGTACATCGCGGTGTCGGCGAACTTGAGCAGGTCGGTCGGCACCTGCGCGTGGTCAGGGTAGAGCGCGATGCCGATCGACGGCGACATCGACACCTCCAGCCGGTCGTCGACCACCAGCGGCTCCTCGAACGCGTGCAGCAGTTCGTGCGCGATGCGCTCCGCCTCCTCCGGCAGGGTCAGGTTCTCCAGCACCACGGTGAACTCGTCGCCGCCGAGGCGGGCGACGGTGTGCGGCGGGCCGAGCGCCTGCTGCAGGCGGGTGGCGGTGGCGCGCAGGATGCGGTCGCCGGTGGCATGGCCGAGCGAATCGTTGATGTCCTTGAAGCGGTCGAGATCCAGGAACAGCACCGCCACGCGATGGCCGTGCCGGCGCGCGCGCACGATCGCGCGCGACAGCCGCTCGGCCAGCAGCGCGCGGTTGGGCAGGTTGGTCAGGGTGTCGTAGTTGGCGAGGTAGCGCAGTTCCTGCTCGGCGCGCTTCTGCTCGGTGATGTCGCTCAGCACCGCCACGTAATGGGTGCGCTGGCCTTCGCTGTCGTGCACGGCGGTGCACTGCAGCCAGCACAGGAACTCGCTGCCGTCCTTGCGGCGCTGCCAGATCTCGCCGGCCCAGTGGCCGTTGGTGACCAGGTCGGCGCGCAGCTGGTGGTAGAACGCCTGCTCGTGCTGGCTGCTGTCGAGCAGCGACGCCGAATGCCCGAGCACTTCCTCCTCGGTGTAGCCGGTCATGCGCGAGAACGCCGGGTTCACCGACATGAAGCAGTAGTCGAGGTCGATCACCACCACCGCTTCGGCCATCGAGCGCAGCACTTCGCTCGCGATGCGGCGGTCACGCTCCTCGCGCCGGCTGTGGGTGACGTCGCGCACGGTGCCGGCCACGCGCACCGGGCGGCCGTCGGCGTCGCGCTCGACCACCCGGCCGCGCGCGCGCACCCAGCGCCACTGGCCGTTGCTGCCGCGCACGCGGTGTTCGGACTGGAACTCCGGCGCGCCGCCGTCGAGGTGCAGCTGCAGGCGCTCGGTGACCAGCGCGGCATCGTCGGGGTGGATCTCGGCTGGGCTGACCGCGCGCGTGACCATGCCGATCTCCGGCGCGCCCGACTGGTCCTCCACGCGCATGCGGTGCATCTCGCCGCTGCGCAGGTCGTAGTCGAAGAACTGTTCGCCCGAGCCCCACAGTGCCAGCTTCAGGCGCTCCTCGCGCTCGCGGATCTGCTTGAAGTAGTCACGCTCCAGCTGGCGGCGGCGGTACAGCTGCAGGGTCAGCGCGGCGAACACGCCGAGCGCGAGCGCCGCGAACACCACCAGCGCCAGCGGGTGCCGCCACCACGGCGGAGCGACGCGGACGGGCACCTGCAGCTCCGACGCGCTCCACTCGCCGTCGCGGTTGGTGGCCTGCACGCGCAGCACGTAAGCGCCCGGCGGCAGGCGCGTGTAGGTGATGTCGGGGCTGGTGCCGTTGTCGATCCAGCCCAAGTCGAAGCCGTCCATCCGGTAGCGGTAGCGGATCGCGGCGGCCGGCGCGAAGTCGAGCGTGCCCACGCGCAGGCGCAGCAGTCCGTCGGCACCGTTGAGCTCGATGTGCTCGGCCTGCCATGGCGTTTCCTCGCGTTGCGGCGCGTTGGCGCCGATCGCCACGGACAGCAGGCGCAGCGGCGGCTCGAACGTGGCGTCGGTGACCTGGCGCGGGTCGAACAGGTTGATCCCGCGAACGCCGCCGAGTGCGAGCCGGCCGTCGGCGAGCGCGTACGCGGCCCCACCGTTGAATTCCAGATCCTGCAGGCCGTCGGCCAGCCCGTAATCGCGGGTCCGGCCGCTGGCGCGGTCCAGGCGCAGGATGCCGGCGTCGGTGCCGAGCCACAGCCGTCCGGCCGGGGCCTCGAGGATGCTGAACACCACCGGCACCCGCCCGGGCTGCGCTTCGGCGAGCGGGTGGGTGAAGCGGATGCGGCGCTCATCCTCCTGCAGCTGGCTGAGCCCGGCGTGGGTGCCGACCCAGAGCGTGCCGTCGGCGGACTCGTGCAGCGCCCTCACCAGGTTGCCGGCGAGGCTGAGCGGGTCGTTCAACGAGTGGCGGAACGTGCGCAATGACGCGGTGCCGCGGCGCTCCAGCAGCGTCAGGCCGTCGCCGGTGCCAAGCCAGATGCGGCCGCGGCGGTCCTCGAGGATGGCGTGCACGGTGGGATGGCTCAGCGCGCCGGCCACGCCTTCGCGGTAGGGGTAATGCGTCACCGCACCGGTGCTGGGGCGGTAATGCAGCGCGCCGTGCAGGCCGGTGCCGATCCACAGGCTGCCGTCGCGGGCGGTGTGCAGACTGCGGATCAGCGGACGCCCGTGGCCGGGCAGGTCGACGGCGCGGCTCTGCAGCGTCGCCGGGTCCAGCTGCATCAGGCCGGCTGCGGTGCCGAGCCAGAAGCGCCCGTCGTCGGCCGGCGCCAGTGCGGTCACCCGCAGCGGCTGGCCGGCGCTGCGCGGCAGGCGGTCGCTGACGTCCTCGAAGCGGTCCTCGCGCAGGTGGTAGCGCACCAGCCGCGCTTCGTCCGTGGCGATCCACAGTACGCCGCTGCGGTCCTGCAGCAGCGCGCGCACGCTGTCGCCGCCGAACGCGTTGCGGGGCCCGTTGCGGTCGAACAGGTAGGCGAAGCGCGCGCCGGCCGGGTCGGCGACCGACACGCCGCGCAGCTGGCCGCCGACCCACAGCATGCCGCCGCTGTCGATCATCAGCGCGCTCGCGGTGTCCTCCGGCAGGCCGGCGTCGACGCCGTATTCGGCGCGCACTGCATCGATCCGGCCGCGGGCGGGATCGAACCGGCGCAGGCCGGCGTTGGGAATCGCGAACCACAGCCGCCCGTCCGGCGCCTGCACCAGGCTGCGCACGTCCTGCGCCGGCTCGCCGGCGGCGGGCCAGATCCGGCGCAGCGCGTCGCGGTCGAACCGGTACAGGCCGTCGGCCATGCCGATCCACAGCCGGCCCTGGCGGTCGCGCAGCAGGCTGCGCGCGGGGCGGCCGGTGATGCGCTGCACGCGGACGCCGGCGATCCGGTACACGCCGGCCTGCGAGGCGTACCACACCGCGTCGGCGCCGTCGGCCAGCAGCGTCTGCACCGGGTTCTCGCGCAGCACCTCGCCCGGCAGGGTGAGGATGCGCCGGCGCGTGCCGCTGGCGGTCTCCACACGCTCCAGCCCGCCCAGCGTGGCCACCCACAGCCGGTCTCCCTGCGCGAGCAGTGCGCGCACCTGGCGGCCGCTGTGGCCGCCGGCGCCGGGCGTCAGCCGGGTGACCCGGCCGTTGCGCAGATCCAGACGCGCGACGTACTGCGAATAGGTGCCGACCCACAGGCCGTGCGCGCCGTCGAGCTCAAGCGCGGTGATGAAGCTCTCCGGCAGGCTGTGCGGATCGCGCGGATCGTGGCGGTAGGCGATGTAGTGCTGCCCGTCGAAGCGGTGCAGGCCGCCCTGGGTGCCGACCCAGACGAAGCCCTGGGCGTCCTGGCGCAGCGCGGTCACCGAATTGGCCAGACCGCGTTCGCTGCCGAGCCGGGCAAAGTAGAACTCGCGCACCGCGGCCGCGGCCTGCGGGGCGACCCCGAGCGCGGCGCTTGCCAGCAGCGCCAGCGCCAGGCCGACGCGCAGGGCGGTACTGACGAGGTTCGTCCTGATGCAGCGCACGCGCTCGTCCCCAGCGAGAAGGCGAAGTGTATGCCCTTTTAGCGGCAGCGTCGGGCGAGACTGTGGTTGCTAGACTGAACATCCATCGCCGTCCGTCGCCATCCGCTCCCGTGACCGAGCACGTCCTGCCCTCGTGGGCCGCCATCGAAGCCGAAAGCCGCCGGATGGCGCTGGCGGCCACGCCCGCCGAACTGCACGGCGCCGTTTGCGGCTGGCTGGCCGGGGGCGGGACGGACCAGCCTGATTGGCTGCGCCGGGTGCTCGCCAACGAGACGATCGCCACGCCGGGCGAGGACAGCGCGCTGCAGGCGCTGCGGCTGGCCAGCGCCGAGCAGATCGCCGATCGCGGCTTCGACTTCGAACTGCTGCTGCCGGAGGCCGACGCCAGCCTGGCCGAGCGCAGCGGCGCGCTGTTCGACTGGTGCCGCGGCTTCCTCGGCGGGTTCGGCCTCGCCGCGGGCGCCAATCCGCCGCTGTCGGAGGAGAGCCGCGAGGCGCTGGCCGATCTCGCCAAGCTCGCCGGCGCGCAAGCGCAGGACGAGGGCGACGAGGAGGACGAGGAGGCGCTGATGGAGATTCAGGAGTTCGTGCGGGTGGCGGTGCTGCTGCTGCACGGCGACTGCGTGCTGGCGCCGCAGCACCGCGGCCGGCTCAACTGACGCGGCGCCGCGCATGACCGGCTCCGGCATCCCGCTGTCGCGCCACGCGCGCCGCCGCCGCCAGCTGATGCGGCTGGCCGGCGACGACGCGATCCTGGTGCTGCCGTCGGCGCAGCAGCGCATCCGCAGCCGCGACACCCATTACCCGTTCCGGCAGGACTCCGACTTCTGGTACCTGACCGGTTTCCCGGAGCCGGACGCCGTGCTGGTGCTGGTGCCGGGGCGGCCGCATGGCGAGACCCTGCTGTTCTGCCGCGAACGCGACCCGGAGCGTGAAGGCTGGGACGGCCCGCGCTTCGGCCCGGAAGGCGCGGTGGAAACGTTCGGCCTGGACGACGCGTATCCGATCGCCGATCTCGATGACATCCTGCCCGGGCTGCTGGAAGGCCGCAGCCGGGTCTACTACCACTTCGGTCGCGATGCGGAGTTCGACCTCAAGCTGATCGGCTGGGTCAACCGCGTGCGCGAGCAGGTGCGGCTCGGCGCGCAGCCGCCGCACGAGTTCCTCGAGCTCGGCCACCTGCTCGACGAGATGCGCCTGTTCAAGGATCGCGATGAGCTGAAGCTGATGCAGCGTGCGGCCGACATCAGCGTCGAGGCGCACCGTGCGGCGATGCGCGCGGCGCGGCCCGGCGTGCGCGAATACGAGCTGCAGGCCGAACTGGAGCGCGTGTTCCGCCTTCACGATGCCGAACCGGCGTACGAGAGCATCGTCGGCGCCGGCGCCAACGCCTGTGTGCTGCACTACCGCGCCAACGCGGCGCAGGCTAAGGACGGCGAGCTGGTGCTGATCGATGCCGGCGCCGAGTACCGCGGCTACGCCAGCGACATCACCCGCACGTTCCCGGTCAACGGCCGCTTCAGCGCGGAGCAGCGCGCGCTGCACGAGCTGGTGTGCGCCGCGCAGGCGGCGGCGATCGCCACCGCGCGCGCGGGCGTGCCGTGGGATGCGGTGCACGAGGCCGCGGTCGCCACCCTGTGCGAGGGCCTGCTGCGGCTCGGCCTGCTGAAGGGACGGCTGGAGAAGGTGATCGCCGACGGCAGCTACAAGCGCTTCTACCGGCACAAGACCGGGCACTGGCTCGGGCTGGATGTGCACGACGTCGGCGAGTACCGGATCGACGGCCAGTCGCGGCTGCTCGAACCGGGGATGGTGTTCACCGTCGAGCCCGGGCTCTACGTCGGCGCCGACGACACCGGCGTCGCGCCGAAATGGCGCGGGATCGGCATCCGCATCGAGGACGACGTGCTGATCACCGCGGACGGGTGCCGCGTGCTGACCCAGGCGTTGCCGCGGCAGGCCGACGAGATCGAAGCGCTGATGGCAGGCGGCTGAGGCGCAACGTCGGCACCGCAGCGGCGCCGAGCTCCGCCGGCGCGTCGGCGGAGCTGGCCGCCAGCGGACGCGTCACCAGCCACAGCACCAGCGCCGCGCCGGCGGCGATGGCGAGCAGAACAACAAGCACCAGCATCTGCCAGAAACTCATCAGGTCGTCCTTGATCGTGATGGTCGAAGGCCGGGTAGGCCGGCCGCGGAAGAGTAGCGTCACGCTCGGCCGCCTGCGTGATGCGCGCGCGGCCGCCGACCAACGGTTCACGTGCACAGGCGGCGTGCGCGCTTGGCAACGCGCGGTCAATGAGTTAGCGCGCACTCCGCGCGCGCGTGCGCCGCGCATGGCGGCGCACGGTGCTGCTGCGCACCATCCGGGCGCGCGGAGCGGCCTCAGCGGTGCCGGTTGATCGCGTCGCGCAGTGCGCGTGCGGCGGCGCGCGCCGCGTCCGCGTAGTCCTCGCCGGTGCTGGCGTAGAGGATCGCGCGCGAGGAGCTGACGATCAGGCCGGTGCCGTCGGCGCCGCGCGCATGGCGCACCACCGCTTCGACGTCGCCGCCCTGCGCGCCCACGCCCGGCACCAGCAGCGGCATTTCGCCGACGATCGCGCGCACCTCGCGCAGCTGCTCCGGCCAGGTCGCACCGACCACCAGCGCGCAGTTGCCGTGGCCGTTCCATTCCTGCGCGATCTTCTGCGCGACGTGCTGGTACAGCGGCCGACCGTGCACCAGCAGGTCCTGCAGGTCGCCGGCGCCCGGGTTGGAGGTGCGGCAGAGCACGATCACGCCCTTGTCGGCGTGCGCCAGGAACGGCTGCACCGAGTCGCGGCCGAGATACGGGTTGACGGTGACCGCATCGGCCGCGTAACGCTCGAACGCTTCGCCCGCATAGTGCTGCGCGGTGCTGCCGATGTCGCCGCGCTTGGCATCCAGGATCACCGGGACGCCCGGGTGCGCGGTGTGGACGTGCGCGATCAGCCGCGCCAACGCGCCCTCGGCGCCAAGCGCGGCGAAATGCGCGATCTGCGGCTTGAACGCGCACGCGTATTCGGCGGTCGCATCGACGATGTCGCGGCAGAAGGCGAACACCGCATCCGGGTCAGACCCGAAGCGCGCGGGAAACCGCGCCGGCTCCGGATCCAGGCCCACGCACACCAGCGTGTCCGCCTGCTGCCAGCGCGCACGCAATGCCTGCATGAAGTTCATCGTCCGCCTCCCGCGACGGCCGTGCGCCGCACCGGTGCGAGTTCGCGCCAGCCGCTGACGAGGCCGATCAGGTGCACCGCCCCGTAGCCCAGGCAGATGAGCGAGCTCCACCACGCGAACGGCGTGAGCGCGGCAGGCTGCATCACCGCCAGCGGCAGCACCGCCAGTCCGCGCAGGAGGTACACCGCGGTGATGAGGCACAGCACCAGCCGCAGCAGCGGCAGCCGGCGGATCACGCCGGCGCCGGAGAGCGCGTACAGCGCCCATCCGCCCAGCGCCGTGGCGATGCCGAGCGTGATCAGGTCCGGGACCGGGCTGCCGGCCGCGTCCAGCGTGGCGAGCTCCTCGCCGGCGCCGAAGAAGCGGTACCACTCCGGCCCGCCGAAGATGATGGCCACGTGCATCAGCGCGGCGATCGCGCTGAGGATCGCGCCCACGAACAGGAAGCGGTTGCGGATCATCTGCTTCGGTTCCCCCGGTCCGATGTGCGAACGCCCACCGGGGAGGCGGGCGTTCGTGCGGTCTTACTTGAGCGCCTTGAAGCGCAGGCGGTGCGGCTTCGCAGCCTCTTCGCCCAAACGGCGCTTCTTGTCTTCCTCGTACTCGCGGTAGTTGCCCTGGAAGAACTCCACGTGCGAGTTGCCTTCGAATGCGAGGATGTGGGTGGCGATGCGATCGAGGAACCAGCGGTCGTGGCTGATCACGAACGCGTTGCCGGGGAATTCCAGCAGCGCGTCCTCGAGCGCGCGCAGCGTCTCGATGTCGAGGTCGTTGGACGGCTCGTCGAGCAGCAGCACGTTGCCACCCTGCAGCAGCGTCTTGGCCAGGTGCAGGCGGCCGCGTTCGCCGCCGGACAGCGAGCCGACACGTTTCTGCTGGTCCTGTCCCTTGAAGTTGAAGCGGCCGATGTAGGCGCGCGACTGGATCTCGATGCCGTTGATGTTGAGGATGTCCAGTCCGCCGGACACTTCCTCGAACACCGAGTGGTCGCCTTCCAGCGCCTCGCGGCTCTGGTCGACATAGGCCAGCTTCACGGTCGGGCCGACGACGATCTCACCGGAATCCGGCTTCTCCTTGCCCATGATCATGCGGAACAGGGTCGACTTGCCGGCGCCGTTCGGGCCGATGATGCCGACGATCGCGCCCGGCGGCACGATGAAGCTGAGGTTGTCGATCAGCAGGCGGTCGCCGAAGCGCTTGGAGACGTTGCGGAACTCCATCACGTTGTTGCCCAGGCGCTCGCCCGGCGGGATGAAGATCTCGTTGGTCTCGTTGCGGCGCTGGTATTCGACCGACTGCAGCTCCTCCAGCCGCGCCAAGCGCGCCTTGCCCTTGCTGCGGCCGCCCTTGGCGTTCTGCCGAGCCCATTCCAGCTCGCGCGCGATCGCCTTCTGGCGCGCCTTCTCCTGCGCCTCTTCCTGCTTCAGGCGCTCTTCCTTCTGCTGCAGCCACTCGGTGTAGTTGCCCTTCCACGGAATGCCGCGGCCGCGGTCGAGCTCGAGGATCCACTCGGCGGCGTTGTCGAGGAAGTAGCGGTCGTGGGTGACCGCGACCACCGTACCCGGATAGCGCTGCAGGAACTGCTCCAGCCATTCCACCGATTCGGCGTCGAGGTGGTTGGTCGGCTCGTCGAGCAGCAGCATGTCCGGCTTGGACAGCAGCAGGCGGCACAGCGCCACGCGGCGCTTCTCGCCGCCGGACAGATGGCCGACCTTGGCCTCCCACGGCGGCAGCCGCAGTGCGTCGGCGGCCACTTCCAGCTGCTGTTCCAGCGTGTGCGCATCGCCCGAGGCCAGGATGGCTTCCAGGCGCGCCTGCTCGGCGGCGAGCTTGTCGAAGTCGGCATCCGGCTCGGCGTAGGCGGCGTACACCTGGTCCAGCTGCGCCTGCGCCTGCAGGATCTCGCCGACGCCTTCCTCGACCGCCTCGCGGACGGTGTGTTCGGGATTCAGCTCCGGCTCCTGCGGCAGGTAGCCGATCTTGATGCCGGGCTGCGCGCGCGCTTCGCCGGAAAAGTCCTTGTCGACACCGGCCATGATGCGCAGCACGGTCGATTTGCCCGCGCCGTTCAGGCCCAGCAGGCCGATCTTGGCGCCCGGGAAGAACGACAGCGAGATGTCCTTAATGATCTGGCGCTTCGGCGGGACGGTCTTCGACACGCCGATCATGGTGTAGATGTACTGCATGGGGGCTCCGCAGGCGGACAGCGGCTGCCTGCGTGCGCAGGGCCGCTCGGATGGACACGGGATGGTCGGGATTATCCCGGATGCGGCAGCGCGGCGCTACCGCCGGCGGTGGCCGTAACTGTACGCGGCGGCTAGACTTTTGCCCTTCCCTGCTGCCGCCGGAGCGCCGATGTTCCCCCGTGATGCCCGCATCGAAGGCTTTGATCCCGAACTGGCCCAGGCGATCGCCGCCGAGCGCCGGCGCCAGGAGGACCACGTCGAGCTGATCGCCTCGGAGAACTACGCCAGCCCGCGCGTGCTGGAGGCGCAGGGCAGCGTGCTCACCAACAAGTACGCCGAGGGCTATCCGGGCAAGCGTTATTACGGCGGCTGCGAATACGTCGACGTCGCCGAGCGGCTGGCGATCGAGCGCCTGAAGCAGCTGTTCGACTGCGACTACGCCAACGTGCAGCCGCATTCGGGCTCGCAGGCCAACCAGGCGGTGTACTTCGCGCTGCTGAATCCCGGCGACACCATCCTCGGCATGTCGCTCGCGCACGGCGGTCACCTCACCCACGGCGCCAAGGTCAATGCGTCCGGCAAGCTGTTCAACGCCGTGCAGTACGGTGTCGACGAGCAGGGCTTCATCGATTACGTCGAGGTCGAGCGGCTGGCGCGCGAGCACAAGCCGAAGATGCTGATCGCCGGTTTCAGCGCCTACTCGCAGATCATCGACTGGGCGCGCATGCGGCAGATTGCCGACGCGGTGGGGGCGATCTTCTTCGTCGACATGGCGCACATCGCGGGGTTGGTGGCGGCGGGCGTGTACCCGAGCCCGCTGCCGCACGCGCACGTGGTGACCTCGACCACCCACAAGACTCTGCGCGGCCCGCGTGGCGGCCTGATCGTCGCCAAGAATCCATCCGAAGACCTGGCCAAGAAGCTGCAGAGCATCGTCTTCCCCGGCATCCAGGGCGGTCCGCTGATGCACGTGATCGCCGCCAAGGCGGTCGCGTTCAAGGAGGCGCTGGAGCCCGAGTTCAAGGCCTACCAGCAGCAGGTGGTGAAGAACGCGCAGGCGCTGGCGAACACGCTGATCCAGCGCGGTTACAAGATCGTCTCTGGCGGGACGAAGAACCACCTGATGCTGGTCGACCTGATCGGCCGCGAGGTGTCGGGCAAGGACGCCGAAGCCGCGCTCGGGCGCGCGCATATCACCGTCAACAAGAATGCGGTGCCGAACGACCCGCGCTCGCCGTTCATCACCTCGGGACTGCGGCTCGGCACGCCGGCGGTGACCACCCGTGGCTACGGCGAGGCGGAGTGCGTCGATCTCGCCCACTGGATCGCCGACGTGCTGGATGCGCCGAACGACGAGGGGGTGCTCGCGCGGGTGCGCGACGCGGTGGTCGCGCAGTGCCGGCGCTTCCCGGTTTACGCGGAGAGCGCGTGATGCGCATGTTCGCGGCGCTCCTGTCCGCAGCCCTTGCCGTGCCGGCTTCGTGGGCAAACGACGTGCCGGCCGCAATGCCCGAGAACGGTGATCCGGCGCGGCAGCTTTCCTCGCGGCGAGACACAAGCGACAACGCGGTGCGCACGCTTCCAGTGCGCTGCAAGCCCGGCGATCTCGAGCGTCACCCGGGCCGGAGCCTGGGTGACATATTTGGCGAGGACTGGCCGCCCCAGCCGGACGTGCCCGCGGAGCGGCGCCAGCCGGCCCGCTCCGTCAAGTCGGGCAGCCTGCACCTGCCGGCGGGCATGCCTGCGACACGCATGGTCGTGGTCAGCGCCACGCTGGTGGCAGCGGATGGTCGCCCGCTGCGGGCTGAAGTGCTGTGCGCCAGCCAGGGTGGGCTGGACAGCACGGTGCGCCGCGCTGCCATGCGCAGCCGTTATGAGCCAGCGCGTTTCGACGGCGTGCCCATGACTGGCGTCGCGATGCAGGTCTGGAGATTCTTGCCCCGGCCGGAACAGGACCGACTGCGTCCCGCCGCCCGCTGATGCATTGCCCGTTCTGCCAGCACGAAGACACCCGCGTGATCGACTCGCGCGTGTCCGACGACGGCGCGACAATCCGCCGTCGGCGCGAGTGCGCGGCGTGCGGCGAGCGCTTCTCGACCTTGGAAACCATCGAGCTCAAGCTGCCGACGATCGTCAAGAGCGACGGGCGACGGGAGCCGTTCGATGCGCGCAAGCTGCGCCACAGCTTCGACCGCGCGCTGCACAAGCGGCCGGTGGCGGAGGAGCAGATCGAGGCGGCGGTGCGCGCGGTCGTGCACCGCCTGCGCATGACCGCCGAGCGCGAGGTGGAGTCGCGGCGGGTCGGCGAGTTCGTGATGGCCGAGCTGCGCCGGCTCGACCACATCGCCTACGTGCGCTTCGCGTCGGTATACCGCGCGTTCCAGGACGTCGCCGACTTCCGCGAGGAGCTCGACCGGCTGGAACGCGAGCTGCCGCCGGGCGAGGGCCAGCTGCCGCTGCTGGGCGATGACGAACCGCGGCCGGAACGAGGCCGCAAGCGGTAAACGCACCGCGTACGCAACGGAGCCCGCATGGCCGCGACCGAGTCCGCCTACACCGCGACCGACCACGCGCTGATGGCGCGCGCGCTGCGCCTGGCCGAGCACGGCGCCTACACCACCAAGCCGAACCCGATGGTCGGCTGCGTGATCGCGCACGGCGCAGACGTGGTCGGCGAGGGTTGGCACGAGCGCGCCGGCGAGCCGCACGCGGAAGTGCACGCGCTGCGCCAGGCCGGCGCACGCGCGCGCGGCGCGACCGTTTACGTGACGCTGGAACCGTGCGCGCACACCGGTCGCACCGGACCGTGCGCGGACGCGCTGATCGAGGCCGGCGTCTCCCGCGTGGTGGCGGCGATGCGCGATCCGTTCCCGCAGGTGGCGGGCGCCGGTTTCGAGCGCCTGCGCGCGGCCGGCATCGCGGTCGAGGTCGGATTGATGGAAACGCAGGCGCGCGCGCTCAACCGCGGCTTCCTGTCGCGGATCGAGCGCGGCCGGCCGTGGGTGCGGGTCAAGCTCGCCGCCAGCCTGGACGGGCGCAGCGCACTGGCAAGCGGCGAATCGAAGTGGATCAGCGGCGAGGCGTCGCGGCGCGACGTGCAGCGCTGGCGCGCGCGCGCGGGCGCGATCCTGACCGGCGCCGGCACCGTGCTCGCCGATGATCCGTCGCTGACCGTGCGGCTGGAGGACGACACCCCATTCGTGGCGCCGCTGCGGGTGGTGCTTGATCCCGGGCTCGCCACCGTCGCGCGCGGCCGCGTGCGCGAGGG
>DASQMI010000044.1:0-7907 GCA_035645555.1 Lysobacter sp. | reverse complement strand
CGCGCTCGGCGCCGAGCGGGTCCGGCCGCGTCTCCTCCTGCGGCTCCAGCTGCACCTCGAACCGGCCGCCGCCCATGCCGAGCTCGGCGATCAGTGCCGTGGTCGCCTGCGACAGCGCGCCGGCTGCCTCGCGCCGCTTGGCGCCCAGCGCCGCCGCGCAGGCGCGCCATGCGTCCCGCGCGCGGGTGATCTCGCCGTCCAGCCGGTCGAGCCGCTCGCCGGCCCCGCGCAGGGCTTCCAGTTCCAGCGCCAGCGCGTCACGGTGTGCGGCCAGCTGCTCCGGCGCGACACGGTGCTTGCGCGCCAGTTCGTGGATGCGCGACAGGCGGCGTTCGATGGTCTCGAACGCCTCTGGATCGAGGTCGAGATCGCCGCGCACGCGCTCCAGCGCCAGCAACGCCTCGTCGATTTGTATCGCCGCCTGCTCCAGCATGGCGTCGACCTCACCCAGCCGCGGCTCGTGCTCGATCACCCGCGCAAGTTCCGCGCGCACCTGCTGCAAGGTGCGACTGACCGAAGCGCCGTCGTCGTCCTCGCCGAGGCGCGCGCTCGCGTGCTCGCAGGCCGCGATCAGGCCGGCGGCGTTGGCGTGGCGGCGGTGGTCGGCATCCAGCTTCGCGAGGCTCTCCGGATCCAGCGCCTCGTTCTCCAGCTGGCGCAGCTGGTGCGCCAGCCAGTCGACCCGGTCGCCGACGTCGCCCTGCGCGAGCAGCGCCTCGCGCTCGCGCAGCAGCGCGCTCCACTCGCGCGCGGCGGCTTCCACCGCGGTGCGCTCGACGCCGGTGCGGCCGAACGCGTCGAGCAGGGCGAGCTGGCTGGTCTTCGACAGCAGCGCCTGGTGTTCATGCTGGCCGTGGATCTCCACCAGCAGGCCCGCCAGCTCGCTGAGCTGCGCCAGGGTCACCGGGCGGCCGTTGATCCAGGCGCGCGAGCCGCCGTCGGCGCGGATCACCCGCCGCAGCTGGCACGCGTCGTCCTCGTCCAGTTCGTGTTCGCGCAGCCAGGCGCGTGCCGCAGGCACGTCGTCGAGGGCGAATTCGGCGGTCAGCTCGGCGCGTTCGGCGCCGTGGCGGACCACGCCGCTGTCGGCGCGCAGGCCGGACAACAGGCCGAGCGCGTCGACCAGCAGCGACTTGCCGGCGCCGGTTTCACCCGAGATGACGGTCAGGCCCGGGCCGAAGCTCAGTTCAGCCGCCTCGACGACGGCGAACTGCTTGATGGACAGGTGGAGGAGCATGGACCGGGGATTGTGCCGGCGGCGGTCTCAACGGCCAAGACGGCGCTTCAGCATCCGCTCGGCGTCTCGCTTGCCTGTCGACGCCGCGCCCTTTATACCGGCGGCATGGCCCGCAAGCCGACCGACCCGCTGCACGATCCGCGCGCCCGCCAGCTGTTGCGGACGCTGATCGCGCGTTACATCGCCAGCGGCGAGCCGGTCGGGTCGCAGACACTGGCGCGGCACGCGGGGCTGGACGTCAGCCCGGCGACGATCCGCAACATCCTCGCCGACCTCGAGGATGCCGGCCTGCTCAGCGCGCCGCATACCTCCGCCGGCCGGGTGCCGACCGCGCAGGGCTACCGGTTGTTCGTAGACGCGCTGCTGCAGATCAGACCGCTGCCGGAAGACGAGATCGCGCGCCTGCGCAACCAGCTGCCAACCGGCTCGGGCACCCAGGCGTTGCTCGACAACGCCTCGCAGCTGTTGTCTGCGATGACCCATTTCGTCGGCGTGGTCAGCGTGCCGCGCCGCGAGCAGTTCGCGTTCCGGCGCATCGAGTTCGTGCCGCTGGACGCAGGCGAGGGCGAGGCGCAGCGGGTGCTGGCGATCGTGGTGTTCGCGGATGGCGACGTGCAGAACCGGCTGATCCAGACACGCCGCCCCTACGATGCCGGCGAGCTTGAGCGCATCGCGAACTACCTCAACCTGCATTTCGCCGGCCGCACCGTCGCGGAGATCCGCTCACGGCTGGTGCGCGAGATGCGCTCGGCGCAGGACGAGATGCAGCGTTTGCTGGCGCGTTCGGTGGAGCTGGCCGAGCAGGTGATGGCCCCCAGCCACGACGACATGGTGGTGGCCGGCCAGACCCGCCTGATGGGCGTGCAGGACCTGGCCGATCTGGACCGCCTGCGCGAACTGTTCGAGGCGTTCGCGCGCAAGCGCGAGATCCTGCAGCTGCTGGAGCGCACCATCCAGGCGCCCGGCGTGCGCATCTTCATCGGCGAGGAGACCGGGCTCGCGCCGCTGGAAGGCCTGTCGCTGGTCACCGCGCCCTACGCCGCCGGCGGCCAGGTGCTGGGCGTGCTGGGGGTGATCGGTCCCACCCGCATGGCCTACGACCGGGTGATTCCGGTGGTGCAGGCGGCCGCCGACGTGCTGGGTGCCGCGCTGCAGCCGGATGCCTGAGGAGCCACCGGGCGGGGCCGGCTTGAATCCCGATCGCAGGAACCCCATAGCCCGGATGTTGCGCGCCGTCGCGCGCATGGGACTTTCCGGGCCACGCATGACCACCGAACCGATGCAGGACGCGGCCGAACAGGCCAAACAGCAGACCCCGCCGGCCGATCCGGCCGCTTCCCTGGAGGCCGAACTGGCCGCCGTCCGTGGCGAGCTCGCGCAGCTGCGCGAGGAGACACTGCGCGAACGCGCCGAGCTGGACAACCAGCGCAAGCGGCTGGCGCGCGACATCGAGATGGCGCGGCGCTTCGCCAACGAGCGCGTGCTGGGCGACCTGTTGCCTGTGATCGACAGCCTCGAGGCCGGTCTGAAGGCGGCGTCTGCCGATGCTGGCGCGCTGCGTGAGGGCATGGAGCTGACCCTGCGCCAGTTGCTCAAGGTCGCCAGCGACCACGGCCTGGCCGCGTTGGATCCGGTCGGCCAGCCGTTCAACCCCGAGCACCACCAGGCCATGAGCCTGGTCGAGGATCCGGCGCACCCGGCCGGCCACGTGGTGCAGGTCTACCAGAAGGGCTGGCTGCTCAACGACCGCCTGCTGCGGCCGGCGCTGGTGGTGGTGAGCAAGGACAGCGAGGCCTGATCGCCGGAGCGGGCAGGCGCTTGAACGCGCTGCCGCCGGCCCCCAGATAGGCCGCATCGGGCCGTCACGGCCCCACGACATCGGGATTTTCGGGAGCACTCACATGGGCAAGATCATCGGCATCGACCTCGGCACGACCAATTCGTGCGTCGCGGTCATGGAAGGCGGCAACGTCAAGGTCATCGAGAACAGCGAAGGCGATCGCACCACGCCGTCGATCGTCGCGTTCACCAAGGACGGCGAGGTGCTGGTCGGCGCGCCGGCCAAGCGCCAGGCGGTGACCAACCCGAAGAACACGTTCTATGCGGTCAAGCGCCTGATCGGCCGCAAGTTCACCGACGCGGAGGTCCGCAAGGACATCGACCTGGTGCCGTACAAGATCATCGATCACAGCAACGGCGACGCCTGGGTCGAAACCGCCGACGGCAAGCGCATGGCGCCGCCGGAAATCTCCGCGCGCGTGCTCGAGAAAATGAAGAAGACCGCCGAGGCATATCTCGGCGAGCCGGTGACCGAAGCGGTCATCACGGTGCCCGCATACTTCAACGACAGCCAGCGCCAGGCGACCAAGGACGCCGGCCGCATCGCCGGTCTCGAGGTCAAGCGCATCATCAACGAGCCGACCGCCGCGGCGCTCGCCTACGGTCTCGACAAGACCGGCGGCAAGGACCGCAAGATCGCCGTGTACGACCTCGGCGGCGGCACGTTCGACGTCTCGATAATCGAGATCGCCGAAGTGGACGGCGAGAAGCAGTTCGAAGTGCTCGCCACCAACGGCGACACGTTCCTCGGCGGCGAGGACTTCGACAAGCGCGTCATCGACTACCTCGTCGACGAATTCAACAAGGACCAGGGCATCGACCTGCGCAAGGATCCGCTGGCGCTGCAGCGCCTGAAGGACGCGGCCGAGCGCGCGAAGATCGAGCTCTCCAGCGCGCAGCAGACCGAGGTGAACCTGCCGTACATCACGGCCGACGCCTCCGGTCCGAAGCACCTGAACATCAAGCTGACCCGCGCCAAGCTCGAAGCCCTGGTCGACGACCTGATCAAGAAGACCATCGAGCCGTGCCGCGTCGCGCTCAACGACGCCGGCCTGCGCGCCAGCGACATCACCGAGGTGATCCTGGTGGGCGGTCAGACCCGCATGCCGAAAGTGCAGCAGGCGGTGGCGGAGTTCTTCGGCAAGGAGCCGCGCAAGGACGTCAACCCGGACGAGGCGGTCGCGATCGGTGCGGCGATCCAGGGTGGCGTGCTGAAGGGCGACGTCAAGGACGTGCTGCTGCTCGACGTGACCCCGCTGTCGCTCGGCATCGAGACGCTCGGTGGCGTGTTCACCAAGATCATCGAGAAGAACACCACCATCCCGACCAAGGCCTCGCAGGTGTTCTCCACCGCCGAGGACAACCAGTCCGCGGTCACCGTGCACGTGCTGCAGGGCGAACGCGAGCAGGCGCGCTACAACAAGTCGCTCGCCAAGTTCGACCTCACCGGCATCGAGCCCGCGCCGCGCGGCATGCCGCAGGTCGAGGTCACGTTCGACATCGACGCCAACGGCATCCTGCACGTGTCGGCGAAGGACAAGAAGACCGGCAAGGAGCAGCGCATCGAGATCAAGGCCGGTTCCGGCCTGTCCGAGGACGAAATCCAGCGCATGGTCAAGGACGCCGAGGCGCATCGCGACGAGGACCGCAAGTTCCAGGAGCTGGTCACGGCGCGCAACCATGCCGACAACCTGATCCACATGGCGCGCAATGCCATCAAGGAAAACGGCTCCAAGGTGCCCGGCGACGTGATCGGCCGTACCGAGGGCGCGATCGCCGAGCTGGAAGCGGCGATGAAGGGCGACGACAAGGCGCAAATCGAGGCCAAGAGTCGCGCCCTGGAGGAGGCGGCGCAGTCGCTGTTCGCGGCCGCCGCGGCCGGCGGTGCGGCCGGCGGGGCCGACGCGGGTTCGTCGTCGAGGAGCGACGACGTGGTCGATGCGGAATTCACCGAGGTCAAGGACGAGAAGAAGTAATCCAGTGCCGGACGGGCGGCGATGTGACCGGTTCATGTCGTCGCCTCCGTCCGCAGCCCGACCAGGTCCTCCAGGACTCAAGCTCGTGCGAAGCGGCCCGCTGTCACCGATGACGATTCACGAGACCCGAATCCCCGCTCCATGAGCAAGCGCGACTACTACGAAGTCCTCGGCGTTTCCCGCAGCGCCAGCGAAGACGAGCTGAAGAAGGCGTATCGCCGCTGCGCGATGAAGTACCACCCGGACCGCAATCCGGGGGACAAGGACGCCGAGGAGATGTTCAAGCTGTGCAAGGAGGCGTACGAGGTCCTGTCGGACCCGCTGAAGCGTCGCGCCTACGACCAGCACGGCCACGCCGCGTTCGAGCACGGCATGGGCAGCGGCGGACCGCCGCCGGGCTACGCCGACATGGGCGACATCTTCGGCGACATCTTCGGCAACATCTTCGGCGGCGGCGCCACGCGCGGCCCGCGCCGCGGCGCCGATATCGCCTACGTGATGGAGCTGTCGCTGGAAGAGGCAGTGGCCGGGATCGAGCGGCAGATCCAGGTGCCGACGCTCGACGGCTGCGACACCTGCCAGGGCAGCGGTTCGGCCGACGGCAAGCTGGACACCTGTCCGACCTGCCATGGCCGTGGCAACGTGCGCTTCCAGCGCGGCATCTTCTCCATGCAGCAGACCTGCCCGCACTGCGGCGGGCGTGGTCAGGTCATCGCCAAGCCCTGCGCCGACTGCCAGGGCCAGGGCCGGGTGGAAGTGACTCGCACGCTGTCGGTGAAGATCCCCGCCGGCGTCGACACCGGCGACCGTATCCGCCTGTCCGGCGAGGGCGAAGCCGGCGCGCCGGGCGCACCGCCGGGCGATCTGTACATCGACGTACGCGTGCGCGAGCACGAGATCTTCCAGCGCGACGGCGACGACCTGCACTGCGAAGTGCCGGTGCGCTTCTCGCAGGCGGCGCTCGGCGCCACCATCCACGTGCCGACGCTCGACGGCGAGGTGGAGTTGACCATTCCGCCGGAGACCCAGACCGGCAAGCTGTTCCGCCTGCGCGACAAGGGCGTGCGCTCGGTGCGCAGCCGCAAGCGAGGCGATCTTTACTGCCGCATCGTGGTCGAAACGCCGGTAAACCTGACCGCCGAACAGCGAGAGCTTCTCGAACGCTTCGAGGCCACCTTCAGCGGCGAGAACGCGCGGCGTCATTCGCCGCGCTCCTCGACATTCCTGGACAGCGTCAAGGGGTTCTGGGACCGGATGACGTCCTGATCCGCGTTACTGGCGGACCAGTTCGATCGTGCCGACCATCGGCTCGCCGCCGGCGACCGGCGTGCCGGCCGGCACGATGGTGACCGGCAACGCCGTGCGCACGCCTTCCACGCCACGGCGTCGCAGCGAGTGCAGCACGCCGGTCACGTCGAAGCTGTAGAAGTTCTCCCCAAGCGCGGTGTCCAGCTGCGCATCGCCGTGGTCGTGGAACTCGGCATCGAAGAAGTGGATGTTGCCGGCGTATTCCGCGGGATCCAGCCGGCCGGAAGCAGAGCGCGGGCCGAGGTACACGTGGAACAGTACGGCCGGCTGCTTCCACGTGTGCAGGTTGCGCAGCACCAGATGGACGCGTTTGTTCGGCTGCGCGTCGTCCAGTCCAAGCACCGACGAGCGCGGCTCGCCCGGCAGCGGTTCCAGCACGGTACGGGCTGGGCGCGCGCCGAGCGTGAGTGCGCCGCGAGCGCGCGCCGCGGCCTCGGCGACGCTGCCGATCGTCGTCGCCTTCGCGCTCGGCCGGGGGATGAAGCTGTCGTAGGTGTACCCGAGCGTCAGGATGCTGAAGAAGCTCTTGAGCGGGCGCTCGACGCGCGCGCCGTTCGCATCGACCATCACGAAGCGGGTCTCGATCCACGGTGCGGTCGGGTTCTTGCCGCCGTTGCGGTTCCAGCTGGCCCACATGCGGTCGATGCTGGCGTGGTGCACCCAGAACAGCGGGTCGCTGGCCGCGTAGGGCACCGCGCCCATGTTCCGGGAGTTGCCCACCAGCACGTGGATGCGGCCATGGATGCCGGAGTCGATCGCGCGGCAGAAGCCCATCACTGAGTCGACCGTGCTGTAGTGCGTCTTGGCCATCGCGTCGCTGATGTCCATGACGTCGGTCGGCTGGTTCTTGTGGATCGGCTCGCCGGTGTTGGCGAGCGTGGTGCGCGCGGCCCGATGGAGGCAGAAGAACGTCGGATCGTCGGGCATCCGGAATTCCACCGGCACCACGCCGCGCTTGGCCGGATCGCTGGAGGTGTAGTCCCAATACGGCAGGGTGAAATCCGCACGGCCGGTGACCTGGCGCACGATGCGTTCGAAGTAGTAGACGAACATCCGGTGCCAGGGCAGGAAGTGGTTGGAGTTCTGTCCCGCATGCGACTGGCAGGTGTTCCAGGTCTCGTTGGCCAGCGACTTCGGTGGCGAGTCGGCCTCGCCGAAGATCCGCGTGAGTTCCGCCGACTTGGTGGTCGTGCCGTTGACGAAGTGGGTGTACCACTGCCACATCCAGCTCATCGGATTGTCAGGCCCCATCGCCTCCATCTGCTGCACGGCCTGGGCATAGATCGCCAGCATCTCCCGGCCCTTGGCGCTTGCGCAGTCGTAGCGCACCAGTGGCGTGGTCTGCGCGCGCGCATCCGGCAGTGCGAACGCCACCGGAAGCGCGGCCAAGCCTTTCATGAAATCGCGGCGGGTGATGCGGTGCATGCGGCTCCTCCTGTGACCAGGGGCGCAGGCGTCGCGTGGAAGCCGCCTCGTGTTCGGCTGTTCGGCAGCCTGGCATGCAGACAAGCGACGACCGCGTGTGGGCGATTAGGCCCCACACGCGG
>DASQMI010000043.1:0-11409 GCA_035645555.1 Lysobacter sp. | reverse complement strand
CAGGCGGCGCCGGCGCAGCCGGCCGAGCCGACCGCTCCGGTGCAGGGCTGATCCGCGAACTTTCGCGCCTGTCCGCGGTCGGATGCCGCACCTGAACCTGCAAGCGCCGGCCGTGGTTCGCGGCCGGCGTTTTCGTTTCCGTGGAGACATTCGCATGCTGGTCCGCTTTGTCCGACGCGCGCTCCTCGCGCTGCTGCTGATCCCGACGTTCGCCGCCGCACAGGCGCCGGCCGGTCCGGCCCCGGTCGAGGGCGAGGACTACCAGCTGATCGAGAACGGCACGCCGTATGCGGCGACGAAGGGCCGCATCGAGGTGGTCGAGGTGTTCGGCTACGTCTGCCCGCATTGCGCACGTTTCGAGCCGCGCTTCACGGAGTGGGCGGCCAAGCAGCCTAAGGACGTGCAGGTGGTGCGGCTGGCGGCGCCGTGGGGCGGCCACTGGCAGCCGTACGCGCGCGCGTTCTATGCCGCCGAGGCGCTGGGCGTGCTCGGCAAGACCCACGACGCGGTCTTCCGCGCGCTGCACCAGGACGGCAGTCTTCCGCTGCGCAACGCCACCGCCACCGAGATCGCGAGCTTCTATGCCGGCTACGGCGTCAATCCGGAGCGCCTCATCGCCGCGATGGAAGGTGACGCGGTGGAAGCGGCGATGGCGCGCGCGCAGGCATTCATGCTGCGCAGCGGGATCGAGGCCACCCCGACCGTGGTGGTCGCCGGCAAGTACCGCATCACCGCGCGCTCGCCGCAGGACGTGCTGCGCGTGGCGGACCACCTGATCGCGCGCGAGCGCGCGCGCCGCTAGACGCCCACCACGTTCCCTGACACCGGGCTGCCGCTATGCTGGCGGCCCTTTCCGAATGCGGCCGCGCGGCCGCCCTGAATGCGGAGACCCTGCATGCGTTCCCGACCGTTGACCCGCCTGTTCGCCCCCGCGCTGCTGCTCGTGCTGGCCCTGGCCGGCTGCAAGCAGGACGCCCCGGCCGAGGCCGACACCGCGCAGAGCGCGCCGAGCGCGCCCGCCACCGGCACGCCGGCCGATGCGGCGCCGGCGACCACGCCCGCCGAAGCCACGGCGACCACCGCGCCCGCCGCGAACGCGATCGACCCGGCCGACGCGCCGCCGCCGCCGGGCCCGGCGCCGGTCGCTGGCACCCATTACGTCGACATCCCGAACGGCCAGCCGTTCGCCCCCACCCCCGGCATGATCGAAGTGGTCGAGGTGTTCGGCTACACCTGCCCGCACTGCGCGCAGTTCGAGCCGGTGTTCGAGTCCTGGCGCGCGCGTCAGCCGCGTGACGTCAAGGTCACGCTGGTCGCCGCGCCGTTCGGCGGTTACTGGCTGCCGTACGCGAAGGCGTACTACGCCTCGGAAACCATGGGTCTGGTCGAGAAGACCCACCAGCCGATGTTCCGCGCCGTCCACGTCGAGCGCAGCCTGCCGGTGCAGCCGCTGCCGAGCGACGAGCAGATCGGCGCGTTCTACGCCAAGTTCGGCGCCAACCCGCAGCAGTTCATCAGCACCATGTCGAGCTTCGCGGTCGACGCCAAGATGAAGCGCGCGACGCAGTTCATGCAGCGCAGCGGCGTGGAGTCGACGCCGACGCTGGTGGTCGCCGGCAAGTACCGCATCGAGATCGGCGGCGCGGTGAACTCGCACGAGGAAATGCTGCGCATCGCCGAGCATCTGGTCGCCCGCGAGCGCGCGGCCGCGGCCGGCGCTGCGGCACCGGCCACCAGCGGAGGCTGAGTGCGGGCGACGCGGGCGGGCGCGGTGCGATGACCACACGTCGGCTGCGCCTGCTCAGCGCCAACATCCAGGCCGGTTCCAGCACGCGCGGCTACCACGACTACATCGCGCGCAGCTGGTCGCACGTTCTGCCGGCCGGCAACAAGCGCGGCAGCCTGGACACCATCGCCCGGCTCGCCGCCGAGCACGACATCGTCGGGCTCAACGAGAGCGATCCGGGCAGCCTGCGCTCCAGCTTCACCAACCAGACGCATTACCTCGCCGAACGCGCCGGCTTCCCGTACTGGACGCACCAGCCGAACCGCCGCGTCGGCGGGGTGGCGTCGAGCGCCAACGGCCTGCTCAGCAAGCTGGAGCCGCGCGAGGTCGGCGACCACGCGCTGCCGGGCCGGGTCAAGGGCCGCGGCGTGCTGGTGGCGCGCTTCGGCGACGATGCCGACGCGTTCACCGTGGCCATCGTGCATCTCTCGCTCGGCGCCACCTCCCGCGCCGCGCAGCTCGCCTACGTCGCCGAACTGCTCGACCAGCGCCGCCACGTGGTGCTGATGGGCGACTTCAACTGCGCGCCCGACCGCCCGGAGATGCAGGTGCTGTTCCGGCGCACCCGGCTGCAGCCGCCGGCGTGCACGCTGCCGACGTTCCCGAGCTGGAGCCCGCAACGCGCGATCGACCACGTGCTGGTCGGCGACGGCCTGCGCTGTGGGCCGTTGCGCGCGATGCCGGCGGCGTTCTCCGACCATCTGGCGGTGTCGCTGGAGGTCGAGGTGCCGGAGAGCGCGCTGCGCTGACGCGCGCCGTCCCCATCGCCGCATCGTCCAAAAGAAAACGGCCGGTGGCAGTGCCACCGGCCGTCGGGCCTTGCCCGCAAGCGGAACTCAGAAGCGCAGGTCGGCGCGGACGTACCAGAAGCCGCCGCCCGGCAGGTCGTAGGTCGAACCGTCGAAGCTGTTGAGGTTGCACGACAGGCAGACCGGCGGCTCCTTCTCGAACACGTTGTTCATGCCGACCTGCAGCTGCAGGCCGCGCATCCAGTCGATGCGGTAGCCGAGCTGGACGTCGTGGTACGTGGTCGAGCCCAGACGGTTCTGGTTCGGACCCGGGTTGTTGCGGCAGACCGGGAAGCCGGCCGCGTCACCGCAATCCTCCACCAGCTCGCTGGTATGGCGCGTGGTCCACGCCGCCGACCAGTTGCCGCGCTTCCACTCCAGCGTGGCGTTCGAGGTCCAGCGCGGGATCGCGCGGGTGACCGGGTCGGACACCAGGCGGCCGACTTCGAGCGGCTGCTGCGAACCGTCCGGCCCCACCGCCTCGTAGCTGCCGACGATGGTGTTCTGCCAGGTGATGCTCAGATCGCCGATCGCCATTTCCGGCAGCAGCCAGAACACGTCGAAGTCCCAGCCGTCGGTGCGGATCGAATCGAAGTTGCCGAGGAAGTTGGCGAACGAGTCGATCTGGTCGGTGGTCGGATTGCGCACGATGCCGTTGCAGAAGCGCGGATCCAGCGTCTGCACGCAGAGATTGAGCTGGGTCTGCGGGTCCGGCGCCTGGATCGCGCCTTCGATCTTGTGGCGGTAGAACGTGCCTTCGATGTCGACGCGGCGGGCGATCGCGCTGTCCTCGAGGATGCTCGGGGTCCACACGAACCCGGCGGAGAAGCTGCGCGAGCGCTCCGGCTCCAGATCCGGATTGCCGCCGGTCTCCACGCTGATCTGCGGGTCGAACTGCGGCGTGCCGGGAGCCACGCCCAGCGCCGTGCAGTTGGCCGCATTCGCCGCGAAGTTGGCACCCAGGCACGGATCGGTGATGCCGGCGTCGAAACGGGTGCCCTGCGCGAACAGCTCGCCGATGGTCGGCGCGCGGAAGCCTTCCGCGTACGTGCTGCGCAGCAGGAACTCATCGGCCAGCTGCCAGCGCAGGCCGATCTTCGGCACGAACTCGCCGCCGAACGTCGAGTAGTCCGAATAGCGGCCGGCGAGGTTCAGGTCGAGCTTCTTGCCCCAGCTGGAGTCGGCCATCAGCGGGATGTTCAGCTCGACGAACACCTCGTTGACGTCGTACGAACCGCGGGTCGGCAGTGACGGCACGCCGTTGTACTCGCCGCGCACGGTCTGCGGGTCGGGACGGTAGGAGCCTTCGTACTTGCGGTACTCGTAACCGGTCGCGAACGACAGCGCACCGGCCGGCAGGTCGAACAGGTCGCCGGACAGATTGGCGGTGGCGAGCGTCAGCTCGTTCTCGCTCTTGTCGCGGAACACCGGGCTGATCCACGCGAGCATCGCCGGCGTGATCGTGTTGTAGCCGAAGATGTCGAGCGGCGTGCAGCCCGGCGTGGAGGCGCACACGGCCGGATCGCCGAGCGCGATGGCGATGTTGCGCGCGTTGTAGCTGCCACGGTTCTCCTGCTCGGCCTTGTTGCGGCCGTAGGCGGCGTTGACGTCCCAGAACCAGGTGCGGTTGCCGACGCCGAACGAGCCTTCGATGCCGGTGCCGACGTAGACGGTGTCGACTTCCTGCTCGAACAGACGCGGGCCACCTTCGGTCGGACGACGGCGGATGGTGCGGATGTTGGTGGAGTCGAGCTGGATGCCGAACGGATTGAACGGATGGTTGGCCGGGATCACCAGGTTGGCGGTGAACGGCGAACCCGCCCCCGGGCCGAGGTCGATCGGCTCCGGCGCCGCCTGGTTGAGCGATTCGCGGCGGTTGACCAGCGCGCGCGCGTACCAGGAGATGTCCGGCGAGATGTCGAAGCGGAACTGGCCGAACAGGCCGGCGCGCTCGTTCGGAGTCAGCAGCAAGTTGTACGGCGCGTAGTTGAACGCGTCGCGCGAGGCCAGCCAGCAGCGGAAGCCGTCCGGACGGTCGGCGCCGTTGGCGCAGGCCGGCAGCCCCGGCGTGTAGGTCGGGTTGTTGAGCGTGGGATCGGTGACCAGGTCGTATTCCACGCCGTTGCGCGGATCCAGGAACCGGAAGCGGCCGCCCGGCACGCGCGAGCTGCCCAGCGCCAGCCCGGTGCCGAACACCGGCTCACGGGTGCGCTCGCGGTCGCGCGAGGCGATCTCTTCCTGGTCGTGGAAGCTCGCGCCGAGGAACCAGCTGGCGCGGTCGGTCGAGCCGCCCCAGGCGATGTCGACGCTCTTGCTCTCGCCGTCGCCCGGCGTGTACTCGCCGTAGTTGACGGTGACCTGCGCGCCTTCGAACGAGCGGCGGGTGATGATGTTGACCACGCCGGCGATGGCGTCGGAGCCGTACAGCGAGGACGCGCCGTCCTCGAGCACCTCGATGCGCTCGACGATCGCGATCGGAATGGTGTTGAGGTCGACCGCGGAACCGACGCCGGACGCGGACGACTCGTTCACCCAGCGCTGGCCGTCCACCAGCACCAGCACGCGCTTGGTGCCGAGGTGGCGCAGGTTGACCGTGGTCGAACCGGCACCGGTGCCGCCGCCGTCGGGCGGGAAGCCGTCGTTGCCGGACGCGTTGCGGGTGCGGTTGAAGCCGGAACCGGACGCGGTGATGCGCTGCAGCACGTCGCCGACTGAGGTCAGACCGGTGCGCTCGATGTCCTCACGGCTCAGCGTTTGTACCGGCACCTGGCCTTCGACATCGGCGCGCTTGATGCGCGAACCGGTCACGGTGACCGAGTCCAGGGTGGTGGCGTCCTGGGCCTCTTGGGCCAGGGCCAGCCCCGGGATGCACACGGCCAGCGACAGCTGGATGGCCGTGGCGAGGGTACGGCGACGCAGCGATTTCATCGGTTTTGCCTCTCCCTTGCGGTGAATTGGGTGTCCGGGACGCCGCCCCTCCGGTCGGCGCGTCCTGCGCTTGTAAGCAAATCGTAAACATTCAGCAAGGGCTTTTTTTGCCGGCTCGACGCTACAAATCGGCCGGCTCGGCCGCGTGCGCGGCGCTTGGCCGTTGTTTACCAAGGCTTTTTCCGCCGGCAAGCGGCGGCGGGGGTGGGGTCGGGGCGGGATGCGCGGTCGAGGCTGGGAGGCGCCGTTTGCGCGGCGCACGGTCACAGACTGCGCCGCAGTTCCAGCAGCAGCTGCTCGATCGGGGCGGTCTTCACCAGGTGCGCGTCGAAACCCGCGCGCTGCAGGGCCAGTCGGTCCTCCTCGCCGCCCCAGCCGGTCACCGCGACCAGGCGCGGTTGCGTCCCCCAGGGCTGCTCGCGCACCCAGCGCGCGAGATCGTCGCCGCTGAGGCCGGGCATGCCGATGTCGAGCAGCATCACGTCCGGCCGCCACGATTCGGCGATCGCGCGCGCCTGCAGGCCGTCGAGCGCGGTGCGCACCTCGTGCCCCAGCCGGCGCACCACAAGGCCGAGCGTGTTGGCCGCATCGGGCTGATCGTCGGCCACCAGCACCTTCAGCGGCTCGGTGCCCGGGGTGGTGCCGGCATCGGCCAGCGGCCGCTCCGCCGCATCGCGGTCGCACAGCGGCAGGCGCACGACGAACTCGGTGCCCTGCACCGGGCCGCGGTCGCTCGCGCGCACCGTGCCGTGGTGCAGCGCCACCAGCTCGCGCACGACGGCCAGGCCGATGCCGAGCCCTCCGCGGGTGGCCGAGCCCGGCCCGCTGTTCACCTGCACCAGCGGTTCGAACACGCGCTCCAGCATGTCCGGCGGGATGCCGAGACCGGTATCGCACACCCGCACCACCGCATCGCCGCGGTCGACCGTCAGCGCGACGTCGATCGCGCCGCCCTCGGGAGTGAACTTGATGGCGTTCTGGATCAGGTTGTCGAACACCTGCTTCAGGCGCACGGCATCGCCGTCGACCACCGCGGGCTCGCCCGGCAGCGTCGCGGTCAGCACCTGGCCGGCGCCGTGCGCGGTCGGGCGCGCGTCCTCGATCGCGTGCTGGACCACCTCGCGCAGGTCGATGCGGCTGCAGCTCAGATGCACGCGCCCCTGCGCGATCCGGCTGAGGTCGAGCAGCTGGTCGAGCAGGCGCGCCATGGTGTCCACCTGGCGGGTGATCACCGCCCGCGCGTGCGCGACCACCGCCGGCTCGCCGGGCTCGGCGAGCAGTTGCAGCGCGTAACGGATCGGCGCCAGCGGATTGCGCAATTCGTGACCGAGCGTGGCGATGAACTGGTCCTTCTGGCGATCGGCCTCGAGCAGCTGCTGCTCGACACGCTTGCGCTCGGTGATGTCCTCGACCACGCCGACCAGTCCGCCGTTGACGTTGCGGATGCCGGCCACGCGCAGCCACCGCCATTGCTCGCGGATGCGCATGCGGAACTCGCGTTCGAAGCGCGCGCCCTCGGCGAGCGCGCGCCGGCCAGCGTCGATCAGCGCCTGCGCGTCCTCGGGATGCATCGCGTCGAACAGCGCGTCGACCGGGCGCGCGCTCTCTTCCGCGGTGAGGCCGGCGAACGCCGGTCGCACCGCCAGCTGGCGCGTCCGCGGATCGAACTCCCACGGCGCCATCCGCGCCGCTTCCAGCGCGAGCTTGAGCAACGCCTCGCTGCGCTGGCGCGCGGCGAGCGCGGCGGCGGCCTCCTCGCGGCGGCGCTTGCGGTCGGCACAGGCGAGGATCGCGTACGGCACGCGCCCGTAATGCTTCGGTGCCTTGGTGATGTAGTCGTCGATGCCCTGCTTGAGCGCTTCCACCGCCAGCTCCTCGTTGCCGCTGGCGGTGAACATGATCACCGGCAGGCCCTCGCGCGCGGCGCGCAGCAGACGGAATACGTCCAGGCCGGTCGCCCAGCGCAGCTGGTAATCGGTGACCGCGACGTCCCAGCTGCGGCCGTCCTCGATCAGCCGCTCCAGCGCCGCCGCATCGCCCACTTCGTCCACGCGCGCGTCGGGGATGACCCGGCGGATCTCGCGAAGCACCAGCGTCCGGTCATCCGGATTGTCATCGACCAGCAGCAGCGAGAGCGCGTCGCTCACGGGCGCAGCGTTCCGCAGGGCGGCAGCACGCGTACGCCGGCGCGCGTTCCGGCACGCGCGCGATGTGCGGCGTCGGAAGCGGCGGTGTCCAGCGCATGGCGGTATGCGATCACCCGTGCGTGCTCCGGCGGAAGCCTGCAGGCGCGTCGCGCACCGACGCGCAGGCGGGGGGGACGGTGCGGGTCCACGGCCGCAGGCGCGGTCGCAGGACACGCGCTAATGTCGCGGCCGGTGGGTCATGCGGCCGTCAACGGCGGGCGTCGGCGCGTCGCGTCAGCAGTGGCCGCCGGCTTCGGGCGGCGTCTGCAGGTTGAAGCGCAGCCAGTAGACGAGCGTGCATGCCATCAGCTCCGCCAGCTCGCCGGAGTTGCCGAGTTTCGGCAAGTACGAATTGGCGCGCGCGGCATACGCCTCGTGCACGTCCTGCACTTCCGCCGACGTTGTCAGCACCACGACCGGCAGGGTGAGGAAGCGCGGGCGCGCGCGCAGCCACTCCAGCACCTCGCGCCCGGTGCGCTTGGGCAGCTTCCAGTCGAGCAGGATCAGCGCCGGCAGCGGGTGCCGCTCGCGGTCGGTGAATTCGCCCGCGCCGGCCAGGTAATCGACCGCCTCGTCGCCGTCGCGCGCGGTGCTGAGCGTCACCTGCACCGGCGCGCGGCGGATCGCGCGTTCGAGCAGGAAGCGGTCGTCCGCGCTGTCCTCGACCAGCAGGACGTGTCCGTTACGCGTGCCGCTCATGGAGCCGTTGCCGCCGGCAGATACACGTCGAAGCGCGAACCGCGGCCGGGCTCGCTGTGCAGGTCCACTCGCCCGCCCATCCGTTCCACGCCCTTGCGCACGATCGCAAGCCCGATGCCGGTGCCTGGATAGCGCTCCTCGCTGTGCAGGCGCTCGAACACCTGGAAAATCCGCTCGCGGTGCTCCGGCGCGATGCCGATGCCGTTGTCGCTCACCGACAGCACGACGTGGCTACCCTCGCGGCGTGCGCCGATGCGCACCTCCGGCGTCCGCTCCGGCGCCACAAACCGGATCGCGTTGGAGAGCAGGTTGACCACCACCTGCTGCAGCGTGAGCGCGTGCGCACGCACCGCGGGCAGGTCGGTGGCGACGTCGATGCGGGCGCCGGTGCTGTCGATGTCGTGCGCCAGGTCGGCCAGCGCCTGGCGCACTACCGGGCCGAGCTGCACGTCCTCCACCTCCAGCGCGGTGCGCGCGAGGCGGCTGTAGGCGAGCAGGTCGGTGATCAGCCGGTCCAGCCGGCGCGTGCTGTCGACCAGCCTGCGGGTATATTCGGCGCCGTCCGCGCTCAGGTGCGGGGCTTCGTCCTCGATCAGCGCCGAGGCATAGCCTTCGATGTTGCGCAGCGGCGCGCGCAGGTCGTGGGCGATGGTGCGGGCGAAGCCCTCCAGCTCGGCGTTGGCCTCGGCCAGGTCGCGGGTGCGGCGTTCCACGCGCACCTCGAGCTGTTCGGCCACGCCTTCCAGGCGCGCGTTCGCCACCTCCAGCGCGGCCGCGTGCCGGCGCGTCTGCTCGCGCGACTGCTCGAGCTTGTCCTGCTCGGCGACCAGACGCCGGGTGTACCGGCGCGAGGCGCTGTACAGCGCGGCCAGCAACGCGATGGCGAGCAGACTGGTGCCGATCGTGGCGGTGCCGACCAGCGCGGCGGCGCGTTCGGCGCGCGCCAGCCGCTGTTCGAGCAGGCGGCCTTCTTCCGCGCGCGCGGCATCCAGCAGGCGCGCGAGATGGGTCGCTTCGCCGAAACTCCGTGAGCGGATCGACTCCAGCGCCTCGACGCGCCGGCCGGCATCCCACGTGCGCCGCACCTCATCCAGCGCGGCCAGCCGCCGGTCGATCGCCTGCCGGATGTCCTCCATCCGGCGCTGCTGCGACGCGTTGTCGCGGGTCAGCTCGCGCAGCCGCGCCACATGCGTGCGGGTCGCGACCGCGTGGGTCTGCACCGCCTGCAGCTGGCCGAGGTCGCCGGTCAGGAGGTAGCCGCGCTGGGTGGTTTCGGTGGAGGCGATCGCGGCCGCAAGCGCCTCGATCTGCTCGATCACCTCGTGGGTGTGCACCACCCGTTGCGCGGTCTCCTGCTGGGTGCGCACGCCCACGTAGGTCAGCCCCCCGGCCAGCAGCAGGATCAGCGACGCGGCGAGGGCGGCCAGCGCAAGCCGGCGGTCGGGCGGACTCCGGCCGGGCAGGTGCATGTCGGAAATGTGCGAGCGCGCGTTCACCGACCGCAGCCTACGCCGGCGGATCTGAGCGCCCCGTCGCGGAACTCATCCGACCAGCAGGCTCGCCCCCACCAGCAGCAGGAAACCGGCGAACACCCGCTTCAGCACGTCGCCGTGCAGGCGATGCGCGAGCCGGGTGCCGTACGGGGCTGCGAACACCGAGGCGAGCGCGACGCCGATCGCCGCCGGCAGGTACACGTAGCCGACCGCGTACGCCGGCAACGCGCCGGCCGGAGCATGCAACGCGTAACCGAGCGCGCTGGCCAGTCCGATCGCCACGCCGCAGGCAGACGAGGTGCCGACCGCGCGCACCGGCGCGATCCCGCGCCAGACCAGCAGCGGCACGGTCATGCTGCCGCCGCCGATGCCGACCACCGCCGATACCGCGCCGATCAGCGTGCCGGCCGCCGACATCGGCCAACCGCGCGGCGCACCGGCGGCGTCCGCGTTCGCACGCGCGCCGCCGCGCAGCAGCTGCACCGCGGCGATGAAGCAGTACGCAGCGACCAGCCCACGCAGCACCGTGCCGTCCAGACGCACCGCCACTGCGCTGCCCACCCAGCCGCCGATCAGCAGTCCCGGCACCATCCACGCCACCGTCGGCCAGAGCACGCTGCCGCGGCGCGCGTGCGCGCGCGCCGACGCCGCCGCGGTCAACACGATGCTTGCAAGCGAACTCGCGAGTGCCGCGTGCATCGCATCGCCGGCCGGCACGCCGAACAGCGGCAGCAGCCACGCAAGCGCGGCGACCAGCACCAGACCGCCACCGACGCCGAGCAGGCCGGCCAGCACGCCGGCGATGGCGCCGAGCGCCAGGAACGTCAACCAGCCGATCACGCGCGCATTCCAGGTGGAGAGGCGTTGATGGTAGCCGGGGTATAGTCCGGCGCATGCGCTTCCGCACGTTACTGTTCGTCTCGCTCACGACCCTCGCGCTCGCCAATGCGGCGTGTGCGCAACCGGCGCCGGGTGCCGCGCCGGCGGCGCGGCCGCCGACGTTCGCACGCGCGCCAGTGCCGGCGCCTACGGCCGATCCGAAGCTGCCGCGCGTGCGCGAAGCGCTTGCCGCGGCCGAGCGCGGCGAGTTCGACGGCGGCGGTTACGGCGATCTCGCCGGCCATCCGCTGTACGGCTGGATCGAGTACGCCGCGTTGCGCCGCCGGATCGACCTGCTGCCGCGCGCGCGCGCCGAGGATTTCCTGCGCCGCCACGGCACCCAGGCCGCCGGCCGCGCGTTCCGCGAACTGTGGCTGGCGGCGGCGGCGCGCCGCGAGGACTGGGACGCGTTCCTCGCCGCGTGGCACGACCACGTCGATGCGCCGGCGTTGCGCTGCGCGCAGCTGCGCGCGCGCCAGGCGCTCGGCCGCGACGACGCGCAGTGGGTCGCCGATGCGCGCGCGCTGTGGCTGCAGGGCGGCAAGCCGTTGCCGGAGCCGTGCGATGCGGTTTTTTCCGTGCTGGCGAGCAAAGGCGCGCTCGACGACGCGCTGCGCTGGCGACGCATCGACGCGGCGATCGCCGAGACC
>DASQMI010000042.1:0-16074 GCA_035645555.1 Lysobacter sp. | reverse complement strand
AGGGCGAACACCATCAGTGCGGTGGACGAGGTGCGGAACGCCACCGAGAACGCGGCGACCGCGAGCAGCGCGTACAGCCAGTACATGGTCGGTACTCCTGTGCGAACGCGCCCAGTGTAGTGCGGTCGAGTCGAGGCGCCGTGCAGCCCGGCCGCGCGCGACGACCGCTGGTCGGAGACGGTCGGTGCGATGCGTGGTCGCCGCGTGAGGGCTACAGCAGCGGCGACACCAGGCGCGCCAGCGCCTCGGGCATGCGCGCGCGCCACAGCGGGCGCTGGCGCTCGGGACGTACGCGCGGCGCGTGTGCGAATTCGCTTTCGATCACCCGCGCCAGTTCGCCGGCGACGTCCGCATCGCGAAACATCACGCAGACCTCGAAATTGAGCCGGAAGCTGCGGTGGTCGAAATTGGCGCTGCCGATCAGCGCGAGCTCGTCGTCGCACAGCAGCGCCTTGGTGTGCAGCAGGCGCGGGCCGTACTCGTAGATCTTGACCCCGGCTTCGAGCAGCTCGTCGAAGTACGAACGTGCGGCGAACGTCACCAGCAGGCTGTCGCTGCGCTTGGGCACCAGCAGGCGCACGTCGACGCCGCCGAGCGCCGCCGACGTCAGCGCCATGCGTGCGGCCTCGCCCGGCACGAAATACGGCGTCACCAGCCAGACCCGCCGGCGCGCGGCATGGATGGCAGCGACATGCAGGCGATGGATCGCCTCCCAGGTCGAATCCGGGCCGGACACCAGCACCTGCGCGGCAATCGCATCCACGCCCGGGTCCGGTGCGTGCAGCGCCGGCGGCGTCTGTCCGGTGGCGTAGCACCAGTCCTCGAGGAACACGAGCTCCAGCTCACGCACCACTGCGCCTTCCAGCCGCACGTGCAGGTCGCGGTACGCGTCGCGGCGCAGCCGCTCGTCCTCCTCGTCGGTGATATTGATACCGCCGGTGAAGCCGATGCGACCGTCGATCACTACGATCTTGCGGTGCGTGCGCAGGTTCAGCCACGGCCGGTTCCACAGCCAGCGCAGCCGCAACGGATGAAACCAGGCGACTTCGCCGCCGGCATCGAGCAGCGGGCGCAGGAAGCGACGGGTGAGCTTGCGCGAGCCGACCGCGTCCAGCAGCAGGCGAACCTGCACGCCGGCGCGCGCGCGTTCGCACAACGCGTCGCGCAGCGCGGTGCCGATGCGGTCCGGCCGGTAGATGTAGTACTCGAGGTGGATGCTCTCGCGGGCCTGCGCGATCGCATCTAGCAGCGCCTCGAACGTGGCGCCGCCGTCCACCAGCAATCGCGCCGCGCTGGCGCCCGATGGCGGCAGCCCGGTGGTGGCCTGGCCGAGCCGCGCCAGCTCCTGCGACTCGTCGGCGCTGGCGTCCAGCGTCGGCAGCCGCGCGCGCGCGCTGCGCCGGCGCAGCCGCTGGCGCTCGATGCGCTGCGGACCGAAGAAGTAGTAGATCAGGAAGCCGACGTAGGGCAGGGCGGCGAGGCTGATCAGCCAGCTCAGGGTGGCGACCGGCTCGCGCTTCTGCAGCACGATCCAGCCGCCCAGGCCGAGCACGTAGGCGATCCAGGCGACGGTGAGATAGACCCGCAGGTCGGGCAGGGCGGACAGCGTGCGCCAGGCGTCCTGCAGGGTCTCCAACACGCGTACCTCCGCTGAGCGGTTCACCTCCACGGCCGGCGGTCGCGACCGGTGCGACGCCGCGCGCGTAGGCTAGCCGGATGGACGACGCCCGCAAAGCGCAAGCGCCGATCAAGGGCCGTGGCGCGGCCTCCTACGTCAGCGGCCGCTACGAGAAGACGGTCGCCCACGGCGAGGACGACGGCTGGGGCTCGGTGTACGAGAACGCGCCGCCGCACCCGGATACCCGGGTTACCGAGGAGCGCGCGCGCAGCATCGTCAGCCGCAACGCGTCGCCCGACGTCGGCTTCAGCCAGTCGGTGAATCCTTACCGCGGTTGCGAGCACGGCTGCGTGTACTGCTTCGCCCGCCCCTCGCACGCCTATCTGGACCTGTCGCCGGGGCTGGATTTCGAAACCCGCCTGTTCGCCAAGACCAACGCCGCCGAGCGCCTGCTCGCCGAACTCGCGAGGCCCGGCTACCGCTGTTCGCCGCTGGCGCTGGGCATCAACACCGACAGCTACCAGCCGATCGAGCGCCGCTACCGCATCACCCGCTCGCTGATCGAGGTGCTCGACGCCTGCTCGCATCCCTTCAGCCTGATCACCAAGAACGCCGGTGTGGTGCAGGACATCGAGCGCCTGGCGTCGATGGCGCGGCGCCGGCTGGTGAGCGTGTACTTCTCGGTCACCACGCTCGACAACCGGCTGTCGGCGCGGATGGAGCCGCGCGCGTCGGCGCCGCACGCGCGGCTGCGCGCGATGCGCCAGCTGCACGAGGCCGGCGTGCCGGTCGGGGTGATGGTGGCGCCGGTGATCCCGATGATCACCGACCGCGAGCTGGAGCACATCCTGGAGGCGGCGCGCGAACACGGCGCGGCCGCCGCCGGCTACGTGCTGCTGCGGCTGCCGCACGAGCTCAAGCAGGTGTTCCGCGAATGGCTGGCGCTGCACTACCCCGAGCGCGCCGAGCACGTCATGAGCCTGATCCAGCAGATGCGCGGCGGCAAGGATTACGACAGCGCGTTCTTCACCCGCCAGCGCGGCACCGGGCCGTTCGCCGAGCTGATCGCGCAACGGTTCGCCAAGGCGCACCGCCGGCTCGGGTTCGGCCGGCTGCCGGCGCTGGACACCGGCCAGTTCGTCGCTCCGCGACCGCCGTCGCCGCAGGGCGAGTTGTTCTGAGCCAGGATATCCACCCGGCGCTCACGCCGCCTTTGGATAGACTTCACGCGACTCGGCCGTCCGGCGATGAATGCCCCCTTGAAAACCGATGCCGGCCCCCTGCGCGGCGAGGACCGCGACAGTCGACTGCTGGCCGCCTGTTCCGCCGGCACCGGTCTGCTCGATCCCGACCTGCGCTGGCGTGCGCTGAATGCGGCGCTGGCGGAGCTGCTGCGCATCCCGGCGCAGGCGCTGCTCGGCCAGCCGCTGCTGGACGCGGTGCATCCCGACGACGCGGCGGCGCTGCAGGCGCAGCTGCGCGCGCTGCTGGGCGGCGCGGGCGGCCCGCTGCGCGTTGAGGCGCGCTGGCGCCGCGGCGACGGCGGCGAAGTGTGCACCGAGGTCGGCGTCGGCGTGTTGCGTGATGCGCACGGCGAGGTCGAGGCGTTCCTGCTGCAGCTGCGCGATCTTTCCGGCGAGCGCGATGCGCGCCAGGCGCTGGACGCCGCACAGCGCAACCTGCAGATGATCACCGATACCGTCTCGCACAACCTGCGCGCGCCGGTGCGGGCGATCGAGAGCTTCGCCGCGCGGCTCGACGAACGCTGCGGGGCGCATCTCGACGACGCCGGCCGCGACCACCTGGCGCGCATCCGTGCCGCCGCCGAGCGCATGAGCGAGCTGCTCGCCTCGCTCAACGAGCTGGTGCACGCCGGGCGGGCCGAGCTGCGGCCGGCGCCGGTGGACGTCAGCCTGCTGGCGGAGTTCGCCGGCATGGCGATGCGCGACCGCTATCCGGAGCGCGACGCCGAGCTCGACGTCGAAGCGGGCCTGACCGCGTACGGCGACGAGCGGCTGTTGCGGCTACTGATGATGCAGCTGCTGGACAACGCCTGGCGTTTTGCCCGCCCGGGGCAGCCGGTGCGGGTGAGCCTGCGCGGCGCCCGCGCAGGCGGGCGCGTGCACCTGCAACTGCATGACGAAGGCAGCGGTTTCGACATGCGCTATGCGCATAAACTGTTCGAGCCCTTCCAGCGACTGCACGGACCGGACCAGGGCGGCGGTCACGGGCTCGGGCTCGCGATCGCGCACCGTGTGGTCGAGCGGCATGGTGGCCGGATCTGGGCGGAATCCGCACCGGAGGCGGGCACCACGCTGCACGTGGAACTTCCCGCCACACCGCCGCAGGCCACGGACGCCCATGACTCGAGAAATCCTGCTGGTTGAGGACAACCCCGACGACGTCGAGCTGACCCGGCTCGCGTTCGAGGAGGCCAAGGTGGCCAACGCCCTGGTGGTGGTCAGCGACGGCGCCGAGGCCCTCGACTACCTGTTCGCGCGCGGGCGCTATGCGCACCGCGATCCGGCCGAACTGCCTTCGGTGGTGCTGCTCGATCTGAACCTGCCCAAGCTCGATGGCCGCGAGGTGCTGCAGGCGATCCGCAACGACGAGCGCACCAAGGCGCTGCCGGTGGTGGTGCTGACCACCAGCGCCGAACCGTTCGACGTCCAGGCCAGCTATTCGCTCGGCGTCAACAGCTACATCCAGAAACCGGTCGACTTCAACCAGTTCGTCTGGGCGGTGAAGCAGGTCGGCCTGTACTGGCTGGTGATGGAATCGCCGCAGGGCGGCTAGTCAGGCCGCGCCGAACAGCGCTTCGGCGCGCTGGAACAGCACCCAGCTGGTGGCGATGTACTTGTCGCGTCCCTTCGGGCGGTTGCCGCGGTGGGTGTGGGTGAACGCCGCCGGCGCGATCAGCAGGCTGCCGGCGCGCGGTTCGATCTTGCGGCGCTGGTACAGAAACTCGGTCTCGCCGTCGTCGAAACCGTCGTTGAGGTAGATCGTCCACAGCAGGTGGCGGTGCAGCGTCTCGCCGTGACGGTCGCGCGGGTACAACTCGCAATGCCAGTACGGATAACCGCCGCGATCGGCGACATACCGCTGCAGGTTGATCGAGCCGGGTCGGAACACCGTGCGCACGATGCTGGCGAGCGCCTCGTCGTCCATCGCCTTCAGCCGCTCCGGGGTGATCCGGCTGCGCTGCCCGGCCTCGTCGGTGGTCTCCAGCATCAGCGGCGCGATCAGCGTGTGCGGATAGCGCCGCAGGTAGGCGAGCAGGCCGCGCAGCATCGCCGCGTTGAGCTGCGCCTCGGCCTCGCGCCACTCCGCGCGGCCGCTGATGGTGAGGTCGAGGCTGTCCTTGAGTTCCGGCATGACGCCGCTGCCGACGCGGCCGGGGCCGACCGCGGCGCTGGCATCGAACGCCGCGATCAGGCTGGCGCAGGCGGCCGCATCCAGGACGTCCGGATACACCTCGATGAAGTCGCCCGCACCCATCGCGCTCACGCCGCCGGCCGCTCGCGCTCGGCGTCGTGCTCGAGGTGGTAGCGCACCGCGGTCTCGACCTCGCGCTTGCTGCCGAGGAACACCGGCACGCGCTGGTGCAGATGCTTCGGCACCACGTCGAGCATGCGCTGGCGGCCGGTGCTGGCGGCGCCGCCGGCCTGCTCGACCAGGAACGCCATCGGGTTGGCCTCGTACATCAGCCGCAGCTTGCCGCCCTTGTCGGCGCACTTGGCGTCGAGCGGATAGCTGAAGATGCCGCCGCGGGTCAGGATGCGGTGCACGTCGGCGACCATGCTCGCCACCCAGCGCATGTTGAAGTCCTTGCCGCGCGGGCCCTCCTTGCCGGCCAGCAGGTCGCCGACGTAGGCCTGCATCGGCGGCTCCCAGAAGCGCTGGTTGGACATGTTGACCGCGAATTCCTTGGTCTCTTCCGGAATGCGCAGGTCGCGCGCGGTCAGCATGAAGCTGCCGACCTCGCGGTCGAGGGTGAACGCGTGGGTGCCGTGGCCGACGGTCAGCACCAGCATCGTGCTCGGCCCGTACACGGTGTAGCCGGCGGCGACCTGGGCGTGGCCCGGCTGCAGGTAGTGCGCGTCCTCCGGCTGGGTCACGCCCTCCGGGCAGCGCAGCACCGAGAAGATGGTGCCGACCGAGATGTTGACGTCGATGTTGGAGCTGCCGTCGAGCGGATCGAACAGCAGCAAATAATTGCCGCGCGGATACACGTCCGGGATCGGCTGCGCGTGGTCCATCTCCTCCGACGCCAGCCCGGCCAGATGGCCGCCCCAGGCGTTGGCCTCGAGCAGGATCTCGTTGGACAGCACGTCGAGCTTCTTCTGCGCCTCGCCCTGCACGTTGATCTGCGCGGCGCCGCCGTGGCCGGCGTCGCCCAGCACGCCGCCGAGCGCGCCCTTGCCGACCGCGATGGAGATCGACTTGCAGGCGCGCGCGACCACCTCGATGAGCAGGCGCAGCTGGGCGTTGATGCGCCCGGCACGCTCTTCCTCGAGCAGAAACCGGGTCAGCGAAATCGGCGCGTGGTGCGTGGGGGACGACATGCGGCGGGCCTCGCGGAAATCGGGGAGGCCGCTATTGTCGCCGAAGGCGCGTGGGCCGCGTGCAGGGCAGGCTCAGGCCACCTTGTGCGGCATCGAGCGCGACGCCTGGCGGCGGATCATCGCGTTGAGCGTGGCGCGCGCCATCGACAGCATCATCAGCGGCGCGTCGGGCTCGGCGGTCATCAGCACGCGCTTGGCGGCATCGATGGTATCGGCCGCGACCGCCGCGCCGGCGGCGTCGAGCAGCACGCGCAGGCTGCGGCCGTGGGCGTCCAGCCGTCGCTCGAGGTCCGGGATCGACCCGACGCCCGCGCAGCGGACGACCTGGGCCATCGTGGCATCGAGCGAACTCAACTCCTGAAGCAGTTCATCGGCGCTGATGTTGTCCATGGGGCGAATGCTCCGCAGGGCGGTCGCATGGGGTGAGAACGATCCTGCGGGGCCCGGTGTGAGGGGGGTGTAAGCGCACGCCGCCTGCCGCCGCGGGCGGCGGGTGCGCGAAAAATGAACGGGCAAGCCGCGCTCCGGCGCGGTCAGACGTCGCCGTCGGCCAGCCAGCCTTCGCCGCTGCCGCGGTGGTAGACGCGGTCGCCGTCCAGCACTTCGCCGGCCGGGACCGACGGCAGCTGGGCGAGCTTGGCGTAGATGGGGGTGAAGTCCGGCTGGGTCGCCTCGAACAGCTGCTCGAAGCTGTCGATCACGAAGTAGGTCTTCTGGAACGTGTCGATCCGGTAGCGGGTGCGCATGATCCGCTCCAGATCGAAGCCGATCCGGTTCGGCGCGTCGCTTTCCAGGCAGTACAGGCTCTCGCCCTTGGAGCTGACGATGCCGCTGCCGTAGATGCGCAGGCCCTGCGGGTCGCGGATCAGGCCGAATTCCACCGTGTACCAGTACAGGCGAGTGAGGTTGACCAGCGCCTCTGGGCCGATGCCGTGCGCCTTGACGCCACCGCAGCCGTACGCCTCCATGTAGTCGGCGAACACCGGGTTCATCAGCAGCGGCACGTGGCCGAACAGGTCGTGGAACAGGTCCGGCTCGCTGAGGTAATCGAGCTGCTCGGGCTTGCGGATCCACCAGGTGACCGGGAAGCGCCGGTGGGCGAGGTGGTCGAAGAACGTCAGCTCCGGCAGCAGGCCCTCCACGCCGACCAGCTCCCAGCCGGTCGCCTTGCGCAGCCGCAGGTTGAGCTCGTCGAAGCGCGGGATGCGGTCCGGCGTCATTTCCATCGCGCGCTGGGTGCGCAGGAACTCCTCGCTGGCGCGGCCGACCAGCAGCTCCTGCTGGCGCGCGTACAGCGTTGCCCACACGTCGTGGTCGGTGGCGGTGTAGCTGGCGTAGGGCTGCTCCACCACCGCGGTGGTGTAGACCGGCACGTAGCCCTTGTCGGTCAGCTGGTGCTCGACGCGCTTGGGCGGGGCGTTCATGGCGCGGGTTCCTGCGTTCCTGACGGTTACTGTACGGCGCTTTCCGAGCAACGGGCTTGCGTTGTTGCGGACAGCTCGGGCAAGCGCGCATGATTCTTGCGCCTGTGGTGTCAAGAGCGGAAGAAAATGCCGACCGTGCAGCTCGATCGCACCGACCTGCTGCTGCTCGCCGAGCTGCAGCGCGGCGGCCGGCTGACCAATGCCGAACTGGCCGAGCGCGTGCACCTGTCGCCGTCGGCCTGCCTGCGCCGGGTGCAGCGGCTGGAGCGCGAGGGGGTAATCGCCGGCTACCGCGCCGAACTGGATCCGGAACGCCTCGGGCTAGGCCTGCAGGCGTTCGTGCGCGTGCAGCTGGCGCGCCACGATCCGGAGTCCGTGGCCACGTTCGCCGCCCACGTCGAGGCCTGCCCGGAGGTCACCGCCTGCCACGCGCTGACCGGGGAGATGGATTACCTGCTGCACATCGTCGTGCGCGACCTGGAGCACTTCTCGCGCTTCCTCCTGGACGGCCTGCTCGGCCGCGCCGGGGTGGTCGACGTCAACTCCAGCTTCGTGCTGCGTACGGTCAAGGCCTACCGCGGGCTGCCGCTGCCGCCGCCCTGAGCCGGTTCACCCGGCTTTGCCGCCCGCGCGCGTACAACCGGCTCGACCGTAGACACGGGCCGCCGGCATGGCCGAACGGAAGTCGATCGCCGACCTGCAGCTGCACGAGGACCTCGCGCACGAGCGGCGCGAGTGGAAGCTGCAGCGCATCGGCTGGGTGCTGTGGGCGCTGCTGCTGCTGGCGGCGCTGCTCGGCCTGCTCGGCCACGGCCCGCTGAGCGATAACACCGCGCGCGACGCGGCGGGCCTGGCGAGCGTGCGCCACCAGCGCTTCGAGCGCTACGAGGCGCCGAGCCATTACGACATCGAGGCGGCGCCGGCCGCGGCGGCGGGCGACGTGCTCACGCTGCGGCTCGAACGTCCGGTGCTGGAGCGCCTCGAGCTGGAGCGCTTCGAACCCGAGCCGTTGCACGTGCGCGCCGACGGCGACGCGCTGCTGTTCGCGTTCGCGCGCAGTCCGCAGCGCACGACCCGCGTCCGCGTGTTCTTCCGCCCGCAGCGGTTCGGCACGCTGCGCGCGCGGATCGGCGTCGGCGCGGCGCGCGTGCAGTTCAACCAGTTCGTCTACCCGTAGGAGCGCCGATGGAATCCGTGCTGCGCGCGCTGGTGGTGTACGCGTTCCTGCTGGTGGTGTTCCGCATCGCCGGCAAGCGCACCCTGGCGCAGTCGACCAACTTCGAGCTGGTGCTGCTGCTGATCATCTCCGAGACCATCCAGGAAGCGCTGGTCGACCAGGACCATTCGGTCACCAACGCGTTCCTGCTGGTGCTGACCATGGTCGCCACCAGCCTGGGGCTGTCGTTGATAAAGCAGCGCTGGCCGGCGGTGTCGAAATGGCTGGACGGGCTGCCGGTCGCGGTGATCCGCGGCGGCAAGCCGGACCGCGAGCTGATGCGCGAGCTGCGCGTCGACGACGACGAGGTGGTCTCGGCCGCCCGCCGCCAGGAAGGTCTGCGCCGGATCGACGAAATCGAGCACGCGGTGGTCGAGGAGAACGGCGAGATCAGCGTGGTGCCGAAGCGCAAATAGCGCGGCGGCGGACGCGTGACATCCGCCGCCGCGGGGCACGGCGTTTTAGCTCACGTCTTCGTCTGCTGCCGCTCGCCGCGGTCGCTGCCGACGTGCGCGGCGTCCTGCAGCGACGCGCTCAGCCAGCTGCGCACCAGCTGCTCGTGGCGCGACTCGGTCGCCAGCGCCGCCGAGAAGCGCTCCGCCAGCTCGTCCTGGCCGAAGCTTTCGATCAGCTGGATCAGCAGTTCCCACGAGGCGACGTCGATCAGCTCCGCCGACAGCAGGGCCTGCAGCGCCTGCGGCACGGTGGTGCGCGGATCGCCCATCACCTGCACCAGGCCCAGGCCCTGCACGCCGACCACGTCGGCGCACGGGGTCTGCGTGGTCGGGTCGCCGCCGAGCGACTCGATCGCCTCGGCGACCAGCGCGAAGTGCGAGGCCTCGTCGTCGCGGATTTCCTGCAGCGCGGTCAGGCTCATGCCTTTCGGCAGGTCGACCTCGCCGGACAGCTTGACGATCGCCGCCTCGTACAGGCGCACGCCGGTGCGCTCGAACGCGGCGCGCTCGCCGAGCTTGTCGAGCAGGATGTGCAGCTTGTTGCCGGCCAGCGCCTGCGCGGCGGTGCCGAACATGCCGCGCAGGTTGGTCGGCGGCGGCACCGAGCCGACCGGTTCGGCCTCGGCGCGGTAATCGCTGCGCATGGTGTCGGCGTCGACGTTGGCGCCCACCTCGCTGCTGCCGTTGCGCAGCTGGTCCTGCAGTTCCATCGCCTCCATCAGTTCGCCGGCATCGATCGGCGAGGCCTTCATGCCGGTGCGGTTGGTGCCCAGGGTGATGTCGCGCGGTTGCATGCGTGGTTCTCCTGCGTGCGGGTTCAGGCGGCCCGGCGGGCGGGGCTGAGTTCGGTGCCGGGGCGGTAGATGTAGCCCTGGGCGACCGCCTCGCTCGGCGAGCCGTCAGCGTTGATTTCCTGGCGGTAGCGACGCGACGCCTCGCCTTCCTGGTCGAGCTCGACGAACTCCTCGCCGCTGGCGCGCAGGTCGACCTCGCGCAGCAGCGTGTCGCGCACGAAATCGCGCTGGCTGGCGAACGGGATCGGATCGGGCAGCGTCTCCGGCAGCAGCTCGGCCGGGTCGCGGCGCTCGTGCTTCTTGAACAGCTCCATCGCGAACTTCAGCTGGCCCAGCTCGTAGTCGAGCATGCGTTCCCAGATCGCCTTGATCCGCGGGTTGCTCTCCTGCTGCGCGGCGCCGTAGTAGTTGTACGCCTCGTTGACCTCGTGCAGCAGCCACTGCTCCATCCAGCTCTGCGCGGGATCGAGCAGCGATTCGTACTGGGTGACGTGCTGCTCCTCGATCGAGGCGATCTCCGCGTACAGCATGCGCGCCACCGGGTCGGTGAACAGCGGCCCGATGTTCATGTAGTAGTTGTGGGTCTGCTGCTCGGCGGCGGTGATGGTCAGCGCGTGCAGCTTCGACAGCGGGTCGGCGGTGGCGGCATCGAACGGCGTGCGCACGTCGTCCTCCGGCGCACGGTGCTCGACCACGGTCGGGCGGCCGGGCAAGATGTCGGTATAGCACTGCAGAATGTTGTTGGCGTCCTTGCCCTCCAGGCGGTCGAGCAGCGCCGAGTAGCGGTACAGGTGGTCGAAGTCCTCGAGCAGGCCGAAGCGGTACACCTGCGCCAGGTACGGGTCGGGTTCGCGCTGGGCGACCGCGGCGGTGACTTCGATCGCCACCTGCTCGTAGGCGATGGTGGTTTCCAGCGGCGAATGATCGGCGCCCAGCAGCCAGTTGATCAGCGTGTGCTGGTGCTGTTCGATCCGGCGCAGCTGCGCCAGCGGCACGCGCAGCTCGCGGTTCATCCGCGCGAACGCGTGCGAGAAGCGCAGCGCCTCCTCCTCCAGCCCGTTGAGCAGGATGATGCGGATACGGGTGAACGCATCATCGTCGAGCTTGCTGATCGGCTTCTGCACCATGTCGCGCCAGGTGAAGCGCTGGCGGTCGATCGGGGTGCCCTGGATGTCGGTAAGGCTGAGGGGCATTGCAGGCTCTCCTGTACGGCGGCGGTGGACGACGCGAAAGGAGGGACGCACGTCGCGTGCCACCGCGAATGGGGTGCCCGCGCCGACCGGGGCGCGGCGGGTGCGCAAAATGCGCGGTGCCACGCAACAATTGCCGCAGCGGCTCGGGCGTGACGCTCACGTCGCCTTGAACGCGTCGCGCCCACAGTCGGGCCATGAGCACCGCACCGTCCGCCCCGATCTGGCTGGCGCGGCACCGCGCCCCCGTCCTCCCCGACCTCAGCACGCTGCACGCCGACGTGGTCGTGCTCGGCGCCGGCATCGCCGGGCTTACCTGCGCGCTGTGCCTGCTGCAGGAGGGCCGCCAGGTGCTGGTGGTGGAGCGCGAGGCGATCGGCGCCGGCGAGACGCTGCGCACCAGCGCGCATCTGGCCAACGCGCTCGACGACCGCTTCTGGCAGCTCGAGGACTGGTTCGGCGAGGACGGTGCGCGCCTGGCTGCGGAAAGCCACGGCGCGGCGATCGACTGGATCGAGCGCTTCGTGCGCGACTGCGGCGACGACTGCGGTTTCGCGCGCGTCGACGGCTACCTGTTCGCGCACGGCGCCGACCCGCAGGAGCTCGACCGCGAGCACGCCGCCGCGCGCCGCGCAGGGCTGCGTGTGGAGCGGCTCGACGCCGGCCTGCCGGGCTTCGCACTCGGCCCGGCGCTGCGTTTCCGCGACCAGGCGCGCATCGACATCGCGCGTTACCTCGATGCGCTGTCCGGCGTGGTGCGCGAACTCGGCGGGCGGATCGAGCGCGCCAAGGCGGTCGCGGTGGAAGGCGGCGACGTGCCGCGCATCGAACTCGAGGACGGCCGCACGCTGCGCGCGAGCAGCGTGGTGATCGCCACCAACGTGCCGTTCCACGAGCGCATCCCGGTGCACACCAAGCTCGAGCCGTACCGGACCTACATGATCGCGGTCGAGGCCGAGCGCGGCGCGGTGCCGGACGCGCTGCTGTGGGACAACGGCGATCCGTACCACTACGTGCGCTGGGTCGATGACGTGCTGATCATCGGCGGCGAGGACCACAAGGTCGGCCAGCCGGACAGCGAGGCGACGCTCGCGCCGTACCAGGCGATCCACGCCTGGGCGCAGCGGCACCTGCCGGGCATCGGCGCGCTGCGCGGCAGCTGGTCCGGACAGATCATCGAGCCGGTCGACGGGCTCGCCTACATCGGCCGCGACCCGGGCCACGCGGACAACGTGTTCATCGTGACCGGCGACTCCGGCAACGGGCTCACCCACGGCACCCTGGCCGGTCCGCTGATCGCCGCGTTGGTGCAGGGCGAGGAGCATCCGTGGGCCGGGCTGTACGACCCGCGCCGCAAGCCGGTGCGCGCCGCGCGCGAATGGACGCGGGTGAACGTCAACGTCGCCGCGCAGTTCGCCGACTGGCTGCGCGGCGGCGAGGCACCGGACGTGCAGGCGCTCGCGCCGGGCGACGGTGCGGTGATCCGGGATGGCGTGCACCGGGTCGCGGTGCATCGCGACGCGCACGGCCGGCTGCACGCGTTCAACGCGCGCTGCCCGCACGTCGGCTGCGCGGTGCGCTGGAACGCGCGCGAGTCGACCTGGGACTGCCCGTGCCACGGCTCGCGCTTCGCCGCCGACAGCGGCGCGGTGCTCAACGGCCCGGCGCCGCATGGACTGGAGCCGCTGCGGCCGCCGTCGCCGTGAGCACCGAGGCGCTGCTGCTCGCCGTGCTGGCGTGGCTGGTCTATCCGCTGTGGCTGCTCGCCGGCGTGCTCGACTTCCTCTGCCACCGTGCCGCCGGCATCGAACGCAGCGCCGGGACCGCCGAGTCGCGCTGGCATCTGGTCCAGCTCGCGCTGGTCGGGCTGCCGATCGTGCTGGCGCTGTTCGTCGAGATCAGCGCGTTGCTGCTCGCGATCACGCTCGCGTGCGTGCTGCTGCACACGCTCGCCGCCTACGCCGACACCCGGGTGGCGAGCGCGCACCGCGCGATCCCGCCGTTCGAGCAGCACGTCCACGCCGCGCTCGACGCGCTGCCGGCGGTGGCGTTCGGCATCCTCGCCGTGCTGCATCCACAGCAGAGTCTGGCGCTGCTCGGCGGCGACGGCGGCGACTGGACGCTGCAGCTGCGCGCGCCGCCGCTGCCGCCCGCGCTGGTCGCCGCCGTGCTGGCGAGCGCGGCGCTGTTCGCGGTCGCGCCGGCGCTGTGGGAATGGCGGCGCTGCCGGCGCGTCGAGGCTCAGCGATGACCGCGGCGCTGCCGCACCAGCGCGGTGACCGCGAGCCCGGCGGCGATCGCGCCGTAGGTCAGCAGCAGGCTGCGTCCCCCGAGATGACGCTCGAAGCCCGGCGTCAGCCGCTTCGGGGTCAGGCCGTAATCGACCGCGTACGCCAGCGCGCTGACCGCCGCGGCGGTCGCGGTGGCGCGGGTGGCGGTGGGCGGTCGGCGCAGCAGCAGCCGTTCGAACGCGGTCGCCCAGAACACCGCGCTGGCATGATGGATCGCATAGCCCACGGCGGTGTGGCGTGCGCTCGGCGTATGCCGGTGCATCGCGCGCTCGCCCCACAGCCAGTGGCTGGTGGCATTGGTCGCGCTGGCGCCGTGGCCGGTGTTGAGACGGCTGCGCCAGGAGAGCACCGCGGTGGATAGCACGCTGGCCACACTGCCGGACACCAGCGCCCGCCGGGCGGCGAGGCCCCACGCACGGAGCCCGCGATGCGCGTGCTGGTGATCGGTGCGAGCGGGCTGATCGGCAGCGCGCTGGTCGATGCGCTGCGTGCCGCCGGCCACGACGTCGCGGTCGGCGTCCGGCGTGTCGAGGCGGCCCGTGTGCAATGGCCCGGCCTGCGCGTTGTTGGCGTCGATTTCGCCCGCGACCAGGCGGCCGTCGACTGGGTGGGCCGCCTGCAGGGGGTCGACGCGGTGGTGAACGTCGTGGGGCTGATTCGGGAGCATGGGGCAGTGTCCTTCGAGGCGGTGCACGTGCGCGCGCCGCGTGCGCTGTTCGAAGCCTGCGTGCTCGCCGGTGTAAAGCGTGTCGTCCAGTTCTCCGCGCTCGGTGCCGATGCCGGCGCACGCACGGGCTACCACCGCAGCAAGCGCGACGCCGACGATGCGCTGCGCGCGCTGCCGCTGCACGCGACCGTGCTGCAGCCGTCGCTGGTGTTCGCGCCGCACGGCACCAGCGCGCGCTGGTTCCTGATGCTGGCGAGCCTGCCGTTGATCCCGCTGCCCGGGCGTGCCGGCGCGCTGCAGCCGGTGCACCTGGACGACGTGTGCGCGGCGGTGGTGGCGCTGCTGGCGCGCGACGCGGTGCCGGCCACGCTGGCCGTGGTCGGGCCGCGGCCGCTGTCGCTGCGCGATTACCTGGCGGCGCTGCGGCAGGCGCTCGGGCTGGGGCGCGCGCGCTTCCTGCCGGTACCGGGCGCGCTCGCGCGGGTGGCCGCCGCGGTCGGCGCGCGCCTGCCCGGCAGCCTGCTGAGCGCGGACACGCTGTCGATGCTGGAGCGCGGCAACACCGCCGACGTCGCACCGCTGGCCGCGCTGCTCGGGCGCGCGCCGCGACCGGTGGAGGCGTTCGTGCCGCCGGCGATCGCACCGGCGCTGCGCGACCGCGCCCGGCTGCGCTGGCTGCTGCCGGTGCTGCGCGGATCGCTCGCGCTGGTGTGGATCGTCACCGCGCTGCTGTCGTTCGGGCTGTATCCGGTCGAGGCGAGCCGCGCGCTGCTCGCGCGCACCGGGCTGACCGGCAGCGCCGCCGACGTCGCGCTGTACGGCGCCGCCGCGCTCGATCTCGCGCTCGGCCTCGCCACCCTGTTCGCGCCGCGGCGGCGCGCGCTGTACGCGCTGCAGGCGGCGCTGATCGCCGGCTACACCGTGATCATCACCATCGCGCTGCCGGAGTTCTGGCTGCACCCGTACGGGCCGGTGCTGAAGAACGTGCCGCTGCTGGCGATGCTGTGGCTGCTGTGGGAACTCGACCGCCCGGAGGCGCGCTGAGCATGGACATGCTGCTGGTGAAGTGGGTGCACGTGCTGTCCTCGACGCTGCTGTTCGGCACCGGCATCGGCAGCGCGTTCTACCTGTTCTTCGTCAGCCTGACCCGCGACGTGCGCGCGGTGGCGGTGGTCGCGCAGCACGTGGTGGTGGCGGACTGGATCTTCACCGCCTCCACCGTGGTGCTGCAGCCGGTCAGCGGCGCCTACCTGGTCGAACGGCTCGGCTATCCGTGGGGCGCGCGCTGGCTGCTGTGGTCGCTGGCGCTGTACGCGTTCGCGGTGGCGTGCTGGCTGCCGGTGGTGTGGCTGCAGTACCGGCTGCGCGATATCGCGCTGGCCGCCGACGACGCCGGCACGCCGTTGCCGCCCGCGTACTGGCGCTGCTTCCGCTGGTGGGCCGCGCTTGGTGCGCCGGCGTTCTTCGCGTTCCTGGCGATCTTCTGGCTGATGGTGGCGCGGCCGGCCTAGTCTTCAGGCGCCATCCGGGCCCGGGCGGTCGCGTCCGTCGCCGCGCGGCGCGGGGAAGCGCAGGATCACCCCGCGCGGCGGTGCCGACCGCTGCCACAGCGTCGGCACGTGCTGCGGTCGCGGCGGCTCGAACGTGTCGGCATCGCGCGCCTGCTCCGGAGTGGCGTCGGCCTCGTCTTCCCAGTCGTAGCGCTTGCGCGGCGGCGCCGGGTCGACCCGGCGCAGCAGCGCCGCGGCGAGCACACCGGCGAGCGCGCCGCCGAGGTGCGACTGCCAGGACACGCCGGGCTCGCGCGGCAGCACGGTGAGCAGCATGCCGCCGTACAGCAGGAACGCGATCATC
>DASQMI010000041.1:0-11709 GCA_035645555.1 Lysobacter sp. | reverse complement strand
GGCGGCGCCGCGAAACCGGCCGGTTATGTCCCGCCGGAGACCTGATCGCGCGCGGCGGTCTGCGCCTTGCGCTTGTCGCGCTCGGCCGCCCGCAGCGCCTTGACGTCGACCGGACGGATCTCGCGGATGAAGCACGGGATCCGCGCGCCGGGCGAATGCACCAGCGGCAGGATGCGATCGAAGCGCGCGTGGATGCGGTGGATCGAGTCGCTGACCGTGATCGCATGCGCGTACGGCAGGTCCGGGCAGCTGCCTTGCAGCGAGACCAGCCAGGCCTCGCCGGGGCGCGTCCACAGCGCCAGCGCGTCGCTGCCGAGCGGCGTCCAGCCGTCCAGGCGGCCGAAGTAACGGATGCTGTCGACCGGCGCGCCGGCATGCGCGCGGTACAGCGCGAGGCGTTCGGCGTCGCGCTGCGCCGGATCGCTGGCGCAGCTGGCCGAGGCGAACGCCAGCAGGAGCAGCAGGGACAGACGCTTCATGGCCGGCTCCGGAACCCGATTCGATAGCCCCGATCATGCCTCCGCCGGGGGCGGCCGGCAGCCGCCAGCCTGAAACCCAACTAAACCGGTTTGCGACGGACGTCAGATTTTTCCGACGTCCGCGACTACGCTTTCCCGATGGCGCCTGCCGAGCAGAGACACGAAGCTGTGCCTGCCCGGCATGCACGCAGGCAAGGACGCTCGCCGGCCCATCCGCTCCGCAGCCGCAGGGCGCCGCCCCCTTCCCCCAGCGAGAGTCCATTCGTGGCGTACACCGTCATGCTGCTCGAGGGCGACCTCAACGGTCGTCCGATCCCATCCGAAGTTTCGCAACGCGCGTTTCCCACCATCGCCAAGGCATCCGCCGCAGCCAAGACCGAGGCGTTCGCGCTGTCCAGCCGGCTGGGCGTGCCGGTCGCGGTGGCAATCGCCGACCGCCAGGAGCGCGTGTTGATCCGCCACGTGGTGCCGGCCATGCACTGCGAGCACACCAAACCGCTCTACCGGGGCTCGCTGCGCACCGCGTGAGCGGCTACAGCCTGCGGCCGTCGAAGCGCACCCGGGTCAGGCCGTCCAGCTCGACGTCCTCGAGGCAGCGCACATTGATCGCCGCCATCGGACTGCCGTCGGGGTTCGCCCCCTCGCTGTACGGTGCGATGCCGCAGGTGGTGCAGAAATGGTGGTCGATGCGGTGGGTGTTGAAGCGGTAGGTGCCGAGCTGGGTCGGGTCGGCATCCAGCCGCAGCGCATCGCGCGGCACGAACCACAGCAGGCTGCCGCGGCGCTGGCATATCGAGCAGTTGCACTCGATCACGCGGTCGAGCTCGCCGTCGACTTCCATCACGATGGCGCCGCAATGGCAGCTTCCCTTGTACGTCGGCATGGTGGCGCGCTCCTGACGGCAATGGCGCCATGATCGGCGATGCGCGGTCTCCGCGCCTGCTGCAGCGCACGATGACCGGCGGCCTTGCCGGCCCGCCGCGCGCCGCCTAGGGTGTCCGGCGCCCACGCGCAAGGAGCGTCCGCATGAACCATCGCCGCGATTTCCTGGTGCGCACCGGCCTCGCGGCCGGCGCGCTGCTGCTGTCCCCGCTGGCCTGCGCGCGCGACACCGGCGCGCGCGGCCCGCTGGCGGTACGCCGGATCCCGTCCACGGGCGAGGCGCTGCCGGTGATCGGCATGGGCACGTCGGGCAGCTTCGAGGTCGGCGCGGACGATGCGCAGCGCGCGCCGCTGCGCGAGGTGCTCGAGGCCTTCCTCGCCGCCGGCGCCAGGGTGATCGACACCTCGCCCAACTACGGCAGCGCCGAGGACGTGCTCGGCGATCTGCTCGCCGAGCGCACGGCGCGCGCGCGCATTTTCCTCGCCAGCAAGCTCGCCGCGGAGGGCCGCGACGCGGGCCTGGCGCAGTTCGAACGCTCGCTCCAGCGCCTGCGCACCGACCGCCTTGACCTGCTGCAGGTCCACAACCTGCGCGACTGGCGCACCCAGATCGAAGTCGCCCGCGAGCTCAAGCGCGCCGGCAAAGTGCGCTACATCGGCCTGACCCACTACCGCGACGACGCCCACGACGCGCTCGCCGAAGCGATGCGCGCAAGCCGTCCGGACTTCGTGCAGGTCAACTACTCGGTGGTGTCGCGTAACGCCGAACGGCGCGTGCTGCCGCTGGCGCAGGAGCTCGGCGTGGCAGTGATCGCGAACCGCACGTTCGAGGACGGCCGGCTGTTCGCGCAGGTGCGCGGCAAGCCGCTGCCGGCATGGGCACGCGAGGTGGGCGCGGACTCGTGGGCGCAGCTGTTCCTGAAGTTCGCGTTGAGCCATCCCGCCATCACCGTGGTGATTCCCGCCACGAGCAAGGCCAGGAACCAGCGCGACAACCTCGGCGCAGGCACGGGGCCGATGCTCGATGACGCCCAGCGCGCCGCGCTGGTCGCCGCCCTGGAAGGCTGAGCACGTGTCGACGACGAGCGACCTGTTCGCGGCATCGGCACCGCCGGCGGAGAGCATCCGTGTCGGCATCGGCGGCTGGGTCTACGCACCGTGGCGCAACAATTTCTATCCGGCCGGGCTGGTGCAACGCCGCGAGCTCGAGTTCGCCTCGCGCCAGGTCACCGCGATCGAAATCAACGGCACCTATTACGGCGCGCAGAAGCCGGCCACCTACGCCAAGTGGGCGGCGGAGACACCGCCGGGCTTCGTGTTCTCGGCGAAGGCCCCGCAGCGCATCGTGCATGCGCGCACGCTGGCGAAGACCGCCGCGCAGGTCGGCGACTTCCTCGACGGGCTCAGCGCGCTCGGCGACCGGCTGGGACCGGTCGTCTGGCAGTTCGACAAGGGCCGCACGATCGACCGCGACGACTTCGCGCGCTTCGTCGAACAGCTCCCGCCGCAGGCGAACGGCCGCGCGCTGCGCCACGTGATCGACATGCGCGTGCCCGAGGCGGTCGACCGCGAATTCATTGCGCTGCTGCGTCGGCACGGGCTCGCCGCGGTGTATACGGATTCGCCGGAGCATCCGTCGTTCGCCGACGTCACCGCCACCGACTTCGTGTACGCGCGGCTGATGCGCTCACGCAGCGAGGTGCCGACCGGCTACACGGCCGCCGAGCTCGATGCCTGGGCCGGCCGCGCGCGCACCTGGGCGGCCGGCGGCGAACCTGAAGAACTGCCGCGGGTGGACCCCGCGCCTGCGCCACGCCGAGCGCGCGAGGCGTTCGTGTTCTTCATTGCCGCCGCCAAGGAACGCAACCCCGCGGCGGCGATGGCACTGCTACAGCGGCTGCGCGGCTGAGCCCTACTTCGCCGCGCGCTGGCTCATCGCCACGCTGCCGAGGATCAGCAGGCCGGAGATCGCCATCGGCACGGTTGGCGATTCGCCGAGCAGGCCCCACGCCCACGCCACCGCGAACAGCGGCACCAGGTAGGTCACCGTCACCGCACGGCCGGCGCCGATCCGCTTGATCAGCCGGTAATACATTGCGTACGCGAGGCCGGTGCAGACCACGCCGAGCATCGCCGCGGAGAACCACGCGCGCCCCGGCACCGGATCGGTGGGCCACTGCGCGATCGCGAACGGCAGCATCAGCAGCGCGGCTGTACCGAGCGTCGCCGCGGCCACCGCGACCGGCGGAAGGCCGACCAGATGGCGCTTCACCAGGTGCGCGCCGATCCCGTACAGGAACGCCGCCGTGCTGCCGGCGACCACCGCCCAGCCGACGCTGGCGCCGGCGGTCTTGCCGCTGGCCAGCACCACCACGCCGACGAAGCCGACCAGCAGCGCGGTCGCCCGCTGCAGGCCGATCTTCTCGCCGAAGAACAGGAAGCCGACCAACGCAGTGAACAACACCGCCATCGCATTGCAGATCGCGCCCACCCCGGCCCGCGCCTGCTGCGCGGCCCACGCGAACAGCGCGAACGGGACCGCCGAGTTGATCGCGCCGATCAGCGCGAGCTTCGCCCACACCGCGCCGGAGAACGCCGCGCGCGCGCGCCACAGCAGCGGCAGCAGCACCAGCGCGCCGAGCGCCAGCCGCAGCTCCACCAGCGGCGCCGCGCCGAATTCGGGCGCCGCCACGCGCATGAACATGAACGAGGAACCCCAGATCGCGCCCAGCACCGCAAGCTCCAGCGGCGTCACCCAGTTGCGGGTGATCGGGCTTACCGCGTCGGCGGCCGTGGTGTTCATGCGTCTTGCCTCGAACGGTTCAGTGCACTGCCGGCATTGTCCATTTGCGCCGACGTCTCACAATCGCATGGTTCGCGCCCAGCGCTCATTTCGCGGCGCGCTGGCTCATCGCCACGCTGCCGAGGATCAGCGTGCCGGCGACCGCCATCGGCACCGTCAGCGGTTCGCCGAGCAGGCCCCACGCCCACGCTACCGCGAACAGCGGCACGAGGTAGGTCACGGTCACCGCACGGCCGGCGCCGATCCGCTGGATCAGCCGGAAGTACAGCGCGTACGCGAGGCCGGTGCAGACCACGCCGAGCATCGCCGCGGAAAACCACGCGCGCCCCGGGACCGGATCGGTGGGCCACTGCGCGATCGCAAACGGCAGCATGAGTACGGTGGCCGAGCAGAGCGTCGCCGCCGCCACCGCCACCGGCGGCAGGCCGACCAGATGGCGCTTCACCAGATTGGCGCCGATGCCGTACAGGAACGCCGCCGTGCTGCCGGCGACCACCGCCCAGCCGACGCTGGCGCCGGCGGTCTTTCCGCTGGCCAGCACCACCACGCCGACGAAGCCGACCAGCAGCGCGGTCGCCCGCCGCATGCCGATCTTCTCGCCGAAGAACAGGAAGCCGACCAGCGCGGTGAACAGCACCTGCATCGCGTTGCAGATCGCGCCGATCCCGGCCGGCGCCTGCTGCGCGGCCCACGCGAACAGGGTGAACGGTACCGCCGAGTTGATCGCACCGATCAGCGCGAGCTTCGCCCACACCCGACCGGTGAACGCTGCACGCGCGCGCCACAGCAGCGGCAGCAGCACCAGCGCACCGAACACCAGGCGCAGCTCCACCAGCGACGCCGCGCCGAATTCGGGCGCCGCCACGCGCATGAACATGAACGAGGAACCCCAGATCGCGCCGAGCACCGCAAGTTCCAGCGGCGTCACCCAGTTACGGGTGATCGGGGCGACCGCGTCGGCGGTGGTGGCGTTCATGGGTTTGCCTCAAACGGTTTGCACCGTTGCCGGCATTGTCCATTTGCGTCAACGCCCGGCAAGCGCATACTTTCGAGCCCAGACCCAAAAAAAGTTTGAGGCTGGCATGGGCGTAAGGGCGGACTGGCTGTCGGCGTTGGCGGCGTTCGAGTCGGCGGCACGCCATCAGAACTTCGCGCATGCCGCCGAGGAGCTGCATCTGACCGCCAGCGCGGTCAGCCACCAGGTACGCAAACTGGAAGCACGGCTCGGGGTCACCCTGTTCCAGCGCCACGCGCGCGGGGTGGCGCTCACCGCCGCCGGCCGCCAGCTCGCCGACGCGGCCGGGACCGCGCTCGCCGACCTCGACAGCGTGCTCGGCAGCCTGCGCGCCGGCCGCGACCGCCGCCAGCGCCTGCGCATCACCACCCTGCACTCGCTGACCTACACGTGGCTGCTGCCACGGCTGCCGGACTTCACCCGCGCGCATCCGGACATCCGCCTCGACATCGAGACGGACATCGCGCTGACGCGCTTCGACGAGGGCGGGCCCGACCTCGGCATCCGTCACGGCCCCGGCCAGTGGCCCGGGCTCGCGGCGATCAAGCTGATGGAGGACTGCCTGTTTCCGGTCGCCTCGCCGCGCTTCCCGGGCCTGGCCGCGGTGAAGGCGCCGGCCGACATCGCGCGGCTGCCGCTGATCGCCGACCGCGCGCGCCAGGGCTGGCATGACTGGTTCCGCGCCGCCGGCGTACACGGCGCCCGCGTGGACACCCAGTTCAGCTTCACCGACACGACCGACGCGCTCAATGCCGCCGCGGTGGGCCTGGGCGTGACGCTGGCGCGCCGCCACATCGCGCAGCCATACATCGACCGCGGCCAGCTGGTCGCGCTGCCGGGGCCGCCGATGCCGGCGCGCTGGGCCTACTACATCGTCTATCCGACCCATCGCAAGCTGCGCGAGCCGGCCGCGCGCTTCATCGAATGGCTGCAGGCGATCGCCGCCGCCTGAGCGCGTGTCCGCGGCGATAATCGCCCGTTTCCGCCCGCGCCTTCCGTCCGCATGACGCCGACCGCCCGAGCCCAATGGCAGATCCACTTCTGCGTGGTGCTGTGGGGCTTCACCGCCATCCTCGGCAAGCTGATCACGCTGCCTGCGCTCGCGCTGGTGTGGTGGCGGATGCTGCTGGTGGTCGCCGCGCTTTCGCTGGTGCCGCGGGTGTGGCGCGGCCTGCGCGCGATGCCGCCGCGGCTGGTCGCCGCGTACGCCGGCATCGGCGTGCTGGTCGCGCTGCACTGGCTGACGTTCTACGCGTCGATCAAGCTGTCGAATGCATCGGTGGGCGCCACCTGCATCGCGCTCGGCACGGTGTTCACCGCGCTGGTCGAGCCCAAGCTCGCGGGCTCGCGGTTCCGCCTGCGCGACCTCGCGCTGGGCATCGCGGTGCTGCCCGGCGTGGCGCTGGTCGTCGGCGGCGTGCCGGAGGGCATGCGCATGGGCATCCTGGTCGGTGCGCTGTCGGCCGCGCTGGTCGCGGTGTTCGGCTCGCTCAACAAGCGGCTGGTCGAACATGGCGATGCACTCACCGTCACCGGTATCGAGCTGGCCGCCGGCGCGGCGGCGATGATCCTGCTCGCGCCCGCGCTCGAGTGGCTGTGGCCCGGCCAGGGCGGCGGGCTGCTCACCCTGCCCTCCACGCGCGACCTGCTGTTCCTGCTCGCGCTTTCGCTCGGCTGCACGCTGCTGCCGTACTCGCTGTCGCTGGTGGCGCTGCGGCACATGAGCGCGTTCGCCGCGCAGCTCGCGGTGAACCTCGAACCGGTGTACGCGGTGGTGCTGGCGATCGTGCTGCTGGGCGAGCAGCGCGAGCTGACCATGCAGTTCTACGCCGGCGTGGCGATCCTGCTCGGCGCGGTGCTGGCGTATCCGCTGCTGCACCGGCGCCGCCGCATCGAGCACGCAGACATGCTCGCCGCGTCCGAGGCCAAGGGCGCGCTCGACTGAATCAGCCGCGACCGGGGCCGACCGGATCACCTTCCGCGTCGAACGCGGGTGGGTAATAGAAATTCAGCGTCTTGAGCGGACGCGCACCGGTGTTGCGCACCTCATGGCGCTCGCCCTTCTCGATGGTGAGCAGCGTGCCCGCCTTCAGCAACACGCGCCGGCCCTCCACGATCGCCACGCCTTCGCCGTCGACCACGTACAGCCACTGGTCGGCACCACGGTGGCGATTGTCCGGGCCGCCTTCGCTGTCGCCGGGCGCCAGCACCATTTCCGCGGCCTGCGCCCTGCGCACGTTCCACAGCACCCGAAAGCCCTTGCCGAAGCGAAGCTGCCTGCGTCGCATGCGTCCTCCCATCGATCGCGAGCACGGTGCCGCAACCGGCGTGGACGCCGGATCGACGCCTCAGCGGCCGCCGCGGCGCGCGCGCGCCGGTTCGCGCTGGTCGGCGTCGGCGTCCCGGGGTTCGGCCGGCGGCGCGGCGGCAAGCCGCGCGTCGTACTCGGACAGCGGGCTCTCGTCCGGACACTCGGGATCGGGGAATCCGTAACGCTCGCGCAGCGCGATGCCGCAGGCGTTGACCTCGTCGACGTCGCGGCCCTCGCGCTCGCATTCGTCCGCGTAGGCGCGCAGGAACGCATCCTTGCGCCAGACGAACGCCTCGCCGCATTCCCGCATCAGCACGATGCGGTTGAGGTCTTCCTGCGCCGCGTTCGGACCGGACAGGCCGAAGCGTTCCATCTCCTCCGAGCTCAGCAGGCGCAGGCTGCGGTTCGGCACGGTCATCATCAGGTCGGCGACCGCAACCGCGACGCCGTTGCGTTGCAGGTAGTCCTTGACCTGGTCGTAGATGTCCTGCAGTTCGCGGCTGAGCTCGGCGCGGGTGGTCGCCTTGGAGCGCACGCGCATCATCCGGTGGATGCCGACTTCGCCGGCGATCATGCGGTTGTCGCCGGCCGCGAGCACCAGCACGCACGAACTGTGGCAGGTGGCTTTCTCGCGCACCCAGATCGTCCAGCCGGATTCGCCGATCGCATCGCCGGCGACGATGGCGTCCTCGACCTGGCCGCCGCTGGAGTTGAGATCGAGCACGCGCTTGCGGATGTTCATGCGGTCGGCCATCGCCGACACGCGCTCGACAAGGTCGACGAAATCCGCGGCGATCTTGCCGTCGTAGCTCAGTCGCACCACGCCGGCGTCCTGGCACGGCCCCATCGCATCCAGCACGCTGAAGAATTCCAGCGACACCAGCGCGGTGCCGTCGCCATCGGCGGCGTAATCGAGCGTGCAGCTGATGCGCGCCTCGCCGGAGCTGACCTTCGCCGACGGCCAGCGGGTCGAGCGGCGCACGTCGACGCGCTTCTCCTCGGGCGTGGCGCGGGCCTCTTCGACGGCCGGCGTCTCATGCGGCGGCTCGGCTTCCGCCGCGCGCATCATGGTGCGCGTCCGCTCCGGCGCCGGGTCCCGCGTGCAGGCCGACACGGCGGCGAGCAACAGCGCGGACAACAGGGCGGCGGCGGGGCGGAACATCGGCATCGCGTCTCTCTGGGTAGCCTATCGGCACGCGCGCGCCGGACTTGACCGGCACCTGCAGTGTAGGTGGCACGCCGGGGCAGCGGCGCAATCCAACTTAAACGCGCGCGCCCCGTGGCGCGTGGCGCACCGCGTTGCGTTTGTGAAGGCGCCGTGCCGGCGGGCGGCACGGTTGCGGTAGGCTGGGCGGCCTCCGCCTGCACCACTCGTCATGCCGCACGTCGATTTCGCGCTCGATCGCGACCATGTGGAACTGAACCAGCTGCTGAAGCTGGTGGGTGTGTGCGACAGCGGCGGCGCCGGCAAGCATCTGGTCGCCAGCGGCGCGGTACGCGTGGACGGCGTCACCGAACTGCGCAAGACCTGCAAGATCCGCGCGGGCCAGACCGTCGAGGTCGGCGACGTGCGGATCCGCGTGACCGCGGGCTGAGCGCGCACGCCCGGCCCGACTTCCGGCACTGCCCGCCGGCGCCCAGCGCCCGGACCATCGTGCGCCCTTCGTCCCGGAGTCGCCGATGCGTCGCATCCTCGCGCTGTCCCTGCTGATGCCTGCCGCGCTCGCCTGCGCGCAGGAGCCGGGCGCGGCGCTGCGCTCGGCGTTCGGTGGGGCGCGGCTGGAGGCGGTCGGCCATTTCGACTACCGCCTGCGCACCAGCAACGCCGACGGCACGGCGGCAGCGAGCGCGCACTACCGGCTGCTCCCGGGCAGCCGGCTGCTGCACGTGCGCGAAGCCGCCGCGCAGGTCTGGTCGGGACCGCAGACCACCTGGCGCTTCGCCGACGGCCAGTGGGACGTGCTGGGCGACACCGGCGCACGGCGCTACCGCGACCACGTCGCCTACCACTTCCTCGCGCTGCTGCGCGATCCCGCCACCCGCTACGACACGCTCGGCCTGCACCGCGTGAGGATCGCACCGCAGGGCGCGGCGCCGTTCGAGGCGGTGCTCGACCCGGCCAGCGGGCTGATCGTCGAGAACCGCTTCGTCGGCGGCGTGGTCGGCCGCGAGCTCGACTACCGCGAATTCGGCGGCGTGCGCTGGCCGCTGCGCTACGAGCTGGTGCGCGACGGCACGCTGCTGCGCGGCGGCGTGTTCGAGGACGTGCGCGTCGGCAACGATGCGACGCTGCCGCCGCTGCCGGTGGCCCTGGCGCCGCCGGTGTTGGCCGAGCCGGTCGACGACGCAGCCCGCGTGCTCGGCCTCGGCTGGCTGTCGACGCCGGCGAACGAATACAACCTGAGCCTCGATGCAACCGGCTCGGTGATGGTGTTCGCGCGCGCACCGACCGGATTCGAGCAGCCGAGCATCTTCGTCGCATGGCGCGAGGATGCGCGCTGGAGCGCACCGGTGCCGGTGCCGTTCTCCGACCCACGCTACAAGGATTCCGACCCGTGGCTGACGCCGGACGGGCGCACGCTCTACTTCATTTCCGACCGCCCGGCCTCCGGCGGTGCGCCGCGCCACGACCTCGACCTGTGGCGGGTGTCGCTCGACGGCCGCCGCTTCGGCACGCCGGAGCATCTCTCCGCTCTGTCGAGCGAAGGCGAGGAACTCGGCCCGGAGCTGCACGACGGCTGGTTGTATTTCAACAGCACCCGCGCCGGCGGCCCCGCGCGCATGAGCATTTACCGCGCGCGGGTCGACGGCACCGGCTTCGCCGCACCCGAGCCGCTGCCCGCCCCGATCAACGCCGGCGTCGTGCAAGGCGATTTCACGCTCTCGCCCGACGGCCGCACCGCGCTGTTCTGGAGCCAGCGCGACGGCGCACGCGATGCGGACCTGTATGCGGTGCGCCGCACCGGCGATGGCTGGTCGGCGGCGGTGCGCGTGCCCGCTCCGGTCGCCGCCGCCCGCTTCGATTTCACCCCGGCGTTCAGCGCCGACGGCTCCCGCCTGTATTTCGCCAGCATGCGTAAACCGGATGGGCCGAGCGACCCGGCGCACCCGTTCAATGGCCAAGCCAACCTGTTCGTGGTCGACGCGCGCAGTATCGAGCGCGCACTGGATGCGGCCGAGCGCCGCTGACGCTCAGGCCGTGCGCTTGCGCGCGGTGACCTCGATCTCGATGCGCATGCGCGCGTCGGCCAGGCCGGCGGAGATCATCATCGCAGCCGGACGCACCTCGCCGAAATAGCGGCGCAGCACCGGCCAGCAGCGTTCGAACTCGCCGGCGTCCGGCAACACGTAGGTCACGCGGACCACGTCCTGCAGGCTCGCGCCCGCCTGCTCGAGCGCCGCGACGATGTTGCGCATGCACTGCTCGGCCTGCGCGACGACGTCGTCGGCGATGGTCATCGTGGCGTAGTCGAAGCCGGTGGTGCCGGAGACGAACACCCATTCGCCGTCGACCACCGCGCGCGAATAGCCGATCTGCGCTTCGAACGTGGAACCCGAACTGATCAGGCGGCGCGCCATGCGCGTGCTCCGGCGGCAAACGGGCGCCTACGGTAACGGAACGCGTCGCCCGCGACGAACGGACGCACCGACGGCCTGCCGCGCCACGGGCACGGCAGGCCGCATGCGCCTCGGCGCGGCTCAGCCGAGCAGCTTCCAGTTCATCCGCGGATGGATGCCGAGCTGGCGGCCGGTGCGGCCGGTGATCAGGGTCAGGCGCTCGACGGCGCGCGCGAACACCAGCGGGCCGGCGTCGAGATAGCGGAACGGCGTGCCTTCGGCGAGCGCGAGGAAGTCACGCTTGGCGTCGTCGTCGTCGCCGACGATCAACACGTCGCTCACCGTGCCGTCGAACTGCGGCGCGTCGAACACCGGCGAATACACGTGCTTGTAGGCACCGACCACGCGGGCCTCAGGCAGCAGGCGCTGCAGCAGCTCGGCACTGCTGTCGTCCCACGGCAGGATGTAGTCCGAGTAGTCCTCGTTGAACGGGTTGCTGATGTCGATCAGCAGCTTGCCGGCCAGCTGCTCGCGGTACGGCGCGAGCAGCGCGTCCAGGCCGTCGCGCAGGAACACCGCCGGCAGCACCGCGCGCGCGGACACCGCCTCGTCGTAGCTGCCCGCGCGCAGGGTGGGAATGCCCAGTTCGGCGACCAGCTGC
>DASQMI010000040.1:0-6591 GCA_035645555.1 Lysobacter sp. | reverse complement strand
AGGGGCAGCAGCCGGGGTGCCGGCCGCGGCCACGTCGCGGGCGCGGTCGTGCAGGCCCTGCAGGTAGCTCGCCAGCGCGCCGATCTCCTCGTCGGTGAGCTGCTTGGCCACGCTCGCCATGATGTTGAACAGCGCCGGGTCGCGGCGGGTGGTCTGGCCGGCGCGGTACTCCTCCAGGCGGCGCTGCACGTACGGCGCCTGCTGGCCGGCCAGCGACGGGTAGGCCGGGCCGGGGTTGCCGGAGCCGTCCGGGCCGTGGCAGGCCATGCACGCCGGAATGCCGCGCGCGGCGTCGCCGCCGACGAACAGGCGCTGGCCGACCTCGTAGTACTTCATGCCGGCGTACGGGCCCTGCTGGATCGCCGTGTCGTCGGCCACGCCGGCGCCGGCGGTCTGCTGGGCAAAGTAGGCGCCGAGATCGCGCATGTCCTGCGGGCTCAGCGGATCAGCGAACGGCTTCATCACCGCGGCCATGCCGCTGGTGCGCTCGTTGCTCTTGAACAGCGCCAGCTGGTGGGCGATGTAGCGCTCCGGCATGCCGGCCAGGCGCGGGTATTGCGGGTCGGCCGGGTTGCCGTCGACGCCGTGGCAGGCGGCGCACGCGGCGGCCTTGCTCTGGCCGGCCTTGGGGTCGCCCCAGGTCACCTGCGCGGCGGCATCGAGCGGCGCCGCTTCCACCGGCGCGTTGTCCGGCACCGGGGTGACGGTGGTCTGGGCGTAGGCGACGGCGAGGGCCGCTACGGCGGCGACGCCGATCAGGCCGAGGACGCGGGCTTGGCTCATTGCAGCGGGGCTCCGGGAAAGCGGGGGCAGGCGCGAGCGCGCCCGCCGGAACCGCGGAATTATCCGGCCGCCGACGGTCCAGGGTCAACGCGCGGCATGCGATCCTAGGCGGATGAACCATCCCCTGCGCAGCGCGCGCTACCTGCTGTCCGCCCACACGCCCCAGCAACTGCCGCCGGACGGCGGTTTCGAGGTCGCGTTCGCCGGGCGCTCGAACGCCGGCAAGTCGAGCGCGCTCAACGCGCTGTGCGACCAGAACGCGCTGGCGCGCGTCTCCAAGACCCCCGGCCGCACCCAGCAGCTGGTGTTCTTCGAGGTGCAGCCGCAGCGCTGCCTGGTCGACCTGCCGGGCTACGGCTACGCCAAGGTGCCGGAGGCGCTGCAGCAGCACTGGCAGGCGTTCATCGACCGCTACTTCCGCACCCGCCAGGCGCTGCGCGGGCTGGTGGTGGTGATGGACATCCGCCACCCGCTCAAGGACTACGACCGCCAGATGCTCGGCTACGCGGTGGCGCGCGGGCTGCCGGCGCACGCGCTGCTGACCAAGGCCGACAAGCTCGGGCGCGGCCAGCAGGCGCAGACGCTGGCGGCGGTGCGGCGCGAACTGGCGGCGGCGTTCGGCGATGCGGTCGGCGCGCAGGCGTTCTCGGCGGAGAGCAAGCAGGGCGTCGACGAGGCGCGCGCGGTGATCGCCGGCTGGCTGGGGCTGTGAGTCCCGCGCCTGCCGCTTTCTGCCGGCCATAAAAAACCCGCCGGCTTGCGCCGGCGGGTCGTGATGGCGGCGATCGCCGATCGCGTCAGAACTTGTAGTTCACACCCAGCAGGTAGGTGCGGCCCCACTCGATGTACTCGAGCGGACGGTCCTTGCTCTCTGCGTAGGTCTGGTACGCCTCGTCGGTCAGGTTGCTCACCTGGAACAACACGCTCAGCCCCTGCAGCGGGCCTTCGCGGAACGCGTAGCCGATCTGCGCGTCGACGATCTCCTCGCCCACCACGTAGCGCAGCGTGCGGTTGCCGGCGAAGTTGCCGATCTCGCCGATGAAGTCCGAGCGCTTGCGCTGGCTGATGCGCGCCTCGAACCCGCCGCGCTCGAAGTAGGCGGTCAGGTTGTAGACCCGCTCCGACAGGCCGGGGAGCGTGATGTTGCCGCTGCCGACGCTGGACGCGCTCTCCGGATCCTGGATCTCGATGTCGCTGTCGGTGAAGCTGGCGCTGGCGATGACGCCGAAGCCGCGCAGCGCGTCGGTGAACAGATCCAGCGGCATCGACGCGGTCAGCTCCAGGCCCTGCAGGGTGCCGCCCTCACCGTTGTACGGCGCGGTGAAGTTGCCGGTACGCTGCGCCGGCGGCGCGTTCGGCGGCGGCACGTAGCCCGCGATGAAGTCCGAGAAGTCGTAGCCGTCGCGGGTCTGCGTGTAGATGTAGCTGCGCAGGTCCTTGTAGAAGTACGCCGCGGCGACGTAGGCCTTGTTGCCGAAGTACTTCTCGTAGGAGATGTCGAACGCGTTGGCGCGCCACGGGTCGAGCTCGGGGTTGCCACCGCTGGCGCCCGGCCGGCCGGTGGCCGGGTCGATGCCGAACTCCAGCGCCGCGCGCAGCTGGTCGACGCGGGCGCGCGCCACCTGCCGGGCCAGCGCGACGCGCACCGTCTGGTCGTGCGGCAGCAGGAACGCGAGGTTCAGGCTGGGCAGCACGTCGGTGTAGGTGGCGCCGCCTTCGATCGGCCGCACGTTGCTGCCGGCCGGACGGGTGCTGTCCCAGTAATTCGCCGACGAGGACTGGTCGGTGTGCTGGATCTGCACGCCGACGTTGCCGCGCACGCCGACCGAGCCCCATTCGGTATCGATGTTGGCGCGGATGTAGCCGGTGCTGATCGTCTCCTCGACCGTCCACGCCTTCGAGACGAGGTAGTTCAGGTCCTCGCGCGGCTGGAACACCATGTAGCGCGACACGGCGCCCGGCACGTTCCACGCCGGGATGTAGCCGACGCCGGCGAAGCCGAGGTTCACCCGGCCGTACAGCAGATCCGGCGCGATCGTGGTATCGCCCTGCGGACCCAGCACGATGTTGCCTTCAGGCTGCCGCTTCTGCTTCTCGCGGTCGGCGTAGTTGAGGCCGACGTCGATGTCGGAGAACCAGCGCAGCGCGGCCGGCGCGGGCAGCGTGGCGTTCAGGCGCACGCCGGACAGTTCGTCCTGGACCTCCGGCACCTTGCCGTAGCCGGAACCGTAGATGGTGTTGGTGAGGAACAGCGAGGCCGGATTGGAATAGTCGCGGCCGGGGTTGAGCTGCGAGAACCCGTTGTTCCGGTACAGCAGGTCGACCGTGTCGAACTGCGGCACTGGCGCGAGCTGTAGGTTGTTCTCGAGGTTCAGCTCCTCGCGGTCGGCCTTGGAGTAGCTCACGTCGGCGGTGATCGTGGCCATGCCGACGTTGAACTGGTTGTTCCAGCCGAACGCGAAGATCTCGTCCTCGCGCTTGTTGTACATGCCGCGGACCAGCGGCGAGACGTTGGCGATCCGGCCGCCGGTGAACGTGCCGTTGCCGTTGACGGTGACGTTGCTGTACTGGCAGGTCGGATTGCAGGGAAACGAGCCGTTGTACTGGGTGTTGATCTCGAACTGGTTCGCCGTGTCGACCTGCTTGGCCTTCGTGTAGTAGAGGTCGAGCGTGCTCGTCCAGGCATTGGACGGGCGGTACTGCAGGGTCGCCATCACCGCATCGCGCTCGACGTTGCCGGTGCGGCGCAGCGCCTTGATGCCGTCGGTCGCCCAGGTGCCCGCGGGCAGGCCCGGCCGTGCGTCGGTCTTCCACGGCTCGTAGTGGCCGACCTGGTTCTCGTGGATCGGCGTGTCGGAGTGCGCGTAGCCGAGCGAGATGCCGAACGTGCGGTCGGCGAACTGGCCGATGTAGCTGGCGTTGAAGCGGTTGCCCTCGTCGTCGACGTTGGCCGCCGACCCCATCGAGCTGCGCTGCAGGCGGCCGCTGACCGCGACCACCGGACGGGAGAAGCTGAGCGGACGCACGGTCTGGATGTCCAGCGTGCCCGACAGGCCCTGGCCGACCAGGCCGGCGTCCGGCGTCTTGTAGACCGTCACGCCGTTGACCAGCTCGGACGGGTACTGGTCAAACTCGACGCTGCGGTTGTCGCCGGTGCTCACCAGCTCGCGGCCGTTGAGCAGCGTGGTGGCGAAATCCGGCGACAGGCCGCGCACGCTGATCACCTGGGCGCGGCCGGCAACGCGCTGCGCGGCCAGGCCGGGCAGGCGCGCGATCGACTCGGCGATGCTGACGTCCGGCAGCTTGCCGATGTCCTCGGCCGACACCGCCTCGACGATCGAGGTCGCTTCGCGCTTGGTCTCGATCGAGCTCTCGATGCTCGCGCGCAGGCCGGTCACCACCACGGCGTCCAGCTGCGTGGCCTCGTCGTTCTGCGCCGCGTCGGTATCGGCCCCGCCCTGCGGCTGCGCGGTCTGCGCGTGGACCCCGGTCGCGAGCATCAGCGTCGCCGATGCCAGCGCCACGCTCAGCAAGTTGCGCTTCAAGTTCAACATCACCCCTCCGAGTCTTTCTCGTTGTCTGTTGCGGCCGGTCGCTGCGGCGACGTCGGCCAGGCGCGTGGCGGGCGCGGCCCGACGCGTGTCGCGATGGTAGTGCCCGGTGCTGCTGCACAACGCCGTCCTGCATACGTATTCATGGCGTTGCCGCATGCATACGTATTCATCGTCATTCAGGCCTATGGAGCGCGCCTGTGGCGATGCGATCGCGTGGAATAGTCGTCGCGCTTCGGAGCGGCGGAGGTGGGCGATGCGTTCGCGTTCGGGTTGGCAGTGGGGTGCGGCACTGGCCGCGACGGTGGCCGCGATCGGGGCCGCGCGGGCGGGTGCCGCGGCGCCGCCGGAGCTGCGCCTGCACGTGCCGTCGCCCGACTGGCGTGATCAGGTCGTGTACTTCGTGATGATCGACCGCTTCGCCGACGGCGACCCGCACAACAACGACCAGGGCGCGGGCGAATACGACCCGGCGTCCGGTGCGAAGTACAGCGGTGGCGACCTGCGCGGACTGACCGAGCGGATCGACTACATCCGCGGGCTGGGTGCGACCGCGGTCTGGATCACCCCGCCGGTCGCCAACCAGTGGTGGAACACGCGCGTGCGCTACGGCGGCTACCACGGCTACTGGGCGCGCGACTTCAAGGCGGTGGACCCGCATTTCGGCACGCTGGACGACTACCGCCGGCTGTCGGACCGCCTGCACCGTGCCGGGATGTACCTGATCCAGGACGTGGTGGTGAACCACACGGCCGACTACCTGCATTACCCGGCGCCGGGTGCGGCGCCGCAGCGGGTCGCCGACAGCGCCGGCCACCGCGCCCCGTCGCAGCCGCCGTTCGACCGCAACGATCCCGCCGATCCGGCGCAGCGCGCGCAGGCGATTTACCACTGGACGCCGGACATCGCCGACTTCGACGACCCGCGCCAGGTGCTCGACCGCCAGCTGTCCGGGCTGGACGACCTCAACACCGAGAACCCCGCGGTGCGGCGCGCGCTGCGCGACAGCTACGGGTTCTGGATCCGCGAGGTCGGCGTCGACGCGTTCCGAGTCGACACGGCGTTCTACGTGCCGCCGGCGTACTTCCGCGATTTCCTGCATGCCGAAGATCCCGCCGCGCCGGGCGTGCTGGCGGTCGCGCACGCGACCGGCCGCCGCGACTTCCACCTGTTCGGCGAGGGCTTCGCGCTCGACCCGCCATTCGAGGACGCGCAGATGCGCCGCATCGACGCCTACATGCGCGATGCGCAAGGTCCGCTGCTGCCGGCGATGATCCAGTTCCCGCTGTACGGCACGCTGGGCGACGTGTTCGCGCGCGGGCGGCCGCCGGCCGAGCTGGCCGACCGCATCGAGCGCACGTTGCGCGTGCATGCCGACCCGCACCGCATGCCGACGTTCGTCGACAACCACGACGTCGACCGCTTCCTGCGCCACGGTAGCGAGGCGGCGCTGAAGCAGGCGCTGCTGGCAATCCTGACCCTGCCCGGCATCCCGGTGATCTATTACGGCACCGAGCAGGGCTTCAGCGAGCAGCGTGCGGCGATGTTCGCGGGCGGTTACGGCTCCGGCGGACGCGACCGCTTCGACACCAGCGCGCCGCTGTACCGCTTCCTGCAGGAGACGATCGCGCTGCGGCGCGCGCACGCGGTGTTCCGCCGCGGCGTGCCGCACATCCTCGATGCCAGCACCGCCGCGCCCGGCGTCCTGGCCTACGCGATGGCGCACGAGGGCGAAACGGCGGTGGTGCTGTTCAACACCGCCGACGTGCCGGTGCTGGTCGACGGCCTCGAGACCCGGCTGGCGCCGGGCACCGTGCTGGCGCCGCTGTTCGCGCTCGGCGACGCGCGGCGTGCGCCGGTGGTCGCCGCCGGCGGCCGGCTGACACTGAGCCTGCCGCCGCGCGCGGTGCACGTGTGGAAAGCCGGTGCGCCGGGTGCCGTCCCGGCGGCGCCGCCGGCGGCGATCACGCTCGATCCGGCGCCGGCCACGGTCGCCGGCGACTTCGCCCTGTCCGGGCACGCGCACGGCACGCGCCGGCTGCGGCTGGTGGTCGACGGCGATCTGGCCCATGCCGCGCCGGTGCAGGTGGACGACGACGGACGCTGGCGCGCCCGGGTCGACACCGCCGCGATGGCCGATGCGCGCGTGCTGCACAGCGCGGTGCTGTGGGCGGAGGACGCCGGCGCGGTGTCGCCGCGGCACCGCTTCAGGGTCGAGCCGGCCTGGCGCGCGCTCGCGAGTGTCGAGGATCCCGCC
>DASQMI010000039.1:0-2786 GCA_035645555.1 Lysobacter sp. | reverse complement strand
GTGCGCCCCCACGCCTAGCATCTCCCGCCGGCGCGGGTTGCGCCGGGCGAGGCGAGGGATTCACCCTCGTCGCGATCCACCCGCTACAGCCCACAACGATAAGCGGCCAGGCCGCAAGCATCCTCAACTACCAAGAGATTTGACATGGCGAACGAGCGTGAACCGCGGGGTCGTGATCGCGACCGCAACCGCGAGGAAATCGACGACGGCATGATCGAGAAGCTGATCGCGGTCAACCGCGTCAGCAAGACGGTCAAGGGCGGTCGGCAGTTCACCTTCACCGCGCTGACGGTGGTCGGCGACGGCAACGGCAAGGTCGGCTTCGGCTACGGCAAGGCGCGCGAAGTGCCGGTCGCGATCCAGAAGTCGATGGAATACGCCCGCAAGAGCATGGTGTACGTCGACCTCAACAACGGCACCCTGTGGCATTCGGTCAAGGCCGGCCACGGCGCGGCGCGCGTGTTCATGCAGCCGGCCTCGGAAGGTACCGGCGTGATCGCCGGCGGCGCGATGCGCGCCGTGCTCGAGGCGGTCGGCGTGAAGAACGTGCTGGCGAAGGCCATCGGCTCGCGCAATCCGATCAACCTGGTGCGCGCCACGCTGAAGGGCCTGTCCGACATGCGCTCGCCGCAGCGGATCGCGGCGAAGCGCGGCAAGAAGGTGGAGGAGCTGGTCAATGGCTAACAACACCAACGGCACCATCAAGGTCCGCCTGGTCAAGGGCCTGCGCGGCACCCAGTCGCGTCACCGCCTGTCGGTGCGCGCGCTCGGCCTCAACAAGGTCAACGACGTCCGCGAGCTGAAGGACAGCCCGCAGGTGCGCGGCCTGATCAACCAGCTGCATTACCTCGTTCGCGTCGAGGAGTAACCCATGCGTCTGAATACACTCAAGCCCGCCGAGGGCGCCCGCACCGACCGCAAGCGCGTCGGTCGCGGCATCGGCTCCGGCCTCGGCAAGACCGCCGGCCGCGGCCACAAGGGTCAGTACGCGCGCTCGGGCAAGGGCAAGGTCAAGCCCGGCTTCGAAGGCGGCCAGATGCCGCTGCAGCGCCGTCTGCCGAAGATCGGTTTCCGTTCGCTGACCGCGAAGGACACCGTCGAGGTGCTGCTGTACCAGCTCGACAAGCTGCAGGCCGGCGAGGTCGACTTCGCCGCGCTGCGCGCCGCCAAGCTGGTGCCGGCCAACGTGCGCAAGGTCAAGATCGTCAAGAAGGGCGACGTCAGCAAGGCGTTCGTGCTGAAGGGCCTCACCGTGACCGCCGGTGCCAAGGCGGCCATCGAGGCCGCGGGCGGCCGGATCGAGGAGTAATCGCGCATGGCGCGAAACGCCAACGCGATGGGCGGATTGGGCGGCGGGCTCGGCAAGTTCACCGAGCTCCGCCAGCGCCTGCTGTTCGTCCTCGGGGCGCTGATCGTCTACCGCATCGGCTGCTACGTGCCGGTGCCGGGCGTCAACCCCGACGCGATGCTGCAGCTGATGGAGGCGCAGCAGGGCACGATCGTGGACATGTTCAACATGTTCACCGGCGGCGCGCTGGAGCGCTTCAGCCTGTTCGCGCTGAACGTAATGCCGTACATCTCCTCCTCGATCATCGTCCAGCTGCTGGTGCAGATCGTGCCCAGCCTGAAGGCGATCCAGAAGGAAGGCGAGTCCGGCCGCCGGCGCATCAACCAGTGGTCGCGCATCGGCGCGATCCCGCTGGCGATCTTCCAGGCGTGGGGCATCGCGACCGCGCTGCAGGCCAGCGGGGCGGCGCAGGGCATTCCGGTGGTCTACAACCCGGGGCCCGGCTTCCTGCTGACCGCGGTGATCGCGCTGACCGCCGGCACGATGTTCCTGATGTGGCTGGGCGAGCAGGTGACCGAGCGCGGCGTCGGCAACGGCGTTTCGCTGATCATCTTCGCCGGCATCGTCGCCGGGTTGCCGTCGGCGGTGTTCACCATGTTCGAGCAGCTGCGCAACGGCGACATGAACGTGCTGCGTGCGCTGCTGATCGCGGTGATCGTGCTGGGCTTCACCTACCTGGTGGTGTTCGTCGAGCGTGGCCAGCGCCGCATCACGGTGAACTACGCGCGGCGGCAGGGCGGCCGTAACGCCTACCTCAACCAGTCGTCGTTCCTCCCGCTCAAGCTCAACATGGCGGGCGTGATTCCGGCGATCTTCGCCTCGAGCATCGTGATGTTCCCGGCCACCGCGGCGACGTGGTTCGGTGGCCAGGCGGGCGGCGACTCGTGGCTGCAGCGCGCCAGCCAGGCGCTCAACCCCGGCCAGCCGCTCTACATGCTGCTGTACGGCGGACTGATCGTCGGCTTCGCGTTCTTCTACACCGCGCTGGTGTTCAACTCGCAGGAAACCGCCGACAACCTCAAGAAGTCGGGTGCGCTGATCCCCGGCATCCGTCCGGGCAAGGCTACCGCCGAGTACATCGACGGCGTGCTGACCCGGCTGACCGCGGCGGGCGCGCTCTACCTGGTGGTGGTGTGCCTGCTGCCGGAGGTGATGCGCACCGAGCTCAACACCTCGTTCTACTTCGGCGGCACGTCGCTGCTGATCGTGGTCGTCGTGGTGATGGACTTCATCGCCCAGATCCAGGCCCACCTGATGTCGCATCAGTACGAAAGCCTGCTGAAGAAGGCGAACCTGAAGGGCGGCGCGCGTCCCGGTCCGGGGCGCTAAGCCGGGCCGGGCGCAGGCCCGGCCGAATGCAGGACCCGCGTCGCGGCCTCGCCGCGACGCAGCGGCACCGCAGGGTGCCGATCCGGATCCGGGGTGAGGGCCCCGGATC
>DASQMI010000038.1:0-39000 GCA_035645555.1 Lysobacter sp. | reverse complement strand
CGCGCGCGGCCATCGCCCCGCGCGCGGCCGCCTCCGCGGCGCCGGCGCGGAACCACCACTGCGGGGTCTCCCCGTGCGGACGGGCGATGACCGGCACCTCGACCGGCGCGGGCGTGACCGGCGCCGGTCCGCTGGCGCAGGCGGCCACCGCAGCCAGCGCGGCGGCCAGGGCGAGCGGGCGGAAGGCGCGGAACGGCGGCATCGACATGGCAGCGGCGGAAACCGCGCGATTATGCCCCGCGGTCGTTGCGGCAATCGTGCGGCCATGTTGCGCCGGTGGGCTCGCGGGGTCGCGCCCGTACCGGTAAGGTGCCGATCTGACCCCGAGGGTGTCGTCATGCCGCTGGTTACCGCCTGGCTCCGCATTCCGTTCTGGCAGCGCGTCGTCGGCGCGTTCGTGCTCGGCGCGCTCGCGGGCTGGGCGATGGGACCGGCTGCGGAAACCTGGCTGGGGCCGCTCGGCACGGTGTACGTCAGCCTGATCAAGATGATCGCGCCGCCGCTGGTGCTGTTCGCGGTGATGAACGCGATCGGCAGCCTGCACGGGCAGAAGTCGGTCGCTGCGCTCAGCGGGCGCACGTTTCTGTGGTTTGCGATCACCGCCGCGCTGGCGGTCGGCGTCGGGCTGCTGGTCGGCGGGTTGATCCAGCCGGGCCGCGGCGTGTCCGGGCTTGCGATCGCGCCGGACTACACGGTGCGCGAGATCCCGCCGCCGGTGCAGGTGCTGCTCGACGTGGTGCCGACCAATCCGTTCAAGTCGCTCGCCGAGGGCAAGATCCTGCAGGTGATCGTGTTCGCCGCGTTCGCCGGCTTCGCGCTGGTCAAGCTCGGCGAACGAACCGCCGGCCTGCGCAAGCTGGTCGGCGAGGCCAGCGACGCGATGGTGCAGATCACCCGCTTCGTGCTGGAGATGACGCCGCTCGGCACGTTCGGCCTGATCGCCGCGCTGGTCGGCGCGTACGGGTTCGAGAAGCTGCTGCCGCTCGGCAACTTCGTGCTGGCGTTGTATCTCGCCTGCACGGTGCACATCGTGGTGGTGTACGGCGGGCTGCTGCTCGCCCACGGCCTGAATCCGCTGAAGTTCTTCCGCGGCGCCGCGCCCGGCATGCAGGTGGCGTTCGTGGCGTCGTCGAGCCTGGCGTCGATCCCGGCGGCGATCCGCTCGATCACCCACAACCTCGGCGTCGACCGCAACTATGCCGCGTTCGCGGTGCCGCTCGGCGCCAGCATCAAGATGGACGCGTGCGGCGCGATCTATCCCGCGTTGACGTCGATCTTCGTCGCGCAGTACTTCGGGCTGCAGCTGGAGCCGGCGCAGTACGTGGTCATCCTGGTGGCCTCGGTGCTGGGCAGCTTCGGCACCGCCGGCGTGCCGGGCACCGCGATGGTGATGGCGACGCTGGTGCTGAGCGCGGCCGGCCTGCCGCTCGAAGGCATCGGCTACCTGGTGGCGATCGACCGCGTGCTCGACATGATGCGCACGATGACCAATGTCACCGGGCAGATGCTGGTGCCGGTGCTGGTGGCGCGCGAAACCGGCCTGCTCGACCAGACCACCTACGATGCTGCATCCAGCAACGTCGGGCTCGATGTCGACAGCGGGCAGCACGCCGCGCACTGAGGAGGTCGCATGCCGTCGCTGGAGTCGCTGGTCGCGTTCGCCCTGATCGCGCTCGGCATGGTGCTCACGCCGGGACCGAACATGATCTACCTGGTCTCGCGGTCGATCTGCCAAGGGCCGCGCGCCGGTCTGGTGTCGCTGCTCGGGGTCGGCACCGGCTTCGTGTTCTACCTGGTCTGCGCCGCGCTCGGCATCACCGCGCTGGTGATGGCGATTCCGTTCGCCTACGACGCGCTGCGCATGGCCGGTGCGCTGTACCTGCTGTATCTGGCCTGGCAGGCGGTGCGCCCAGGCGGTCGCTCGCCGTTCCAGGTGCGCGACCTGCCGCCGGACAGCCCGCGCCGGCTCTACACCATGGGCGTGCTCACCGCACTGTTCAATCCGAAGATCGCGGTGCTGTATCTGTCGCTGCTGCCGCAGTTCATCGACCCGCGGCACGGGAGCGTGTTCACGCAGTCGCTCGTGCTCGGCGTGACGCAGATCTTCATCAGCCTGAGCGTCAATGCGATGTTCGTGCTGGCCGCCGGCAGCGTGGCTTCGGTGCTGGCGACGCGCCCGTCGTGGGCGCTGGCGCAGCGCTGGCTGATGGGCACCGTGCTCGGCGGGCTGGCACTGCGCATGGCCACCGAGGCGCGGCGCTGAGCGCCCGTACGGTCAGGGCCGCGCCAGCCGCGTGAGCTCGCGCGGACGTTCGAACAGCCACGCCGGTCGCGTCGCCTCGAGCGCGGCGCGGTGGGTGTAGCCCCAGGCGACCGCACCGAACGCGAAGCCGGCCGCCTGCGCGGCGTCGGCGTCGCGGAGTTCGTCGCCCACGTACAGCGCCGCCCCGCGTGCGTCCGCACGGCACGCGAGCCGGCGCAGGCGCGAGGCCTTGCCGAACAGGCCGATCCCGCACTCGACGTGATGGAACAGGCGGAAGATCCGCTCGCCGAGATGGGCACGCGCGCTCGCTTCCGAGTTGGAAGTCACCAGCGCCAGCGTGGCGCCCTCGGCGTGCAGTGCCGCCAGTGCGTCCGCCATGCCGTCGAACAGCGGGATGCCGGTGGCGGAAGCCATGCGGGTGCGGAAGTCGCGCGCCACCCGCGGCAGCTTCCACCAGGGCAGGCGGGCGTGCCGCAGCAGCTCGCGCGAGCCGAGGTGGCGCAGGCGTTCGATGTCCGCGGACGCGAACGCGCGGAAGCCGTGCGTGCGCGCCAGATCGTCCATGTTGGCGAGGAAGAACGGGAACGAATCGACCAGCGTTCCGTCCAGGTCGAACGCGATCAGGCGATAGCGTGGCGGCGGGGTGCCGGTCAACGCGAGTAACGCCAGGACACCATGCGCCCGTCGCGGTAGGGCATCACACCGTGGAACGGTCGCGGGTCGTCGTCGAACACCAGCGGCAGGAAGTGGCGGTCGCCTTCCCACATCGGCAGCTCCAGCAGGCGTTCGCGCGGCACCCATTCCAGCGTGCCTTCCGGATTGCGCTCGAGCGGCGTGCCGCGGAAGCGGGTGATCAGGAACACGAAGCCGAGCCAGTCCTCGCCGTGCTTGCCGAAACCGGGCCAGCTGACCGTGCCGCGTAGCACCATCTCCTCGCACTCGATTCCGGCTTCCTCGAGAATCTCGCGGCGCATGCCGGCGGCGACATCCTCGTCCGGCTCCAGCTTGCCGCCGAGGCCGTTGTACTTGCCGAGGTGATGGTCGCCCGGCCGCGCGTTGCGGTGGATCAGCAGCACCTCGCGCGCGTCCGGCGAGAGCACGTAGCCGAGCGTGCCAATGATCGGCGCGTACGGCATCAGCGGGCCTCCGCGCGCTGCTCGGCGTACTGGCGCTCGAAGCGCTCGCGCGCGCGGTCGGCGTATTGCGCGCAGCTCGCCGGCGCGGTCGCGATGCCGCGTGCCGCATCCCAGCCGCTCGCTTCCGGATGCGGCGTAATCAGCAGATCGCACGGCAGCGCGCGTACCGTGGCGAACGTGCGGCGGAAGTCCTCGGCGATGCGCGGGTAGTGCGGGTGGCCGACCAGGCGGTAGCCCGGTGCGGTCAGGCTGTCGACGTAGGCGATGCGCACCGGCTTGCCGTCGCGGGTGTCGGTCCAGGTCCAGCTCAGGCTGCCCGGGGTGTGGCCTGGCGTGAAATGCGCGGTCAGCCGCAGCGTCCCGAGCGCGATCGTCTCGCCATCCTGCACCAGGCGGTCGGCCTGTACCGCCGGATACCAGAACTGTTCGCCGAAATGCAGATCGGCGCTGCCGCCGCGCGCCAGCAGCGCGGCGGATTCGGCGTTGCTGACCACGTGCGCGCCGGTCGCGCGTTTCAACGCGGCCAGCGGACCGCTGTGGTCGAAGTGCGCATGGCTATGCAGGATCAGGCGCACGTCCGCGGGCTCGACGCCGAGTTCGCGTATCCGCTGTAGCAGCAGCGGCGCCGCCTGCGGCAACCCGCCGTCGATGACCACCGCGCCGGCGTCGCCCTTGATCAGCAGCGCGCTGAGCCCCGCAGTGCCGATGTACCAGGTGTTGTCGGCAAGCCGGAACGGCGCCACCGGCTGGTGCCAGTGCGTCGGCGATTGCGGCGCCGCCAGCGGAGCGAGCGGTTCGTCGGCGGCGGCCACCGAGGCCGCGGCGAGGGACAGCAGCGCGGCACGCGCGAGGGAGAACGGGCGGAACATCGCGGAGCTCGCGGAGAAGGCCGCATAGTGTGCCGCAGCGTCGCAGCCCGCGAACCTCCAGTTGCAGGCACCCATGCAAAAAGGCCGCCCGAGGGCGGCCTTGCGGAACGCGATGGATCAGATGCCGTCGACGCGGCGTGCGGCGAGGAACTTGCCGGCCCAGTAGCCGGTTTCGAGGCTGGAGACGGTGACGTCGCGGCCGGTGCGCGGCGCGTGCACGAAACGGCCGTCGCCGAGGTAGATGCCGACGTGGTCCACCTTGCCCTTGCGACCGAAGAACACCAGGTCGCCGGCGGCGAGCGCGGCACGATCGTTGATCGGCCGGCCGGTGCTGGCCATCTCGCGCGACACGCGCGGCAGCTCGATGCCGAGCGTGGTGCGGAACACGTAGCGGACCAGGCCGCTGCAGTCGAAACCGCTGTCGGGCGAATTGCCGCCCCAGCGGTACGGGGTGCCGAGCAGGGTCAGCGCGCTCTGCAGCACGCGGCGCACCTTGCTGTCGCTGCCGGCCTCGGCGGCCGGGGCCTCCGGCTTGGCGGGCAGCAGCAGGCGGTTGAGGTCGGTCGCGAGGATGAGCGCGCGATCGGACAGGCTCATCGCTTCCGGCAGGGTCAGGCTGCGGGCCGGCGGCGCCGGCAGGTCCGCGCGGTCGGCGCCGAGGCCAGGTGCCTCCACCGGGGCCTGCTGCGCCAGGACAGGCAGGCTGGCCAGGGACAGCAGGGCAGCCGCCAGCAGGCGGAGCGGGGTGGCGGCAGGGCGGCCGGAGTGATGGAAAGCAGGGGTCACGCGGTCATCACGGGTCGGGCACGAGGGGCGACCTTACCCCGGCTCGCCGACCGGGTTGTAAAACACCCGTTAAGGGGTGGTGAAGCAACCCCGTGATTTTTCTCAGTTTTTGGAGATCCGCTGCGTCAGGACCCGCTTGGCGCCGCTGTAGCGGCTGCGCCAGTACGGGCCGTCGAGCCGGTCCAGACGGACGGTGCCGCCGGTGCTCGGGGCGTGCACGAAGCGGCCCTCGCCGACATAGATGCCGACGTGGGTGACCGTGCCGCCCGAACCGAAGAACACCAGATCGGCGGGGGCCAGCCGCTCGGGCGCGATCGGCCGCCCTTGCCAGGCCGCCAGCTCACGCGAGCTGCGCGGCAGGCGCAGGTCGACGGTGTCGCGGAACACGTAATTGACCAGACCGCTGCAGTCGAACCCGCCTTCGGGGGTGTTGCCGCCGTAACGGTACGGCGTGCCGACCAGGCTGATCGCGCGCATCAGTACCGCGTTTGCCGCGACCGGATCGGCGGGCGTCGCCGTGGACCAGGCAGGCGACGGCGACGCCGGCGGCGCGGGGCGGCGGACGGCGGTTCCGGGCGCAGCGCACGCGGCCAGCAGGCAGGCGAGCGCCAGCATGCCGGCAGTGCGGAGCGGCCCCCCGCTTGCTGGCGCGGGAGCGGGCTTGTCCGGATAATGCGCGGCCTTCGTCACGGCGGGTAGCTTCGCCGTTCACTTCACCGTCGGCAATCCCATACGCCGGCCTCACATCGGCAGCCACCCGCCATGAAGATCGAGAAAGACCGCGTCGTCCGTTTCCACTACACCGTCAGCGAAGTCGGCCAGGCGCCGATGGAGAGTTCCGAGGGCGGCGAGCCGCTGGCCATCCTGATGGGCCACGGCAACATCATTCCGGGCCTGGAGAAGGCGCTGGAAGGCCGCGAGGCGGGCGACAAGTTCGAGGTCGACGTGCCGGCCGCCGAGGCCTACGGCGAGCGCCGCGAGGGCCTGATCCAGCGGGTGCCGAAGAAGTACTTCCGCGAGGCGCGCCTGGAGCCGGGCATGCAGACCGTGCTGTCGACCAATTTCGGTCCGCGCGCAGTGACCATCCACAAGGTCGGCATGAGCGTGGTCGACGTCGACCTCAACCACCCGATGGCCGGCAAGGACCTGCACTTCGCCATCGAGGTGGTCGACGTGCGCGAGGCGGCGCCTGAGGAGATCGAGCACGGCCACGTGCACGGCGACGGCGGTCACCACCACTGACGCGCGCGTTCCCGGCGCCCCACGACGGCCCGCCTCGGCGGGCCGTCGGCGTTCTGGGGGCGCCTTGCCGTGCACCGCCCGCGCGCCGATGATGCGGCGATCTCGGGGGAGACGGGCATGCACGACGGGCAGACCTTGCGGCCGGTGGCGGCTGCCGAGCGCATCGAGGCGATGGATGTCATCCGCGGCTTCGCGCTGCTGGGCATCTTCCTGATGAACATCGAGGCGATGGCCGGGCCGCTGAACGCCGCGCTGAGTGGCGTGGATCCGGCGCTGCGCGGGGCCGACCGCGCGGTCGATGCGCTGGTCTACGTGCTGGTGCAGGGCAAGTTCTACCCGCTGTTCTCGCTGCTGTTCGGCATGGGCTTCGCGGTGATGATGGCGCGCGCGGAGAGCGGCGGCCGCCCGTTCGCGTCGGTCTACCTGCGCCGCACGTTCGCGCTGCTGGCGATCGGCCTCGCGCACATGCTGCTGGTGTGGTCCGGCGACGTGCTCACCGCCTATGCGCTGCTCGCGCTGCCGCTGCTGGCGATCTTCCGCCACGTGCCGGTGCGGCAGCTGCCGTGGTGGGCGCTCGGGCTGTACCTCGCGCCGCTGCTGTTCGTGCTCGCCATGGGCGCGCTTGGCTCGCTGATCCAGCTGGAGCCGCGCGCCGCCGCCGGCTTCAACCAGCAACTGCAGCAACAGGCGCGCGCGTGGGCGGAGATGACCGCGGCGCAGGCGGCCGCCTACGGCGACGGCAGCTGGCTCGACGCCACCGCGCAGCGCGCACGTGACGCGCTGCAGTTCCTGACCTACATGGTGTTCTCGTTCGGCTGGCAGGTGCTCGGCCTGTTCGTGCTGGGCTGCTGGTTCCTGCGCAGCGGAGCGATCGCGCGTCCGGCCGAGCACGCGCGGCTGTACGCGCGGTTGCGCTGGATCGCCTGGCCGCTGGGGCTGGCGCTGGTGTTGGCCGGCTTCGCGCTGATGCCGACCCTCGACATGGCGCGGCTCGACCTGATCATGGGCGTTGCGACCACGCTCGGCGGCGTGGGCGCGCTGCTGATGGCGCTGGGCTACCTCGCCTGGATCGTGCGCGGCCTGCAGGCACCGCGCGTGGCGCGCGCGCTCGGGTGGCTGGCGCCGGCCGGGCGGATGGCGCTGACCAACTACCTGCTGCAGTCGTTGGTCGGCACCTGGGTGTTCTACGGCTACGGCCTGGACTTCTTCCAGCAGCTGCCGCGCGCGTGGCAGCCGCTGTTCGTGCTGACGGTGTTCGTGGCGCAGGTCGCCTTCAGCCGCTGGTGGCTGCAGCGGTTCCGCTTCGGGCCGATGGAATGGCTGTGGCGTGGCCTGACCTACGGCCGCCTGCCGCCGCTGCGCGCGATGGCGTGATTCGCGGCGCGCGGCGCCGCAGCGGTTACCCTTGCGCACCCATGTCCGAGCCGCCGGTGCCATGTCGTCTCCGCAGCAAAACGTCGATGTCCTGGTTGCCGGCGGCGGCGTGATCGGTCTGGCCTGCGCGCTCGCGCTGCTCGAGGCAGGGCGCGGCGTGCGAGTGATCGACGCCGGCCGCGTCGGCGGCGGCAGCTCGCACGGCAACTGCGGGACGATCACGCCGAGCCACGCGCCGCCGCTGGCCGCACCCGGCGTAGTCGCGCGCGCACTGCGCTGGATGCTGCAACCGGATGCGCCGCTGTACGTGGCGCCACGCATGGATCCGGCGCTGTGGCGCTGGCTGTGGCGGTTCGCCGTGCGCTGCAATCCACGCGACTGGCGCAGCAGCGCCTACGGCAAGGCGGCGTTGCTCAACGACTCGCGCGCGCGGCTGGCGCAGTGGGTGCGCGACTACGGCCTGCGCTGCGAGTTTGCCGAGGCCGGCCTCGACTACGTTTACCGCGATCGGGCGGCGTTTGCGCAGGCGCAGCGCGATCACGAGCTGCTGCACGAGCTGGGCGTGGCGGTGGAAGCGATCGACGGCGCCGCCTACGAGCGGATGGAGCCGGCGCTGAAGCCGGGCGTCGCCGGCGCGATCCGCTTCGACGGCGACGCGGTGGTGCGCCCGGACCGCTACGTCGCCGAACTGGCGCGCGTGGTGCGCGAGCGCGGCGGCGAGATCGTCGAGGACTGCGCGTTCGCGGGGCTGGACGTCGCGCGCGACGGCGTGCGCATCCACACCGCGCACGGTACGGTCGATGCGCGCGATGCGGTGATCGCGCTCGGCGCCTGGTCGCCGCGGCTGTGCGACGCGATCGGCGCACCGCAGCTGAAGCGCGCGATGCAGCCGGGCAAGGGGTACTCGATCACCTACACCCGCCCCGCGCTGGTGCCGCAGCGGCCGATCGTGCTGCGCGAGCGCTCGGTATGCGTCACCGCCTGGGGCGATGGCTTCCGGCTCGGCAGCACGATGGAGTTCTCCGGCTACGACGACCGCCTCAATCCGCGCCGGCTCGGTGCGCTCGAGCGGGGCGCGGCCGAATACCTGCGCGAGCCGACCGGTCCGGAGGTGCTGGAACGCTGGTACGGCTGGCGCCCGATGAGCGTGGACGACCTGCCGGTGATCGGGCCGGTGCCGGGGCGCGACCACGTGTGGCTCGCCACCGGCCACGGAATGATGGGTGTGAGCATGAGCACCGCGACCGGCCAGCTGGTCGCGGACCTGATCCAGCGCCGCCCGCCCGCGCTGGATCCGGCGCCGTACCGCCTCGAACGCTTCGACTGACGCGGCGCAGTGCGTGCGAGCCGACGGCCGCGTGCGCCGCGCCCGCCGTACACTTCCGCGATGGACACCCACATCGTGCACCGCGGCAGCGCGCCGCTGCTGGTGAGCGTCCCGCACGACGGTACCGCCCTCCCGGAGCCGATCGCCGCGCGGATGACCGCCGAGGCACGCGCCGTGCCGGACACCGACTGGCACGTCTCGCGCCTGTACCGCTTCGTCAGCCGGCTCGGCGCGTCGATGATCGTGCCGCGCTACTCGCGCTACGTGATCGACCTCAACCGCCCGCCGGACGACGTGTCGCTGTACCCGGGGCAGAACACCACCGGTCTGTGCCCGACGCTGCGCTTCGACGGCCAGCCGATCTACCTCGAGGGCGAGGCACCGTCGCCGGAGGAGACCGCCACACGCCTGGAGCGCTACTGGCGGCCCTACCACGAGGCCCTCGCGGACGAGCTGGAGCGGCTGCGCGGGCTGCACGGACGCGCGGTGCTGTGGGAAGGGCATTCGATCAAGGGCGAGCTGCCGTTCCTGTTCGAAGGCCGGCTTCCCGACCTCAACCTCGGCACGGCCGACGGCACCAGCTGCTCGCCGGCACTGCAGCGGCGGCTGGTGGCGGTGCTGGAAGCGCAGGACGAGTTCGACTGGGTGGTCAACGGCCGCTTCAAGGGCGGCTACATCACCCGCCATTACGGTCGTCCGCACGAAGGCGTGGACGCGGTGCAGCTGGAGATCAGCCAGCGCATCTACATGGACGAACGCAGCGGCGAGTACGACGAGGACAAGGCCGCGCGCGCGCAGGCGCTGATCGGACGCCTGCTGGAGGCGACGCTCGCGCCGGCGTGATCGCGCACGCCGGCGCCGCTACACTGCCGGCATGAGCGACGCCGTACCGCCGATGACCAGTTACCGCCCGTACCTGCTGCGGGCGTTGTACGAATGGATCGCCGACAACGGGATGACCCCGCACCTGCTGGTGGACGCCACCCGGCCCGGCGTGGAAGTGCCGCCGCATGCGGTCAAGGACGGCAAGGTGGTGCTCAACGTCGCCGAGCGCGCGGTGGCGCATCTGCATATGGACAACGAGCAGATCAGTTTCCATGCCCGCTTCGGCGGGGTCGGCCACGGCGTGGTGGTGCCGGTGGACGCGGTACTGGCGATCTATGCGCGCGAGACCGGGCACGGCATGGCGCTGCCCGACGACGGCCTGCCGTCGGCGCCGAGCGAGGAGCCGGCGGCGTCGCGTCCGGTGCTGACCGCGGTGCCGAGCGAGGCGCCGCCCGAGGACGACGGCCCGGACGACGGCCCGGACGACGGGCCCGACCGCCCCGGCCCCCGTCGCGGCGGCCACCTGCGGCTGGTAAAATGACCGGCTGCCCTAGTTCAGCGTGATGACGTTGGTGGACCGGGGCGGGCCACTGAAGGCGACGAGCTGACCGCGGAACAGGACCAGCTGGCCGATGTGGCGCTCCACTCCGTCCTCGGAATACTCGAAGCGGAAGATACGTTCCAGGCCCAGCCAGCCGTCCGGTCCGCGCCGCAGGCGCAGGCCGCGCGCGTGCACGGTGTGGTCCAGCAGTTGCACCCCCGCCGCCTGGCAGGCGTTGCGGCCGACCGCGACGGCGCGTTCCGCCGCTGCCCGGCCGGCGCTCCAGAACGCCATCGTCAGGCCGAAAACAACCAGTAGCATCACAAGTGTCGGCATGCCGTAACTCTGGATCGGCCAGAGCGCTGCGGCAAGCCCCAACGACGTGTCAGCCCATGGATCGCGAACCGCTCAAGCTCGTTTTTCCCGGGGGCGAACATCCCCAGGTCATCCTCAACAACGGCGTCAACCGGGTCGGCCGCGATCCGCAGGCGCAGATCGTCATCGACCGCGCGGGCGTCCGTCCGCAGCACTGCGAGCTGCACGTGAGCGACGTCGGGGTGATGCTGCAGGTGCCTGCGGACGCGCAGGTGCAGGTCAACGAGCGGGCGGTCGACGGCATGATCGCGCTGCGCGCCGGCGACACGCTCAGCATCGGCGGCGTGCAGGCGCGGCTGATGACGATCGATGTGCCGCACCTCGGCCCGGCGGCGGAGGGACTGCCGGTGAACGACGCCGGTGCCACCGCGGTGCGCGCCGCGCTGCCGCGCTTCGTGCTGCGCTGCGTGGCCGGCGAAGCGTTCGGCCGCAGCTTCCCGGTGGTCGGGCAGACCGTGCTCGGCCGCGCCGCCGAGTGCAACCTGCGCTTCGACCACACCGGTCTGTCGCGCCAGCACGCGCGCCTGGTCCCGGCCGAAGACGGCCTCCACATCGAGGACCTGCGTTCGACCAACGGCAGCTTCATCAACGGCCGCCGCGTCTCGCGCGGCGTGGCCAAGCCCGGCGACGAGCTTGGCTTCGACACGCTGCGCTTCCGCCTGCTGTCGACCGGCCAGCTCGACAGCGTGCCGAGCCACGACGAGGAACCGCCGAAGGTGCATTCGCGCACGTTCTGGGTCACGGTCGCGATCGCCGCGATCGGCGTGGCCGCCGCCGCCTGGTGGCTGCTGGCGTAACCGTCCCGGGGGCTGCCGTCAGGCCGGCGGCGGCCCCAGCTTCAGCGACAGGTCGATCGCGCGCACGTGCTTGGTCAGTGCGCCGATCGAGATGCAGTCGACGCCGTCCTCGGCGATGGCGCGCAGTCCGGCCAGGTCGACGCCGCCGGACACTTCCAGCGGGATCCGCCCGGCGGCGATGCGCACCGCCTCGCGCCGGGTCGCGGCGTCGAAGTCGTCGATCAGGATCCGGTCGCAGCCTTCGGCCAGCGCCTCGCGCAGCTGGTCGAGCGTCTCCACTTCCACGATCAGCGGCAGCTGCGCATGCATCGCGCGCGCGGCCCGGATCGCCGCGCTGACCGAGCCGGCCGCGCGCACGTGGTTTTCCTTGAGCATCACCGCGTCGTACAGGCCGATGCGGTGGTTCTCGCCGCCGCCCACGCGCACCGCGTACTTCTGCGCGAGGCGCAGGCCGGGCAGGGTCTTGCGGGTGTCGAGGATGCGCGTGTGGGTGCCGCGCACCGCCTCGACGTAGCGCGCGGTGACCGTCGCGGTGCCGGACAGCGTCTGCAGGAAGTTGAGCGAGGCGCGCTCGGCGGTGACCAGCGCCCGCGCGCGGCCGCGCAGGGTGGCGAGCACGGTGCCGGCGGCGACGCGGTCGCCCTCGGCCACGCGCCAGTCGATGCGCACGTCCGGCTGCAGCGCGCGGTGGCAGGCGTCGAACCACGGCCGCCCGCACACCACCGCGTCTTCCTTGCACAGCAGGTAGGCATCGTCGTCGACGTCGGGCAGCAGCATCGCGGTGACGTCGCCGCCGCCGACGTCCTCGGCGAGCGCGCGTGCGACGTCGGCTTCGACCAGCTCAGCCGGCGGCGGAGCGACGCGCGTGCCGCTCATGCCGTGAAGCCGTCGACCTGGGCGGTGGTAATCGCCTCCTCAGCGAGCAGCACCGGGATCCCGTCGTCGACGCGGTACACCGTGCGACGGTCGCGGGTGACCAGCGCCTCCGCCAGCGGGTCGGCCTGCGCCGCGCCGTCGGCGCGCTTCACGCTGCCCGAGGCGATCGCGGCATTGAGCGCCTGCAGGCCGCGTGCGTCCAGCAGCGACAGCGGTTGCCGGGTGGTCGGGCAGACGAGCAGGTCGAGCAGCTTGCGGTCCATGGCCATGCCGGGGCGTGCGGGTGGGGCGCTAGAATACGTTTTTGCGCGCGAACACCGCCAATGAGCACGCCTCCGTCGAACCCCGTTTCCGCCCCGCTGGTCGGCATTGTCATGGGCTCGCGCTCCGACTGGGAGACGATGCAGCACGCCGCCGCGCGGCTGGACGCGCTCGGCGTTCCGCATGAGGTGCGCGTGGTCTCCGCGCACCGCACGCCCGATCTGCTGTTCGACTACGCCGACGCCGCGGCTGGCCGCGGCCTGCGCGCGATCATCGCCGGTGCCGGCGGTGCCGCCCATCTGCCCGGCATGCTCGCGGCCAAGACCGCAGTGCCGGTGCTCGGCGTGCCGGTGCAGTCGAAGACGCTGAACGGCCTGGATTCACTGCTGTCGATCGTGCAGATGCCGGCCGGCATCCCGGTGGCGACGTTCGCGATCGGCCCGGCGGGCGCGGCCAATGCCGCGCTGTTCGCCGCCGCGCTGCTCGCGCCTGAGCATCCGGCGATCGCGCAGGCGCTGGCGGAGTTCCGTCGCCAGCAGACCGACGACGTGTTGGCGCATCCGGATCCGCGCGCGTGAGGAGCAGTACGATGACCACGGTCGGCATCCTCGGCGGCGGACAATTGGCGCGCATGCTGGCATTGGCCGGCGCGCCACTCGGACTGCGGTTCCGCGTGCTCGACCAGACCGCCGAAGCGTGCGCGGGGCAGTTCGCGCCGCTGATCGTCGGCGACTACACCGACCACGACGCGCTTGCCGCGTTCGCCTCGCAAGTCGACGTCGCCACGTTCGACTTCGAGAACGTGCCCGCCGAAGCCGCGCGCTGGCTGGCCGAGCGCGTGCCGGTGTTCCCGAATCCGCGCGCGCTGGCGGTGGCGCAGGATCGGCTCGAGGAGAAGACGCTGTTCCGCGAGCTTCGCATTCCGGTGCCGCCGTTCGCCGCGGTGGACTCGTTCGAGGGCCTGCAGGCGGCGATCGCGCGCATCGGCCCCCCGTGCATCCTGAAGACCCGCCGGCTCGGCTACGACGGCAAGGGCCAGTTCCGCCTGCGCAACGCGGACGATGCCGAGGCCGCATGGGCCGCGCTCGGCGCACAGGCGGCCAAGGTCGGGCTGATCCTGGAGGGCTTCGTCGCGTTCGAGCGCGAACTGTCGGTGGTGGCGGTGCGCGGGCGCGACGGCGAGTTCCGCACCTGGCCGCTGACCGAGAACTGGCACGTCGACGGCATCCTGTCGGCGAGCCTGGCGCCGGCGCGGGTGGACGAGGCGCTCGCGCAGACCGCGTTCGCACACGCGCGCAAGGTCGCCGAGGCGCTCGATTACGTTGGCGTGTTCGCGCTGGAGCTGTTCTGCCGCGACGGCGAACTGCTTGCCAACGAGATGGCGCCGCGGGTGCACAACTCCGGTCACTGGACGATCGAGGGCAGCGAAACCTCGCAATTCCAGAACCACCTGCGCGCGGTGCTTGGCCTGCCACTCGGCGATACCCGCATGCTCGGCCATGCCTGCATGCTCAACTGGGTGGGCGAACTGCCGGCGGCCGCGGCCGTGCTCGCCGAGCCCGGTGGCCATTGGCACGACTACGGCAAGTCGGCGCGCGCCGGACGCAAGGTCGGCCACGCCACACTGCGCGCGGATTCGGCCGAGACGCTCGCACAGGCGCTGCGCCGGGTCGGTGCCGCACTCGGCCGCGAAGCGCAGGTCGCGCCGGTGGTGGCGCGCCTGCTCGGTTGAGCCGCACCCCCGCTGACGAAAAAACGGCCGGGTCGCCCCGGCCGTTTTCGTTTCACCTGTGGCTGCGCGTCAACGCAGGTTCGACGCCACGAAGTCCCAGTTGACCAGGTTCCAGAACGCTTCGAGGAACTTCGGCCGGGCGTTGCGGTAGTCGATGTAGTAGGCGTGCTCCCACACGTCGCAGGTGAGCAGCGGGGTGTCCTCGCCGGTGAGCGGGGTGCCGGCGTTGGACGTGCTCACCAGCGCGAGCGAGCCGTCCGGACGCTGCACGAGCCACGCCCAGCCGGAGCCGAACGTGCCGATCGCCACCTTGGTGAACTCCTCCTTGAAGCGGGTGAAGTCGCCGAACGTCTTCGCGATCGCCTCGGCCAGCTTGCCCGTCGGCTCGCCGCCGCCGCCCGCCGACGCCGGCTTCAGACAGTTCCAGAAGAAGGTGTGGTTCCAGACCTGGGCGGCGTTGTTGAACAGCCCGCCCTGCGACTTGCGGATGATCTCCTCCAGCGCGGCGTTGGCGAACTCGCTGCCCTCGATCAGCTTGTTGAGGTTGTCGACGTAGGTCTTGTGGTGCTTGCCATAGTGGAAGTCGAGCGTCTCGGCCGACATGTGCGGCTCGAGGGCGCTGCGGTCGTAGGGCAGGGGCGGCAGTTCGAAAGCCATGGCGTGCTCCTCAACGGCGGGGCTCAGGGGGACCCGGACACGGCATGCGGCGCGTGCCCGGCAAGACGAACGATTACAATGTGCATTGTAACCCCCCACACTCGCGGGCCGGCAGCCACGCCGGCCCCGCATCGTTGCAGGAGCTCCCCATGTCCGTGCTCGAGCGGATCCAGTCCGAAGTCCAGAGCCACCCGATCGTGCTCTTCATGAAGGGCACCCCGCAGTTCCCGATGTGCGGCTTCTCCAGCCGTACGGTGCAGGCGCTGAAGGCGGCCGGTGCGACCGACCTGCATACGGTCAACGTGCTCGAGGATCCGGAAGTGCGCGCCAACCTGCCGCGCTTCTCGAATTGGCCGACGTTCCCGCAGCTGTTCATCAACGGCGAGTTGATCGGCGGCTGCGACATCACGCTGGAGCTGTACGAGTCCGGCGAGCTTGCGCGCATGATCGCGGAGGCCCAGCGCGCGTGAGCGCGGGCGTCCTTGACGGCCGCGTGGTGCTGGTCACCGGCGCCACTGGCGGGCTCGGCAGCGCGGCCGCGCAGGCCTGCGCGCGCGCCGGCGCCACGGTGATCCTGCTCGGGCGCAAGGTGCCTCGGCTCAACCGTGTCTACGACGCGGTGGCGGCGAGCGGCCGCAAGCCGTTGCTGTATCCGCTCGATCTCGAAGGCGCGACGCCGGACGATTACGTGCAGATGGCCGAGCGGATTGAGGGCGAGCTGGGCCGGCTCGACGGCGTGCTCCACTGTGCCGCCGAATTCCGCGGGCTGACCCCGCTTCAGCACACCGACCCCGCGGCGTTCGCGCGCGCGCTGCACGTCAACCTGACCGCGCCGTGGTGGTTGTCGCAGGCTTGCCTGCCGCTGCTGCTGAAGGCGCCGGATGCCGCGCTGGTGTTCACGCTGGATGATCCCGAGCGGGTGTCGCAGGCGTTCTGGGGCGGGTACGGCGTCGCGCAGCACGGGCTCGATGCGCTGGTGCGGATCCTGCACGCGGAGAGCGCCAACACGTCGCTGCGGGTGTGCGGGCTGCGGCCTGGGCCGATGCGCACGCCGCTGCGCGCGCGCGCCTACGTCGACGAACACGACCGGACCGCGCGCGACCCGGCGGTGTACGCCGACGCCTGCGTCACCCTGCTGTCGCCCGCGGGCGCCGCCCACCGCGGCCGGGTGTGGGAGGCGGCATGACCATCGCCTCCGCGGCGCTGCTGCTGTTCCTGATCCTCGACCCGCTCGGGAACATCCCGGTGTTCCTGAGCCTGCTGCGCAGCCTGCCGCCGAAGCGGCAGCGCATCGTGCTGGCCCGTGAGCTGCTGATCGCACTGGCGGTGCTGATGGCGTTCCTGTGGGGCGGCAAGTACGTGCTGGAGCTGATGCACCTGCGCCAGGAATCGGTGCAGATCGCCGGCGGCATCGTGCTGTTCCTGATCGGCATCCGCATGATCTTCCCACCGCCGGAAGGGCTGATGGGCGAGCTGCCCGACGGCGAGCCGTTCATCGTTCCGATGGCGATCCCGCTGGTTGCCGGGCCGTCCGGCATGGCTGCAGTGATGCTGATGGGCAACCGCGATCCGGGTCGCCTCGACGACTGGAGCATCGCGCTGCTGGTGGCATGGACCGCGACGGCGGCCCTGCTGTTCTCCGCCACCTACCTGTACCGGCTGCTGGGCCAGCGCGTGCTGACCGCGCTGGAGCGGCTGATGGGCATGTTGCTGGTGGCGATCTCGGTGCAGATGTTCCTGGACGGACTGGGCACCTACCTGCAGATCGCGCCCCCCTGAGGCGCCGCTGGCGAAACCGTCCAGCTAGAACCATTCAGCGTCAACGTACTGTCATGAACGGGGCTTACCCTGTTAAACTGCTGTTAACCCGGCGGGCAGGCAGGAAGCCGGGTCACTCCAGGGGATTTCTCCGAATTGCGCGCCAGCGTCCCGACCGGTCGATGCTCGCCGCGAACGCTTCACATCCATCGAGGCCAACACGATGACCCACTCCAATCGCGTCCGCATGTCCAAGCTCACGCTGGGACTGCTCGCCGCCCTTGCCACCGCGCCCGCTTTCGCGCAGAACACCACCGCGGGAGTCACCGGCCAAGTGCTCGGTGCCGACAACCGTCCGGTCGCCGGCGCAGAAGTCACGATCGTGCACACCGAATCCGGCACGGTCAGCCGGGCGGTCACGGACGAGAACGGACGTTACAACGCGCGCGGTCTGCGCGTCGGCGGCCCGTACACGGTGACGGTCAACAAGGCCGGCGCCGGCGCCAGCGCCGCTGAAGGCATCTTCCTCGGTCTGGACCAGGTCGCGCAGGTCAACGTGCAGCTCGATAGCGACGTTGCCACCCTCGAGACCGTCGAAGCCCAGATCACCGATACCTCGGCCGTATTCAGCGCTGACCGCATCGGCGCGGGCACGGCGGTGACGCGCGAGCAGATCGAAGGTTTCTTCTCGATCAACCGCGACCTGCAGGACTACGCGCGACTGGATCCGCGTTTCGCCCAGACCGACAAGGAGCGCGGCGAGATCTCCGCCGCGGGCCAGAACACCCGCTACAACTCCATCACCATCGACCGCGTGTCCACCAACGACACGTTCGGTCTCGAGTCGAACAACCTGCCGACGATCCGTCAGCCGATCTCGATCGACGCGATCCAAGAAGTGCAGGTGAACTACACCAATTACGACGTGACCCAGAAGGGTTACACCGGCGCCAACATCAACGCCGTCACCAAGTCGGGCACCAATGAGTTCCACGGGACGGCGTATTACGTCTACCGCGAGGCCGACTGGGTGGGCGATGGTGCCAATGACACCGAGTTCGCCGGATTCGAAGAGGACTTCACCTACGGCGCCACCCTTGGCGGCCCGATCGTGAAGGATCGCCTGTTCTTCTTCGCCAACTACGAGAAGAGCGAGATCACCGCGCCGGGCGGCGACTCGGGTCCGGTCGGGAGCGGTGCGAGCAACATCGTGGGCAACATCACGATGAACGACGTCACGCGCGTGCAGCAGTTCGCCCAGGGTTACGGCCTGACCGCCGGCGGTCTGGCTGCTGGCGACGGCACCAAGACCACCAGCGAAAGCGCGCTCGTCAAGCTCGACTGGAACATCACCGACGCCCAGCGCGCCAGCTTCCGGGTCAACAAGACCGAGCAGGACGAGGCGATCCTGCCGGGCTTCGGCACCAATTTCTTCTCGCTGTCCAGCTACTGGTACAACCAGCAGAAGGAGTTCACCAACTACGTGGGCGAGTGGTTTGCCGACTGGAGCGACAACTTCTCGACCGAGGCGAGCGTCACCTATCGCGACTACCACAGCGAGCCGCGCACGTTCGGCAATCAGCCGCAGGTGCAGGTCAACTTCGCCGGCGGCCAGAACTTCCGTTTCGGTACCGAGCAGTTCCGTCACGCCAACGTGCTGGATACCGAGACCTGGACCGGCTTCCTGATCGGTAACCTGTTCCTTGGCGACCACGCGCTGAAGTTCGGTGTCGATTACGAGAGCAACGAGATCTACAACCTGTTCGTCGAGTCGTACTTCGGCACCTACACGTTCAACAGCCTGACCGACTTCCAGAACGGCCGTTATCGCGACTACGCGCTGCGTTTGCCGGCGACCGGCAATCTCAATGACGCGGCGGCGCAGGCGGAGTTCAGTAATACCGGTCTGTTCATCCAGGACACCTGGTCGGTGTCGTCGAACCTTACCGTCCAGTACGGTGTGCGCTATGACCGGCTCGGGGTGGACGACCGTCCGCTGTACAACGCGGCAGCGTCCAACACGTTCGGTTACCGCAACGACCGCACGGTGGACGGGAAGTCGCTGTGGCAGCCGCGCGTCGGCTTCAACTACACCTTCAACACCGAGCGTCCCACGCAGCTACGCGGTGGTGTGGGCCTGTTCCAGGGCGCCGCGGCCAACGTGTGGCTCATCAACCCGTACACCAACAATGGCCTGAGCATCTCGGTGTTCGGCTGTGGGTCGGGCTTCAGCAACAACTGCACCACTGCGCCGGCATTCAACCCGTCGAACCCGCCGCGGATCGGCACTGCGCGCGCGGACGTCGATTTCCTCGCGCCGGATCTGGAGCAGCCGTCGGTGTGGAAGGCCAACCTGGGCTTCGAGCATGAGCTGCCCTGGTGGAACATGGTGGCGTCGATCGAGGGTGTGCTGTTCTCGACCGAGAGCGGCATCTACTACCAGCACCTGAACCTCGGCGCGCCGACCCGTACGGGCCAGGACGGCCGCCAGCTGTTCTGGCGCAACACCGCTCCTGCGAACTACCAGGCCGGCAACGGCAACTTCAACGGTACGGCTCGCTCGAACGCCAATACGGCCTACCGGGAAGTCCTGCTGGCTTCGAACACCAACAAGGGCGAGGGCCAGAGCCTGACGGTCGCGCTCGAGAAGCCCATGGGCCGCAACGACACCTGGGGCTGGTCGCTGGCGTACAGCTACACCAACGCGACCGACGTCAACCCGTTGACGTCCAGCCGTTCGATCTCGAACTGGAACTCGCGCGCGACGTTCAACCCGAACGAGGAAGTCGCCGCCCCGTCGAACTACGCCATTCGTGACCGGTTCGTCGGAACGCTGCGCTTCCGCAAGCAGTTCTTCGGCGACAACGACACCGAGATCTCGCTGTTCTATGAAGGCCGCTCCGGCAAGCCGTACAGCTGGACGTACCAGAACGACATGAACGGCGATGGCTCGGCGGGCAACGACCTGATGTACATCCCGACCGGTCCTGGCGACGTCATCTTCCGCGGCGGCGCTGCCGAGGAGGCCGAGTTCTGGGCGTTCGTCAACAGCAATCCGGATCTGGCGCGCAACCGCGGCGGCGTCATGCAGCGCAGCAGCAGCGAAGGCCCGTGGGTCAACACGTTCGACGTGCGCGTCCGCCAGGAGCTCCCGGGCTTCTTCGAGGGCCACAAGACCGAGCTGGTGCTCGACATCTTCAATGTCGGCAACCTGCTCAACAAGGATTGGGGGCAGGTCGAGGAGATCTTCTTCCAGTCGAACGGCGGTCAGGCCCGCAGCTTCGTGAACTTCGCGGGCATCGACCCGGCGACCGGCAAGTACGTGTACACGCTGACCCGCAACAGCAGCGGCCAGTTCTCGCCGGAAGGCTTCGGCCTGCGTGATCGTCGCGGTGAGTCCCGCTGGGCAGCCCAGCTGACCTTCCGCTACAAGTTCTGATCGGGACCGCTGGATCAGGAAAACGGCCGGGGCGACCCGGCCGTTTTCTTTTCCGCCCAGTGCTGCGCTAGAGTCGGCGACCCCCACCATCCGTTTCAGGACGTTGCCCGGAATGACCGCCTTGATCGATACCGCCCTGCCCACCGTGAACGCGCGCCTGTATCCGCGGGGCGGGCTGGACGTGCTGTCGCGCGACGAGGTCGCCAAGCTGCGCGACGCGTCCACCGGCATGCACGATCTGCTGCGCCGCTGCGCGCTGGCGGTATTGACCAGCGGCAGCGCTTCCGACGATCCGCGCGCGGCGCGCGAGCTGTACCCGCACTTCGACATCCAGGTGCACCAGCAGGACCGCGGGGTGGTGATCGACCTGATCAATGCGCCGGCCATGGCGTTCGTCGACGGCGAGCTGATCCGCGGCGTCGCCGAGCTGCTGTTCGCGGTGGTGCGCGACCTCGCCTACACCGCGATCGACATCGACAGCGGCAGCCTGCAGACCGGCGAAGACATCACCGACGCAGTGTTCCGCCTGCTGCGCAACGCGCGCATCCTGCACCCGACCGAGCCCAACCTGGTGGTGTGCTGGGGCGGGCATTCGATCTCGCGCGACGAGTACGTCTACACCAAGCAGGTCGGCTACGAGCTCGGCCTGCGCGGGCTCGACATCTGCACCGGCTGCGGACCGGGCGCGATGAAGGGGCCGATGAAGGGCGCGACGATCGCGCATGCCAAGCAGCGCCGCCGCCGTACGCGCTACATCGGCATCACCGAGCCCGGGATCATCGCCGCCGAATCGCCGAACCCGATCGTCAACCACCTGGTGATCATGCCGGACATCGAGAAGCGCCTGGAGGCGTTCGTCCGCATCGCGCACGGCATCGTGGTGTTCCCCGGCGGCGTCGGCACCGCCGAGGAGATCCTGTACCTGCTCGGCATCCTGATGCGCGAGGAGAACCAGGGTCTGCCGTTCCCGCTGATCCTGACCGGCCCGACCCAATCGGCGCCGTATTTCGAGCAGATCGACCGCTTCCTGCGGCTCACGCTCGGCGAGGAAGCGACCTCGCGCTACGAGATCATCGTCGGCGACCCGGCGGCGGTGGGCAAGCGCATGGCCGCCGGTGTCCATCGCGTGCGCGAGCACCGGATCGCGCAGAAGGATTCGTTCTTCTTCAACTGGTCGGTGCACATCCCGTTCGAGTTCCAGCGCCCGTTCATTCCCAGCCACGAGGCGATGGCGGCACTCGACCTGCACCGCGGACGCAAGCCGTACGAGCTCGCCGCGGATCTCCGCCGCGCGTTCTCCGGCATCGTCGCCGGCAACGTGAAGGAAGAGGGCATGCGCCGGATCGAGGCGCACGGCCCGTTCGAGATCCACGGCGAGCCCGAGCTGATGCAGGCGCTCGACGGCCTGCTGCGCGCGTTCGTCGAGCAGCGGCGGATGAAGATCGCAGGCGAATACCGGCCGTGCTATCGCGTGGTCGCCTGAGCGGCCACGACGCGCGTCAGCGGCGCGGGAGCCGCACCGTGGCCACGTAGTGCTCGCCCTGCACGCCGGTTTCGACCCGGCCGCGGCCGCCGGTGAGTGCGTCGATCCGCGCCTGCGACGCGCTCAGTCCGACGCGATGGCTGGGCGGCGGGCGGGTATCCCCCAGCACCAGCGGGTTGCTGATCCGCACCTGGACCTCCCGCGCGGTGGCGGTCACCGTGATCTCGAGCCGTCCGCCGGTCGGCACCCGTTCGACCCCGTGCCGGATCGCGTTCTCCACCAGCGGCTGGATGGAGAGCGCCGGCACGGTAACCGCGGGGATCACTTCAGGCAGCTTCCACTCCACGCGCAGCCGCTCGCCGAAGCGCAACGCCTCGATCTCGAGGTACCGACGCGCGAGCGCCAGTTCCTCCTCGAGCGTGATCTCGCGCGGTCCGGCCAACGCCACGCGGAACAGGTCCGCCAGGTCTAGCAGCAGGCGCTCGGCCTGCTCGGGGCGTTGGTGCACCAGGGCCGCGCCGGTGTTGAGCGTGTTGAACAGGAAGTGGGGACGGATGCGCGCCTGCAGCGCCTCCAGTTCGGCCTGCTTGGTCCGAAGGGCGTACTGACGTGCGCGCCAGTGCAGGCGAAAGGCCGCGAGTGCAAGAAGCCCAACGATCAACGCCGTCCCAGTTAATCGGAAAAGATGCTCGCCCCACCACGCTTGCTCTGGCAGGCCCCCGCGGAACAGTGCCGTGCCCGCTGCGCCAACCAGCCAAGTGAAAACGATGACAAGCAACAATGCGACGTTGGCGATGAGCTGTGGCCGCGCTCTGGTGAGTGAGTGCCTCGCGACATACAAGGCGCAGATGGTTGAGAGGGCAACCCACTGCACCATTAACGATGCAATGCCGAAGTATGCCCACCGATCGCCTTCCGCACCGGGGGTCAGAGCCAGTACAGCCGCTACACCTTCGCCCGCGACCGCAGTCCACAGGATCGCGGGCAGTTGCCAAAGCGCGTCAAGCGGGCCGGAGCGACCTGCACTTTTACTGGAACGCGCGCCCGACCTCGAACTCACCGGAGATACGCTTCACCAGCAGTCGTCAGGCGTGCGGGTGGTCGCGCCATCGGCAAATTCAATCGTCAAGGTGCCGCATTTGTCCTTGCTCTGCCCGCTTTCCGCGACGGGCGTAGCAGTCAAAGTGTAGCGGCTCCCTGGGTTGGCCTCGTCCACCTCGAGCTCAAACGTGTAATAGGACGTGTCCAGGCTGCCGGGCATCACGAAGCTGCTGAACTCCGCATTATCGACCCGATGGCGCTCAAGCCGAAGCTGGAGATCCTGCAGGCGACTGATAGCCTCGGACCGACGACTCCTACGCATCTGGTCGCTGAACATCGGCAGGGCAATCGCCGCGAGAATCGCCACGATGGCGACGACCACCATCAGTTCGATCAGTGTGAAGCCACGCACGTTTGGTGCCTTCATTGCCCCTTCCCCCTTGTCGCCATGATCCATTGTGTGTGTTTGTCGCGGTGTTTGCCAATCGGTCCTGGGCGATCTGGTGACCGCTCGTCCGCCGTCGCCATCCACTAGTCGCTTGGTCGTCATTCCGCGGCTCCAGCACGGGCCAATCTGTGTAGGCTAGGGCTGCATGGTGCGACAAGGGGAGGCAGCGTGCTCAGCGGGCAGCGCGGTATGACGTTGGTTGAACTGATGGTCACGATCTCGGTGCTGGCCATCCTCGTCGCCCTTGCGGCCCCGTCGTTCCGGGAGTTCAGGGAGCGGCAAGCGCTCAAGGGTGCGGTCGACAACTATGTGGTCGCCCTTGCGGAGGCCAAGCAGGAGGCGATCAAGCGCGACCAGTGGGTGCGGGTCGATTTCCACGGCATGGGGTCTGGCGTGTGCCTCGGGGCAGTCCTCGTCGACAGCGAAGATGCGTCGGCGGCCGACGGCTGTGATTGCAGCGAGTCCACGTGCGAGATCGCTCGCTTTCCAGAGAGTGAAGCGGATCTCAAGGGTGTCGAGCTAGACGGCGCCGTCGACTTCGCTGGCGACACCGGGTTCGTGATCGACCCGAAGACCGGTGCGCTTGCTGATATCGGTGACACAGGCGCGTTACTGTTCAAGACGCCGAAGGGTTACGCGCTCCGACTTACCGTGAATGCAATGGCACGCCCATCCCTGTGTGTCCCAGCCTCGGCAGACAGAAAGTTGCCAGGAGTCGTGGTGTGCGAGTGAACCATGCCCATTCGTTGAAGCCGCAGGCCGGCTTCTCGCTCGTCGAGATGATGGTCGCCATCGTCGCGGGCCTCATCGTGCTCGGCGCAGTAACTGCGTTTGCCGTATCGACGGTTCGAAGCTACTCCGAGAATATCCAGTCGAGCCGACTTACACAGGAGCTCCGGACGAGCATGAATCTGGTCGTTCGGGAAATTCGGCGGGCCGGCTACGACGCGTCCGCTGTGACACGCGTGCTGACGTCCAGCACGCCCTCCCAATACGACACCCTGAGTACGCCGACGGACGAGTGCGTGGTGTATGAGTACGATCGCCAAGCGAACGGCGGGGCGCCGGTGGCGACCGAAGTGCGCGGCATTCGCCGCCGTGCAGCCACTGGAGTTCTTCAGCTAAACGCTTCGAGCGGCGTGATCGACTGCAACGGGTTGGCGGGGTGGCAAGACATCACAGACCGCAATACGGTGCAGATCACCAAATTCACCCCGGTATTGCACGAAACGCCGTTTTGCCGCGTGCTGGCCGAGCGGGATACGGACGGTGACAACGTGGCGGACCAGTTCGACTTGGCGAGGGGGAGCACGCGGGTTTTGTCGCTCTGCCTACAGGGGCGGTTGCCAAGCGGAGATACCGTTCGGCAGGTGAGCGATGCAGTGCGACTCCGGACGGAAGCTCTGACGTTCCTGAACAATCAGTCGAGCGCCGAGCGTGACGCATGTATTGCGACGCCCGCGGCTCCTGATCTGGAAACTCCGGCGGAACTTAACAGCGAGTGTGCTGAGCTGCCATGAATCGTAAGCACCCGTCCCTTCGGTCGCGCCAGCGCGGCGTTTCGACTCTGCTTATCGCGATGGTCCTGCTCGCGATCCTGACCATCGTCACGCTGTTTGCGGCGCGGTTCGCCATCAGTGAGCAGCGTACAGCGGGTAATGAGTATCGCTACAAGATCGCCTTCCAAGTAGCGGAAGCTGGGCTCAACCAGGCGCTGGAGTTCGTCAAGGTCAACACGGCGGCGATGCTGTCGTCTGCAGCGGGCGGATGGTTTGATCCGAACGCCCCGCTCTGGATGCCGTGCAGCGCCCCAAAGCCTGCCGACATGGCAATCGATCCTTGTCTCGCCGAGCCTGACGCGAGCGTGCGAGAGAAGATGTACCGGTACGTGGGCGGTAACGGCGCCAACCAGGGACGTCTTCCCTTGGAAGGGGTGTTGCCGGCCGCCGCGACGATCGCCAACGTCGGCGACTTTGAAGCGAGCTACCAGACATATGCCACGCTCTGCCGGCTCGACCTGAGCAGCGGCACGCCGCGTTGCGAACTGGATCCGGAATCGAACAGCGCGTTCTATGTCACCATCGTCTCGCGCGGTACGCTGCCCGGAGAAAACGCCGCCGCAACGATCAAGCAGTCGTTCGGCACGTTCCGCCTCCTTGGCGCAAGTCCGGCCGCGCCGTTGATCGCCGCCGGCACGTCGATCGGCCTAGGTAATGCGCAGATCATTCCGAACCCCAATGCGGGCGGCCATGGGGTCCCGGTCTCGATCTGGTCCAAGGGCGATGCCGAGGTGGACGGAGCCAGCTTCGCGACCTGCCAGCTGGGCGAATGGCTCGCCAACTTCGGCACTCCCGCACCGTCTCCCACCGACCTGCTGAATGGCGTGTGCGAAAGCTGTACGTGCAATGGGCTATGCCCAGGGTATGGGCTCTTGAGCGGCAACGCGAAGTCCTGCCCGATCGGTAAGGACAAGCTCGAGGGCGAGGACGTACTGGATGACGACGGGGACAAGAGCGACGCATCCCCGCGGGTACTTGATAGCAAGTACTTCCCCCCTGACCTGTTCGAATACGTGTTCGGGGTGCCGTCGGCGACGGCGAATGCCTATCTGACCGCCAATGCCAAGCAGATCACCGACTGCGGCACGCTAGGGCCGTCAAGCTCAGGTCTGCACTGGTACACCGGCACGGACGAGTGCCAGGTTGGCGACGTGGGGTCGCTCGAGCGCCCTGTCGTGCTTGTAAGCAACGCGAAAGTTGGTATCAACGCGAACAGTCAATTCTTTGGCATTGTGTTTGTACGTTCGATGGCGGGCGGCGCCGGCACTGAGGTCTTCAGCGCAAACGGCAACGCGCAGATCTACGGCTCGGTAATTCTGGAAGGAAGCGCGAAGATGGGCGGTACACCGACCATCGTGTTCAACCGCGCCGTTCTCAACAACGTCATGAATTCCCCTGATTTCCTCCGGTATGGACCTATACCGGGCTCGTGGGCGGATTCGCTGTGAGGAGGCGCATCATGTCGATTCGGAAGTTGGCTAATCGCGGCTTCAGCCTGATCGAGGTGATGATCGCGGTAGTGGTGCTGTCGTTCGGCCTGCTGAGTCTTGCCGGCCTCCAAGCAGAGTTGATGCGTGCCGGCGCAGAGGCCAAAGCCCGCGCGAACGCGACTGCGATTGCACAGCAAGTGATCGAGAGCGCCCGCTCGTTCGCCTTCGTGACCGCTCCAGGTGCGGATTACGAAGGGGACACGTACATGAGCCTCGCCAGCGGAAACTGGACCGTCAATAACGTCGGAGGCATCAATTACACCGTGGCTCGGGAGGTGCGTCGCTATCGTTACGATGTCGCCGCCGGCGAGTTTGTCGATCAAACCGCCACAGGAGATCCCTTCGACGCGAGTGTATCCGAGTTCAAATTCGTCGCCGTTACGGTGTCCTGGAGCGGGAATGATGGAACCACCAAGACGGTTCGCCTCACCGATAGCATCGCGGCGGTGGCGCCTGCGGACGCTGCACAGGTGGTGAAGAGTCCTTCGTCGGCAGCGCAGGGGCCCGTGGTTTGGATCGAGCCGCCCGGCAAGGGCTCGTCGCAGGTGGTGCCGATTGCCATCGGCTCGGACAAGTTCGCGGCCAGCTCGAACCCGCAGCCGCAGCAGTTCGTCAACGACGTCTCATCGGCCACGCTGTTCAGCGTCCTCACCTTCACGGGCAACCCCGACGGGAACGAAGTGCAGCTGAACCGCCGTATCGATGTTGCAGCAGTCAGCTGTGTTTGCGAGAGCGATGGCTCAGTGAGTACCGCCACCGCACCGGCGTACGAGCCCACCGTATGGAACGGCAAGCGCATGGCGTACATGGCGCCGCGTCCCGCCCCGACTGGGAAGCCGATCGGAAAGCCTGTCGTGTCCAATGCGGACAAGGAGGCAGAGTACCTGTGCACCGTCTGCTGCCGAGACCACCATGACGCCTCCGAGCAGGCGCTGAAGGTCGATCCTTATCGGGCGTTGGTCAACGGGGCGCACGGCCATTACGGCTACAAGAAGAAGGGCGGCGGTGGTTACCAGATTTCGGCTGGCCTGTTCCCGGTCGGTTCCGATACGGGCAATGAATACGTCGAAGCATGCCGTCTCATTCGCGTTGACGGGCTACGCAGGCTCGCGGTCGATGCGCGCCAGAACGACCTGACGGTTGCGCCGCTTAACGCCGCAAGTCCGCCAACCGGTTTTGCGGATCCGCAATTCAAGACCAAGTATTCGGCGTTCGTTCTCGACTACGTCAAAAACGCTATTGACAGCCGCCCAGGTGATTACCCTGCGACTGCATTCCTTCCGCCACTTCCGAGCGACAAACTCGTGGCACACAAGGATGTGGTGGCGCCGTCGGCGATCACACTCAGCGCGGCCGGCGACAAGCGCACGCTTGTGTCGTTCGGCCTGTACATCGACTACCTGACGGAAGACACGCTGTTCGCCTACAACTGCGCCAAAGCGGAAAACAACACCGGGGACTGCAGGGGCTACGGCGATCGTGATCCGCTAGAGTTCATCCCGTTCTATGCGGTCAACGTCGCGAACCTGGGCATCAACTCCACCTTTACGGGCCCCGCGGAGTTGGTCGCGTGGAGGGCTGACAACCCGAACGTTGTCGGTGTCAGCAACACCCAGTTCAAGAACGGTGCTGTTTCCGCCGATGGCGGCGTCGCGGTGGCCCAGGCGGGATCGTCGGCAACGCCGGTGAAGGCGATCCAGATGATCAATGTGAGCAACTCCGGGCTGGCCGGTACTGCACCAGTCGACCCGGATGATGCCGATCGGACCGGCGACCCACACAATGCGGACGACCGTAGCAGCTACGCGACCGACTATCAGGAATTCAACAAGAATGGTGGCGGTGGCAATACGCCACCCACCCAGTACCAACTGACGGTTCAGCCGGTCTGGAGTGACCAGCCGAAAAACTCGCAGATCAGTGTCAGTGTCGGCGGATCGGTCTGCTCGCCCTGTCAGTTCACGCCTGGCGTGCCGTTCAAGGTGCGCATCAGTGGGTTCACTACGCAGCAAGGAAAAAACGTGACCGACCGTCAGGTTTGCCTGCCGGGGGACGCTCGGATATCCAACATCACCTCCCAGCATGACGGGAGTACGAATGAGTTTGTCGAGTTCAACCTCGCCCTGAGCGCGTCGAGCAACCACACGCTGACGGTCGGGGTCATCCTCGACAGTGCGAGCTGTGGGACCGGGCCTGGACTGGCGCCTTAGCCCTTGACGGGGCGGCGGCGTTGACTACAATGCCGCCTCCCTCCCGCCCGAATAGCTCAGCCGGTTAGAGCATCTGACTGTTAATCAGAGGGTCGTTGGTTCGAGTCCAACTTCGGGCGCCAGATCCGACACGCGAAGGCCTGCCAACCGGCGGGCCTTCGTGCTTTCTGGGCTCACAGGCCGGCCAGGCAGGAAGCCGCCTGCCGCGGGTTGGCGACACCCTGACGCATCTGGCCCGAGTTGGCGAGCACAAGCGTGGTCGCATGGGACGCGCCCCGGCGGTCGCAGACGGTAAACGTGACGTTCGAGCCGGCGTTGCCGCCACCGGGTTGGAACACCACGCGTCGGCGGCCGGTGGTCGACTGTACGTGTACGTCGGCGTGCATCGCGGCCTCGTGCAGCAGGCGCGCTTCATGAGGGTCGGGCGCCCGGTCGCCGTCGCCATCGGCGAACGCGATCCAGCCGTGACTCCAGTCGTTACTGTCCAGACAGGTCGCGCCCTCCGCGCTGGGGCACAGCACCACCTCGGTGCCGCGCAGCCCGGCATGGCGCACGCTGTCGAGCACGGCGCGGGCAAGCGCGGAGCGTGCGCTTGCCGCGTGCGCGGCCGCGGTGGTCCGGCTCCAGGCGGGCAGTGCGACCGCGGCGACAGTGGCGAGCACCGCCACTGCCGTCAGCAGCTCCAGTAGGGTCAACCCATGCGACGTCCGTTTCATTGGGGCCTCCGTGGCAAACCGAAACGGGCGGCAGGTTAGGCCGCGCGCTGCGCCGCGTGGATCGGCCGCGCACGCCGGTTGGGGTAGGAAAATGCGCAGCAAGCCCCCAAGCTTTGACCGATGGATACCCGCCTCGAAGTCACGATGAACGATCCGGACGCCCAGTCCGGGTTCCGCCTGGTGGCGCCGTATGCGCCCGCCGGCGAGCAGCCGCAGGCGATCGAGAAGCTGGTGCGCGGCTTCGAGGCCGGCCTCGCCCACCAGACGCTGCTCGGCGTGACCGGATCGGGCAAGACCTACACCATCGCCAACGTCGTGCAGGCGGTGCAGAAGCCCACCCTGGTGATGGCGCCGAACAAGACGCTCGCAGCCCAGCTGTACAGCGAGTTCAAGACGTTCTTCCCGCACAACGCGGTCGAGTACTTCGTCAGCTACTACGACTACTACCAGCCGGAGGCGTACGTGCCGTCGTCGGACACGTACATCGAGAAGGACAGCTCGATCAACGAGCACATCGAGCAGATGCGGCTGTCGGCGACCAAGACGCTGCTGTCGCGGCGCGATGCGCTGGTGGTGGCCACCGTGTCGGCGATCTACGGCCTCGGCGCGCCGGAGGATTATCTGTCGCTGCGGCTGATCCTCACGCGCGGCGAGCACATCGACCAGCGGCAGCTGATCCACCACCTAACCACGCTGCAGTACACCCGCAACGAGTACGAACTGCAGCGCGGCACGTTCCGCGTCCGCGGCGAGGTGATCGACGTGCATCCGGCCGAGAGCGACGCCGAGGCGCTGCGCATCGAACTGTTCGACGGCGAGATCGAGAACCTCGCGCTCTTTGATCCGCTCACCGGCGAGGTGCTGCGCAAGGTGCGCGGCTACACCATCTATCCGAAGACCCATTACGCGACCACGCGCGAGCGCACCCTGTCGGCGGTGGAAACCATCAAGGCCGAGCTGAAGGAGCGCTTGGAGCAGCTGTACGCGCAGAACAAGCTGCTCGAGGCGCAACGGCTGGCGCAGCGCACCCAGTTCGACCTCGAGATGATGGCCGAGGTCGGCTACTGCAACGGCATCGAGAACTACTCGCGCCACCTCACCGGCAAGGCGCCGGGCGAGCCGCCGCCCACGCTGTTCGACTACCTGCCGCCCGACGCACTGCTCGTGGTCGACGAATCGCACGTCACCGTGCCGCAGATCGGCGGCATGTATCGCGGCGACCGCGCACGCAAGGAGACACTGGTCGAATTCGGCTTCCGGCTGCCGTCCGCACTCGACAACCGCCCGCTGCGGTTCGAGGAATGGGAAGCGCGCTCGCCGCGCACCATCTTCGTGTCCGCCACGCCCGGTCCGTACGAGCTGCGCAAGTCGGAGGGGCAGGTGGTGGAGCTGGTGGTGCGCCCCACCGGCCTGATCGACCCGGAGGTCGAGATCCGCCCGGTTGCCACCCAAGTTGACGACCTGCTCGGCGAGATCAACCAGCGGGTGGCGTGGGGCGACCGCGTGCTGGTGACCACGCTGACCAAGCGCATGGCCGAGAACCTCACCGAGTACCTCGGGGAGCACGGCGTCAAGGTGCGTTACCTGCACTCGGACATCGACACCGTCGAGCGCGTGGAGATCATCCGCGATTTGCGGCTGGGCAAGTTCGACGTGTTGGTGGGCATCAACCTGCTGCGCGAAGGCCTGGACATGCCCGAGGTGTCGCTGGTCGCGATCCTCGATGCCGACAAGGAAGGCTTCCTGCGTTCGACCGGCTCGCTGATTCAGACGATCGGCCGCGCCGCGCGCAACCTGCGCGGCAAGGCGATTCTGTACGCCGACACCATAACCGCGTCCATGAAGGCGGCGCTCGAGGAAACCTCGCGGCGACGCCAGAAGCAGGTTGAGTACAACCTCGAGCACGGCATCCAGCCGCGTTCGGTGGCCAAGCCGATCGTCGATATTCTGGAATCGGCGCGCGGGGAGAGCGACGGTGCCACCGCCGGCAAGGGCGGCAAGGGCAGGGGGCGCAAGGTGGCCGAGCCCACCGCCGACTACCGCGCGCTGTCCCCGCACGAGCTGGCGGCCCGCATCAAGCAGCTCGAGCAGCGCATGTACCAGCACGCCCGCGACCTCGAGTTCGAGGAGGCGGCCCGGGTGCGCGACGAGCTGCGCAGGCTCAAGGAGCCGGGCTTCGCCGCCTGAGTTGTCCGGCTCCCGCGCCTCAAGTAAACTGCGCGGCCTGCCCGGCGGCTGCCGGGTATGGGCGGTTAGCTCAGCGGTAGAGCACTACCTTGACATGGTAGGGGTCACAGGTTCGAACCCTGTACCGCCCACCAGATCCATGAAACGGCGCGGGTCTCCCGCGCCGTTTCCTTTTCCGGCTAGCCGGTCCCGAGAGCGAAGCCGTCGGCGTCGAGCGCCATCAGCGGCGCGACACCGCTGGCGATCGCCGCGGCGTGGGTCCGGGTGCGCGGCAGCAGGCGGGCGTAGAAGAAGCGCGCGGTCTCGCGCTTGGCAGCCTTGAACGCGTCCGGGTGCGCGGACGCTTCCGCCGCGGACACGCTGCGCGCCCACCAGTACGCCAGCGCGACGTAGCCGGAGAACATCAGGTAGTCGAACGCCGCCGCGCCCACTTCCGCCGGCTCGGCCTGCGCACGTTCGGCCACGCGCTGGGTGAGCTGCCGCCACTCCTCGGCATGCGCCTGCAGGGCGGGCAGGAACTCGGCGACCGCGGCGTTGCCGGCCTGCTCGCGGCAGAACGCCGCGATCTCCTCGAGCATCGTGCGCAGCCCCGCGCCCTGCATCTGCAGCACCTTGCGGCCGAGCAGGTCCATCGCCTGGATGCCGGTGGTGCCCTCGTACAGCGTGGTGATCCGCGCGTCGCGTGCGAGCTGTTCCATGCCGTGCTCGGCGATGTAGCCGTGACCGCCGAAGCACTGCAGCGCGTGGTAGGTGCATTCCACCGCCCATTCGGTCAGGCACGCCTTGACGATCGGAGTCATGAAGCCGAGCAGCGCCTCGGCGCGTTCGCGCTGCGCCGCCTCGGTGGCGGCATGCGCCTCGTCGACCAGCAGCGCAGCGTGATAGCCCATCGCCCGGCCGCCCTCGACCAGCGCCTTGCAGGTCAGCAGCATGCGGCGCACGTCCGGGTGGACCAAGATCGGATCGGCCGGCTTGTCCGGCTGCGCGGGACCGCCCGGGGCGCGCGACTGCAGGCGCTCGCGGGCGTAGCGCACGGCGTTCTGCAGCGCACGGTCGGACAGGCCGAGGCCCTGCAGGCCGACCGCCAGTCGTGCCGTGTTCATCATGGTGAACATGGCCGCCAGGCCCCGATGCGGCTGGCCGACCAGCCACCCTTCGGCGCCGTCGAAGTTCAACACGCAGGTCGCCGAGGCGTGGATGCCCATCTTGTGCTCGATGCCGCCGCAGCGCACCGCGTTCGGCTCGCCGAGCGTGCCGTCGCGCGCGACCTTGCGCTTGGGCACCACGAACAGCGAGATGCCTTTGACGCCCGCCGGCGCGTCGGGCAGGCGGGCGAGCACAAGGTGCACGATGTTCTCGGTGAGGTCGTGCTCGCCGGCGGTGATGAAGATCTTGGTGCCGCTGATCGCGTAACGCCCGTCGCCGAGCGGCTCGGCGCGCGTCTTCAGCAGGCCGAGGTCGGTGCCGCAGTGCGGCTCGGTGAGGCACATCGTGCCGGTCCAGCGGCCTTCCACCAGCGGCTTGAGGAACAGCTCGCGTTGCCAGTCTTCGCCGTGCTGCAGCAGCGCCTCGGTGGCGCCGTGCGAGAGCAGTGGGAAGTTGCCCCAGGCGAGGTTGCCGGCGTCGATCATTTCCTTGATCGGCACCCCCGCCGCGTGCGGCAGGCCTTGGCCGCCGAACTCGACCGGCGCCGTCAATCCGCTCCAGCCGCCCTCGACGAAGCGGGCGTACGCCTCGCGGAAACCGGGTGGCGTGCCGACCGTGCCGGTCGCCTTGTCGTAACGGCAGCCTTCGCGGTCGCCGACGGCGTTGAGCGGGGCGAGCACGGTTTCGGTGAACCGCGCGCCTTCCTCCAGCACGGCATCGACCAGTTCGCGGGTGGCGTCGGCGAAACCGAGCCGCGCGAACGTGGTGTCCGCGCGCAGTACGTCGAACAGCACGAAGCGCATGTCGCGCAGCGGGGCTTGGTAGGCGCTCATGTGACCCTCCGGTGGCCGTGTCGCCAGGTCAGCGCAGCACGCCCGGCAAGCCGGGCGCAGGGCTCAGCGCGCTGCGCAGTTCGATTTCGAACGTGCGCTCGTCGTCGTCCTCCGGCGTCGCCGCCACCGTGCCGGCGAGCCGGTAGGGCAGCGCGCGCGCGCTACCCAGCGCGTCGGCGGCGGCGAGCTTGCCCGCGACGCTCGGAGTCACGCGGACCGTCACCACGTCGGCCGACTCCGGGCCGACGTCGAGTTTCGGTTCGGCCTGCACGGTGCCCGCGCCTTCGCCGGCCACTTCGAGCGTGAGCGCCACGCGGTCGAAACGCATCGGGATGCTGCTGTAATTCTCGAGCCGCAGATCGACCGACCAGCTGCCGTCGGTGGCGACCGTCAGCTGCTGGATGCGCGCGGCCGGCTCCGAGACCCGCCGCACCGGCCCGCTCGCACAGGCCACCAGCGCCAGCGCCGCGATCGCCGCGGCCATCCCACCCCGCATCGCTCTCATCCGCACGTCCCGTTGGTGTTGGGCCATCGAGCATACACCGGCGTACAGCGCATCGATGCGGCGGCCCGCAGCGGGAAAAAAGCGAGCCCGCCGCGGGGAGGCGGGCTCGCGGGTGACGGGCGGAACGCGAACTGCCGGCTTACTGGCGGACCACGCCGAGCAGGCGCGTCGCCGCCGCCGCGTACGCACCGCGCGTCACCACCGTGGACGGATCGAAGTACGCGCGCAGCGTCGGCTGCAGGTCGTACGGGCCCTGCGTGACGGTGAAGCGCGCGTTGATCAGGCCGAGGTCGAGCGCGAGCTGCACGTAGCCGCGCAGGCTCGCCGGGATCGCCGCCGCATCCTCGATCGGCACGCGCTTGCCGTCGGCGAGCACGCTCAGCGTGCCGCTGAAGGCCTGCGCCTGCGATTGCAGGCCGAGGCTCTGCACCAGCGAGTACGCGAGGCTCACCCGGGTCACGCTGTCGTCGGGACGGAACGCGCCGTCGAGCAGGCCGATCACGCCCGCGTCGCGATAGCCGAGGTTGCGCAGCGGTGCGCCGGTGGCGACCGCGGACTCGACGAACGGATACAGCGGATGCGCCAGACCGATGTCGCGCGCGCTCGGCGGCGCGTTGAACGGCAGCGTCTGCCGCACGCCGGCGCCCATCACCAGGTACTGCGCCAGCTCACCGCGCTTGAGCGGCGCGTCTGGGTAGAAGCGGCCGTCCGGGAAGCTGTCGACCAGCCGGTTGGACACGGCGTACTCGATGAACGGCTGCGCGGGATTGCCGGCGATGTCGGCGAGGCCGGTGTAGCCGTCGGTGCGCAGCAGCTTGACGTTGACGTCGACGGTCCCTGGCGTGCCGTAACCGTTGGTGACCTTGGCCGGATCGAGCGCCACGCCGGACACGGAGCCCACGCCGCGCACGGTCAGCGACCAAGTGCCGGCCACGCCCGGCGCAGACACCGCGATGTTCTGCCCGATCACCGGTAGCGCGATCGACGAGCCGTAGCGCTTGCCGTTGGGGTCGGTGAGCACGATCGCGACCGTATTGGTGCCGACGTTGGCGCGCGCGCTGACCAGCGCGATGTTGCTGCCGACTTCGAACGTCACCGTCTCCGTCGGGCCCACCGGGCTGAAATCGACCGCGTAATTCTGGCTGCCCGCGACCGAGACCAGCGCGTTGGCGTTGAACGAGCGCTGGCTGTTGACGGTGCTGCCGAACCCGCCGGCGCCGAGCGCCGCCTGCACCGCCGCGTACGCATTGACGTAACCCGCGCCGGCTTCCCAGGCCGCCGCGCCCGGGAGGTTGGTCGCGGTGGCCTGCAGGATCTGCTTCACCTCGCGCCAGCCCAGCGACGGGTTGGCTTCCAGCATCAGCGCGACGATGCCGGACACGTGCGGCGCCGCCATCGAGGTGCCGCTGAGCTTGGTGTAGTACAGCGCGTTGTTCTCGCCTATCTCGGCGATCTCGCCGTCTATGCCGGCGTGGTAGGTCGGATCGGCGGTGGAGGCGCGCACCGAATAGATGTCCACGCCCGGCGCGGTGACCGTCGGCCGGTCGACCCACGTCATCGACGTGCCGTCGACCACCGCGGTGCCGCCGCCGCCATCGACGCCGCGCGAGGAGAAGCTGGCGAGGCGGCCCTGCTTGTCGCCGGCGGCGACCGCGACCACCCACGGCGCCTTCTTGAAGTTGCCGGTGATCGTGCATTCACCTGGGCCGGCGTTGCCGGCGGAGAACACCACCACCACGCCGCGGTCAGCCAGCGCCTTGGTGGCGACATTGGTCGGATCGTCCGGATCGAATGGCGTGCAGACGTCGCCGGTATCGCCGAACGAATTGGACACCACCCGGATGTTGTACTTGTACTGGTTGGTCAGCGCGTAGTCGAAGCCGCCGATCGTGTCGAGGATGAACAGCGCAGCGCCGGAGCCATGGCCGACGATCGACGCGCCGGGCGCGACGCCTTCGAACGCGCCTGCCGGATCGGAGGCCTCGCCGGTGCCGCCGACGATACCGGCGACGTGCGAGCCGTGGCCGCCGCCGATGTCGGTGTTCGGAAGGTTCTCCACGCGCGTCACCGGGCCGATCCCGGTCAGGTTGCGCAGGTTGGCCTGCGCGGCGACGTTCTGCACCACGTGGGTGCCGAACTCCAGGTCGGGATGGGTGGCGTCGACACCGGAGTCGTTGACCAGCACGCCGATGCCGCGGCCGGAATAGGGCAGGCCATCGCGGCGCAGCGCCGGATCGGTGCGCAGGCGGTCGACGCCGGTGAGCGCGGTCGCCTCGCGGTTCTCGTACTGCAGCGGTGCGTTGAACCACACCGAGCGCACGTCCTTCATCGCGAGCAGGCTCTGGATCTGCGACGGCGTCGCCAGCACGCCGGCGATCGGCAGCGAATCCATCGTGCGTCCGCTGAGGCCGAGCGCGGCGAGGCGCTGGCGCTGTTCGGCGCTGAGCGGGCCCTTGCCATGGAACGTGACGATGACCTCGACCGGCTGCGACGCGCTCAGCGTCGGCAGCATCGATTCGAGCCGCTGGTCGAGGCGGCGCGCCTCGGCGAGGAACGGAGTGGCGAGGATGGCAGTCGCGAGCACGCTCGCGTGCACCAGGGAACGGGACAGCAGGGGCATGACGGTCTCCGGAGGAGGGCGCGGGGGACACTCCGCGATCCTCCGGTGCGCCGGCGGCGCCGACCCATCCGGGCCTCAACCCAGCGCCGCGCGGGAAAACCCCCAACCTCGACGGTTGCTTCACGCCGCCTGCATGCGGCGCACACAAGCGCGTGTCAGACCTCGAGGGTGGCGAGATCGCCCTTGCTCTCCAGCCACGCCTTGCGGTCGGCGGCGCGCTTCTTGGCGAGCAGCATGTCCATCAACGATTCGGTCTGCGCATCGTCGTCGACGGTGAGCTGCACCAGCCGGCGCGTGTCCGGGTGGATGGTCGATTCGCGCAGCTGCTGCGGGTTCATCTCGCCCAGGCCCTTGAAGCGGGTGACGTTGACCTGGCCCTTGATCTTCTCGCGCTGCACGCGCTCCAGCAGCAGGCGCTTTTCCTCCTCGTCGAGCGCGTAGAACACCTGCTTGCCCACGTCGACGCGGAACAGCGGCGGCATCGCCACGAACACGTGGCCGGCGCGCACCAGCGCCGGGAAGTGCTTGAGGAACAGCGCAGAGAGCAGGGTGGCGATGTGCAGCCCGTCGGAGTCGGCGTCGGCCAGGATGATGACCTTGCCGTAGCGCAGCCCGGACAGATCGTCCTTGCCGGGGTCGCAGCCGATCGCGACCGCGAGGTCATGCACTTCCTGCGAGGCGAGCACGCTGCCGGAGGCCACTTCCCACGTGTTGAGGATCTTGCCGCGCAGTGGAAGGATCGCCTGGAACTCCTTGTCGCGCGCCTGCTTCGCCGAGCCGCCGGCGGAGTCGCCCTCGACCAGGAACAGCTCGGTGCGCGACAGGTCCTGGCTGCTGCAGTCGGCAAGCTTGCCCGGCAGCGCCGGGCCCTGCGTCACCTTCTTGCGGGTGATCTGCTTCTCGGTCTTCAGTCGCAGTGCCGCGCGCTCGATCGCAATCTGCGCGATCTTCTCGCCCATCTCGACGTGCTGGTTCAGCCACAGCGAGAACGCGTCGTGCGCAGCGCCTTCGACGAAGCCGGCGGCCTGGCGCGAGGACAGCCGCTCCTTGGTCTGCCCGGAGAACTGCGGGTCGGTCATCTTCAGCGACAGCACGAACGACACCCGGTCCCACACGTCCTCCGGCGCCAGCTTCACCCCGCGCGGCAGCAGGTTGCGGAAGTCGCAAAATTCCCGGAGCGCATCGGTGAAGCCGGTGCGCAGGCCGTTGACGTGGGTGCCGTGCTGCGCGGTCGGGATCAGGTTGACGTAGCTCTCCTGCACCAGCTCACCGTCCGGCACCCAGGCCACCGCCCAGTCGACGATCTCGGTGTCCTTCTTCAGCGAACCGACGAACAGGTCCGGCGGCAACAGCTCGCGGCCCTCGAGTTCGCCGCGCAGGTAGTCGCGCAGGCCGTCCTCGTAGTACCACTCGACGCGCTCGCCGCTGGCCTCGTCGAACAGGCGCACGGTCAGGCCCGGGCACAGCACCGCCTTGGCGCGCAGCAGGTGCTTGAGCGCGCGCACGGCGAACTTCGGCGTGTCGAAGTACTTCGGATCCGGCCAGAAGCGCAGGCGGGTACCGGTGTTCTTCTTGCCGACCGTGCCGACCGCTTCGAGCTTGGACGCGCGGTCGCCGTCGCGGAACTCCATGCGGAATTCCTGGCCTTCGCGCTTGATGAACACCTCGACCTTCTTCGAGAGCGCGTTGACCACGCTGACGCCGACGCCGTGCAGGCCGCCGGAAAACGTGTAGTTCTTGTTGCTGAACTTGCCGCCCGCGTGCAGGCGCGTGAGGATCAGCTCGACGCCCGGAATCTTCTCTTCCGGGTGCAGGTCCACCGGCATGCCGCGGCCGTCGTCGGCCACCTCGCAGCTGCCGTCGGTGTACAGCGTGACCTCCACCGTGCGCGCGTGCCCGGCCAGCGCCTCGTCCACCGCGTTGTCGATCACCTCCTGCGCCAGATGGTTCGGGCGTGCGGTGTCGGTGTACATGCCGGGCCGGCGCTTGACCGGTTCCAGGCCGGACAGGACTTCGATATCGGCGGCGTTGTAGCGGCTGCTCATTCGATGGGAGTTACTGCAGGAGGCGCGGGCGAGCCGCGGCCGGAACGGGAAGAAGGGCGCGCCGACACGCCGGCGCGTGGCAGCCTTGCTGCCGGCCACGCGGGTGTCGTCCGTCCCCCTTTGCGAGACCGGCAGGATGGCGGCCGCCGATGGAGACGGTCAAGCCCGCATTTCATCGTCCGCTTCCGCGTGCGGGCGTACCGTGCGCTTCCGCTTTCGGAAGGAGATGACGCCATGAGACTTCGCACACTGCTGCTGGGCGCCGCCGTGGTCGGACTGGTCGCGCCGCTGGCGATGGCGCAATCGAACACTGCCGGTGCGGGCGCGCGCGACGCCGACGCACGCAAGTCGGCGCGTGAGCGCGACGAACAGCGCCGCAACGGCCGCCGCTCGAGCGAGCGCACCCGCGAGCGCGAGCAGGCGCAGTCGTTGGCAGCCGCGGAGGAGCAGCCGCGGGAG
>DASQMI010000037.1:0-15417 GCA_035645555.1 Lysobacter sp. | reverse complement strand
CGCCCGACGTCCTGGACGCCATCCCCGGCGCAGTCTGTCTGTGCGCCGCCGACGGCGCGCTGGTGCGCTACAACCAGGAGGCGGTCGGGATCTGGGGCCGCACGCCGGAAGTGCCGCACCCCGACGAGCGCTTCTGCGGCGCGTGGCGCCTGTACTGGCCCGACGGCACCGCGATTGCCCGCGAGAACTCGACCGTGGCGCGGGTGCTGCGCACCGGCGAGTCGGTGCGCGGGGTCGAGGCGCTGATGGAGCGGCCCGACGGCGAGCGCCGGCTGGTGGTAGTCAACGTGCAGCCGCTGAAGGACGCCGAAGGCCACATCGAGGGTGCGCTGGCCTGCTTCCAGGACGTCACCGAGCAGCGCCGGCTGGAGCAGGAGGTGCGGCGCCGGCAGGAGGACCTGGAGGACTTCTTCGACAACGGCGCGATCGGCCTGCACATCGTCGACGCCGACGGGGTGATCCAGCGCGCCAACCGTGCCGAACTCACGATGCTCGGTTACGCGCCGGAGGAGTACATCGGCCACCACATCGCCGAGTTCCACGTCGACTGCGTGGCGATCACCGACATCCTGCAGCGCCTGCGCGCGGGCGACCGCATCGTGCGCTACCCGGCGCGGCTGCGCGCCCGCGACGGCGGCATCCGCCACGTGCTGATCACCACCAGCGGCCGCTTCGTCGACGGCCGGCTGGTCAACACCCGCTGCTTCACCATGGACGTCACCGAGATGCACGAGGCGGTGGCGGCGCGGCGCGAGAGCGACGAGCGGCTGGCGGTGACCTACGAGAGCGCGCCGGTGGGCATCGCCGAGGCCGACGCCAGCGGCCGCTTCGTGCGGGTCAACGAGGCGCTCGCCGCGATCACCGGCTACGCACGCGAGGAGCTGGTCGGGCGCGGCTTCATGGACCTCACCCATCCCGACGATGCCGAGGATGCCGAGCAGTTCGCGCGCCAGGTGAGCGGCGAGCTCGACCGCTACACCGTCAGCAAGCGGTACGTCCGCAAGGACGGCGCCGTCATCCACGTCGAGGTGGCCAGCGCCTGCGTGCGCGACGACCTCGGTCGCTTCCGCTATGCGGTGCGGGTGGTGGAGGACGTCACCGAACGCAAGCGCATGCAGGACCGCCTGCGCGACAAGGAGCGCCAGCTGAGTGAGCTGCTCGACGCGCTGCCGGCGGCGGTCTACACCACCGACAGCGAGGGCCGGATCACGTTCTACAACCAGGCGGCGGTGGAGCTCGCGGGACGCGCACCCGAGCTCGGCCGTGACCGCTGGTGCGTGAGCTGGCGCCTGCGCACGCCCGAGGGCGAACCGCTGCCGCACGATGCCTGTCCGATGGCGGTGGCGGTGCGGCAGCAGCGCGCGGTGCGCGGCGGCGAGGCGGTGGCGGAGCGGCCGGATGGTTCGCAGGTGCCGTTCCTGGCGTTCCCGACCCCATTGCGCGACCGCGAGGGCCGATTCACCGGCGCGGTCAACATGCTGGTGGACATCAGCGAGCGCAAGCAGGCGGAAACCCGGCAGAAGATCCTGATCGAGGAGCTCAACCACCGGGTCAAGAACACGCTCGCCACCGTACAGGCGCTGCTGTGGCAGACCGCGCGTCATGCCGGCTCGATGGAGGCGTTCGTGCAGACGTTCATGGCGCGGCTGATGGCGCTGGCGCGCGCGCACGACCTGCTGACCCGACGGCACTGGGAAGGCGCGCTGCTCGGCGACCTGGTCGCCGAAGTGCTGGCGCCGTACATGGCCGGGCGCGAGGACACCCTGCATCTGCGCGGGCCGGCAGTGGAGCTGAACCCGCGTACCGCGGTCGCGCTGGCGATGGCGTGCAACGAACTGGCCACCAACGCGGTCAAGTACGGCGCGCTGTCGGTGCCGGAGGGACGCCTGGACGTGGAGTGGTCGCTGGAGGCGTACGGCGCGTTGCGCCTGGACTGGCGCGAGCGCGGCGGCCCGCCGGTGGCGCGCCCGCCCGCACGCGGGTTCGGCACCCGCATGGTCGAGCAGTGCATCGGCGGCGACCTCGACGGCCGCAGCGAATTCCGCTTCGAGCCGGACGGGCTGTGCGTGGTGATCGAGGTGCCGCTGCTGCGCGCGTTGCCGGCGGCGGACGTGCCCGCGCACGTCGCCGCCTGAGCGGCGGGCGTTACAGCCAGCCGCGCGCGGCCAGGGAGACCGGCGCCCCGTCGCCGATCACCAGGTGATCGAGCAGACGCACGTCGACCGCATCGAGCACCTCGCGCAGCCGGCGGGTGACGCTGCGGTCGGCCGCGCTCGGCTCCGGATTGCCGCTCGGGTGGTTGTGCCCGACCACCACCGCAGCGGCGTTGTGCGCGAGCGCGCGCCGCACCACTTCGCGCGGATGCACCTCGGTGCCGTCGACGGTGCCGCGGAACAGCTCCTCGAACGCGAGCGCGCGATGCCGGTTGTCGAGGAACAGTACCGCGAATGTCTCGTGCGGCAGCCCGCGCAGGCGTTGGGCGAAGTAACGTCCGGCGCTGCCCGGGTCGCTGACCAGCGCGCCGCGTTCGAGCTCGGCGGCGAGATGGCGCTGCGCCAGCTCCAGCGCCGCCGCCAGCGTGCACGCGCGCGCCGGCCCCAGCCCGGGCAGGGATGCCAGTTCGCCGGGCGTGCGCTCGAGCAGGCGCCGCAGCGGGCCGTGAGCGGCCAGCAGGTCGCGCGCGGTGCTCACCGCGTCGCGCCCGCGCAGGCCGGAGCCGAGGAACAGCGCCAGCAGCTCCGCATCCGACAGTGCGCCGGCGCCGCGCGCCAGCAGCTTCTCGCGGGGACGTTCGCCGGCGGGCCAGTCGCGGATGCGCATGACGGATCGGAGAGAAGGTGGCGGGGCGGCAAGCTCCCAGGGGCGATCACGCTAGGGGTGTGCGGAATCCGTTTCTTCGACGACGCCGCGTCTTGGGGCCGTGGCGTCGCAGTGCGCTTGCGCGCCCCGCCGATGCACAGGCTAGGCGGCGCGCCGGGGCCGGCCCATCGGGTGGGCGGACGGCATCGGGTAAGCTGACCGCCCGTTCCCGCCCCGGATTTTTCCGAGCCCATGCCGGATCCGCGTCCCTCCCTGCCGGGCCAGCGCGTGCTGCTGTGCGTGTGCGGCGGCATCGCGGCGTACAAGGCGGCCGAGCTGGTGCGCCGGTTGCGCGAGGCCGGCGCCGAGGTGCAAGTGGCGATGACCGAGAACGCGCAGCGCTTCGTCGGTGCGCCGACGTTCCAGGCGCTGTCCGGACGCGCGGTGCGCACGTCGCTGTGGGACGAGGCGGCCGAGGCGGCGATGGGCCACATCGAGCTGGCGCGCTGGGCCGATCGCGTGCTGGTCGCGCCGGCCACCGCCAACACGCTGGCGAAACTTGCCCACGGCTTCGCGGACGATCTGGTCAGCACGCTGTGCCTGGCGACGATCGCGCCGATCGCGGTGGCGCCGGCGATGAACAACCGCATGTGGCTGCATCCGGCCACCCAGGCCAACGTCGCCACGCTGCGCGCGCGCGGCGTGCGGTTCATCGGTCCGGACGATGGCGCGCAGGCGTGCGGGGAGTTCGGACCGGGGCGGATGAGCGAGCCGGCGGCGATCGTCGCCGCGCTCGCCGAGGACGCACGATGACGCTGGCCGGACTGCGCGTGGTGGTCAGCGCCGGCCCGACCTACGAGGACATCGATCCGGTGCGGTTCCTCGGCAACCGCAGCAGCGGCAAGATGGGCTTTGCGATCGCCGCGGCCGCCGCCGCGCGCGGCGCGCAGGTGACGCTCATCGCCGGGCCGGTCGCGCTGGCGACACCGGACGGCGTGGTGCGCGTGGACGTGCGCTCGGCCGCGCAGATGCACGCCGCCGTGCTCGCCGCGCTGCCGGCCGACGTCTACGTCGGCGCCGCCGCGGTGGCCGACTACACCCCGCGCGAGGTTGCCGCGCATAAGCTCAAGAAGCAGCCCGGCGTCGACACCCTGACGCTCGAACTGGTGCGCACGCCGGACATCCTTGCCGACGTCGCCGTGCATCCGCGGCGCCCGCGGCTGGTGGTCGGATTCGCCGCCGAGACCGATGAGCTCGAGCGCTACGCGCGCGACAAGCTGGCGCGCAAGCGGGTCGATCTGGTGGCGGCCAACCACGTCGGCGACGGCGGTGCGTTCGAGCGCGACGACAACACGCTGCACGTGTACGCCGCCGACGGCGCCTGGACGCTGGGCCCGGCGCCGAAGCGTGCGGTCGCCGATGCCCTGCTCGATCTGCTGGCGCAGCGGCTGCCGGCCGTCGCCCGCGCGCACTGACGCCTTCCTTCTTCCGGAACCCCGATGAAGCGCACGCTCGATCTGAAACTCCTCGACCCGCGTTACGGCCACGACTGGCCGCTGCCGGCGTACGCCACGCCGGCCAGCGCCGGGCTCGACCTGCGCGCCGCGCTGGATGCGCCGCTGACGCTCGCGCCGGGCGACGCCGCGCTGGTGCCGTCCGGCATCGCGATCCATCTTGCCGATCCCACCCTGTGCGCGGTGGTGTTGCCGCGCTCGGGGCTCGGCCACAAGCACGGCATCGTGCTCGGCAACGGCACCGGGCTGATCGATGCCGATTACCAGGGCCCGTTGCTGATCAGCGTGTGGAATCGCGGCCGCGAGCCTTTTACGATGCAGCCGGGCGACCGCATCGCGCAGCTGGTGGTGCTGCCGATCGTGCGGGCGGAACTCAACGTCGTGGACGAATTCGAAGCCAGTGCGCGCGGGGCCGGCGGGTTCGGCCACACCGGCGTGCGCTGATGTGCCGGACAACCGAGGACATCGCATGAGCGAAGCCGACAATGGGCAGCAGCCGCGCATCGGCGCGGCGCAACTGGCGCGGGTCGCGCCGCTGCTGGCGGGAGTGCTGGTGCTGCTCGCCGCCTGGTTCGGCTGGTCGGCCTGGCAGCAGTTCCGCGACGACGCGCGCCGCACCGCGTTGGTCGAGGCGCGCGACCGCGCGGTGCAGGGCGCGCAGGCCGCGCTCGACGCCGAGCGCAAGCGGCTCGACAACCGGCTGGCGCGGCCCGACGTGCAGGCGGCGCTGGCCACCGGCGACTTCGCCGCTGCCGGCCGCCTGCTCGGCGAGGGCTGGCCGCAGCTGCGCGAGGCCGCGGTGGTGCCGGCCGACCTCGATGCCGAATACGCCGCGCTGGCGCAGTCGCGCGCGCCCGGCCGTTACGGCCGGCTGATGGTGCTGGAAGCGGCGCTCACCGAGAACGCATCCGCGGTCGGCGTGGTGCGCGGCAGCGGCGGCGGCGACCTCGCGCTGGCGGCGCCGGCGCGGGCCGACGGGCAGCTGGTCGCGGTCGCGTTCGTGCGCCTGCCGCTGGCGCTGCTCACCGCCGGGCTCGAACAGGCCGACGTCGCCGACCACAGCTACCTTGCACTGCGCCAGGGCAGCCATTCGGTGGTCGAGCGCGGCGACCGCGAGCTGGCGAACGCCGCCGAGGTGCTGGCGACCACGATCCCCGGCACCGACCTGCGGGTGGCCGCGGCGCTGCCCGAGCGCGCCGGCGGACTGCTCGGCCTTGACGCGGCGGCCAGTAGCATCGCCGCCGCCGTGTTGCTGCTGCTCGCGTATGTGGCGTGGCGCCTGCCGCGCCGGCTCGCGCGCGCGGGCGCCCCCGAGGAGGAGCACGCGCCGGAGCCGACGCTGGCCGAGCAGGCCGCGCTGGCGCCGGTGCCGCACACGGCGCCCGTCCCCGTCGCCGCCGCCCCCATGCCCACGACCTCCGCCGAATCCGCCGTCGCCGAACCCGCCGCCCGCCCGGCCGCCTACGACATCGACCGCGGCATCTTCCGCGCCTACGACATCCGCGGCATCGTCGGCCAGTCGCTCGACGCCAACGTCGCGCTGCTGATCGGCCAGGCGATCGGCACGGTCATGCACGAACAGGGCCTGACCGACATCGTGGTCGGCCGCGACGGCCGCCTGTCCGGGCCGGCGCTGGTCGACGGCCTGATCAGCGGCCTGCGCAAGGCCGGCCGCAACGTCATCGACATCGGCATGGCGCCGACGCCGGTGGTGTACTTCGGCGCCTACCACCTGCGCGCGGGCAGCTGCGTCGCAGTGACCGGCAGCCACAACCCGCCCGACTACAACGGCTTCAAGGTGGTGGTCGGCAGCGAGACGCTGTCGGGCGATGCCATCGTCGACCTGTACGAGCGCATCGCCGGCGGCCGCCTGCACGAGGCCGACACGCTCGGCTCGCTGGGGCAGCGCGACATCAGCGAGGACTACGTGCAGCGCATCGCCGGCGACATCCAGCTCGAGCGGCCGCTGAAGGTGGTGGTCGATGCCGGCAACGGCGTGGCCGGCGACATCGGCCCGCGCGTGCTGCGCGCGATCGGCGCCGAGGTGGTGCCGCTGTACTGCGAGATCGACGGCACGTTCCCCAACCACCATCCGGACCCGAGCGAGCCGGAGAACCTGCACGATCTCGCGCGCATGGTCGACACGCTCGACGCCGACCTCGGCATCGCGTTCGATGGCGACGGCGACCGCCTCGGCGTGGTCAGCCGGCAGGGTGTCAACATCTTCCCCGACCGCCTGCTGATGTTGTTCGCCGCCGACGTGCTGGAACGCAACCCGGGCGCGCAGATCATCTTCGACGTGAAGTGCACCGGCCGTCTGCCGGGCTACATCCTGCGCCACGGCGGCAGTCCGTTGATGTGGAAGACCGGGCATTCGCTGATCAAGGCGAAGATGCGCGAGACCGAAGCGGAGCTGGCCGGCGAGATGAGCGGCCACTTCTTCTTCCGCGAGCGCTGGTACGGCTTCGATGACGGCATTTACGCCGCCGCGCGCCTGCTGGAGATCCTCGCCGCGCGGCCGCAGACGCCGAGCGAGACGCTGGCGACGCTGCCCGACGGCATCTCCACGCCGGAGATCAAGGTGCCGGCGCCGAACGGCGATCCGCACGCGTTCGTCGAGCGCTTCCGCCAGGCGGCGCGCTTCGACGGCGCGCGGGTATCGACCATCGACGGCCTGCGGGTGGATTTCCCCGACGGCTGGGGGCTGGTGCGCGCGTCCAACACCACGCCGGTGCTGGTGTTGCGCTTCGACGCCGACTCAGCGCAGACGCTGGCGCGCATCCAGGCCGACTTCCGCACCCAGCTGCGGGCGTTGCAGCCGGATCTCGAACTGCCGTTCTGAGCCGGCTGCGGCGGCTGAGGTGGAAGAAAAAGGGCGCCTCGCGGCGCCCTTTTTCTTGCGCTCAGCCTTGCGGCGGCGGCGCGGCCTGCGCGACCGGCGGCATCGCCGTGCCCGGCTGCTTGAGCTCGCGATAGCGCTGCAGCGCCTCGTTGAGTTCCTGGTCGACCTGCGCGCGCGCCTCGATGTGGCGGGTCAGCAGCGTCTGCTGCAGGCGCAGGTCGGCATGCTGGCGCTGGATGTTGGCGGCCAGCGCCTTGTCGACCGGGCGGCCGGCGAGTTCGGCTTCGGTCGCGCGCCGCAGCAGCGAGGTCAGGCTCTGGCGCAGCGCGTCCACGCCCAGCCGCGCCGACTTGATGCTCTCGTCGAGCAGCACGATGCGGTCCTGGAACGAGCGCCGCAGGTCGTCCTCGGTCGCGTAGGACTCGACCATGGCGAGCAGCCGGCGGTGCGCCGCCTGGCGTTCCAGCTCGGCTTGCTGCTCCGCCTGCTGGCGCGCGGCCTCGGCCTGGCGCTCCTCCTCGGTGAGCGCGCGGCCGACGTGTGCGGTGGCGCGGCCGCTGCTTGCCGACAGTTCGGTGCGCTCGGCATCGACCGCACTGGCCGGCAGCGCGTCGCCGCAGACCTTGCGGCCGTTCTCGTTCCAGCAGTACAGCTTCTTCTGGACCGCCGGCGCCTTCGACTTGCCGCCCTGGGCCACGGCGAGGCCGGGTGCGGCGAGCAGCAGCAGCGCGGCGCTCAGCGAACGAACGGTGGTGTGCATGTCGGCCCCCTGCCGTCAGTACACGTCGGTTGGAGATCGGCCCGGATCAGGCCTCCAGGCTGCCATAGGTATCACGATACGCCAGCAGGCGCGCGCGTTCGCCGGCGAGCGCGGGACTGTCGCCGACGAACGCGAGCAGGTCGCGCAGGCGCGCCACCGCGATCACCGGCAGGCCGTGCTCGGCCGCCACCGTCTGCGCGGCGGAAGCGCGCGAGCGCGCCGGGTCGACCGCCTCCTCGCGGTCGAGCGCGATCACGATGCCGGCCGCCTGGCCGCCGGCATCGGCGATCAGCGCCAGCGATTCACGGATTGCGGTGCCGGCGGTGATCACGTCGTCGACGATCAGCACGCGCCGGCCGGCGAGCGGCGCGCCGATCAGCAGCCCGCCCTCGCCGTGGGTCTTCGCTTCCTTGCGGTTGAACGCCACCGGCAGGTCGCGGCCGCGGCGGGCGAACTCGCAGGCCAGCGCGGTCGCCAGCGGAATGCCCTTGTAGGCCGGTCCGAACAGCAGATCGAACGCCACGCCCGCGGCCTCGACCGCGTCGGCGTAGCAGCCGGCGAGCTCGGCCAGCGCGGCGCCGCCGTCGAACCGGCCGGCGTTGAAGAAGTAGGGCGACACCCGTCCGGACTTCAGGGTGAATTCGCCGAAGCGCAGCGCCTGCGCGCGCAGGGCGAGCTGGAGGAAGCGGGTGCGGTGATCCACGGACATGGGGTGTTCGTTATCGGGATTCGTGAATGCTACTGCAGGCGCCTGCCGCCCGTGCCCGACGGCACCGTACATGGCACCCGACATCCGCTACGCTGCACGCAACCCGAATCCGGACAGCCCGCCAATCGAATGCGCATCGCCTCCTTCAACGCCAACGGCCTGCGTTCGGCCGCGAGCAAGGGCTTTTTCGACTGGTTCGCGCGCAACGACGTCGACGTACTGTGCGCGCAGGAGACCAAGGCGCAGGAGCACCAGCTCGCCGCCGCGGTGCCGGCGGGCTACCGGGCGTGGTTCCGCGATGCGATCACCAAGAAGGGCTACAGCGGCGTGGCGATCTACAGCCGGCGCGAGCCGGACGAGATCCGCACCGCGCTGGGCTGGGCGCCGTTCGACGACGAGGGCCGCTACATCGAGGCGCGTTTCGGCAACCTGAGCGTGGTCTCCTTCTATATCCCGTCCGGCTCGTCCGGCGAGCTGCGCCAGCGCTTCAAGTTCGAAGTGATGGACTGGCTGAAGCCGATCCTGCTGGAGTGGCTTGCTAGCGGCCGCGAATACGTGCTGTGCGGCGACTGGAACATCGTCCGCTCGCGGCTGGACATCAGGAACTGGACCTCCAACCAGAAGAACTCCGGCTGCCTGCCCGAGGAACGCGCCTGGCTCAATGCGCTGATCGCCGACGACTGCGGCGACGGCACGCCGCGCCCGGCGCACGGCTGGCTGGACAGCTTCCGCGTGCTCAAGCCCGACGCGGTCGAATACACCTGGTGGTCGCAGCGCGGCGCCGCGCGCGCCAACAACGTCGGCTGGCGCATCGACTACCAGCTGGTCACCCCGAACCTGCGCGAGCGCGTGCGCGCCTGCGCGGTCCATCCCGAACCGCGGTTCTCCGACCACGCCCCGTATGTCGTCGACTACGCGCTCTGACTCCCGCGCCGCGCCCGGCTGGCGCGGCGTGCTCGCCAACCTGCGCCATCCGAAAGTGGCGGCGATGCTGCTGCTCGGCTTCGCGTCCGGGCTGCCGCTGTACCTGGTCGGCAACACGCTCGGCTTCTGGATGCGCAAGAACGGCATCGAGCTCGACACCATCGGATTTCTGTCGTGGGTGGGGCTCGCCTATTCGCTGAAGTTCCTGTGGGCGCCGCTGGTCGACAAGACCGACGCGCCGCTGCTCGGCCGCTGGCTCGGGCGCCGGCGCGGCTGGATGGTGCTGTCGCAGCTCACGGTGATGGTGGGCCTTGCCGGCATGGCGATCGTGCAGCCAGTGGAAGGCGCGCTGACGCTGTTCGGCGTGCGGCTCGATCACCTCGCGGTGTTTGGCGGGCTGGCGCTGATCGTCGCGTTCGCGTCCGCGACGCAGGACATCGTGATCGATGCCTGGCGCATCGAGAGCGCGGAGAGCCCGGAGCAGCTCGGCCTGCTGACCTCGTCGTCGGCGCTCGGTTACCGCAGTGCGCTGCTGGTGACCGACGCGCTGATCCTGCTGATCGCCGCCGAGGTCGGCTGGACCCTGTCCTACCACGTGATGGCGCTGGCGATGACGTTCGGCATCGCCGCTGCGGTGATGGCGCGCGAACCGGCGCGCTCACAGATCGCCGCCGCGCAGCAGCCGGTGCTGTGGACGCCGCGCGGCTTGTTCGACGCGATCGTCGGCCCGTTCGTGGCGTTCTTCCGCGAGCACCGCGGCGCCGCGCTGCTGATGCTGGCGGCGATCAGCGTGTACCGGCTGGGCGATTTCGTAATGGGGCCGATGGCCAACCCGTTCTACGTCGATCTCGGCCTGACCGAGCAGACCGTCGGCACCGTGCGCGGTTCGGTGGGGCTGGTGGCCTCGTTCGTCGGCATCGCGCTCGCCGGCCTGGTGGCGGTGCGCTTCGGCGTGATGGCGGCGCTGCTGACCGGCGCGGTGCTCGGCCCCGGCTCCAACCTCGCGTTCGCCTGGCTGGGTTACGTCGGCCCGGACACGGTGGCGTTCGGCACCGCAATGGCGATCGACAACATCGCCAACGGCTTCGCCGGCACCGCGCTGATCGCCTACATGTCCAGCCTCACCAGCATCGGCTACACCGCCACCCAGTACGCGTTGCTGAGTTCGTTCTACGCGCTGCTCGGCAAGGCGTTGAAGGGGCTGTCCGGCGTGGCGGTGGAGAGCTTGCAGGCGGCCGGTCACAGCCTGCTGGAGTCGTATTCGCTATTCTTCGCCGGCACCGCCCTGATCGGCGTGCCGGCGTTCGTGCTGTGCATGCTGCTGATGCGGTACAACCGCCGCACCGCGCCCGCCGCGGAGGCCACCGGGAGAGCCCGCCCATGACCGACATCGTCCTGCCCAACCTCGACCCGGCGCTGTCCGAGCGCATCGGCCGGGTGGCGCAGGCGCGCGGCTGGAGCATGCAGCAGACCCTGCTGCACCTGATCGAGCAGGGCCTGAGCGCGAGCGAGATCGAGCTCAAGGCGCGCTTCAACGAGATGGACGCGCAGGCGCTGAAGGAAGCGATCGCCGCGATGGAGACCATCCCGGACGATCCGGGCTTCTCGCTGATCGGCCGGCTGCCGAAATCGGAACCCTGAGGCGCGGCTCAGGCCGGGTACACCACGCCCAGCACGCGCGGGCCCGCCGCGCCGGTCACCGCGGGCAGGTTGCCGGGCAGGCCGCACAGCGTCTGCCGCGCCAGCCACGCGAACGCCATCGCCTCGACGAAGTCGGCATCCAGCCCGTGCGCTTCGCTGCGCTCGAGCACCACGCCGGAGCCCAGATGGTGGCCGATGCGTGCCAGTAGCCGCGGATTGCGCACGCCGCCGCCGCAGGCGATCACCCGCCGCGTGCCCGGCTGGCTGCGTCGCAGCGCGTCGACGACGGTGACCGCGCTCAGTTCCAGTAGCGTGGCCTGCACGTCCTGCGGGCGCTCGCCACCGCGCAGCTGCGCCTGCAACCAGTCGAGGTGGAACTGCTCGCGCCCGGTGCTCTTCGGCGGCGGCAGTGCGAACCACGGTTCCGCGAGCAGGCGCGCCAGCAGCGCGGCATCGACTTCGCCTTCGGCGGCGAACGCGCCCTCGCGGTCGAACGGCTGGCCGCGGTGGCGCAGACACCAGGCGTCCAGCAATGCATTGGCGGGGCCGGTGTCGAAACCGCGCACGTCGCCACGTGCCGGCAACAGGGTGAAATTGCCGATGCCGCCGAGATTGAGCACGGCGCGGTCCTCGTCCGCGCGCTGCAGCAGCGCGGCGTGGAACGCCGGCACCAGCGGCGCGCCCTGGCCGCCGGCGGCGACGTCGCGGCGGCGGAAGTCGGCGACCGTGGCGATGCCGGTGCGCTCGGCGATCACGTGGGCATCGCCGATCTGCCAGGTGAACGGATCGCGGCCGTCGTAGGCGGCGCCCTGCGGCCGATGGCGGATGGTCTGGCCGTGCGAACCAATCGCGCGCACCGACGTCGGCGCAATGCCGGCCTCGTCGAGCAGGCGCCGCGCGGCGTCCGCGAACGCCTCGCCGACCTGCACGTCGAGCGTGCCGATCTCATCAAGCGAACGCAGCTCGCCGCCCTGGCCGAGCGCGAGCAGTTGCGCGCGCAGCGGCGCGGACCACGGGTAGGTGCAGCCGGCGCGCAGCACGCAGCCGCCGTCGGCGGCGAACTCCACCAGCGCGGCATCGATGCCGTCCGCGCTGGTGCCGGAAATCAGCCCGACATACAGGCCGGCCGCGGCCGGCGCGGTTGCCGTCACGTCAGGCCTTGCCGCGGCGCGGCTTGCGCGGCGGCGGCTGGGTGCCGGCGTAGATGATGTTCTCGACCTGCTGGATGCGCGCCAGCGCCGGCGCGGTCTGCAGGCGGAACGCGGCCAGCTCGGCGCCGCGCAGCGGCTCCGGCGGCGGCATGGTGATCGACAGCGGGTTGCGGTGCACGCCGTTGATGCGGAATTCGTAATGCAGGTGCGGCCCGGTGGCGAGGCCGGAGCTGCCGACATAGCCGATTACCGTGCCCTGCGGGATGCGCTGCCCGGTCTTGATCTTGCCGAAGCGCGACATGTGGCCGTACAGCGTGGTGTAGCCGCGGCCGTGGTCGAGGATCACGGTGCGGCCGTAGCCGCCTTTCCAGCCGACGAACTGCACGCGCGCGTCGCCCGCGGCCATGATCGGCGTGCCGCTGCCGGCGCCGTAGTCGACACCCTTGTGCATGCGCATGATGCCCAGCACCGGATGCCGGCGCGAACCGAAACCGGAGGTAAGCCGCGCGTACGGAATCGGCATGCGGATGAAGCTCTTCTTCAGCGGGCGGCCGTCGGCGGTGAAGTATTCGCCCTTGCCGTTGCGCTCGTAGCGGAACGCCGTGTACATGCGCTCGCCGGTGGTGAACGCCGCCGCCAGGATCGGGCCGCTGCCGATCTTCTCGCCCTCGCGCCATTTCTCGTCGACCACCACGCTGAAGCGGTCGCCGCGCTGCAGGTCCTTATCGAAGTCGATGTCGTACTTGAAGATGTCGTCGGTGAGCGCCTCGATCATCGACGGCGTCAGTCCGGCGCGGCGCGCTGCCGCATACAGCGAGCCGGAACCGATCTCGCCGCTGAGTACGACCTTGCGGGTCTCGACCGGACGCTCGATTACCTTCTCGACGATGCGGTCGCTCTCGAATGTCAGCTCCACCCGGTGCGACTCGTCGCGCTCGAAGCGCAGCGTGCGCAGGCCGCCGTCGACCGGCAGGTCGAACCCGAGCTCCGCGCCGGGCTTCAGCCGGGTCAGCGCCGGCTTGGTGCCGGGGTGCTCGAGGATGCGTTGCAACGTCGCGGCCGGGATCTCGAGCTCCTCGAAAATCTCCGCGAGCGTCTGCCCCGGCTGCACGTGCACGATCTGCCAGCTGTCGCCCTGGATGCCCTGCTGGCGCGACAGCGGCAGCGGCGGCAACGCGAGCGCCATCGATTGCCGCTGCAGGCTCGCCTGCGGCGAGACCTCGACGTCGAAACCGGGCACGATCGCCGCGACCAGCATGCCGACGGTGGCGATCAGGCTGGCCTGCATCCACTGCCGGCGCGTCCAGCGGCCGGTGAACCCGGGCGCGGCACGGCGGGCGTGAACGGTGCGGCGCAGCGCCGCATCGCGCAGCGCTGCGAGGCGTTGACGCCGGTGGTCCCCGGAACCGGATGCGTTCATCGGCATGGCCGCCCCCAAAGCGGTGTGATGACCGTGTAGCCGGGCTACCATAGACACGCGAACTACAAGCGTCAAACCCTTGTCCTGAATAGGGTTTGTGCGAGCGGTCGATTTACGCCCGTTTAACTCTGTAGTCTGCTGCCTCATCAGTATCCATCCCCGATGTCCAGGCCGCGTGTGCGGCCGCTGGAGTGGCCCCCGTGTCCCTGCAAGACGCCCTCGAACTGATCGGCCGCGGCGCCGAGGAGATCCTCAAGCGCGAGGAACTGGAAGCGCGCCTGAAGCTCGACCGTCCGCTGCGCATCAAGGCCGGTTTCGACCCCACCGCGCCGGACCTGCATCTCGGCCACACCGTGCTGCTCAACAAGATGCGGCACTTCCAGGAGCTCGGGCACCGCGCGATCTTCCTGATCGGCGACTTCACCGGGATGATCGGCGACCCGACCGGCAAGAACGTCACCCGCAAGCCGCTGACCCGCGAGGAAGTCGAGGCCAACGCGCGCACCTACACCGCGCAGGTCTTCAAGGTGCTCGACCCCGACCGCACCGAAGTGCGCTTCAATTCCGAATGGTTCGCGCAGATGGGCGCGGCCGACATGATCCGGCTCGCGGCGCAGCACACCGTCGCGCGCATGCTCGAGCGCGACGACTTCGCCAAGCGCTATGCCGCCCAGCAGCCGATCGCGATCCACGAGTTCCTGTACCCGCTGGTGCAGGGCTATGACTCGGTCGCGCTGAAGGCCGACGTCGAGCTCGGCGGCACAGACCAGAAGTTCAACCTGTTGATGGGGCGCGCGCTCCAGGAGCACTACCGGCAGCCGCCGCAGATCGTGCTCACCATGCCGTTGCTGGAAGGCCTCGACGGCGTGCACAAGATGAGTAAGTCGCTCGGCAACTACATCGGCATCGACGAGCCGGCGATCGACATCGTCACCAAGGCGATGAAGATCGGCGATGCGCTGATGTGGCGCTGGATCGAGCTGCTCAGCTTCGAGATTGGCCCGGCCGAAGCCAGGCGCCTGCGCGCCGAGGTGGACGCGGGCCAGCTCAATCCGCGCGACATCAAGTTGCGGCTGGCGCGCGAACTCGCAGCGCGCTTCCATGGCCGCGAAGCGGCCGAGCAGGCGGTGGCCGGATGGAATGCCGCCGTGCGTGGCGAAGGCGACACCGCGCTGCTCCCATTGCAGGACGTGCCGGTGCCGGCCGACGGCTTGCGGATCGCCGCGCTGCTGACCGCGGCCGGGCTCACGCCCAGCAACTCCGAAGCGATGCGCAAGCTCAAGGAGCGCGCGGTGCGCGTCGATGGCCACGTGCTCGAGGACGCGGGGCGGGTGTTCGCCCCGGGCTTCGAAGGCGTGCTCGCGGTCGGCAAGCGCACGTTCGCGCGCGTGCGGCTGGTGCAGGCGGACGCATCTTCATCAACGTGACGCGCGGCGCGTCGCGCCCCCTTCCCAACGTCGCCGCTTGTGCGCACAATGCGCGCCCCTCGACATGCTGCGCAGGCGCCGGCAGTGGAGGACACCCCGGTCTGAACGCGGGGGTGGGTTGAGTGGTGAAGTGGCGGTGAGCGGGTGTTGACGACTGCGAAAACCGCTGTATGATGTGCGGCTCCCTCGGGCGGTTGTCCGGGGTGAGCGGGGGAAGGCGCTGAGGCCGA
>DASQMI010000036.1:0-11016 GCA_035645555.1 Lysobacter sp. | reverse complement strand
AGCGCCCCAGTTCGGCGAGTGTGGCCGGCATCCCGCCCATACGTTCGACCAGCGCGGGGCTGGCCACCGGCGCCAGCGTCTCCTCGAACAGATGCTCGACCACCAGCCCCGGCCAGCGGCCGCGCCCGCTGCGCAGCGCGCCGTCGACCCCGGTCTCGCGATCGAAATCCACCAGCGCCGCGCTGGACAGCAGGTTGACTTCGATCTGCGGGTGCTGGGCGAGGAAGCCGCCCAGCCGCGGCACCAGCCAGGCCGAGGCCATCGATGCCAGCAGGCTGATCGTCAGCACCTCGTCGCGGCGCGGACTGAACGGCCGCAGCGCATGCTCCAGCGCGTCCAGGTGCGGGGCGATGCGCTCCAGCAGGCGCGCCCCGTCCGGGGTGAGGCTGACGCCGCGCGGCCGGCGCTCGAACAGCCGCCGGCCCAGGCGCTCCTCGAGCGTGCGGATCTGGTGGCTGAGCGCGCTGACGGTGAGGTTGAGCCCCTCGGCCGCACGGGTCAGGTTGCCGCTGCGCGCGGCGGCGGCGAAGCCGATCAGGGCATGCAGCGGGGGGCGTTGCATCGTCTTGAATGAAATCGAAGGCTAGCTTGCAAAGTTGTCGCTTTTTGCCGGGCAAGCTTGCGCCTAACTTGCGCTCCATTCAACAAGCGCGGGCGCGGCCCGCACCGGAGCGATGCCATGAACCTGTACCAGGGCCTGCTGTTCCTGCACGGTCACTTCACCCGGCCGGACGACCTGGAGCCGACCTGCGCGCCGGCGCCGGTCCCGGCCGCCGGCCTCGGCGCGGCGCTGCGCTCGCTGGTGCTGCTCGGCGGGCGCCCGATGCACCCCAACCGGCCGTACGACGTCGAGGAACCGCTTGAGTTGCCGGAACTCGACGCCGGCACCGCCGCCGGCCGCTGCTGACGTCCGGTTAGCGCGGCGGCCGCCGCCCCTCGCGACGCAGCCAGCCGCGGTGGCCGCCCTCGCTGCCGGTCCCCTGCGGGACCGGCGTGTGCACGGCGCCCGCGGTCGGGGCGGCCGGCGGCGCGCGCGACTGCACCGCCTGCATCACCTCACCGATCAGGTACTGGCTCGGCGCCGGCGCGAGCTGGTGGGCCAGCACCGCCAGCTTGGCCTTGAAGCCGACGCTAACCTGCTTCCGCGGCCGCAGCATGGTCGCCACGATCGCCTCCGCCACCTCGTCGGCGGTGTCCATCAGCACCATCCGCGGCGCGCGGCCGTTGTAGGTGGCGGCGTGGTCCCAGAACGGCGTGTCGGCGGCGAACGGCAGCACGGTAGCGACGCGGATGCCGCGCGCCTTCTGCAGCCGCAGTTCCTGGTGCAGCGCCAAGCCGAAGCCGAGCACGGCGTGCTTGGAGGCGGTGTAGCTGGCGTAGTACGGCTGCGGCACCTTGCTGGTGACCGAGCCGATGTTGACCAGTGTGCCGGCGCCCTGGCGGCGGAACTGGCGCAACGCGACGTGGCTGCCGATCAGCACGCCGCCGACGTTGACGTCGATGATGCGGCGGTGGTCGGCGAGCGGCACCTGGTCGAATGCGCCGAGCGCACCGACGCCTGCGTTGTTGACCCACACGTCGATGCGGCCGTAGCGCGCCAACGCGGTTTCCGCCAGTCGCGCCATATCCTCCTCGCGGGCGACGTCGGTGGGCACCGCCAGCGCGCGCCCTCCGCGTGCGGCGATCTCGCGCTCCAGCTGCTGCAGCACGTCGGCGCGTCGCGCCGCCAGCACCACGGTCGCGCCGCGGTCGGCCGCCTTCAGCGCGACCGCGCGGCCGAAGCCGCTCGACGCGCCGGTCAGCACCACCACCTTGCCGCGCAGCCCGTCGCCGCCGGTGGTCGCGCAGGCGGTGAGCGTGCACAGGCAGGCGACGAGCAGGAGGCGCCACAGCCGTGTCACCGCAGTGGGGATGCGCGGGTCCATTGTCGCCTCCGGGTGGCGGGCACGTCCGCATCCTGACGCGGCCGCGATCCGTGCCCGGTGAGCGGCGCGCGAGCGCGGCGCCAACGCGATGGCCGAAAAACGCGATGGCCGAAAAAAGAAAGGCCCGCCGGAGCGGGCCTTCGGGGGCGGGGCGGGCGCTCAGCGCGACAGCGAGGCGAGCGCGGCGTTGAGCGTCGCGCTCGGCCGCATCGCCGCGGCCAGCTTGGCCATGTCCGGGTGGTAGTAGCCGCCGATGTCGACCGGCTTGCCCTGCACCGCGATCAGCTCGTCGAGGATCCGCTGCTCGTTATCCGCCAGCTGCGCAGCGAGCGGCGCGAACCTCGCCTTGAGCTCCGCGTCCTGGTCCTGTTCGGCCAGCGCCTGCGCCCAGTACAGCGCGAGGTAGAAGTGCGTGCCGCGGTTGTCGAGCCCGCCGACCTTGCGCGCCGGCGCGCGGTTCTCGTCGAGGATGCGCGCGTTCGCGCGGTCGAGCGCGTCGGCCAGCACCTGCGCGCGCGCGTGGCCGTAGCGCTGGGCAAGGTGCTCGAACGAGGCGGCGAGCGCGAGGAATTCGCCGAGCGAATCCCAGCGCAGATAGTTCTCTTCGACGAACTGCTGGACGTGCTTGGGCGCGCTGCCGCCCGCGCCGGTCTCGAACAGGCCGCCGCCGGCCATCAGCGGCACGATCGACAGCATCTTCGCGGAGGTGCCGAGCTCGAGGATCGGGAACAGGTCGGTGAGGTAGTCGCGCAGCACGTTGCCGGTCACCGAGATCGTGTCCAGGCCCTGGCGGATGCGCGCGAGCGAGAACTTCATCGCCTCCATCGGGCTCAGGATGCGGATGTCGAGCCCGCTGGTGTCGTGCTCCTTCAGGTACCGCTCGACCTTGGCGATCAGCTGCGCGTCGTGCGCGCGCTCGCGATCGAGCCAGAACACCGCTGGGGTGCTGGAAAGCCGCGCGCGGTTGACCGCGAGCTTGACCCAGTCACGGATCGGCGCGTCCTTGGTCTGGCACATGCGCCAGATGTCGCCGGCCTCGACCGCGTGCTCGAACACGACGTTTTCGGCCTCGTCGACCACGCGCACGCTGCCAGCCGCCGCGATCTGGAACGTCTTGTCGTGCGAGCCGTATTCCTCCGCCTTCTGTGCCATCAGACCGACGTTCGGCACGCTGCCCATGGTGGCCGGATCGAACGCACCGTTCGCCTTGCAGTCGTCGATCACTGCCTGGTAGATGCGCGCGTAGCTGCGGTCGGGGATCACCGCCTTGGTGTCCTGCAGCTCGCCGTTCGCGTTCCACATCCGCCCGCTGTCGCGGATCATCGCCGGCATCGACGCGTCGACGATCACGTCGCTCGGTACGTGCAGGTTGGTGATGCCCTTGTCGGAATTCACCATCGCCACGCCCGGGCCACGCGCGTACACCGCCGCGAGGTCGGCCTCGATCGCCGCGCGGGTGCCCTCGTCCAGCTGCGGCAGGCGCGCGTACAGGTCGCCGATGCCGTTGTTCGCATCGAAGCCGATCTTCTCCAGCACCGCGGCGTGCTTCTGCAGCGCCTCGCGGTAGAAGCGCTCGACCACCACGCCGAACATGATCGGGTCGGAGACCTTCATCATGGTCGCCTTCAGGTGCAGCGAAAACAGCACGCCCTGCGCGCGCGCATCGGCGATCTGCGCATCGACGAAGCGCGCCAGCCGCTGTGTGCTCATCGCCGCGGCGTCGACCACGTCGCCGGCCTGCACCGCGACCTTCGGCTTGAGCACGGTGACCGTACCGTCGGCGGCGACGTGCTCGATGCGCAGCGCGCCGGCCTGGGCGATCGTCGCCGACTGCTCGCTGCCGTAGAAATCGCCGCCGTCCATGTGGGCGACGTGCGACTTCGAATCCGCGCTCCACTTGCCCAGGCGGTGCGGGTGCTTGCGCGCGTACGCCTTCACCGACGCCGGCGCGCGGCGGTCGCTGTTGCCTTCGCGCAGTACCGGATTGACCGCACTGCCCTTGACCCGGTCGTAGCGCGCCTTGATCTCGCGCTGCTCGTCGGTCTGCGGTTCTTCCGGGTAATCCGGCAGCGGATAGCCCTGCGCCTGCAGCTCCTTGATCGCCGCCTTCAGCTGCGGCACCGAGGCGCTGATGTTCGGCAGCTTGATGATGTTGGCATCCGGCGTCTTGGCGAGCTCGCCGAGTTCGGTGAGGTCGTCGCTCACCCGCTGCGCGTCCGACAGGCGCTCGGGAAACTGCGCCAGGAGGCGGCCCGCGAGCGAGATGTCGCGCGTCTCCACCGCGATGCCGGCGGTGGCGGCGAACGCCTGCACGATCGGCAGCAGCGAGGCGGTCGCCAGGAACGGCGCTTCGTCGGTGAGGGTGTAGAGGATCTTCGGCGTGTCGGACATTGCGTGCTCGCGGGAAGGCGGGAGGGCAGCGCGGACCGGGCGCGTGGGCGCCTGCGCGGTCGCGATGGGAGGCCGGCCATTTTCGCGGTTTGTCGACGGACGGGCAAAGCGCCGCCACCGCCGATGCCCGTGCGGGGGCGCACGGGAGCGCAAAGAAAAAGGCCCGCAGCGGGTGCGGGCCTTCGGCTGCGGTCGACCGCGGCGGATCAGCCGCCGGCGGCGACCTCGAACTCCCGGCTCTGCACCGGTTGTCCGTTGAGGAGAATCTCGACGCGGTAGCGTCCAGCCGGGAAGCCGCTCGGCTTGGCGATCTTGAATGCGGTCTGCCCACTGCCGGCGAGCGTGACGTCGAGATTCTGTTCGTGGACGGTCTGCCCGTCCTTGGTCCAGCGCGCGCCGAGCTTGGCCGGGATGCTGGCGGCGGGATCGGCCGTGCTGGTGGCGACCGACACGTAGACGGTGTCGGTGGGCCGGAACGTGGTCGCCGCCGCGGTCACCTTGTTGCTGGCGTCCACCGCGGTGCCGAGCTCGACCGCGACCACCTGCGCGGGCGTGGCGCTCGCCGCCGGTGCCGCGGTCGGTGCGGGCGTGGTGGTGGCCGGTGCGGTGGCGGGCGTGCTCGCGGCCGGCGTGTCGGTGCCGGCGTCGCGGGTGTCGGCCGGCTGGTCGCGCTTGCAGGCGGTGAACGCGAGCGCGGCGAGCAGGGCGATCGGAAGTGCGGAACGGATCATCGGGACGTCTCCGGAGTGGACGCGTCAGAACGCGTCATCGTCGAGTTCGGGAATGCGCAGTTCCTGACCGGGGAAGATCCGGTCGGGATCGTCGATGCGGTCGCGGTTGGCTTCGAACAGCGCGCGCCAACGGCTGGCGCGGCCGTAGAAGCGCTCGGCGATCTCCGAGAGCGTGTCGCCGCTGCGCACCACGTAGGTGCGGGCGCTCGCGCGCTCGGTGCTGCGGGCGTCCGACTGCAGATCCTCGAAGCCGGGCACGCGCGGCGCTTCGGTGCTGCGCGCCCCGCCCTGGATGTCGGAAAAATCTTCGCGCGGCTTGTCAGGCACGATCATGCGGTGGCTCCAGTGGAACTGGACCCCACCTTGGCAAAGCCGATGTCAACGCGGCATCAGCCGCCGCGGCTACTGGCGCAGGTCGCGCACCGGCCGCGGCCGCGGTGTGCCCGGCGTGGCGCGCCACGGGTTGATGTCGAGCCCGCCGCGCCGGGTGTAGCGCGCCTCGACCGACAGCTGCTGCGGCCGGGCGATGCGCGTGAGATCGACGAAGATCCGCTCCACGCACTGCTCGTGGAACTCGCAGTGCTCGCGGAACGACACCAGATAGCGCAGCAGTCCGGCGCGGTCGAGGCGCGGGCCGCGGTAGGCGATCACCACGCGCGCCCAGTCCGGCTGGCCGGTGACCGGACAGTTCGACTTCAGCAGGTCGCTGGCGAGCGTCTCCTCGACAAGCTGGCCGGCATCCGCGTGCAGGAACTCGGCGCGCGGCGGGCCGTAGTGGTCGATGGCGACATCGAGCTCGTCGATCGACAGCGCGCCGTCGTCGGCGATCGCCGGCAGCCCGAGCGTCACCCGCACCGCGCCGCCGGCGGCGTGCGCCAGGTCGGCCTCGATCCGCGCGCGCGCCTGTTCGGCCGTCTCGAACCGCGCCGCATTGAGCGAGTTGAGATAGAGCTTGAGCGACTTCGACTCGATCAGCCGCGGCGTGTCGGCCGGCACCTCGATCGTCGCCGTGCCCACCTGCGGCTTGCCGCGCGGATCCAGCCAGCCCAGCTCGTAGGCGTGCCAGCGGTCGATGCCAGCGAACGGCAGCGCGCCGCGTTCGAGCCCGATCTCGTCGCGGCCGGCGGCGCGCTCGATCGGGTACAGCAGCGTAGGGTCGTACTGCCGCGGGTAATCGACGCTGCGGCCGAGCGGAAGGTCCGGAGTCATCCGAGCATCTTACCGCCGGCGCCGATGCGGCCTGCGCGCGCTGCGATACGCGACAGGAACCGGATAGCGGACAAGCCTGTGTGCGCCGAGCATGCGCGCTGGCTTCCGTCGGATATCCCGCATGTTGACGCTCTACGACTACCTCCCTTCGCAGAACGCCTGGAAGGTCCGCCAGCTGCTGCACCACCTGCAGCGGCCGCACCGCACGCGCTGGGTCAGCATCTTCGAAGGCGAAGGGCAGACGCCCGAACACCTCGCGATCAGCCCGACCGGCACGGTGCCCGCGCTGGTGCTGGAGGACGGCCGCGCGCTCGCCGAATCGAACGCGATCCTGCTGTATCTCGCCGACGGCACGCCGTACCTGCCCGGCGACGCCTACGGCCGCGCCAAGGTGGCGCAATGGCTGTCGTTCGAGCAGGAGCGCGTGGAGAGCCAGATCGGCGCGCTGCGGCACTGGACGCTGACCGGCAAGCTGGCGCGCCGGCCGTCCGTGCTGGTCGAGGCCAAGCGCGCCGCCGGCGCGCGCACGCTCGCCATCCTCGAGCGCGAACTGGCGGGACGCGCGTTCGTCGCCGGGGATACATACACCGTCGCCGACATCGCGGTGTTCGCCTACGCCAGCCGCGCGGAGGAAGCCGGCTTCGAGCTCGCGCCGTACCCGCACTTCCGCGCGTGGCTGGAGCGCGTGCGTGCGCAGCCCGGCCACCTCGCCGCGACCCATCCGTACTCGGTCGATCCGCACTCCGGCAACGAGCTGCCGTGAGCGGGCTCAGCCCTGCGGTGGCGAATGCAGGTAGTCGAGCGTGACCTGCAGCAGCGCACGCAGGCCGACGTCGAGCGACTGCTCGTCGAGCATGAACTTCGGCGAGTGGTTGCTCGGCGCGGTGGCGGGATCGACGCCCTTCGCCGTCGCGCCGACGAAGAAGTACATCGACGGCACCTCGCGGGCGAAGTAGGCGTAGTCCTCCGCGCCCATCTGCAGCGGCGGCTCGATCACGTTGTCGGTGCCGACCGCGGCAGCGAGGCTCGGCTTCATGCGCGCGGTCAGCGACGGCGCGTTGTAGGTGACCGGGTTGCCGAGCTGGTCAGGGATCTGTGCGTCGATCGTGGCGCCGTGTGCAGCGCCGACGTGCTCGGCGACGTTCTTCAGGTCGGCGAACACCTGCTTGCGCACGTTCTCGTCGAACGTGCGGATGGTGCCGATCAGCTCGACCTGGTCGGGGATGATGTTGTAGCGGATGCCGCCCTTGACCGCGCCGAAGCTGACCACCGCCGGCAGCCGCGCGATGTCGGTGCGGCGGCTGACGATGGTCTGCGCCGAACCGATCAGGTCGGCGGCGGCGACGATCGGATCGACGCCGCCCCACGGCCGCGAGCCGTGGGTCTGGCGGCCGTTGACCACGATGCGGAAACGGTCGGATGCGGCCATCAGCGGCCCCTCGCGCACACCGACCGTGCCGACCGGCAGGGTCGAGAACAGGTGCAGGCCGAAGATCGCGTCCGGCTTGAACTCGCGGAACACGCCTTCCTCCAGCATCAGCGGCGCGCCGCCCTTCTCGCCTTCCGGCGGGCCTTCCTCGGCCGGCTGGAACACCAGCATCACCTGGCCCGGAAGCTGGTCCTTCATCTTCACCAACGCCTCGGCGATGCCCATCAGGATTGCGGTGTGGCCGTCGTGGCCGCAGGCGTGCATCACCCCGACCGTCTCGCCGCGGAACGTGGTGGTCACCTTCGACGCGAACGGCAACCCGGTCTGCTCGGTCACCGGCAGCGCGTCCATGTCGGCGCGCAGCGCGATGCGCGGGCCCGGCCGGCCGCCTTCGATCACCGCCACCACGCCGTGGCGGGCGATGCCGGTGCGCGGCTTCAGGCCGGGCGCGCGCAGGTGCGCGGCGACCTTCGTCGCGGTGCGCTGCTCGCGGTTGGAAAGTTCGGGGTGCTGGTGGAAGTCGCGCCGCCAGGCGACCACCTTGTCGCGCAGCGCGCGCGCGGCGGCATCGACTTCGGGACGCGCGTCCTGGGCGTGCGCGCGGGGCGCGAGCGCGAGCGACAGCGCGAGTGCAAGGGCGGCGGCGGGCATACGCATGGCGGCACTCCGGCGGGGATGGCCCGATGCTACCCGGCACGGCGTCGCGCTCGCCATGCCGACCCGGGCCGTATGCGCGGCGGGTCGGCGCGAGGCGGACCGGGCGATGACGCCCGGCGCGCTGCGCCGCTCAGTGCCCGCGGTGCTCGCCGCTGTGGCGGCCGTGTTCGTGCGTGCCGCCGTCGGTGTAGCCGCGCAGCTCGGCGTAGCGGCGCACCTGCTGCGCGCTCAGCAGCGCCTTCTGCTGCAGGTGGGTCTGCAGGTGGACTTCGCGCAGCTGCGCCTGCAGCGCGCCGATCCGCTGCAGCGCGTTGCTGAGCGTGGCCGGGGTGATCGTGCCGTCGGCGAACTGGCGCTCGAGCGCGCCCTCCGCCTCGACCAGCGCGCGGCCCAGTTCGCGCGCACGCGCCTGCATGCCGGCGTACAGCGCTTCGGTGGCGCGCTTCTGCTCGGCGCTGAGGCCGAGCGTCTCGGCATGCTCCAGCGTGTGCAGCGGGCCCGGGTAGCCGTTGAGTTCGGCGGCCTTGGCGAAGCCCATGCCGCGCCCGGCGAGCAGGTCGGCGATCTCCTGCGCCGACAGCGCCTTGATCGCGCGGGTCTGCTGGCCGGCGTACGGCGTGGACGGGGTGGCCGGGGTCACCGCGACGGCGACGGCGGGCGCGAGGGCCAGCAGGGTGGACAGCAGCAGACGCATGGTCGGAATCCTCGAAAGGGGGCGATGCTTGGACCGCGGCTCAGCCGCGGTGTTCCCGCGCCAGATAGTCTGCCGATTGCATCTCGATCAGGCGCGAGGCGGTGCGCTCGAACGTGCCGGCGAGCCGATGACCCGTGTACAGCGCGGGCGGCGCGGCGGCGGCGGTGCAGACCAGGTTGACGTGGCGGTCGTACAGCTCGTCGATCAAGGTGACAAAGCGCTTGCAGGCGTCGTCGTTGCCGCCGTCGAACGCCGGGATGCCGCCAAGCAGCACGGTGTGCCGCTCGGTGGCGATCTCGATGTAATCGCTGGCCGCGCGCGGGCCTTCGCACAGCGCGGCGAACTCGAACCAGGCGTGGCCTTCGGCGAGCGCGCGCACGGCGATCGCGCGGCCGTCGATCACCAGCGGCCCGGCTTCCTCCGGCGCACCGGCGCTCAGCTCGCGCCAGCGGTGCGCCAGCCACGCGTCCGACTCCGCGTCGAGCGGCGCCCGGTACACCGGCGAGCGGGTCAGCGCGCGCAGGCGGTAGTCGTGCGGGCTGTCCAGGTACAGCACCTCGCAGTGCGCCTGCAGCGCGGCGATCGCCGGCAGGAAGCGCTCGCGCTGCAGGCCATGCAGGTAAAGCTTGGCCGGTTCGGTGTTCGACGTGGTCACCAGCGTGACGCCCTCGGCGAACAGCCGCTCCAGCAGCCGGCCGAGCAGCATCGCATCGCCGATGTCGGCGACGAAGAACTCGTCCAGCACCAGCACGCGCAGGCCGTCGCGCCACTGCGCGGCGATCCGCGCCAGCGGGTCGGCTTCGCCGGCGTGCGCGCGGAGCGCGGCATGCACCTCGCGCATGAAGCGGTGGAAGTGGGTGCGGCGTTTCTGGGCGATCGGCAGGCCGTCGTAGAACAGGTCGATCAGGAACGTCTTGCCGCGGCCGACCCCGCCCCACAGGTACAGCCCGCGCGGCGGCGGCGGGCGGCGGCCGAGCAGGCGGGCAAACAGGCCGGCCGACGGCGCGGCGAGCACGTCGTGGTGGATGCGGTCGAGCGCGGCGAGCGCGGCGTGCTGCGCCGGGTCGTCGTTCCAGGCGCCGCGCGCGACCCCGGCGGCATAACGGTGCGACGGCGTCGCCGCGGCGGATTCAGCCATCGGCGGCGGGCAGGTAGGGCTTGACGCCGTGTTTGATCGCGCCGCGCAGGTCCATCAGCCGGCGGTGGAAGAAGTGGCTGGTCTCCGGCATCCGCACCAGCTCCGGCGGCTGCGGCAGGCGCTCGATCCAGGCGTACACCGCCTGCGGGTCGACCACCTCGTCGGCGTCGCCCTGGATCACCAGCCACGGGCCCTCGGGCGGCTCGATCGCGTCGAAGTCCCAGCTGCGCCCGACCGGCGGGGCGATCGAGATCAGCATCCCCGGCGCGAGCTCGCGCGCCACCTTCAGCGACACGTAGGCGCCGAAGCTGAACCCGACGAGCCACAGCTGCGCGTCCGGCCGCTGCGCGCGCACCCAGCCGGCCACCGCGCGCAGGTCGTCGGCCTCGCCGTTGCCGTGGTCGAACGTGCCGGCGGAGTGGCCGACGCCGCGGAAATTGAAGCGCACGGTGTCGACGCCGCTCTCGCGCAGCGCGCGCGCGGCCATCGTCACCACCTTGTTGTGCATGGTGCCGCCTTCGGTCGGCAGCGGATGGCAGACCACCGCCACCACCGGCCGCGCCGGCGGATCGGCCGCCTCGACGATGAGCTCCAGCTCGCCCGCCGGGCCCGGCAGGCGCAGCGGGGTGGAGTCTTCGCGGGGGAAGGCGGGCGCGGTCATGCGACGATCATACGCAGCGGGGTGTCGCGGGCGCGCCGCGGCGGCGGGCCCAGAAACGCGAACGCCGCCCGCAGGCGGCGTTCGCAACATGCGCGAGGCGCTTACTTGACGTTGGCCAGCATCCAGTCGACGGTCACCTTGACCTGTTCCTCGGTCAGCGCCGGGTTGCCGCCCTTGGCCG
>DASQMI010000035.1:0-8968 GCA_035645555.1 Lysobacter sp. | reverse complement strand
CGCGCGGCTGGGTGGTCGCCACGCTGGTGTTCGCCGCGCTGTGGCTTGTGACCCTGCTGTGGGCGCTGCAACGTCGCGGCCGGGCCGCGGCCGTGCCTATTGCGCCCGTGCGCGTGTCCGCACGGCCGAATCCCGCCCAGTTGCGCCAGGCGCTGGACAGCGGCGATCTCGCCGACGTCGAGGAAGTGCTGAAGGCGTTGGCGCCGCGGCCGGCGTCCGACGGCGACGCGGTCCTCGCGCAGCTGGCCGACCCCGCGCAGCGCGACGCGCTGGAGGCGATGCGGCGCGCGCGCTGGGCCGACGGCGACGGCGTGCAGGCACGCCGGCTGCTGCGCGCGGCGTTCGCCGACGGTCCGCGCTGGCACGCGGCGCCGGCCGCGGAGCCGCCGCTGCTGCCACCGCTGTATCCGCCGCGCTGAAGCGGCGCGGCGCTTTGCTAAGCTCCCGCGGCTTTCCCCACAGGACCGACCCATGACCGCAGCCGCTGGTACCGGCACGCCCCGCACGGCCTGGCCGATGCACTGGAAGATGGCGCTCGGCTTCGCGGCCGGCCTGCTGCTCGGCATGGCGGTCCATTACGGCATCGGCAGCGATGCCGGCTGGGTGCAGGCGCTCACCACGTACGTCACCCAGCCGTTCGCGACCGTGTTCCTGCGGCTGATCTTCATGCTGGTGCTGCCGCTGCTGTTCTCCGCGCTGGTGGTCGGCGTCGCCGAAATGGGCGACATCCGCGCGCTCGGTCGGATTGGCTGGAAGACGCTCGCCTACACCGTGGTGGTGTCGGCGATCGCAGTGGCGATCGGCCTGGTGCTCGTCAATGCGATCAAGCCCGGTGCCGGCGTCGATCCGGCTGCGGCGCAGCAGATGCTGGCGCAGGGCTCCGAACGCGCCAGCGCGATCGTCAAGAGCACCGGCGAGCAGCCGAAGGGCCTGGACATGCTGATCGGGATCGTGCCCGACAACGTGATCAAGGCGGCCGCCGAGAACACCATCCTCGCGGTGATGTTCTTCGCGCTGATGCTCGGGATCGGCCTGGTGCTCACCCGCTCCGAGCAGGCACGCACCCTCCAGCGCGGCATCGAGGGCCTGTTCCAGGTCTCGATGGCGCTGATCGGGCTAGTGATCCGGCTGGCGCCGTACGCGGTGTTCGCGATGATGTTCAACCTCGCCGCACTGTTCGGCTGGGATCTGCTGGCGCGGCTCGGCGCCTACGTCGGCGTGGTGGTGCTGGCGCTGGCGCTGCACATGTTCGTGGTCTACTCGCTGGCGCTGAAGTTCGTCGCGCGCTATTCGCCGCTGCGGTTCTTCCGCCAGTCGCAGGAGGCGATGCTGCTGGCGTTCTCCACCGCGTCCAGCAACGCCACTCTGCCGACCGCGCTGCGCGTGGCCGAGGAGAAGCTCGGCCTGCCGCCGCGGGTATCGCGCTTCGTGCTCACCGTCGGCGCCACCGCCAACCAGAACGGCACCGCGCTGTTCGAGGGCGTCACCGTGCTGTTCCTGGCGCAGTTCTTCGGCATCGAACTGAGCCTGGCGCAGCAGGTCACGGTGATGTTCGTCTGCATCCTTGGCGGCATCGGCACCGCGGGCGTGCCGGCCGGTTCGCTGCCGGTGGTCGCGCTGATCTGCGGCATGGTCGGCGTGCCGCCGGAGGGCATCGGCCTGATCCTCGGCGTCGATCGCTTCCTCGACATGTGCCGCACCACGATCAACGTGACCGGCGACCTCGCCGCCGCCGCGGTGGTGGCGCGCGGGGAGAGCGACGCACCGGCGTCCGCGGCCGGCTGAGCCGTCGCCGGGCTACACCGGCGCGGGCGCGATCGGCGACAATGGCGGCCCCGCCGGGTCTGGCGGGAACTCCCTCGCCTCGATGCCCGCCATGACGACGCCCAGCCGCCGCGACCTCGCCAACGCCATCCGTTTCCTCGCCATCGACGCGGTCGAGGCCGCGAAGTCCGGCCACCCCGGCATGCCGATGGGCATGGCCGACATCGCCGAGGTGCTCTGGAACGACTACCTCAGCCACAACCCGAACAATCCGTACTGGTTCAACCGCGACCGCTTCGTGCTGTCCAACGGCCACGGTTCGATGCTGCAGTACGCGCTGCTGCACCTGGCCGGCTACGACCTGCCGATCGAGGAGCTGAAGCGGTTCCGCCAGCTCGAGTCGATGACGCCAGGGCACCCGGAGAACTTCATGACGCCGGGCGTGGAGACCACCACCGGCCCGCTCGGCCAGGGCTTCGCCAACGCGGTCGGCATGGCGCTCGCGGAGAAGCTGCTGGCACAGCGCTACAACCGTCCCGAGTTCAACGTCGTCGACCACCGCACCTGGGTGTTCATGGGCGACGGCTGCCTGATGGAAGGCATCTCGCACGAGGCCGCCTCGCTCGCCGGCACCTGGGGGCTCGGCAAGCTGGTCGCGTTCTGGGACGACAACCGCATCTCGATCGACGGCAACGTCGAGGGCTGGTTCACCGACGACACGCCGGCGCGCTTCGAAGCCTACGGCTGGCGCGTGATCCGCAATGTCGACGGCCACGATCCGCAGGAGATCAAGACCGCAATCGAGACCGCGCTCAAGGGCGACGACAAGCCGACGCTGATCTGCTGCCGTACCACGATCGGTTTCGGTTCGCCGAACAAGGCCGGCAAGGAATCCAGCCACGGCGCGCCGCTCGGCAAGGACGAGGTGGCGGCCACGCGCGAAGCGCTCGGCTGGCCGCATGCGCCGTTCGAGATCCCGCAGGCCATCTACGACGGCTGGCGCGCGAACAACGCCGGGCTGGTCCGCGAGGACCAGTGGAACCGCCTGTTCGACGCGTATGCCCAGCAGTATCCGCAGCTCGCCGCGGAACTGACCCGGCGCGTCCGCGGCGAGCTGCCGGACGGTTTCGCCGAGGCCGCCGATGCGTTCGTCGCCAAGCTGCAGGCCGAAGGCCCGACGGTGGCATCGCGCAAGGCGTCGCAGATGGCGATCGAGGCGTTCGCGCCGCTGCTGCCGGAACTGGTCGGCGGCTCGGCCGACCTCGCGCATTCCAACCTGACCACCTGGAAGGGCAGCAAGTCGGTCGCCACCCCCGACCCGGACGCGCGCTACGTCTACTACGGCGTGCGCGAGTTCGCGATGACCGCGATCAGCAACGGCCTGTCGCTGCACGGCGGCTTCATCCCGTTCGACGCCACGTTCCTGGTGTTTTCCGACTACGCGCGCAACGCGGTGCGCATGAGCGCGTTGATGGGCGCGCACGCCATCCACGTCTACACCCACGATTCGATCGGCCTCGGCGAGGACGGACCCACGCACCAGCCGATCGAGCACCTCGCGTCGCTACGCTATATCCCCGGCAACGACGTCTGGCGTCCGTGCGATGCGGTCGAATCCGCAGTCGCTTGGCGCTGCGCGATCGAACGCCGCGATGCGCCGAGCTGCCTGGTGTTCTCGCGCCAGAACCTGCCGCACCAGCCGCGCAGCGCAGAACAGGTGCAGGCGATCGCCCGCGGCGGCTACGTGCTGCGGGACGCCGGTGGCACGCCGGACGTGATCCTGATCGCCACCGGCTCCGAAGTCGGCCTCGCCATGCAGGCCGCCGACGTGCTGGCAGGCGAGGGCATCAAGGTTCGCGTGGTGTCGATGCCCTCGACCGACGTGTTCGACCGCCAGGACGCCGAGTACCGCGAATCGGTGCTGCCCCGCGCGGTGCGCCGCCGCGTGGCGATCGAGGCCGGCGTGTCCGATTTCTGGGCCAAGTACGTCGGCCTGGATGGCGCGGTGATCGGCATCGACCGCTTCGGCGCCTCGGCGCCGGCCGAGGTGCTTTTCCCGCATTTCGGCTTCACCGTCGAACGGGTGGTGCAGGCGGCGAAGGCTCTGGCCTGACCCGACAGCGCCGGCTCCAAGCGCGCGGCATACGAACGGCACCCCTAGGGGTGCCGTTCGCCGTATGAGGGGCTTGACGTTGGCGTTTACCAATGTAATCGTTGGTTCGACTACGGATGTAAACGACCATGCACATCAGTGAAGCCGAATCGATCGTGATGGAAGCGCTCTGGCGGCACAGCCCGTCGAGCGCGGAAGAGGTGGCGGCCGCCGTCGCGTCGCAAGGCTGGCAGGAGGCCACGGTGAAGACCCTGCTCAACCGCCTGCTGAAGAAAAAGGCGATTCGCGCCGAGAAAGAAGGCCGCCGCTACCTGTACACGCCGGTGGTGCGCCGGGAGGCCTGGGTGCTGGAGGAGAGCCAAGGGCTGTTGGAGCGGCTGTTCGGCGGGCGCGTGGCGCCGCTGGTGGCCCACTTCAGCCAGCATCGCAAGCTGAGCCGGAAGGACATCGCCGAGCTACGGCGGTTGCTCGAGGAGCTCGACGATGACCGCCGCTGAACTGCTCGAAGGCTTGGGCGAGGTCACGGTCGCGCTGACGCTGGCGTTGCTCGCGGTGCTCCTGATGCGCCGTCCGCTGCGCGCGTTCGCAGGGCCATGTGTGGCTTATACGCTCTGGCTGCTGGCGCCAGTGGCCGCGATCGCAGTGCTGTTGCCGGCGAAGGCGGCGACGCCGCCGACCTGGGACGCCACTGCCGCCGCGACCAACGTCCACCTCGCGGCGCAGTCAGCAATCGCGGTTGCGGCGTGGGACCGATCTGCCGCCTTGCTGGCCGTCTGGGCGTGCGGGGCGTTGGCCACCGCGGTGTGGCTGCTGCGCCAACAGCGTGCGTTCCGTCGCCGGCTCGGGCGTCTGCGCCGGCGCGGCGACGGCGCGTGGCAGGCCGAGGCCGTCGCCGGCCTGCCGGCCGCGCTCGGCGTGTGGCGACCGCGCGTGCTGGTGCCGGCCGACTTCGAGACGCGCTACAGCACCACGCAACGCCGGCTGATGCTGGCCCACGAGCGTACGCACATACGCAGCGCCGACTTGCACCTCAACGCGCTCGCCGCGCTGCTGCGCTGCCTGTTGTGGTTCCACCCGCTCGCGCATTTCGCGGTCGGCCGCTTCCGGCACGATCAGGAACTTGCCTGCGACGCGCGGATCATGGCGCGCCATCCGCGCTCGCGCCGCGCCTATGGCGAGGCGATGTTGAAGACCCAACTCGCGGCGCAGGCACTGCCGCTGGGCTGTCACTGGGGCCATGGCCATCCACTCAAGGAAAGAATCGCGATGCTGAGGAACACCCGTCCCGCTCCGCTGCGCTGGGTTGCCGGCGCCCTTCTCGTCGCCGGCGTAATCGGCGCCGGTGCACTCACTGCCTGGGCGGCGCAGCCGGCCCGCGTCCTCGCGACCGATCCCGAGCAGGCGACGCTGGACATTACCGTTCGCTTCGACGGCGGCGCGCCGATCACCAGCACCGGCCGTGGCGCGCTCGGCGGCGTGCAGCGCGGCCGCTACGAGCACGGTGGCCAGCGTTGGGATCTGGAAACCACACTCTCGCGCCGCGATGACGGCAACTACGAGATCCACTCCACCATGCGCCGCGACGGCATCGTCGTGGCGCAGCCGCGGCTGGTTGCGGCGTTGCGAACGCCGGCCAAGATCGCCATCGGCGATGGCGAGCCGGGCAGTGCCGCGTTCCGAGGCATCGAGATCGAATACACGATCGCCGACCAGCCCGCGCGTGTTGTCGCCGATGTGCCAATGGCGGAGGCCACCCGCCAGTCGCGCTTGGACAACGTGCCGGTGTACCCGCCCGAGGCACTGCAGAAGGGCATCGGCGGTACCGTAGTGCTGCTGGTGGACGTGGGGGCCGACGGTGTTCCGACCGACGTGCGGGTGGAGCGCGCCGAACCGGCCGGCGTGTTCGACGCGGCGGCGATCGAGGCGGTGCGCAAGTGGCGCTTCCCGCCGGCGACCGAGGACGGCAAGCCGGTGGCCGGCCGGGTGCGCGTGCCGATCACGTTCGAGCCGCCGGTGGCTGCGGGAACCCCGCGCGTTTGATCGCGCGCCTGCCCTGCGCCTCGTCGCCGGTGCGACGAGGCGCAGCGCTGTTCACGCGTACAGCAACTTCCCCGCGGCGATCATCAGCACCACGCCGAGCGCATGGCGCAGCCTGCGCACCGGCAGCCATTTCAGGCCGAGCTGGGTGCCGAGCAGCGCGCCGAGCGCGACCGCCGCGAGCCACAGCGGCAGTGCCGACGGCAGCACGGCATGCGCCTGCAGCAGCCCGGCCAGGGCGGTCAGCGAATTGATCCAGACGAACGCGACCGACGTGCCGCTCGCCTCGCGCGTAGGCATCCAGTGCATGAACAGCAGCAGCGGGGTGAGGAAGATCGCGCCGCCGGTGCCGGTGAGCCCGGACAGCGTGCCGATCGCGGCGCCCGCAACCAGGCCGCCCGCCCACGGCACCCGGCGCCCGACCGCGCGCGCGTCCTCGTCCTCGGCGCGCGAGGCGGAGCGGAACACGCCGAGGGCCGCGACCAGCAGGATCACGCCGAGCAGCAGCGAATACGTCTCCTTCGGCAGCTTCACCTGCGCGGCGAAGAACGCCGCCGGCGCCGAGCTCAGCACGAACGGCAGCACGTGACGCCACCGCACGTGGCCGCCACGCCAGAACCGCGCCAGGCCGATGCCGCCGACGAGCAGGTTCAGCGCCAGCGCGGTCGGCCGCATCTGCTCGGGCGCCAGCCCGAGCAGCGCCATCATCGCGAGATAGCCGCTCGCGCCGGCGTGGCCCACCGAGGAATACAGCACGGCGACGCCGGCGAACAGCAGGGCGAGCAGCAGTTCGGCTTCGGTCATCGCAAGAGGCGTCCGGCGGCGCGCCAGACTGCCACTGCGGCGCCGGGGGCTCAACCGCGCACCGGCGCGACGGCCGCACGTCCTCAGCCCGGCCTCACGGGTGCGGTGGTTCCCTACGCGTCGCGGATTCCGATCGCGCCACGGAGCGAGCACATGAGTCTGGGAGAGCCGATCCGTCTGAGCCTGGAACAGGAAGGCGACTACGCGTTCCGGGTCAGCTTCCACGAGCGCGCGCTGGCGCCGCTGCTGACCGACGAAGCGCCGCCGCTCGGCGACGGCCGGGGCCCCAGCCCCGCGCTGCTGCTGCTGACGTCGATCGCCAATTGCCTGGCCGCGAGCCTGCTGTTCGCATTGCGCAAGTACCGCAACACGCCGGGCGTGCTGCGTGCGGAGGTGGTCGCCACGCCGATCCGCAACGCCGAGGGCCGCTGGCGCATTCCCAGCGCGACGGTGGAACTGCAGCTCGCCGACGGCGGTGAAGCGTACACGCAGCTGGAACGCATTCTCGAGCAGTTCGAGCAGTTCTGCGTGGTGACCCAGAGCGTGCGTGACGGCATCGACGTCGCCGTCAACGTACGCGACGCGCACGGTCGCGTGCTGCACGGCGACAAGAGCTTCGAGGCCGGCGCGTGAGCGAGGCGCTGCACGTCGCCTGTCCGCATTGCGACGCGCTCAACCGCGTGCCGGCCGTGCGCCTGCGCGACGCACCGCAATGCGGGCGCTGCCGGCGCGCGTTGTTCACCGGCGAGCCCGTCGCGCTCGACGCGCGGCGCTTCGCGGTCCACGCCGAGCGTGCCGACCTGCCGCTGCTGGTGGACTTCTGGGCCACGTGGTGCGCGCCGTGCCGGGCGATGGCCCCGCAGTTCGCGCAGGCCACAGCCGTGCTGGAGCCGGACGTACGCACCGCCAAGGTCGACACCGTGGCCGTGCCGGAACTCGCGCAGCGTTTCGGCGTGCGTGGCATTCCGATGCTGGCGCTGCTTCACCGCGGCCGCGAGCTCGACCGGCTCACCGGCGTGGTGCCGGCCGAGGAGATCGAGCGTTGGACTCGCCAGCGCCTGCCCGCCGGCGCATGATGGCGGCGAGGAGGTGCGCCATGTCGATGCGATCCGCTTTCGCTCTTGCGCTCGTGTTGCTGCTGCCGGTCGCGGCAGCGGCGCAGACCGCGCCCGCCACGGCCACGCCGCCGGCCGCCGACCCGCTCACTTCGCTCCAGCAGCCGCGCGCGGGGCTCTACACCGGCGGCCAGCCCGAGGCCGCGGCATGGCGGCAGCTGGGCGCGCGCGGCGTGCGCACGGTAATCAACCTGCGTCCTGCGACGGAGCTGGGCGGGCGCGACGAGGCGGCCGAGGTGCAGGCGGCGGGCCTGCGCTACGTCGCGCTGCCGATCGCCGGCGCGCAGGACCTCACGGCGGCCAATACGGACGCGTTGTGGGCGGCGTTGCAGCAGGCCGACGGTGCGGTGCTGGTGCACTGCGCCTCCGGCAACCGGGTCGGCGCACTGCTGGCGCTGGCGATGCAGCGCCACGGCGGCATGAGCGCGGAACAGGCGCTGGCGTTCGGCCGCAGCGCCGGCCTCAAAGGCCTGGAGCCCGCGGTGCGCGAGCGGCTCGGGCTGCCGCCCGCGCCCTGATCAGCGTCCGAGCACCTCGTTGAGCAGCGCGGCCAGCCGCCACGCGGCCTGGCGCACGCGCTGCTCCGCGAGCGGCCGCATGCGCTCGAGATAGTCGTGCTGCATGACGTGCGTGTCGGGATACAGCTTGCGCGCGTCGATCAGCCGGCACGATTCCAGCGACCAGGCCGCCGGCGCCGACATCGCGGTGTCGGCGGGCGGCCACGGCAGCGCATCCAGCCGGCGCGCGTAGGCCGGCAGCTCCAGCCCGAGCGAGCGCAGCACGTAGTAATCCCAGATCGAGTGCAGGTTGGTGCCCATCACCCCGTCCTTGTAGCGCGTGCGGGCATAGGCTTCGGGCTCGATGGGCGTGCGCAGGCTGATCTGGAAATCGTTGCCGCCCTTGTCGTTGCGGTTGCCGGCGTGCATCGGCTGGTGCATGTCGCCGACGAAATGCACCAGGAACTTCAGCGCGTCGCGCCGCGCCTCGTGCGGCTGACTGCGGTCGGCGAGGATCGCGCGCTGGCGTTCGACCGCGCCGACCACGCAGTCGCCGTTCGGGCAGTCGCGTTCCGGCACGTAGTCGCAGGTGCCGGTCGGGAAATTGACGTAATGCCAGCGCGAGGTGCGGCGGCCCA
>DASQMI010000034.1:0-28720 GCA_035645555.1 Lysobacter sp. | reverse complement strand
AGCGCATCGGCGGCGGCCGGCGGCAGCGACGGCGACGGCGCGGTGGCGGGCGCATCGAGCGGCGGCGCCGACGCACGGGCGGCCGCGCGTTCCTGCGCCCGCCGTTCCAGCCGCGCCTGGCGGGCGCGGAAACGCTCGCGGGCGGCGAGCGCGCGCCGGCGTTCTTCGCGCGCGGCGATCAACGACGCGTTGCACGCCGGCGTGCAGACGGGGCAGGGCTCGGCGTCGGGCAGGCCGAGCGTCATCGCACGGTCCAGATCGTCCTCGCGCAGCGCCGCGAGCAGCGCGTGCGCGCATGCGCCGCGCGCGTCGCCGCATCCGCACTGCGCGCAGACGCTGTCCATCTCAGCGCCCGTGGAACGCCGGCTTGCGACGCTCGAGGAAAGCCGCGGTGCCTTCGCGCATGTCGTCGGTGGAGAACATCAGGCCGAACTGCGCACTCTCGTATTCGAGCCCTTCCTCGATGCCGCACTCGCCGCCGACGTTGACACAGTCCAGCACGCCACGCAGCGCCAGCGGGGCGGCCGCGGCCAGCTGCTCGGCGATTGCCATGGTCTGCGCCTCGAGCTCCGCCGCCGGTACCACGCGGTTGACGATGCCGAGCTGCTGCGCGCGCGCGGCGTCGATCGGCGCGCCGAGCAGGCACAGCTCCAGCGTCGCTGCGCGACCGGCCAGCCGAAGCAGGCGCTGGGTGCCGCCGAAACCGGGAATCAGCCCGAGGTTGATCTCCGGCTGACCGATCTTGGCGGTATCGGCGGCGATGCGCAGATGGCAGGCCATCGCGAGTTCGAGCCCGCCGCCGAGCGCGAAGCCGTTGATCATCGCGACCACCGGCTTGGGCGTCTTCTCGATCGCGCGCATCAGCCGCTGGCCGCGCAGCGAGAAATCGCGGCCCTGCACCGGCGTCAGCGTGTTCATCTCGGCGATGTCGGCGCCGGCCACGAATGCCTTCGGACCGGCGCCGGTGAGTACCACCGCGCGCACGCCGTCGTCGCGTGCGGCATCGGTGAACGCGGCGTGCAGTGCGTCGAGTGTCGCCGCGTTGAGGGCGTTGAGCTTGTCCGGACGGTTCACCGTGATGCGACGAACGGCGCCGCGGTCTTCGATCAGCAGGAGGGCATCGGCCATGACATGCCTGAAGGGTTGCGTAAGGACGGGACGAGGCGGGAACTTCCGGCGTGCGACACGGTCACACCGGTCGGCCTCAGTGGCGGTTAAGCGCTGCGGCCGGTATCCTACAGCGTCCTTCCGGCGTGGTTCGACGGGGGGCATATTTCGCGACGGTACGCCGTCGCGCCACATCGGAGAGTCACCGAATGAAGTTGCGTTTGCTTGCCGCGGCCACCGCGGCCCTGCTGATGAGCGGTCATGCCGTCGCGCAGGACACGTCGACCGAGAAAGGCAAGCTGAGCTACGCCCTGGGCTACCAGACCGGCGCCGAGCTGGCCGATCTGACCGCCCGCGGCGAGGCCGTGGACATCAACACCGTCATCAAGGCGCTGCAGGACGCCTACGCCAAGAAGCAGCCGACCGTGCCGGTCGACCAACTGCAGGCGGCGGTGCAGAACATGCAGAAGCGCCAGACCGAGAAGGCGAAGGCCGAGTACGAGAAGGCCGCCGCCGAGAACAAGACCAAGAGCGACGCGTTCCTCGCCCAGAACAAGAACAAGCAGGGCGTGAAGTCGCTCGCCAATGGTGCCCAGTACCGCGTGATCGAGAACGGCACTGGTGCCAAGCCGACCATGGCGAGCACCGTGCAGCTCGAGGTCGCCGGCCCGTTCCCGTGGGGCGAGCGTCCGCAGCAGGCGCGCCCGGCCACGCAGATCCCGTCGATCAAGCTGAGCGAGATCGAGATGGCGGCCATGCGCGAGGCGCTGATGCAGATGCCGGCCGGTTCCAAGTGGGAAATCACCCTGCCGCCGGACAAGGCCTACGGTGCCGATCCGCGCACGCCGTTCCCGCCGAACGTGGCGGTGCAGTTCGAGGTCAAGCTGGTCAGCGTGAAGTAAGCGCCGACCGCGGCAACCGACGACATCCCGGCCGCTGGCCGGGATGTCCGTTTTCGGGCCCCGCACCGGCTGCCGGCCGCACATGCGTGGCGACACCCGCTGGTCTAAGCTGCCTTCGTCAATGAGTTCGTTCCGCGCCATCCTCAGCCCCTGCGTCGGCGTCTGCGCGATCGGCGAGGACGGCCTGTGCGAGGGCTGCCATCGCACCCTCGACGAGATCGCGCGCTGGTCGACGATGGACGACGACCAGCGTCTGCGGCTGATGGGCGAAGTACTGCCGGAACGCGAACACCAACGACGAACCCGAGCCGCTTGAGTTCCCCCTGGCCCCCGCTTGCGCGGCTGCGCGCCGCGCTGCATCCGCTGGAGCGTCCGCCCGACGGCCCGGGCTGGAACCGCGAGGAGCTGCGCGAGTGGCTGGGCGACGAGACGCCGGTGCCGGTCGAGGCCGCGGTGCTGGTCGGGCTGGTGATGCGCGACGGCGGGCCGCAGGTGCTGCTGACCCGCCGCACCGATGATCTGCGCCATCACGCTGGCCAGGTCAGCTTTCCGGGCGGACGCATCGAGCCCCACGACGGCGGCCCGGCCGCCGCCGCGCTGCGCGAGGCGGAGGAGGAGGTCGGCCTGTCCGCCGCGCATGTCACCCCGCTCGGCTACCTCGATCCGTTGCTCACCATCACCGGCTTCCGGGTCACGCCGGTCGTTGGCTGCATCGCGCCGGATTACCAGGCGCGCCCGGACCCGGGCGAGGTGGCCGAGGTGTTCGAGGTGCCGCTGTCGCACCTGCTCGATCCGGCGAATCTGGTGCGCCAGAATCTCGAATACCGGGGGCGCCTGCGCCAGGTGCTGGAATTCCGATATCCGGCACAGCGCATCTGGGGTGCCACCGCGATGATGCTGTTGAACCTTCGTGAGCGGTTACAGGGATGTGGACATGTGGAAGACGCTGATCTCCGCTGAGCAGTTGGCCGGACTGCTGGGAAGCGAGCGCCTGGTGGTGGTGGATGCGACGACGTCGGTCGCCGATCCGGATGCCGCGGAAGCGGACTACCGCGAGGGGCACATTCCCGGCGCGCACTTCGCCGACCTGCCGCGCGACCTGAGCGGGGCGCACACGCCCGGCGCCGGCCGCCACCCGTGGCCGGACGACGCGCATGCCTGCGCGGTGCTCGGGCGCTGGGGCGTCACGCCGGAGCACCAGGTGGTGGTCTACGACGGCGGCGACGGCGCGCTCGCTGCCGCGCGCGCGTGGTTCGTCCTGCGCACGCTCGGACACGAGCGTGTCGCCGTGCTCGATGGTGGCCTCGCTCGCTGGCGCGCGCTCGCGCTGCCGCTGGAGCGCAGCGTTCCGGCGCCGAGCGCGGGCGCACCGTACCGCGGGCGTTTCGACCGCTCGCGGCTGCTCGATTCCGCGCAGGTGCAGGCCCATCTCGCCGATGGCGGCATGCTGATCGACGCGCGCGCCGCCGAACGTTTCCGCGGCGAATACGAGCACCTCGATCGCGCCGCCGGCCACGTGCCGGGCGCACGCAGCCGTCCGTTCGTGACCAACCTGCGCGACGGCCGCTTCAAGCCCGCCGAGGAGCTCGCTGCCGAGTTCCGCGCGCTGCTCGGCGACATGCCGGCGGAGCGCACCGCGGTGATGTGCGGCTCCGGCGTCACCGCCTGCCATCACCTGTTGGCGATGGAGCACGCCGGCCTGCCGGGCGCGAAGCTGTTCACCGGCTCGTGGAGCGGCTGGCTGGAGGATCCGGCGCGGCCGATCGCGCGCGGCGCCGACTGACTATTTGCCGAGCCGCGCCACGAGGGCGCGCAGTCCGGCCTGGGTGTCCGCGTCGGTCCAGGCATCGAGGAAGCGGTCGAGCGCGATGCGCTCGGGCCCCAGCGCGGCCACCAGGTCGGCGCGCGCGATCGCGCGCGTCTGCAGCATCGGCGCGCGCGGCAGCGCGAGCAGGCGTTCCAGCCAGGCGTGCGCGCGTTGACGCACGGCGTCGGCGGCGGCGAGTTCGTCGACCAGCCCGTAGCCGAGCGCGCGTTCGGCCTCGACCAGCTCGCCGGCCACCAGCAGGCGCTCGGCGCGGTGCGCGCCGACCACGCGGCGCAGCAGGTGCTGGATGCCCTCGGGCGCGGCCAGCCCGACCTGCGTCTCGTTGAGACCGATGCGGAACGGACCCTCCGCCATCACCCGGTAGTCGCAGCACAGCGCAAGCACGCAGCCGCCGGCGGGCGCGTGGCCGCCGATCGCGGCGGCGACCGGCACCGGACAGGCGGCGAGCGCGCGCGCCGCGTCGAAGAAGCTCCCCCAGGCCGCGCGCAAGGCGGCACGGTCGTCGCCGAGCGACAGCAGATGCGGCACGTCGAGCCCGGCCGAGAACACCTTGGGGCCGCCCGCCAGCACCACGCCGTGCGCACCTTCGTCGACCGCGCGACGCAGCGCATCGATCAGGTCCTGGCACAGCGCCGGATCAAGCGCGTTGACCGGCGGGCGGGCGAGGACCAGGTGGGCGATGGCACCTTGGCGTTCGACGGTGACCAGCGGCATGGCGGCTCCAGGAGGCGGCGGGCCGGTGCTGGCCCACCGGTATCATAGGGCGATGGACACGATCCGCCTTCGACTGGTGTGCGCCGCGCTCGCCGCCGCGCTGTTCCCGGCCGCACGTGCGACGCCGCCGGCCGCCTGCGTGCCGCAGGTCGATCGCGCGTGGATCCGGCTGATGCCCGTGGCGATGCCGATGCGCGCCGGTTATGCGCGTCTGCGCAACGGTTGCGGCACGCCGGTGGTCGTGGTCGGCGCGCGCAGCGAGGCGTTCGGCGAGGTGTCGCTGCACGAGACCCGCATCGTCGATGGCGTGAGCCGCATGCGCGAAGTGGCCGAGCTGCCGGTGGCGCCGCAGGCGAGCGTGGAGATGAAGCCGGGCGGCCTGCATCTGATGCTGATGCAGCCGAAGGCGGACCTGAAGATCGGCGCGCGGGTGCGCGTCGAGTTGCTGCTCAAGGACGGCCGCAGCCTGCCGGTCGATTTCGAGGCGCGCTCCGCGGCGCCGTGAGCGGCGCGCTCAGGCGAGCGCGTCGCGCACCGGCGCGGGCAGCGGCGCCGCCTGGCCGCTCTGGCGATCGATCCACACCATCACCACGTTGCCGTCGCAATACAGCACCGCGTCGTCGTCGACGGCCGTGATGCGGTGGCCGATGGTGAGGCTGCTGTTGCCGAGCCGTTCGACGAACAGCTCGATCGCCACCTGCGCAGGCCATTCGATCGGCCGCCGGTAGTTCAGGTGCGCGGCCGCCACCACCGGCGCGACGTGGTCGTCCATTCCCATGCCGGGCAGGGTCAGCATCCACTGCAGGCGCGCTTCCTCGAGGTAGCTCAGGTACTTCGAGTTGTTGACATGGTTGAACGCGTCGAGGTCGCGCCAGCGCACCGCCATCGGTACGCGGATCATCGGCTTCGCTGCGGGCGCGGCCGGGGCGGCGGGCGCGGCCGGTGCCGGCTTCTTGCGGCGGGTCGCGCGGCGCGGCCGGCTGGTGGGGGTTTCGGTGCTCATGCGCGGGAGGCCTTGCGCGCCGCCGGTTCCAGCGACGGACGCGCCAGCAGCGGACGCAGGAAACGTCCGGTGTGCGATGCGGGGTGATCGGCGATCTGTTCCGGCGTGCCGGTGGCGATGATCTCGCCACCGCGATGGCCGCCCTCGGGGCCGAGGTCGATCACCCAGTCGGCGGTCTTGATGACGTCGAGGTTGTGCTCGATCACCACCACGGTGTTGCCGTCATCGCGCAGGCGGTGCAGCACGGCGAGCAGGTGCTCGATGTCATGGAAATGCAGGCCGGTGGTCGGCTCGTCGAGGATGTACAGCGTGCGTCCGGTGTCGCGGCGCGAAAGCTCGCGCGACAGCTTCACGCGCTGAGCCTCGCCGCCGGACAGCGTGGTCGCGCTCTGTCCCAGCTTGATGTACGACAGGCCCACGTCCATCAGCGTTTCCAGCTTGCGCGCGATCGCCGGCACGTTCTCGAACAGGTCGAGCGCGTCCTCGACCGTCATCTCGAGCACGTCGTGGATCGAGTGGCCCTTGTAGAGGATCTCCAGCGTCTCGCGGTTGTAGCGTTTGCCGTGGCAGACGTCGCACGGCACGTACACGTCCGGCAGGAAATGCATCTCCACCTTGATCAGGCCGTCGCCCTGACAGGCCTCGCAGCGGCCGCCGCGCACGTTGAAGCTGAAGCGGCCCGGCGAGTAGCCGCGCGCACGCGCCTCCGGCACCTGCGCGAACAGCTCGCGCAGCGGGGTGAACAGGCCGGTGTAGGTGGCCGGGTTGCTGCGCGGCGTGCGGCCGATCGGCGACTGGTCGATCTCCACCACCTTGTCGAACAGATCCATGTTCTCGACCGCGTTGTACGGCGCCGCGGTGGTCGAAGCACCGTTGAGCTCCTTCGCCGCGATCGCGTACAGCGTGTCGTTGATCAGGGTCGACTTGCCGGATCCGGACACGCCGGTGACGCATGTGAACAGACCGGCCGGGATGGTGAGGTCGACATTCTTGAGGTTGTTGCCGCTCGCGCCGCGCAGCTTGAGCAGCGCCTTCGGATTCGGCTTGTGGCGGTTTGCCGGCACCTCGATGCGGCGCTTGCCGGACAGGTACTGGCCGGTCAGCGAGCGTGGCGCCTTCAGGATGTCCGGCAGCGTGCCCTGCGCGACCACCTCGCCACCGTGCACGCCCGCGCCCGGGCCGATGTCCACGATGTGGTCGGCCAGCCGGATCGCGTCTTCGTCGTGCTCGACCACGATCACCGTGTTGCCGAGGTCGCGCAGGCGGGTCAGGGTGCCTAGCAGGCGTTCGTTGTCGCGCTGGTGCAGGCCGATCGACGGCTCGTCGAGCACGTACATCACGCCGACCAGGCCCGCGCCGATCTGGCTGGCGAGCCGGATGCGCTGCGCCTCGCCGCCGGACAGCGTGTCGGCCTTGCGTTCGAGGGTGAGGTAGTCGAGGCCGACGTCGACCAGGAAACGCAGTCGGTCGCTGATCTCCTTGACGATCTTGGCGGCGATCTCGCCGCGCCAGCCGGGAAGCGTGAGCGCGCGGAAGAACGCCAGCGCCTGGTCGACCGGCAGCACCACGATCTCCGGCAGCGCGCGGTCGGCGACGAACACGCTGCGCGCGGCGCGATTGAGTCGCGCACCGCCGCAGTCCGGACACGGACGCTCGCTGATGTATTTCGCCAGTTCCTCGCGCACCGCGGCCGACTCGGTCTCGCGATACCGCCGCTCCAGGTTCGGCACGATGCCTTCGAAGCGGTGCTTGCGCTGGTGGCGGCTGCCGCTCTCGCTGAGGTAGGTGAACGCGATCACCTCGTCGCCGCTGCCGAACAGCACCGCCTCGCGCACGCTTTCCGGCAGCGAGCCCCACGGCGCATCGACGTCGAAGCGGTAGTGCTTGGCGAGCGACTGGATCAGATGGAAATAGTACGCGTTGCGGCGGTCCCAGCCGCGCACGGCGCCGGCCGCCAGCGACAGTTCCGGATGCACCACCACGCGGGCGGGGTCGAAGAACTGCGACACGCCCAGGCCGTCGCAGGTCGGGCACGCGCCCACCGGCGAGTTGAACGAGAACAGCCGTGGCTCCAGCTCCGGCAGCGAGTAATCGCACACCGGGCAGCTGTACTTGGACGAGAACAGCAGCGGCGCCGTTGCCGGGTTGTCCATCGAGTGCACCGCGGCCATGCCGTCGCCGAGCTTGAGCGCGGTCTCGAACGACTCGGCGAGGCGCTGCTTCAGGTCCTCGCGCGGCTTGAAGCGGTCGATCACCGCCTCGATCGTGTGCTTCTGGCGCAGCGCCAGCGGCGGCACGGCGTCGATCTCGTACAGCGCGCCGTCCACCCGCACCCGCACGAAGCCCTGCGCGCGCAGCTGCTCGAACACCTGCGCATGCTCGCCCTTGCGCTCGCGCACCACCGGCGCGAGCAGCATCCAGCGCTGCTCTGGGTCGAGCGCGAGCGCCTGGTCGACCATCTGGCTGACCGTCTGCGCCTCCAGCGGATAGCCGTGGTCGGGGCAGCGCGGCGCGCCGACGCGCGCGTACAGCAGGCGCAGATAGTCGTAGATCTCGGTGATGGTGCCGACGGTGGAGCGCGGGTTGTGCGAGGTCGACTTCTGTTCGATCGAGATCGCCGGCGACAGGCCTTCGATATGGTCGAGGTCCGGCTTCTCCATCACCGACAGGAACTGCCGCGCGTACGCCGACAGCGACTCGACGTAGCGGCGCTGGCCCTCGGCGTAGATCGTGTCGAACGCCAGCGACGACTTGCCGGAGCCGGACAGGCCGGTGATGACGATCAGCTTCTCGCGCGGCAGGTCGAGGTCGATGTTCTTCAGGTTGTGCGTCCGCGCGCCGCGGATGCGGATGTATTCCATCGCCATCGGGTGGGGTCCGGTTGGAGCGGCAATGCCGGACGCGGCCCGACGAAGCGGGGCGACCGGAAGCAAACGATCAGCCTACCGAGGCGGTCCGGTGCGGGCAATCAAAGGCGGTCGCGGTTCCGGCCCGCCGCGCGGTGGCGGGCAGCCCCGGGCCTGGCAACATTCCCGGCGGGCCGGCTCCGTTCAGTCCGGTGAAGCTGGGGGCGGTGGCGGCCGTTACCCGGGCCGCGTCCGTCCGTGGAACGATTTGACGCTAAATCACTGCCCAGCCTACAATTCCGATTCTGTCCGCCCACCGGCGGCACAGGCGACCCGATAACTACAGAGGAAGCGGTCATGTACGCAGTTCTGGCCACCGGCGGTAAGCAATACCGCGTCATGCAGGGTGAGACGCTCCGCGTCGAGCTGCTGGATGTCGAAGCCGGCAGTGAAATCAAGTTCGACAACGTGCTGATGCTCGGCGACAGCGATGGCGTCAAGCTCGGCGATGCCCTCAAGGGCGCCTACGTCACCGCCAAGGTGGTCGGCCACGGCCGCGCCGAGAAGGTGCGTATCGTCAAGTTCCGCCGCCGCAAGCACCATCGCAAGCAGATGGGCCACCGGCAGCACTACACCGAAATCCAGATCACCGGCATCGCCGGTGGCAGCAAGTAAGAGAGGAGCGCCGTCATGGCACATAAAAAGGGCGTAGGTTCCACCCGCAACGGCCGCGACTCCAACCCGAAGTACCTCGGCGTGAAGATCTACGGCGGCCAGGAAGTCAGCGCGGGCAACATCATCGTCCGCCAGCGCGGCACCCAGTTCCATCCGGGTCCGGGCGTGGGCCTCGGCCGCGACCACACGCTGTTCGCGCTCGTCGACGGCCGCGTGGAGTTCACCACGAAGGGCGCTGCCAAGCGCCGCACCGTGAGCGTGGTGCCGGCGCAGTAAGCGCAGGCGCCGCCGCGCGAAAGGCCCCGCTTCGGCGGGGCTTTTCGTTTGCGCGTGGCTTCATTCGCGGCGGGACCCGGCATTTCGCGATTCGCAGCACACCCGTCGCCGTCCGGTCCCCGCGCTACGCTTTCGCGCACCTCCAACCCCCAAACCAGAGTCCCGGCCTTCCATGAAACTGGTCGACGAAGCCGAAATCCAGGTGGTCGCCGGCAACGGCGGCAACGGCGCGGTCAGCTTCCGGCGCGAGAAGTTCATCCCGCTCGGCGGGCCGGACGGCGGCGACGGCGGCGACGGCGGCAGCGTGTGGCTGGTCGCCGACGAGAACCTCAACACCTTGGTCGACTTCCGCCACCAGCGCGTGTTCCGCGCGCAGCGCGGCGAGAACGGCATGGGCCGACAAATGTACGGCAAGGCTGGCGAGGACCTGACGATCACGGTGCCGGTCGGCACGGTCGTCATCAACGTCGAGACCGACGAAATCATCGGCGACATGACCCGCCACGGCGAACGCCTGCTGGTGGCGAAGGGCGGCAAGGGCGGGCTCGGCAACATGCACTTCAAGAGCTCGGTCAACCGCGCGCCGCGCAAGGCGCTGCCGGGCCTGCCGGGCGAACAGCGCACCTTGAAGCTCGAGCTGAAACTGCTTGCCGACGTCGGCCTGCTCGGCTTCCCGAACGCCGGCAAGAGCACGTTCATCCGCGCGGTGTCGGCGGCGACGCCGAAGGTAGCAGACTACCCGTTCACCACGCTGTATCCGAACCTCGGCGTGGTCAGCGTGGAGCCGCATCGCAGCTTCGTGATCGCCGACATCCCCGGGCTGATCGAAGGCGCCGCGGAAGGCGCCGGGCTGGGCGCGCAGTTCCTGCGCCACGTGCAGCGCACGCGCCTGCTGCTGCACCTGGTCGACATGGTGCCGTTGGACCTCGAGGCCGAGGGCGGCGTCGCCGCGATGAGCCCGGCGCAGCAGGTGCGCGCGATCGAGCACGAACTGCGCAAGCACGACCCCGCACTGCTGGAGAAGCCGCGCTGGCTGGTGCTCAACAAGGCCGACCTGATGCTGGACGAGGAGCGCGACGCAATGGCGCGCGCCATCGTCGAGGAGCTAGGGTGGACCGACCGCTGGTACGTGGTGTCCGCGCTCGGCCGCGAGGGAACCTGGCCGATCATGCAGGACGTGATGGCGTTCTTCGACCGCCTGCGCGAGGAACAGGCCGAGGCGGGCGACGCCTGATGGCGGCCGCCGCCCGGTTCACGGCCACGAAAAAACCCGGCCGGAGCCGGGTTTTTCCGTGCAACCCACAATCGCCGCAATCAGGCGGCGGTCTTCAGCGCCTTGATGCGGGCGTTGAGGCGGCTCTTGTGGCGCGCCGCCTTGTTCTTGTGGATCAGACCGCGCGCACTCATGCGATCGAGGATCGGCTGGGCGCTGGCGAAAGCGGCCTCGGCGCCGGCGGCGTCGTTCGCGTTGAGAGCCTTCAGCACCTTCTTGACGGCGGTGCGCAGCATCGAACGCTGGCTGGCGTTGCGGGCATTGCGCACGATCGCCTGCTTGGCGCGCTTCTTGGCGGACTTGATGTTGGCCACGGGAAAATCCTGGAAACTGGGGTTGGGATGGGGTTGCCTGAAATCAGACCGGAAAGTATGGGCGATTCAATGGGTTGCGTCAACCTGACGGCGCTGGCCGGGGGACGGCGGTGAGCGGCGCACGGCGGTCCGGGATGCTGCGCTCCACGGCGGTGTTCAGCGCGATGACCTTGTTGTCGCGTATCGCCGGCTACGTGCGCGACAACCTGCAGGCCACGCTGTTCGGCACCAGCGCCGCGGTCAGCGCGTTCGTGGTGGCCTACCGGATCCCGAACTACCTGCGCCGGATCTTCGCCGAGGGCTCGTTCTCCTCGGCGTTCGTGCCGGTGCTGTCGGAGCTGAAGCAGAAGGGCGACGAGCGGGCGCTGCAGGATTTCCTCGACCACGTCGCCGGCGCGCTGCTCGCCGCGGTGGTGGTGGTTACCGGGTTGGGGATGCTGCTGGCGCCGTGGATCGCGCGGCTGTTCCTGCTGTTCGCCGGCGACCACAACGCGGAGCTGTTGCCGTTGACCGCCGAGATGCTGCGGATCACCTTCCCGTACCTCGCCTTCATCTCGATGACCGCCCTGGCCGGGGCGGTGCTCAACACGTTCCGCCATTTCGGCCTGCCGGCGCTGACGCCGGTGCTGCACAACCTCGCGGTGATCGCGGCGATGCTGCTGCTGGCCGGGCTGTTCGGCGTGCCCGAGAAGGCGCTGGCCTGGGGCGTGGTGGCCGCCGGCGCGCTGCAGCTCGCGGTGCTGTGGCCGGCAATGGCGCGCTGGGGGCTGCGCCCGCGGCTGCGCTTCGGCCTTCGCCACGAGGGGGTGCGGCGGGTGGCGCGGCTGATGCTGCCGACCGTGTTCTCCTCGTCGGTGGCGCAGGTGAACCTGCTGGTGGGCACGGTGTTCGCCTCGCTGCTGGTCGCCGAGGCGCAGTCGTGGCTGTACTACTCGGACCGGCTGACCGAGCTGCCGCTCGGGCTGTTCGGCGTCGCGGTGGGCACCGTGATCCTGCCGCAGCTGTCGCGGCATCATGCCGATGCGGACGCTGCCGGGTATTCGCGGGCGCTGGACTGGGGGCTGCGGGTGGTGCTGCTGGTAGGGCTGCCGGCGGCGCTGGGGCTCGCGCTGCTCGCCGAGCCGCTGACCGCCACGCTGTTCCGCTACGGCGAGTTCACCGCCCATGACACCCGGATGGTGGGGTACGCGCTGGTCGCGATGAGCGTGGGAATTCCCACGTTCATGCTCAGCAAGGTGCTGCTGCCGGCGTTCTACGCGCGCCAGGACACCCGCACGCCGATGCGGGCCGCGGTGCGCACGGTGATCGCCAACGTGGTGCTGACGGTGGCGATCGTCACGCCGATGTGGCGGATGCAGGTGCCGTACGCGCATGCCGGCATCGCCGCGGCGACCGCGCTCGCGGGCGTGCTCAACGCCTGGCTGCTGTGGCGCGCGCTGCGGCGCGAGGGCCTTTACGTCGCGGAGCCGGGCTGGGGGCGCTGGATGCTGCGCATCGGCGTCGGGCTTGCGGTGATGACGGCGATCCTGCTGGTGGTGCGCCACCACGTAGGGGCGTGGGCCGCGCTCGACTGGACGCACCGCGTGCTGTGGCTGCTGGTCGCGGTCGGCGCGGGTGCCGGCGCGTACGGCGCGACGCTGCTGGCGCTCGGCCTGCGCCCGCGTCATCTGCGTCACTGAGCGCGGGAGCGCAAGGCCGCGGCCGCTATACTCTGCGCCGATGAGCAGGCTGTTTCGGGACGTCGAGGGTCCGACGCGGTGCCCGCTCGGCAGCGTGATCTGCATCGGCGCGTTCGATGGCCTGCATCTGGGCCATCAGGCGCTGGTGCGCCATGCCGTCGGGCGCGCCCGCGCGCTTGGCGTGCCCGCGGTGGCGTTGAGCTTCGAGCCGCTCCCGCGCGAGTTCTTCGCGCCGAACGATCCGCCGCCGCGCCTGCAGTCGGCGCGCGAGAAGGTCGAAGGCCTGTGGGCGCTCGGCGCGGACCAGGTCGGTCTGCTGCGTTTCGACGCCCGCCTGAGCGCGATGGATGCGGCCACGTTCGTGCGGCGCGTGCTGGTCGAGCGCCTGGGCGCGCGCGAGGTGTGGGTCGGGCCGGGGTTCCGGTTCGGCAAGGGCCGCGGCGGCGATCTCGCGCTGCTGCAGGCGCTGGGCCGCGAACTCGGCTTCGTCGCCGGCGAGATCGCGCCGGTCGCGCTCGACGGAGAGCGGGTGTCCAGCAGCGCCATCCGGGCCGCGTTGGCGGACGGCGATTTCGCCCGCGCCGCGCGGTTGCTCGGGCGGCCGTACGCGATCGCACGCCGGGTCGGCTACGGCCGCCAGCTTGGGCGCCGGCTCGGCTATCCGACCGCCAACCTCGCGTTCCATGGCAAGCGCCCGGCGCTGACGGGCATCTTCGCCACTTGGGTGTACGGGGTGGGCGAGGCGCCATGGCCGTCGGTGTCGAGCCTGGGCACGCGGCCCACGGTGTACGGTGTCGAGCCGCTGCTTGAGGCGCATTTGCTCGATTTCGCCGGCCACCTCTACGGTCAGCGCCTGCGCGTGGAGTTCGTTGCCCGCCTGCGCGATGAGCGCCGGTTCCCCGACCTGCCCAGTCTGGTCGCCCAGATGGACCGCGATGCCGCCCAAGCGCGCGCCCTGCTAACGCAAGCACAACAAGAACGAGTGACCGCGTGAGTTCCGACCCCAGCGCCAATCCGTACAAGTCGACCCTGCACCTGCCCGCGACGGAGTTCCCGATGCGCGGCGACCTGCCCAAGCGCGAGCCGGAGACGCTGGCGCGCTGGGAGGCGGAGGGCCTGTACGCGCGCATCCGCGACAAGGTCGCCGGCCGTGAGCGCGCGTTCGTGCTGCACGATGGTCCGCCATACGCGAACGGCACCATCCACATCGGCCACGCGGTCAACAAGGTGCTGAAGGACATCGTGGTGAAGTCGAAGCTGCTCGCCGGCTACGACGCGCCGTACGTGCCCGGCTGGGACTGCCATGGCCTCCCGATCGAGCACCAGGTCGAAAAGAAGTACGGCAAGGTCGGCGACAAGCTCGATGCCAAAGCGTTCCGCCAGAAATGCCGCGAGTACGCCGCCGAGCAGATCGACCTGCAGCGCCGCGACTTCAAGCGACTGGGCGTGCTCGGCGACTGGGAGAACCCGTACCGTACGATGACGTTCCGCTACGAGGCCGACATCGTGCGTTCGCTCGCGCGGATCGTCGAGCGCGGCCATCTGGTGCGCGGCGTCAAGCCGGTGCACTGGTGCTTCGATTGCGGCTCGGCGCTCGCGGAAGCGGAGATCGAGTACGCCGACAAGACTTCGCCGGCGATTGACGTTGCCTACCTCGCGCGCGATCCGCAGGCGGTGGCACGGGCGTTTGGCTTCGAACTGGAGGCGGGCGCCGAGGTGGCGGTGCCGATCTGGACCACCACGCCGTGGACCTTGCCGGCGAGCCTTGCGGTGACGCTGGGCGCGGAGCTGCCGTACGTACTGGTCGAGGGGCCGCGCGGCGAGAGCGGCGCGCGCCGCCTGCTGGTGCTGGCCGAGGCGCTCGCGGAGAAGGCGCTGGCGCGCTACGGCGTGGATGCCGTGCAGGTGCTGGGCCGCGCGAACGGGCAGGCGCTGGAGCTGCAGCTCCTCGCGCATCCGTTCTATGCCGAGCGCGACATCCCGTTGTTGCTCGGCGAGCACGTCTCGGCCGAGGAGGGCACCGGTGCGGTGCACACCGCGCCCGGGCACGGCCAGGAGGACTTCGCGGTCGGGCAGCAGTACGGCCTGATCGAACGCTACACCGCCGCACAGATCAACCCGGTCGACGGGCGCGGCGTATACCTGCCCTCGACGCCGCCGGCGGGCGACGCGGCGATCGCCGGCGTGCACATCTGGAAGGCGAACGAGCTGCTGGTCGAAGCGCTGCGCTCGCGCGGGCTGCTGCTGGCCGCGCGCAACCTGCAGCACAGCTATCCGCACTGCTGGCGGCACAAGACGCCGGTGGCGTTCCGCGCCACGCCGCAGTGGTTCATCTCGATGTCGCAGGCCCGGCTGCGCGACGACGCGCTGCAGGCGATCCGCGACGTGCGCTGGTTCCCGGAGTGGGGCGAGGCGCGCATCGCGGCGATGGTCGAAGGCCGGCCGGACTGGTGCATCAGCCGCCAGCGCACCTGGGGCGTGCCGATCGCGCTGTTCGTCGACCGCGAGACCGGCGCGCCGCATCCGCGTGCGGCCGAGCTGATGCGGCAGGTCGCCGAGCGTATCGAGCGCGACGGCGTGGATGCCTGGTACGACCTTGAGCCGGCCGAGCTGCTGGGCGAGGAAGCGCCACGCTACGAGAAGATCACCGACATCCTCGACGTCTGGTTCGACTCCGGCGTCAGCCACGAATGCGTGCTGGCCGCGCGCGACGACGACGGCCTGCGCAAGCCGGCCGATCTCTACCTGGAAGGCTCCGACCAGCACCGCGGCTGGTTCCAGAGCGCGCTGCTGACGGGCGTGGCGATGGACGGTGTGGCGCCGTACCGGCAGGTGCTGACGCACGGGTTCACCGTCGACGCGAACGGCAAGAAGATGTCGAAGTCGCTCGGCAACGTGATCGAGCCGCAGAAGGTGATCGGCACGATGGGCGCCGACGTGCTGCGGCTATGGATCGCCTCCACCGACTACCGCAACGAGATGTCGGTGTCCGACGACATTCTCAAGCGCAGCGCCGATGTCTACCGCCGCATCCGCAACACCGCGCGCTTCCTGCTCGCCAACCTCAACGGCTTCGATCCGGCCGCGCACCTGCAGCCGCTGGACGGCATGGTCGCGCTCGATCGCTGGATCGTGCATCGCGCGCATGAGCTGCAGACGCGCATCGCCGACGCGTACGCGCGCTACGACTTCGCCGAGATCGTGCAGCTGCTGTCGAACTTCTGCAGCGTCGACCTGGGTGCGCTCTACCTCGACGTCACCAAGGACCGGCTGTACACCATGCCGGAGGATTCGCACGGCCGGCGCTCGGCGCAGAGCGCGATGTACCGCATCGCCGAGGCGTTCGTGCGCTGGATCGCGCCGATCCTGACGTTCACCGCCGACGAGATGTGGCGTTACCTGCCGGGTGTGCGCGAGGACAACGTGCTGTTCACCACCTGGTACGACGGCCTGGCGCCGCTGCCTGCGAACGCGGCGCTCGACGCGGCGCGGTTCGATCGCCTGCTGGCGCTGCGCGAGGAGGTCACCCGCACGCTGGAGCCCATGCGCGCGGCCGGCGAGATCGGCGCAGCGCTGGAGGCGGAGATCACCCTCGAGGCGGGCGAGGACGAGCGCGGCTGGCTCGTCCCGCTGGGCGAAGAGCTGCGCTTCCTGTTCATCAGCGGCGATGTCGAGGTGAAGCAGGGCGACGCCCTGCGCGTCAGCGCGCGCCGTACCGACAAGCCCAAGTGCGTGCGCTGCTGGCATCATCGCGCCGATGTCGGCGCGGTTGCCGCGCATTCGCAGCTGTGCGGCCGCTGCGCCGGCAACGTCGACGGGCCCGCCGAACAGCGGCGCTGGTTCTGAGGCCAAGGAGAGTCCGCCCCATGCGCCATCCCTCCCGCAACGCGCTGCCCTGGCTGCTGCTCTCCGCTGTCGTGGTCGCGCTCGACCAGCTCACCAAGCAGTGGGTGCTCGTGGCGCTGCCCGAGCACACCCCCGTGCCGGTAATCGACGGCTTCTGGAACTGGTACCGCACCTACAACACCGGTGCGGCGTTCAGCTTCCTCAGCGACGCCGGCGGCTGGCAGCAGTACCTGTTCGCCGCGCTGGCGGTGGCGATCACCATGGTGCTGACCGGCTGGCTGAGGCGCACCCCGCGCCACGACTGGAAGACCGCGCTGCCGTTCGCGCTGGTCATCGGCGGGGCGATCGGCAACCTGATCGACCGGCTGGTGCACGGCCACGTGATCGACTTCATCCAGTGGTACTGGCGCGACCATTACTGGCCGGCGTTCAACGTGGCGGACTCGGCGATCGTCGCCGGCGCGGTCGGCATTGCCGTGTTCGGCCTGTTCACCCGGCCGCAGGCCGCCGCTCAGTGAAGGCCGCGTAGAATCCGCGCATGGACGTCCTGCTCGCCAATCCCCGCGGCTTCTGCGCCGGCGTCGACCGCGCCATCGAGATTGTCAAGCGCGCGATCGAAACGCTCGGCCCGCCGATCTACGTGCGCCACGAAGTGGTGCACAACCGCTTCGTGGTCGAGGACCTGCGCAGCCGCGGCGCGGTGTTCGTCGAGGAGCTGGACGAGGTGCCGGATGGCGCGACGGTCATCTTCAGCGCCCACGGCGTGTCCCAGGCGGTGCGTGCCGAGGCCGACCGCCGCGGGCTGAAGGTGTTCGACGCCACCTGCCCGCTGGTGACCAAGGTGCACATGGAGGTCTCGCGGCATTGCCGCGCCGGCCGCGACGTGGTGCTGATCGGCCACGCCGGCCACCCGGAGGTCGAGGGCACGATGGGGCAGTGGCAGCGCGAGGCCGGCGGCGGCCACATCTATCTGGTCGAGGACATCGACGACGTCGCCGCGCTGCAGGTCTCCCAGCCGGACAACATCGCCTACACGACGCAGACCACGCTGTCGGTGGACGACACGCGCGCGGTGATCGCGGCGCTGCGCGCCAAGTTCCCGGCCATCCAGGGGCCGAAGAACGACGACATCTGCTACGCCACCCAGAACCGCCAGGACGCGGTGCGCGAGCTCGCCCGCCATTGCGATCTGGTGCTGGTGGTGGGTTCGCCCAACAGCTCCAACTCCAACCGCCTGCGCGAGCTGGCCGAGCGCGAGGGCGTGCCGGCCTACCTGATTGACGGTGCCGCCGAGATCGATCCGGCCTGGGTCGCGGGCCGCCGCTGCGTCGGGGTGACGGCCGGCGCGTCGGCGCCGGACGTGCTGGTGCGCGGTGTGCTCGAGCGCCTGCGCGCGCTCGGTGCGGACGCCGTCCGCGAGCTGGACGGCGAGCCGGAGAACATGGTGTTCGCGCTGCCCAAAGAGCTGCGGCTCACCCTGGTCGATTGACCAATCGTCACGCCGGGCCTACACTGCGCGGCTCTCGCCGGAATAGCTCAGCTGGTAGAGCGGCGCATTCGTAATGCGTAGGTCGTAGGTTCGAATCCTATTTCCGGCACCAGCCTTCGAAGGCCCGCAGGTTCGCCTGCGGGCCTTTTCTTTTTCGTGTATCGCCATCCGCCGTCGCTGCAAGCGCGCGCGCCGTCGTACAGCGTCGCTGCGCGTACACACAGCATCGACACCGACGCGGGTGCGCTGTGCGCGTCCTGCGCACACGCCGGCATGCACGTGTCTCGCGCCCATGCCCGCTCCGTCGGCCGCGGCGATGAACACCCGATGAGCGTTCAGTCAGACATTAAAAAATCGTCTGATTTTGACTTCCTCATCAAGTCGGGCCACCTAGCCTTGCGACAGCCGAACGTCTTCGCGTGACGGCAGGCTCGCCTTGATCGCAACGGGATGAACGACGTCCCGTCTCCTAGCGGACAGGCGCGAGCGGACAACGTGCACGCCGTGATGCGTCCTCAACGCAACGTGGCGACCGCGACAACAAGAACGGCTGCAGAGACCCGACATGGACGAAGCCAAGCTTGAGGCCGCGAGTGCAATTGCGCTGGCAGTCACCCTGTTTCTCATCTTCACCGCCCGTCCACTGGCGCGCCGCCTCGGACTGGTGGACAAGCCGAACGAGCGCAAGCGCCACCGTGGCCGCGTCCCGCTGATCGGCGGGTTGTGCTTCTTTCTCGGCACGGTGGTGGGCCTGAGCTACGTGGGCTACGTCGACCGCGTGATCGCCACGTTGATGATTCCCAGCGGGTTGATCGTGATCGTCGGCGTGCTCGACGACATGTTCGATCTCAGCGTCAAGTTGCGCCTCGGCGTGCAGGCGATCGCCGCGCTGATGGTCGCCATCGGCAGCGGCCTCTACCTCGATCATGCGGGCATGCTGTTCGGCGACCAGCCGCTGATGCTCGGCGTGCTCGGCATTCCGCTCAGCGTGTTCGGCGTGATCGGCCTGATCAACGCGTTCAACATGCTCGACGGCATCGACGGCCTGGCCGGCAGCGTCACCATGGTGGCGATCGCCGCGATCTTCCTGTTCGCCGGCACCGGCGGCGCGATGGCCGGTGTGCTGCTGCTCCTGCAGCTGCTGTTCGCCGCGATCGTGCCGTACCTGTGCGTCAACCTCGGGTGGCCGGACGGCCGCAAGGTGTTCATGGGCGACGCCGGCAGCACGCTGATCGGCTTCCTGCTCGCGTGGAGCCTGATCTTCCTGTCGCACAGCACGGTCGCCCGGCTCGCGCCGGTGGACGCGCTGTGGTGCGTGGCGGTGCCGGTGATGGACACGCTCGGCGTGATGTACCGCCGCTGGCGGCGCGGGGTGTCGGTGTTCAAGCCCGATCGGCAGCATCTGCATCACCTGCTGCTCGACGCCGGTCTGTCGCCGCGGGTGGCGCTGGCGGTGATCGTGGCGATGTCGCTGTCGCTGGTCGCGCTGGGCTACGCGCTGCGCGAGCTGCCGGATCTGCTCAACCTGCTGGTGTTCGCCTCGGTGCTGGCGGCCTACGTGCTGTTCTTCCAGCGCGGCCTGGAGCGTGCGCGCCTGCTGGTGCGGCGCGACGGCATCGAAGTGCGTCCCGGCAGCGTCGCCATCGACGTGGCGGTGACCGCGCTGGATACCCAGCCGCAGACGCTCGACACGCCGCCGGTCCAGGTGCGCGCGCTGTGCGTGGTCGGCAGCTCGCCGGAGACCATCCAGCTGGCGCCGATCGCGCGCCAGCTCGAGCAGGACGGCCGCTTCGAGACCCGGATCTGCGTGGCGTCCGACGCGCACGACGTGCAGGCGCGGGTGCTGGAGATGTTCGGCATCGCGCCCGACGTGCAGGTCGACGTGCGGCAGGCCACCTCGGCCGAGGTGACCGCGGAAGCCGTGGAGGGCATGAAGCGGGTGCTCGGCGAGATCAGGCCCGACGTGGTGGTGGTGCCGGGCGACTCGCCGGCGACGGTGGCGGCCGCGCTGGCGGCGTTCGCACAGCGCATCCCGATTGCGCGCATCGAACCCGGCCTGCCGGACGAACCGACCGGCGCGCGCGTGGATGCGGTCAATCGCAAGCTCAGCAGCCTGCTCGCGACCATCCACATCGCGCCGACCGAGCATGCCGAGCGCCGGCTGATCGAGACCGGCATCCCGGCCGACCGCGTGGTGCTGGCGCGTAACGCCGCAAGCGCGTCGCTGCGCGCGGCGGTGCAGCGCATCGAGCAGGACGAGGAACTGCGCGCGCGGGTGATGCGGCAGTTCGGCTTCCTGCGGCCGTCGCGGCCGGTGCTGCTGGTGGCGTGCTGTGGCCGGCTGATCAACGCGTTCACACCGCTGTACCGGGCGCTGGCGCGGATCGCCAGCCAGCGGCCGGACGTGGACATCGTCTGCTCGCTCGACGACCCCGACCTGGCCCGGCGCAGCGCGCTGCAGCGCGAGTTCGGCAACGTGCACATGCTCGCGCCCGCGGACTACCTGGCGTTCGCCTGCCTGCTGGACCGCGCGGACATCCTGCTGGCCAGTTCCACCGAGACCGTCGAGCACGTGGCCACGCTGGGCAAGCCGGTCCTGCTGATCCAGCCCGAAGACGCCCGGCTGGCCTCCGCCGCCAGCAACGTGGTGCCGGTCCGGGCCGACGCCGACGGTATCGCCACGCACGTCTTGACATTGCTTTCCGACCGTTCGGCGTACCAAGCGTTGTGCTTGCCCGACGGCGGGGACGACCCCTGCCGTCGGGTCGCGGACACGCTGGCGAGCCTGCGTCCGGCCACGACGGCGGACGAGGCGGGCGTGTGGGCACCCGGTTTGAAGGTGGCTCCGATCGCACAAGGCGTGCCGGGGTCCTCCTGACCAGTCATGACCCGCAAGGGTCGGCGGGCGCGCGCAGCGGCCCACGCGCGCGACCGTCGGGTCGCCGGTGCGAAGGCGCCGGCGTGGTTTCTTCCTCCAGCGCAAGGCTGAGCAACAATGGCTTCCAACCTGACTCTACGCACCGCGACACGCACGCTGCCGCCGCGTAACGACGAGATCGACCTGCGGACGGTCGTGGGCGTCCTCACGGACCACAAGTGGCTGATCCTCATCGGGACCGGCCTGTTCTTCCTGGCCTCGGCGCTGTACCTGCTGGTGGCGACGCCGCGGTACGAGGCGAGCGCGATCATCCAGGTCGACCAGTCGCCGTCGCCGCTACCGGGGCTGAGCGCGCTGCCGGGCGCGGACATGCTGCCGTCGCAGGATTCCGCCGCCGTCACCGAGATCCCGCTGCTGGCCTCGCGACAGGTTCTGGGCGATACCGTCCGCAAACTCAGCCTCGACATCGAGGTCGAGCCGGTGCGCCTGCCGGTGCTGGGCGACTTCTTCGCGCGCCGCTTCGACCCGGAACGCGACGGCCCGGTCGCCTCGCCAAAGCTGGGCATGTCCAGCTTCGGCTGGGGCGGCGAGGGTGTCGCGTTCGACCGCCTCGACGTGCCGCAGGAGCTGATCAGCAAGCCGATGCAGCTCACCGCCGGCGAGGGCGGCACCTTCACGTTGTCGTCCGAGGGTCGCACGCTGGTGCAGGGCCGGGTCGGCGCGACCATGCAGGGCAACGGCGTGACCGTGAAGGTGCGCGAACTGCGCGCCAATCCGGGCATGCGCTTCGAGGTCCAGCGCCACGACACCCTGGCGGTGATCGAGAAGCTGCGCTCGGACATCGAGATCGCCGAGCAGGGCCGCGATTCCGGCGTGATCTCGCTGCGTTACGCGCATGCCAATCCGCTGGTGGCGAAGAAGGTGCTCGAGGAGGTCACGACCACCTACGTTGGGCACAACCAGACCCGCACGTCGGCCGAGGCGGCAAAGCGCCTGGCGTTCGTGCGCGAGCAGCTGCCGAAGGTTGAGAAACAGCTCGAGCGCGCGCAGGCGGCGCTCACCGCGTTCCAGAGCCGCACCCGTACGCTCGACGTGGCGACCCAGAACCAGTCGCTGATGAGCCAGGCGCTGGCGCTGGAGTCCAGCATCGCACAGCTGCGCGTGCAGCAGGCCGAGATCGCCGGTCGCTATACGGCCAACCATCCGACCCATCGTTCGATCCTCGAGCAGATCGGCCGCTTCGAGCGCCAGAAGGCCGCGCTCGAAGGCCGCATCAGCCGCCTGCCCGACACCCAGGAGGGCCTGTTCCGGCTGACCCGCGACCTCGAGGTGATCAACCGCACCTACGCGAACCTGCTCGACCAGGAGCAGCAGCTCGACATCGCGCAGGGCAGCGCGGTGGGCACCGCCCGCATCATCGATCCGGCCGATGTCCGCATGGACGAGCCGACCAACCCGAAGGCAATTCCGGTCCTGGCCGGCGGTACGTCGCTCGGCGCGCTGCTGATGATGGGCTTCGTGCTGCTGCGCCACACGCTGCGCCGCGGCGTCGAGGACCCCGCCGACCTCGAGCTGATCGGCGTGCCGGTGTACGCGTCCATCCCGTACAGCCAGCGCGCGCGCGCCGCGATGGCGCGGCCGAAGGGCCATTCCAACCTGCTCGCGCTGACCGCGCCGCACGACATCGCCATGGAGGCGCTGCGCGGCCTGCGTACCAACCTGCTGCTGGCGCGCCTGAAGGGCGGCAACAACCTGCTGATGGTGGCCGCGCCGAGCCCGGGCGTCGGCAAAACGTTCGTGTGCGCCAACCTCGCCGCCAGCATCGCGCAGAGCGGCCAGCGCGTGCTGCTGGTCGATGCCGACATGCGCCGCGGCACGCTGCACGAGGCGCTCGGCACCCGCGCCGAGAACGGCCTGTCCGACGTGCTCAACGGCAAGCTGACGCTGGAGGAGGCGCTGCGCGCGGTGCCGGGGGTGGAGAACCTGACCCTGCTGACGCGCGGCGAGGTCCCGCCGAATCCGTCCGAGCTGCTGATGAACCCGAACTTCGAGAAGATGCTGAAGGATGTCGCGCCGCGGTTCGACGTCGTGCTGATCGACACGCCGCCGGTGCTGGCGGTGACCGACGCGGCGGTGATCGGCTACCACGTCGGCACCACCCTGATGGTGGCGCGCTACGGCCTCAGCCAGCAGCGCGAGGTGGAGCTCGCGGTGCAGCGGCTCGAGCAGAACGGCGTCGAGGTCGCGGGCGCGATCTTCAACGGCGTGGAGAACAGCAAGGCCGCGCCGTACGCGTACGCGCACTACGAGTACCAGTCGGCCGCGTCGCGTCGCCGTCCGTTGCGCGCGCTGCCGGCATCGCCGCACGGCGGCGGTACCGCGCTCGCCGCCCGTACCGGTCGCTGAGCCGAGGTCGCCGATGCAGATCGTGATGTCGCCGTACTACGGCAAGGTCGATCTCAGTGCGGTCGCCGACGTTCCGGTCGAGTCCAGGCAGCTCGACCGGGTGTCGATGGCCGACCTGCTGCGCAATGGGTTCGTCTATCCGCCGCATTCGATCTACGAGGACGTCAAGCTGGTCACCTTCGGGTTCTTCCCGGAGGACGACCTTGAGACTTCGCCGCGGTTCCGCTTCAAGTTCCGCGACGCCGGCAAGTCGCCGGCGCCGCCGAGCTCGCTGGACTACTGGGTCGAGCAGTACCACCGCAAGCTGTGCACCGCGGTGGCGAAGGCGACGGAGGGCATCGCCCGGCCGTGGCAGCTGCAGAGCGGCGGCAAGGACTCGACGTCGCTGGCGATCGCCATTGCGGAGGCCCGTCCCGACACGGTCTGCCTGACCTACCTCGGCGGCCGGGAGGAGGACGAGGTCGAGTCCGCGCGTCACGTGGCGCGGACGCTTGGGCTGCGCCATGAAGCGCTGGTGTGCAATCCCGGTCGTGCGTACGACCGCTACGTCGAGCTGGCCGGGCGCATGCCGTTGCTCACAGGCGACTTCGCGCTGCTCTCGTACGTGGAGCTGGCTTGGGAGGTCCACCGCAACGGCGGCGACGGGGTGATCGACGGTCTCGGTTCGGACAGCTACTTCGGTGCGGTGCAGGACCGCGAGAAGCGCCTGCTGTCCGCGCTGGCGCGCGGCTGGCACGTCCCGGGCTGGCTCAGCCGGCTGCCGCTGGTCGAGCGCAGCTTCGCGCTGTGCTACCTGCTCGGCACGCTGCAGATGAATCCGGACGAGCGGGTGTTCCCGGGGTCGCGGTTCAGCGACGCGGAAGTGGACGAGCTGTTCGGCCAGCCGCTGGCCGCACGCTCCCGCGCGCGCCTGGAGATCTTCCGCGAGGAGGTCGACAGTGCGGTGAACTACGGCGAGCGCCGCGACATCCTGATGTCGATTGCCGGCTCCACCGGCGCGTTCGCCAAGGGCCTTTACACCACCAGCGCGCTCGGGATGCAGGCGTCGTACCCGTACTGCGATGCGGACCTGCGCGAGTGGGTCTACCGCGAGGTGCCGCGCGAGTTCCTGTTCGACTCGCACAGCCACCGCAACAAGGTGCTCGTGCGCACCCACATCACGCGCCGCTTCGGAGAACTGCCGTACGTGCGCCAGAAGGGCAGCTTCCGCTTCGACCTGGTCGGGCTCGCGCAAACGCGCTTCGATGCGGTGCATGCACAGGCGCTGCAGGCGCGCGACATGCTGCCCGGCGCGGTCTCGTGGCTGGAGCGCAACCGCCGCCGCCTCGGCAACAAGTTCTTCGCCTCGAAGTTCTACCTGCTGGCGGTGCTGCTGCCGTGGATCAACACGCGCACCGCCGCACAGGCCGCGACGTCCGCGAATGAGGCCGTACCCGCCAGTGCGTGACGCCATCGACCGCGCGCGCCGGCGGCTGCTCGGCACGCTGGCGGTCCTGCCCGGCGCGGCATTGCTGCCGGGCCTGGCCGCAGCCGATTCCGACGGTCGCGCGCACGGTCGCGCGGTGGTCGACGTGCGCGAGTTCGGTGCACGCGGCGACGGCAGTCGCGACGACACCGCCGCGTTCCAGCGTGCGGTCGACGCGCTGCCGGCGTCCGGCGGCACCATCCGCGTGCCGTCGGGGCGCTACCTGATCGATCCGCTGCGCAGCATCCGCCTGCGCAGCCGTCAGCACCTCAGCCTGGCTGCGGATGCGCGCCTGCTCGCCATTCCGAACGCGGCCGAGCGCGCCTACGTCGTCCTTGTACAAGGGGTCAGCGACGTCGAGATCTCCGGTGGCCGGATCGTCGGCGAGCGCGACCTCCACCGCGGCCGCGGGGGCGAGTGGGGCCACGGCATCATGGTTCGCGGTGCCGAGCGCGTCACCGTCCGTGACATCCACATCTCCCGGTGCTGGGGCGACGGCATCTCGATCGGCGCCATTGACGTCAAGGGCGGCCCGCCGGTCTCGAGCTCGGATGTGACGATCGCCCGGGTCTCCTGTGCCGGCAATCGTCGCCAGGGGCTGACGATCGGGCGTTCGCGGCGGGTCCGCGTGCACGACTGCGAATTCAGTGGGACAGCTGGAACCGCGCCGCAGGCGGGGATCGACGTCGAGCCGGACGCCGGCGCCGGCACGGCCGACGTGCGTATCGAGCGTTGCCGCATCCATGGCAACCGCGGCCCCGGCATCCAGCTGTGGAAGCGGGTCCGCGAGGTGGTCATCGCCGACTGTGTGATCGAGAACAATCGCGGGCACGGCATCCTGCTGGTGGACGCCGGCGACGTCGATATCGACGGCAACCGACTGCTCGCCAACACCCCAGCCGCGATCGGCCTGCGCGGCCGCACCGATGCGGTCCGTCTCCGCGGCAACCGCTTCGTTGCAGCCGCGACCAAAGGGAAGGGGCGCGCCAAGGGCGTCGCACGCCACATCCGGATGATGGAAGGCGCGGTGCCCGCCTTGCTGGGTGCCGGCAACGTGTTCGACTGAGCCGCAAGCGGCTTTCACTTGCTTTAACGCGTTCATCACGTTCACGAACGTGGACGCCATAACTGTGCGCGCGCGCGCAGCACGTTTCTTCACGTTGGCTAGATTCTGTCGTCACAGGAACTTCACGACCGCCGTGAAGCCGAACGACTTGCCGATCGCCGCTGGTGACAGACCGCCCCGTGAAGACTTCGCCATCGCACGTCCTGCCGGAGCCAAAGGCACCGCGCAGGGAATTTCTCCGCGCCTCGCTGCTGCTCACGGCCCCGCTGCTAACCGGACTGTGGCCGGTGCTCGCGGTCTCGCGTTCGCGCGCCGAGTATCTCCCGCCGACGCGAGCACGCGGCGGGACGTTCCTGAACGTGCGTGATTTCGGTGCTGCCGGCAACGGCGCGGGCGACGACACCGCCGCGTTCCAGGCCGCCATCAACGCGCTGCCGAGCGAGGGCGGCACCGTCCACGTGCCCGCCGGAACCTACATGATCGACGCGGTCCGCTCGGTGCGTTTGCGCAGCCGCACCCATCTCCAGCTGGCGCACGACGCGAAGCTGGTCGCGATCCCGAATGCCGAGCTGAAAGCCAACGTCGTGCTCGCCGACCGCGTGTCCGACGTCGAGATTTCCGGCGGACAGATCATCGGCGAGCGCTACGGGCACCTGCGCACCGACGGCGAATGGGGTCATGCGATCTTCATCCGCGGCAGCAAGCGGGTGACCATCCGCGATATCCGGGTCGCGGACTGCTACGGCGATGGCATCTCGATCGGGGCGGTGTCGGTCTACAACGGCGAGCCGATCTATTCGGAGAACGTCGTCATCACCAACGTGGTGTCGACCAACAATCGTCGTCAGGCGCTCACGATCGGTCGCGCCAAGTACGTCGAGGTGCGCGATTCGGAATTCAGCGGCAGCAACGGAGTTAAGCCGGAGACCGGCATCGACATCGAGCCGGACATGCCCGACCAGGGCGGCATCGCATACCGGATCAACATCCAGAACTGTCTGATCCGTCACAACAAGACCTACGGCATCAACATCTTCAAGGGGTGTCGGGAGGTTACGGTGCAAGGCTGCTGGATCGAGGAGAACTACAGCTGCGGCCTGGTCAGCATCGGCTGCAGCGATATCCGGGTGATCGGCAACACGATCCGCTACAACCGCGCGACCGGCATCCTGCCCAGCGACGGCACCGTCAACATGACGATTGAGGACAACACTTCGTACGGCAACTACAGCCGATACGGCATCCAGGAGCGAACGCCGTTCAGCATGAGCGGCTGGGCCCCCAGCATCGAGCGCGACATTCTGATGCGCGGCACGCTCGTCAACCTGCAGATCCTCGTCAACCACTACCGATGAGGCACCCGTCTTCCGGTCCTGGGAAGTTGTGCCGCCGGACTTCCGGCGGCTTTTTTTCGCCTGTCCGCCCGGCGGGCCCGCAGCATGTGCGTGCGCGTGGAGCGTGTGCCGGCGTGAGCGCCGCGTGGAGGCGCCCGCGGCGCCAGTCAGCCTTGCGTCATGCTCTTGTTAGCGTGGCGTGGAGAGAGCGTGGCGGCTTTCGCGTTTTGCATTAAGGCAGCGCGTGCTTGTTCAGTGCGTTCAAGATTTTCCCGTCGCGCGCCCATATCACTTCACGTTTCACCTCGCGTAGATTTCGGTTTCACGGGGCCATCACGGCGAATGCAGTTGCGGCCCCGTTGACCGCAAGCAACTTCTTCTACGCACACACGCCGAAGCTCGGCAATTAGGGGTAACAAACGTGACTACGGAACTCGTGCACACCGTGCGCGAGGCTGGGATGCCTCGCCGTAATTTCATCCGCAACACGCTCGTGATGGCGCCGGTCATGATCGGTTGCACCATGTTGCCGATCGGTAACGCCTCGGCCGCTTACGTCCTGCCGGTCCGTGCACGCGGAACTGCCCGCCTGAATGTCCGCAACTTCGGGGCACTGGGCAACGGCACCACCAATGACACCGCCGCGATCCAGCGCGCGATCAACGCGTTGCCGACCGACGGCGGTACCGTGTACGTGCCGGCTGGTACCTACATGGTCGATGCGGTGAAGTCGCTGCGCCTGCGCAGCCGCATGCACCTGCAGCTCGACCCGGCGGCCAAGCTGGTTGCGATTCCGAACGCCGCGCTGAAGGCGAACGTCGTGCTGGCCGACAAGGTCTCCGATGTGGAGATTTCCGGCGGGCAGATCATCGGCGAGCGCTACGGCCACCTGCGCACCGACGGCGAGTGGGGCCATGCGGTCATGATCCGCGGCGCCAAGCGTGTGACCGTGCGTGACATCCGCCTGGCCGACTGCTACGGCGACGGTCTGTCGATCGGCGCGGCCTCGGTGTGGAACAGCGCGCCGATCCTGTCCGAGGACGTAGTGCTCGCGAATGTCGTGTCGCACAACAATCGCCGCCAGGCGCTGACGATCGGTCGTTCCAAGAACGTCCGCGTCTACGATTCTGTGTTCAGCGGGACCCACGGGGTTGCCCCGGAATGCGGCATCGACATCGAGCCCGACCTGCCGGATGACGGCGGCTACACCGACGGCGTGCTGATCGAGAACTGCGTCATCAAGGACAATGCCAAGTACGGCATCAACATCTTCAAGAGCGTCCGCAACGCGGTCATCCGTGGATGCACGATCGAGAAGAACCGCAGCTGCGGTCTGGTGACGGTCGGCTGCACCGGCATCCGCATCGAGTCGAACACGATCCGCTACAACATGGCGACCGGCGTGTACCTGCAGACCGGCACCAGCAACGTGCGGGTGACGTCGAACACGTTCTACGGCAACTACGCGCGTCAGGGCATCCAGACCCGCACACCGTTCACGCTGACCGGCTGGTCGTCGAAGATCCAGCGCGACATCCTCTACAAGAGCAGCGTGACCGGCATGTACATCGGCACCAACTACTACCGTTGAGCCAGCCGTCACCCTTATCGGGTGGAAG
>DASQMI010000033.1:0-5269 GCA_035645555.1 Lysobacter sp. | reverse complement strand
CTCTCCCGCCCTCACCCGCTCCGGCCGCGGCCTGCCCGTGCTGCCGCTGCTCCTGTCCGCCGCGGTCGCCGTGGTCGTCGCCGGCTGCGGCAGCCAGGCCGCGCCCACCACGGCGATGCCACCGCCGCCGGAAGTCAGCGTCGCCGTCATCGCCGCCAAGCCGGTGCGCCAGTGGGACGAGTTCACCGGCCGCATCACCGCGGTGGAAACCGTCGAGATCCGTCCGCGTGTGAGCGGCTACGTCGAGCGCGTCGCGTTCCGCGAGGGCCAGGACGTGCGCAAGGGCGAGCTGCTGTTCGTGGTCGACCCGCGCCCGTACCGCGCCGCGCTGGCGCGCGCGCAGGCGGAGCTCGAGCGCGCGCGCAGCGAAGCGCGGCTGGCGCAGAGCCAGAGCGCGCGTGCGCAGACGCTGATCGACGCCAAGGCGATCTCGCGCGAGGAGTTCGATGCCCGCCGCGCCGCCACCGCCCAAGCCGAAGCGGCGGTGCGCGCCGCCGAGGCTGCAGTCGCCGCCGCCCGGCTGGACCTGCAGTTCACCGAAGTGCGCGCGCCGATCAACGGCCGCGCCGGTCGCGCGCTGATCACCGAGGGCAACCTCGCCCAGGCCGACCAGACCTTGCTGACCACGGTGGTCTCGCAGGACCCGATGTACGTCTATTTCGAAAGCGACGAGCAGAGCTTCCTGCGTTACCAGGCGCTCGCGCGCTCCGGCGAGCGCGCCAACGGCCGCAATCCGGTGCGCGTCGGCCTCGCCAACGAAAGCGGCTACCCGCATCAGGGCTGGGTCGACTTCGTCGACAACCAGGTCGATCCGCGCACCGGCACCATCCGCGCGCGCGCGGTGCTGCCGAACCCGCAGCGCGTGCTCACGCCGGGCCTGTTCGCGCGCGTGCAGCTGGAGGGCAGCGGCGAGTTCAAGGCGCTGCTGGTCGACGACAAGGCGGTGCTGACCGACCAGGACCGCAAGTACGTCTACGTGCTCGGCCCCGGCAACACCGCGCAGCGCCGCGACGTGGTGCTCGGTCCGAGCATCGACGGCCTGCGCGTGGTGCGCAGCGGCCTCAAGCCGGGCGACAAGGTGATCGTCAACGGCGTGCAGAAGGTGTTCTTCCCCGGCATGCCGGTGAAGCCGACCACCGTGCCGATGGGCGCTGCGCCGGCGGCCACGCAGGTCGCCAGCGCCCAGTAACCGCATTCCACCGCGCGCGGTCTTCCGCCGCGCCTGCCGCGTGACACCGTCCGGGCGCGACGCGCCCGCGGCGTTCCGCAGAGGACAGCCTTATGGACTTCTCCAAGTTCTTCATCGACCGCCCGATCTTCGCTGCGGTGCTGTCGATCGTGATCTTCGCCGCCGGCTTGATCGCACTGCCGATCCTGCCGGTCACCGAGTACCCCGACGTGGTGCCGCCGAGCGTGGTGGTGCGCGCGGTGTATCCGGGCGCCAATCCGAAGGTGATCGCCGAAACCGTGGCCACGCCGCTGGAGGAAGCGATCAACGGCGTCGAGAACATGATGTACATCAAGTCGGTCGCCGGTTCCGACGGCGTGCTGGCGACCACGGTGACGTTCCGTCCCGGCACCAACCCCGACGACGCCCAGGTGCTGGTGCAGAACCGGGTCAACCAGGCGCTGCCGCGCCTGCCGGAGGACGTGCGCCGGCAGGGCGTGGTGACCCAGAAGCAGTCGCCGACGCTGACCATGGTGGTGCACCTGATCTCGCCGGACGGCACCTACGACTCGCTGTACCTGCGCAACTACGCCATGCTCAAGGTGAAGGACGAGCTGGCGCGGCTGCCCGGCGTCGGCAGCGCGCAGATGTGGGGCGCCGGCGACTACGCCATGCGCATCTGGCTCGATCCCAACAAGGTGGCCGCGCGCGGGCTGACCGCCGGCGACGTGGTGCGCGCGATCCGCGAGCAGAACGTGCAGGTCTCCGCCGGTCAGCTCGGCGCCGAGCCGACGCCGGTCGACAGCGACTTCCTGCTGTCGATCAACGCGCAGGGCCGGTTGCAGACCGAGGAGGAATTCGCCGCGGTGGTAATCAAGAGCGGCGTCGACGGTGAGATCGTGCGCCTCGGCGACGTCGCGCGCATCCAGCTCGGCGCCGGCGACTACACCCTGCGCTCGCAGCTCGACAACAAGGACGCGGTGGCGATCGGCATCTTCGAGGCGCCCGGCGCCAACGCGATCGCGATCTCGGACGCGGTGCGCGCCAAGATGGACGAGCTGGCCACGCGCTTCCCGAAGGGCGTCGCCTACGACATCGTCTACGACCCGACCGTGTTCGTGCGCGACTCGATCAAGGCGGTGGTGAAGACGCTGCTCGAAGCGGTGCTGCTGGTCGTGCTGGTGGTGATCCTGTTCCTGCAGACCTGGCGCGCGTCGATCATCCCGCTGATCGCGGTGCCGGTGTCGGTGGTCGGCACGTTCGCGGTGCTGCACCTGCTCGGCTTCTCGATCAACACCCTGACCCTGTTCGGCCTGGTGCTGGCGATCGGCATCGTGGTCGACGACGCGATCGTGGTGGTCGAGAACGTCGAGCGCAACATCGAGGAAGGCCTGACCCCGCTGGCCGCCGCCCATCAGGCGATGAAGGAAGTGTCCGGCCCGATCATCGCGATCGCGCTGGTGCTGTGCGCGGTGTTCGTGCCGATGGCGTTCCTGTCCGGCGTCACCGGCCAGTTCTACCGTCAGTTCGCGGTGACGATCGCGGTGTCCACGGTGATCTCCGCGATCAACTCGCTGACCTTGTCGCCGGCGCTCGCCGCCAAGCTGCTGAAGCCGCACGGCGCGCCGAAGGACGCGCCCACGCGGCTGATCGACCGCCTGCTCGGCTGGCTGTTCGTGCCGTTCAACCGCTTCTTCAAGTCCAGCGCCGAGCGCTACCAGCACGCGGTGTCGCGCACGTTGCGCAAGCGCGGCGCGGTGTTCGCGGTGTACGGCGCGCTGCTGCTCGCCACCGGGCAGATGTTCCAGGCGGTGCCCGGCGGCTTCATCCCGGTGCAGGACAAGCTGTACCTGATGGGCGGGGTGAAGATGCCGGAAGGCGCGTCGCTCGACCGCACCGACGCGGTGATCCGCAAGATGAGCGCGATCGCGCTGGAAGTCGAAGGCGTGGAAAGCGCCGTCGCGTTCCCCGGCCTGAACGCGCTGCAGTTCACCAACACGCCGAACACCGGCACGATCTTCTTCGGCCTCAAGCCGTTCAGCGAACGCAGCCGCAGCGCCGCGGAGATCAACGCCGAGATCAACCAGAAGATCGCCGGCATCCAGGAAGGCTTCACCTTCTCGATCATGCCGCCGCCGATCCTCGGCCTCGGCAACGGCTCCGGCTACTCGCTGTTCGTCGAGGACCGCGCCGGCCTCGGTTACGGCGCGTTGCAGGGCGCGGTGTCCGGGCTGCAGGGCGCGCTCGCGCAGACGCCGGGCATGGCGTTCCCGATCAGCACCTACCAGGCCAACGTGCCGCAGCTCGACGCCGAGGTCGACCGGGTCAAGGCGAAGGCGCAGGGCGTGCCGCTGACCGAGCTGTTCGACACCCTGCAGACCTACCTCGGTTCGGCCTACGTCAACGACTTCAACCGCTTCGGCCGTACCTGGCAGGTGATCGCGCAGGCCGACGCGCCGTTCCGCGACGGCGTGGAGGACATCGCCAACCTGCGCACCCGCAACGTCAACGGCGAGATGGTGCCGATCGGTTCGATGGTCAGCATCCGCCAGAGCTATGGCCCGGATCCGGTGATTCGCTACAACGGCTACCCGGCCGCCGACCTGCTCGGCGAGGCCGACCCGCGGGTGATGTCCTCGGCCGAGGCGATGGAGAAGGTGCAGGAGCTCGCCGGCAAGGCGCTGCCGAACGGCATGAGCATCGAGTGGACCGACCTCAGCTACCAGCAGGCCACCCAGGGCAATGCCGCGCTGGTGGTGTTCCCGCTCGCGGTGCTGCTGGTGTTCCTGGTGCTGGCGGCGCTGTACGAAAGCTGGACGCTGCCGCTGGCGGTGATCCTGATCGTGCCGATGACGCTGCTGTCGGCGCTGGTCGGCGTGTGGCTGAGCGGCGGCGACAACAACGTGTTCGTGCAGGTCGGCCTGGTCGTGCTGATGGGCCTGGCGTGCAAGAACGCGATCCTGATCGTCGAGTTCGCCCGCGAGCTGGAGCTGCAGGGCCGCGGCATCGTCGAGGCCGCGCTCGAGGCCTGCCGGCTGCGCCTGCGTCCGATCGTGATGACGTCGATCGCGTTCATCGCCGGCACCGTTCCGCTGGTGCTCGCCACCGGCGCCGGCGCCGAAGTGCGCGCGATCACCGGCATCACCGTGTTCGCCGGCATGCTCGGGGTGACGCTGTTCGGGCTGTTCCTCACCCCGGTGTTCTACGTTGCGCTGCGCACGCTGGTCGCGCGCCGCGCCGCCGCGGCTGCGGCCGCTCCGGAGGGCGTCCATGCGTAAGTCCATTGTCCGCACCGCCGCACTGTCGGCGCTGAGCCTGGCGCTCTCCGCGTGCATGCTCGGCCCCGACCACGTGCGGCCCGATGTACCCACCGCGGAGCGCTTCGCCCGTGCCGAGGCGACCGCGACCGCCGCCGCGCCGGCCGATCTCGAGTTCTGGCGCGGCTTCGACGACCCGGTGCTGATCGCACTGGTCGAGGACGCGCTGCGCGCGAACCATGACCTGCGCATCGCGCTGGCGCAGCTCGATCGCGCCGACGCGCTCGCGCGCGGCACCCGCTTCGACCGCCTGCCGACGATCACCGCCGGAGGCGAAGCCGCCGACGTCCGCGCGAGCGCCGACCAGGCGCCGGCGGCCAGCCGCGCGCAGCGCGACGGCGAGCGCTACTCGGCGAGCGCCGTATTCGGCTGGGAGCTCGACCTGTTCGGTCGGGTGCGGCGCGGCATCGAGGCTGGCGATGCCGAGGCCGCCGCGGGCGCATCGGATCTGGAGGCGATGCAGGTCGCGGTGGTCGGCGAGGTGGCGCGTATCTACGTCGAGCTGCGCGGCCTGCAGGAGCGCCTGCGCGTCGCGCGTGCCAACGCCGACAACCAGGCCGAGACGCTGCGGCTGGTGCAGGCGCGGCTCGACGCCGGCCGCGGTACCGAGTTCGACAGCGCGCGCGCCCGCGCCCAGCTGGCCGCTACCCGTGCGCGCATTCCGGCGCTGGAGGCGCAGGCGGCGACCGCGATGCACCGGCTCGCGGTGCTCACCGGACGCACGCCGGACGCGCTGATCACCACGCTCGAGGCAGCGCGGCCGTTGCCGGCACCGCCGCCGGCG
>DASQMI010000032.1:0-29703 GCA_035645555.1 Lysobacter sp. | reverse complement strand
TGCGCGCGCGCCCGGCGCGCACGTCCCACCAGCCGATCCGCATGGCGGGTACGTGCACGGTGCCGGTTCGCGCGGGCACCAGCGCGAACCGCCGCGTCACCACCGTGCGCGGCTGCCCCTGCTGCTGGCGTTCGTCGGTCTGCGCCGGTTCCGGGAACACCTGGGCACCGATCGCCGGCAGCTCCAGCGCCGGCAGCTGCGACGCGCCGGCGCCGTCGGCGGTCAGTTCGACCTCCAGTGTCGCCGCCTCGCCCACGTGCGCCTGCTGCGGCGCGGCGCGGTAGCGCAACTGCAGGTCGCGCAACGGCAGCCACGGCTGCGGCGCGCCGTCGGGAATCGGCTGCACGTGCAGCCGGCGCGGCTGCGCGTTGGCGCGCAACACGTCGCCCGGCTGGCCGAACAGGTCCTCGAACAGGCTCGGCGCCGCGCGCCCCTCGAAGCGCGCGCCGGGCATCAGCAGCGGACCGCTGCGCTCCGGCAGCAGCAGGTAGCGGCGTTCGAACACCTGATAGCGGCGCCCGCCGATGTCGCGCGTGTATTGCGCGTCCTCGCCGATGCGCTGCAATGCGGCGCCGTCGGGCGCCTGCTGGTCGAGCTGGCCGGACAGGATCGGGGTCGCGGAATACAGCCGCACTACCCAGACCACCGCCTGCTGCACGTACGGGTCGTCGTCGTCAGCCGCCGACTCGATGAACACCGGCGCGCCCGCCCGCACCGCCGGCGGCGGCGCGTCGGCCTCCACCCGCACGGTCAGCGGCAGGGTGCGCGCCCCGGCGACGGCAAGCGCCGGGATCACCAGGGTGCCGGCGCGGCGCGGCTCGAGCGACACGCTGTACTGCGTCCATGCCTGCAGGCGGCCGTTGCTGCGTTCCATGCCGCGCCGGCTGGTCTGCGCGCTCAGCGCGAAGTCGCGCTGGAGCGGACGGTAATCGGGCGGCGCCGCGGTGGCGCTCGGAATCTCCACGGTCAGCGTGACGGTCTCGCCGTACGCGATCCGGTCGCGGTCCAGCCACGCTCGCGGCTGCGCCCACGCCGGCAGCGCGAACGCCAGCCACGCCAGCACGATCGCCGCGACGCTGCGCTTCATCGCTCCACCTCGCCCTGCAATTGCCGTCGCTCGTGTTCGAGCCGGAACTTCTCCGCGAGCAGGCTGCCGGGATCGTCCGGCACCCGTTTCAGCCAAGCTTCGTTCGCGAGCCGGCGCTCGCGCTGCACGCGCGAGTCGTCATCGGGCGCACGCCGCTGCTCCGGTTTCCCGCGCTCACCGCGCCCGCCTCGGCGCAGCGCTTCGTCCATGCGGGCGCGCTGCGCGGCCTCGGCCGCCTGCCGCGTGCGCGCATCGGCGGGAGGCGTGCGTGGCGGTTGTGGCGCGCGCGCCGCACCCTGCCCGCGCTGCGCCGGCGTCCGCCGCTCGGTGGATTCGGCCGCCGTACCGCTTTCGCCGGGGCGTTGCGCGCCCGGTTGCCGGCTCGTGCGGCCACGCTGGTCCTGCGGCGGCGCAGGCGGCTGCCGGCGCAGCAGGGCCTGCACCGCGCGGCGGTTGGCGATCGCATCGGTCATCCGCGGCTGGCGTGCGAGCGCACGGTCGTAGGCGGCGATCGCGTCGTGGTAGCGGCCGGCGCGGGCGAGCGCGTTGCCGCGGTTGTAGTGCGCCACCGCGCTGTCGACACCGGCGTACAGGCGCGCCGCGCGTTCGTAGTCGCCAGCGCGGTAGGCGCGGTTGCCGGCCTCGATGCGCACATGCGCCGCCTGGTCCGGACGCTGCCACCACGACGCCTGCGCGTACGATGGCAACGGCATCGCGCCGAGTGCCAGCACCAGCACCAGCACCAGCACCAGCGCGCCGGCGTGACGACGGAACGCGAACAGGGCGAGCAGCATCAGCGGCGGCAGCAGCCAGATGCCGTCGTCCTGCGGCACGCGCGCGCTGCGCCCGCGCGCCGCAGCGCTCGCCGCACCGTCGGCATCGAGTACGTCGAGCGCCTGCAGATCGCGCGCGTCCGGCGTCACCTTGGTGAAGCGGCCGTCGCCGGCGGCCGCCAACGCGCGCAGGCTCGCGGCATCCAGCCGCGCGGCGAGCAGCGCGCCGTCGCGACGCCGGTAATTCGCACCAGCGGCCGTGCCGACGCCGAGCACCGAAACGCGGTAGCCGGCACCAGCGGCCTCGCGCGCAGCCTGCAACGCTTCGTCGTCGGCACCGTCGGTCAGCAGCAGGATGTCGCCGTGGCGGAAGCCGGCGCGCTCGAGCAACGCGCGCGACCAGCGGATCGCGCGGTCGGCGCGCCGGCCATCGACCGGCATCACGTCCGGGCGCAGGGCATCCAGGTACAGCGCAACGTTGGCCCGATCGTCGGTCAGCGGCGACACCGTATAGGCATCGTCGGCGAACGCGACCAGCGCGACCTGCCCGCCCTCTCGCCGTGCAAGCAACGCACCCAGCTTCGCGCGCACCTGCGCAAGGCGCGTGGGCGGCAGATCGGTGGCCGTCGCCGCGCTCGAAAGGTCGAGCGCGATCACCAGCGGCGCGCGGCTGCGCCAGACCGGCTGCTCCACCTGACGCCAGCTCGGCCCGGCCAGCGCCAGCACTGCCAGCGCGTACGCCAGCAACGCCACGAAGATGGCGCCGGCGCCGCGGGCACCGCGCGGGGCGACCAGCAGATGCGGCAGTAGGTGCGCATCGACCGCCTCGCGCCATACCGAACGCGCGCGCGCGCGGCGCCGCCACAGCCAGGCCAGCACCGGCAGGCCGAGCAACGCCCACAACCACTGCGGGCGCAGGAACTGGAACAGGCTCAGCGCGTCCATCGCCGCCCTCCGAGCGTTGCGGCGAGAAGCGCACAGGCGAGGGCCGCCGCCAGCGGCCACGGGTAGCGTTCCAGCCGCGGCCGCACCGCCTCGCCGGCGCGCGCGATCGGCTCCAGCCGATCGATCTCGCGGTAGATCTCCGCCAGCTCGCCGGCGTCGCGCGCGCGGAAGAACCGCCCGCCGGTGCGCACGGCGATCTCGCGCAGCGTCGCCTCGTCGATGTCGGCGCCGCCGCCGGGGTTCGGCACGCGGATGCCGAACACGGTCAGCGTGCCTTCGCCGCCGAACGCGACCGCGTGCACGCGCACCTGCTCGTCGCGCGCGAGCTGCGCCGCCTTCTCGGGTGTCAGGCTGCCGGCGGTGTTGACGCCATCGGTGAGCAGGATCACCAGGCGGTGCTCGCGCGGCTGCTGTCGAAGACGCTTGACCGCCAGCGCCAGCGCGTCGCCGATCGCGGTTTCCTGTCCGGCCAGCCCCGCCGGCGCATCGAGCAGGTGCTCGCGCACGCTGGCGCGGTCGACCGTCAACGGCGCCAGCACATAGGCGCGACGGCCGAACACGATCAGGCCGACGCGGTCGCCGCTGCGACGATCGAGGAAGTCTGTCAGCACCGCCTTGGCGGCGGTCAGGCGGTCGACGGTGCGTCCGCCGAGCTCCATGTCGGGCTCACTCATGCTGCCGGAGAGATCGAGCGCGAGCATCAGGTCGCGCCCCACCTGCGGCGGCTGCACCGCCTCGCCGAGCGCCTGCGGGCGAGCCGCGGCGACGCACAGCAGCGCCCATCCCAGCCATGCGAGCAGCCCGGGGCCACCTCCGCCGCGCGCGCGCCGTGCGCCCGCCTCGATTGCACGCAACCGCGCCATGAACGGCACGCGCAGTGCGCTCGCGTCGGCGCGACGCGCCGGCAGCACGCGCCGCACCAGCCATGGCAACGGCAGTGCGAGCAGCAGCCAGGGCCAGGCGAAGCCTTCGATCCAGGGCGCGAGCCACGGCGTGGTCATCGCGCGCCCCATTCGAGGAAGCGCGCTCGCGCCGCGTGTTCCAGGCGGGCGACCTGCTGCGCATCGACGTCGCGCTGGAACGGGCCGTGCAGCAGCAGATCGCCCAGTTCGCCCTGGAACGCCGGCGTCTCCGCACCGCGATCGAGGAACGCGCGCCACGCCTCGCCGTGCAGCCGGTCGGCCGCAGGATCGCGCTGGCGCGCGGCGCGGCGGAGCAGCTCGGAGATGCGCGCGACACGCTCGGCGGGCGTGGTGGCCTCGGCCAGCGTGCGCTCGAAGAGCGCGGTCCAGGCCCGCCGGCGGCCCCCTCGTCGGCGCCACCACAGGAGCGCGAGCACCGCCAGCGCCAGCACCGCCGCGGCCAGCACCCACCACCCGGGCGCCGGCGGCCACCACGGCGGCGCAGCAGGCAGGTGGATGTCGCGCAGCAGCAGCGCGCTCATCGCAGCCCCACGGGTCGGCCGAGCAGCGGCAGCCACGCGTCGCTGGGCTCGTCGGTGGACAGTGCCTGCGCCCGCACGCCGAGCGCCGGCAACCGCTGGAGCGCCTGCTCGACGGTCGCGACGAACGCGGCGTGCCAACGCTGACGCAGCGACGGGCTCGCGAGATCCAGCAACGCACGCGCGCCGTCGTCACCGGCGAACCCGAGCGCGGCCTTCGGCGGTACGAGTTCGAGCGGATCGGTGAGCAGCAGCGCGAGCGCGTCGTGATGCTGCGCGAGCGCGGTCCAACGCGCGTCGTCGACCGCCTTCACGCTGGCCGGATCGGCCAGCACGACGACGCGTGCACCCGGGCGCACCAGCCTCACGGCATGCTCGATCGCAAGCGGCAGACCGCCGTCGTCCGCCGGTGGTGCCGCGTACCAGCGCACGAGCGCGTCCAGCGCGCGCAGCGCGCCGCGGTTGCCCGACGCCGGCGGCAGCGGCGGCTCGCGCCGGCTGGCGCGCAGCGCGCTGATGCGATCGCCATCGCGCATCGCCGCCCACGCCGCGATCGCGCCCGCGCGCGCCGCCTGGGTCGACTTGAAGCGCACGCGCGTGCCGAAGTACAGCGCCGGCGCGGTATCGGCGACCAGAAGCGTCAGACGTTCGCGCTCGGCCTGGAACACCTTGGTGTGCAGGCGCCCGCTGCGCGCGGTGACGCGCCAGTCGATGTGGCGCGCGTCGTCGCCCGGCACGTAGTCGCGCGACTCCGCGTACTCCATGCCACGCCCGCGCAGTGGCGACGGTGCCGCACCGGCGAGTCCGTGACGCGCGCGGCGCACGCGCGCCCGCCCGCTGACGGTGGAGCCGAGCGCGATCAGCTCCTCGAGCGTGGGGCGGAGCCCCTCGGCGGCGGCGGCCGACGCGGCCACGTCCCTAGTCGTGCTCCGACGGCGCCGGCGCGTGCGTCACGGCAGCGGTACCTGTTCCAGCAACGCCCGCACCAGCCGCTCGCCGTCCCAGCCCTCGGCGGTCGCCTCGAAGCTCGGCAGGACACGGTGGCGCAGCACGTCCGGGGCGACCGCGCGGACGTCGTCGGGTGTCACATAATCGCGCCCGGCGAGCCACGCGTGCGCGCGCGCGCAGCGCTCCAGCGCGATCGAACCGCGCGGGCTCGCGCCCCAGGCGATCCGGCGGCCCAGCGTGGCGTCGTAGCGGGCGGCATCGCGCGAGGCGAGTACCAGCTCGATCAGGTAGCGCTCCACTGCCGGCGCAACGTGCACGTCGAGCACGGCCTGGCGCGCGGCGAACACCTCGTCGAGCGACATCCGCGCCACCGGCTCCGGCGCGTGCTGCAGCGCGTGGCGGGCGCGTTCGCGCGCGAGCCGCAGGATCTCGCGCTCGGTGTCCGCGCCCGGGTAGCCGACGCGCACGTGCATCAGGAAACGGTCGAGCTGCGCCTCCGGCAGCGGGAACGTGCCCTCCTGCTCGATCGGATTCTGCGTGGCCATCACCAGGAACAACGCCGGCAGCGGGTACGTCGCGCGGCCCACCGTCACCTGGCGTTCGGCCATCGCCTCCAGCAACGCCGACTGCACCTTGGCGGGCGCGCGGTTGATCTCGTCGGCGAGCAGCACCGGATGGAAGATCGGTCCGGGCTGGAACTCGAAGCGTCCCTCGTTCGGCCGCCAGACCTCGGTGCCGGTCAGATCAGCCGGCAGCAGGTCGGGGGTGAACTGCACGCGGGCGAACTCGGCCTCCAGGCGGGTGGCGAGGGCACGGATCGCGCTGGTCTTGGCCAGCCCCGGTGCGCCCTCCACGAGCAGGTGCCCGTCGGCCAGCAGCGCGATCAGCAGGCGGTCGATCAGGCCGGCCTGGCCGACGATCTCGCCCGCCAGTGCGTCGCGCAGGCGGCGGAACGCCTGGTGCAGGTGGGTGGCGTCTACGATCGGCGTGTCCATCGCGGCCTCGGCGGAAGGTGGCGGCATTGTCGCCGAGCGTGCGTGGACGACCGGCGCACGCGCACGTGCCATTCAGCCTGGGGCGCAAAAAGAAACGGGGGCCGAAGCCCCCGTTTGCCCCTCCGCTGCGCGCTCAGCGTTGAGCGACGCGCTGGACCTTCGGCGTGACGAAGATCAGCAGTTCCGCCTTTTCCTTCGCCTTACCGCGCTTCTTGAAGAAGTTGCCGAAGAACGGCAGGTCGCCAAGGAACGGCACCTTGGTCACGTCGCCACGATCGCGGAATTCGTAGACGCCGCCGACCACTACAGTCTGACCGTCTTCCACCAGCACGGCGGTGTTCAGCTCGCGCTTGTTGATCTGCGGCACGTCGCCGATCGAGGTGTCGACGAAGCCCTGGATCTCGTCCTTCTTAATGTACATGTTGAGGAACACGCGGCCGTCGCTCGTGATGGTCGGCGTGACCTTGAGCTCGAGCAGCACGTCCTTGAACTCGACGTTGGGCATCGGCACGCCGCTGCTGCCCTGCGACGACAGCGTCACGTAGCCCACTTCCTGGCCCTGACGGATGATCGCCTCGCGCTGGTTGCTGGTGACCAGCCGCGGATTGGAAATCACTTCGCCGCGGCCCTCTTCCTGCAGTGCGGAAAGCTCGAGATCAAGCATGTACCCCGCGTTCAAGATCGATAGCGCCAACGAGCCCGCCGGAGTTGTGACTGGAAGGTTGACGTTGAGATCCCGCTGGGCAGTGAACGTGGGCTGCCCGGCTTGCACCGCGGCCGCTCGCGCATTGGCGTTGTTTCCCGACACCGTGGTGCTGCCACCGAAGCCAAGAGAACTGCGGTCACCCGGTCGGCCGGTGGCGCCGCTGATGCCAAACTTCGCGCCAAGTTCGCGCGCGAACGTCTCGCTTGCAATCACCACCCGCGCCTCGATCAGCACCTGATCGACCGGGCGATCGATCATCCGGACGAGCTCCTTCATCTGCTCGACCTTCTTCGGAATGTCGCTGATCATCAGCATGTTGGTGCGTTCGTCCGCCACCAGACGTCCCCGCGCGGAGAGGAAGCCGGTATCCAGCGACGAACTGCCACCGCCCTGCGCGCCGCCACCGCTGCCGCCGACTCCCTTTGCCTCGATTAGCGCCTTATAGATTTGCGCGGCATTGTGGTAGTTGATCTGAATGTACTCGGTGACCAGGTCGACGCGGTTCTCGAGCGCGATCCGGGCGTCTTCCTTGTCCTGCTCGAACTTGGCGATCTCCGCCTGCGGGGCGACCCAAACCACACTGCCGTTACGGCGCTTGTCCAGACCCTTGGCCTGCAACACGATGTCGAGCGCCTGGTCCCACGGCACATTGATGAGGCGCAGCGTCACGTTGCCTTGTACGGTGTCGGAGGCGACGATGTTGAGGTTCGACTCCTCGGCGATCAGCTGCAGCACCGTGCGCACCGGGACGTCCTGGAAATTGAACGTCACCGGCTTGCCGGTATAGCGCGGTGCCTGCGCGTTGGCGGCGGTGGCCGCCGCACCCGTTGCCGCGGTGGCGGCGGCCGCAGCGGCGCGCGGCGCGATCTCCACCACGTACTCGCGACCGGTCTGGTAGGCCATCGACTGGAAGCCGCCGCGGGTGTTCAGCACCAGCTGGGTGCCGGCGCCGTGCGCGCGGGCCTCGATGCTCTGCACCGGCGTGGCGAAGTCGGCCACGTTGAGCGGGCGCTGCAGATTGGCGGGAACCTGTGCATTGGCGACCGTGACCAGCACGTTGGATCCCTGCGTGCGCAGGTCCGGCATTGCGCCCTCGCCCGAGAAGCGCAGGATCAGGCGCCCGGCCCCGTCGGTGCCGCGCTTGAAGTCGATCGTGTCGACGGCGAGCGGCGAAGCGGGCTTGGCCGCGGCCAGCGCCGACGGCGGCGCCGACTCCGGCGCCGCGGCGTTCACCGCACCCAGACCGGCGAGCAGCCCCAGAGCCAGGCCGATTCCCTGCACCGCCGCCGCATGGCGACGACGCGAGGACGGCGGGCGTTTGGCGTTGAAGTTGGTCATTGCTACTCCCCCAGTCATTGATCTTCCAGCGCCACGGTGGCCGGGCGTTCCAGCCATCCCCCCGCGCCGTCAGGCACCAGTTCCACCAGCTCGATGCGATCCTCATGGATCGCGGTCACTCGGCCGTCGGACTGCCCCATGTAGTCGCCCGGACGCACGCGGTAGGTCACCTTGTCCGGTGCCATCACCAGTCCCACGAGCGCGCTGCCGCGCCCCAGCGTGCCGACCATGTCCAGCGTGTCGAGCGGGAACTGCTCCAGCGGCTGCTTGCGGCGGGCGGAATCCGGACGCGGGCCGCCGCCGCTGCCGTCGTCGGCGAACGCGGTGCTGAACGGGTCGCGCAGATGCTGCGCGTTGTACTCGAACGTCTCGAACTGCTGCATCACCGGCAGCGGCTCCAGCGGCGGCGCCGGCCGCGCCCTCACCTCGGCCACCCAAGTCTCGAGATTGGGCGCGTCGCCCGGCGTGCTGGTCACGTCGCGAGCGCAGGCGACGAGCAGTCCGGAGAGGGCGACCGCAGCGAGAAAACGATAGGGGCTCATTGCTTGGCCTCCTTCTTCTTGCCTTGGTCATCCCTGCCCTTCTTGTCCTTCCCCCCTTTCGCCGCCTGCTCGGTCTCCGCGATCTCCTCCTCGTCGAGATAGCGGTAGGTCTTCACCGTGCCGGCCAGTTCCAGCGGCGCGTTTGCGACGATGGTGCCGTTGGAGTTCTTGCGCGGCTTCAGCTGGATGTCGTGCATGGTCATGATCACCACGCGTGGCAGCGTCGCCACGCCGCTGACGAACGCGCCGAACTGGTGGTAACTGCCCACCATCCGCAGCGCGATCGGCTTTTCGGCGTAGAACTCCTTCGGCACTTCCGGCAACGGCTGGAACAGCTCGGTCGCGATGCCGGTGGCGAGCGCGGTCTGCGAGATGTCGACGATGAGGTCCGGCATCTCGGTCTTGCTCGGCAGCTGGCGGAGCATCTGCTGCAGCTGCTGCTCCATCTGCGCGAGCTGCTGCTTGAGGGGTTCCAGGTTGGCGGCCTGTCCCTGCTTGGTCTCGAATTCCTGGCGCAGTTCGGCCTCGCGCCGCTCCAGCGATTCGAGCTCGTCCTGACGGTCGCTGATGAACAGCCACCAGCCGAGGAACAGGATGACGATCGCCACCACGCCGCAGAAGCCGAGCTTCGCGTTGCGCGGCCATGCCCCGATGTTGTTGAAATCGAGGTTCTTGAGCGAAATCTGGTTCTTGCTCATGAGCCGGTCCCCGCGGTGGCCGGTGCACCCGCCGGAGCGGCCGCCGGCGCTGATGCGTCAGGTTGGGCAGGCGTGGTGCCGGTGGCCGGCGCCGGCGTAGCGGCAGCAGGCGCGGCGGACTCCGGGCCCGGCGCGGCGGCACCGGCGGTGCCGGTCGCCGGAGCATCCGGCTGGCCGTCGCCGTCCTGGTCCGGATTGTTCGGATCGGCGAGTTTCACCTGCAGGCGGAACTCGTACGGCAGTCCCTTCTCCTCGCCCTTCGCCTCGATGATGGACAGGTCGGGCTTGGCCATCCAGCCGGACGTCTCGAGGTTGCGCAGGTAGGTACTGACCCGCGCGTTCGACTGCGAGCGCCCTTCCAGGGTCAGCGTGTCCTCGTCCTGCTTGATCGAGGTCAGCACCACGCCGTCCGGAATGGTGCGCACCAGCGCGTCGAACAGATGCACCATCTGCGAGCGGTTGGCCTGCAGCTTCTCGATGATCTCCTTGCGGGCGAGCAGCTTGGCCTTCTTCTCGTCGAGTTCCTTGATTTCCTCGATCTGCTTCTGGACCTGCGCGATCTGCTCTTCGAGATAACGATTGCGCTCGTTCTGACCGTCGATCTGGCGGCCGTAGAAGTTCCAGATCAGGAACGTCAGCACGAGCGCGCCGGCCGCGGCCGCGCCGAGCATGAACGCGAATTCCTTCTGGCGCTGTTTGCGGCGCTCCTCGCGCCACGGCAGGAGGTTGATCCGGGCCATCAGTCGAAGCTCCTCAGCGCCAGGCCGCAGGCGATCATCAGCGCCGGGGCGTCCTGCGCCAGCGCGTGCGCCTGACCCTGCACGCGCGGGCCGAGCGTCATCTGCGCCAGCGGGTTGGCGATCGTGGTCGGCACGCCGAGCTGCTCCTCGATCATCGGCGCGATGCCCTGGATGGCGGCGCCGCCGCCGGCCAGCACGATCTTGTCGACCCGGTTGTATTCGGTACCGGCGTAGAAGAACTGCAGCAGGCGGCTGATCTGCTGGGCCATCGCCTCCTTGAACGGCTCCAGCACCTCGCTCTGGTAGTTCTCCGGCAGGCCGCCCTGGCGCTTGGCCAGCCCGGCCTGTTCGTAGCTCAGGCCGTAGCGGCGCATCACCTCGTCGGTGAGCTGCTTGCCGCCGAACACCTGCTCACGGCTGTAGATGCTCCGCCCGTTGCGGATGACGTTGAGCGTGGTCATCGTCGCACCGGAATCGATCAGCGCGACGTTGCTGTCGCGCGGCACGTGCAGGCTTTCGGCCACCAGCGCGAACGCGTTCTCGATGGCGAAACCTTCCACGTCCATGATCTTCGGCGTCAGGCCGCCGAGCTCCAGCGCGGACGCGCGCACTTCGACGTTCTCGGTCCGCGAGGCCGCCAGCAGCACCTGCACCATCTCGGTGTTGCCCGGCATCGGCCCGAGCACCTCGAAGTCGAGGCTGACTTCCTCGATCGGATACGGGACGTAATTGGCCGCTTCCAGCTGGATCTCGGTTTCGAGGTCGTCCTCGCCGAGATCGGCGCTCATTGGGATCACCTTGGTGATCACCGACGACCCGGCGACCGCAGCGGCGGCGTACTTGGTGCGCAGCCCCGAACGCGCCACCGCGCGCTTGATCGCCTCACCGACCGCCTCGACCTCGACGATGTTCTTCTCGACCACCGCGTTCGGCGGCAGCGGCTCGACGGCGTAATGCTCGACGCGGTAGCGGTCGCCGGCTCTGGACAGCTGCAGCAGCTTGACCGCGGTCGAGCTGATGTCGACGCCCACCAGCGGCGGCTGGCTTTTTGTGATGAGCCCCACGGTATTCTCCCCTTGCCGACAAGCACTTACACGTGCTTCTTGCGGCCCCACCTTCTAAATATCGGAGTTTTGGGGCGCTGGCAACTGTTTGTTGACGGTTCGTCAAACTGCGCCACTTTTTGACGCGCTCCGGCAGCCCCCGCCTGCCGGCCCCGTCCCCAGGCTCCTCTATACTCTGAGCCTGCACCCCCCGCAATCGGATTCTTCTTGATGCCGCGTCCTCGTCGTCTGCTGCGCTGGGCCCTGCTGGCCGCGGCGGGCTTCCTCGTGCTCGGTGCCATCGTGCTGGGCGTGCTGTACGTGATGGTGGCCGCCGACCTGCCGGACGACGTCGAGACCCTGCGCCGGGTCGAGATGCAGGAGCCGATGTACGTCTACGCCCGGGATGGGCAGCTGATTGCCCTGTTCGGCGAGACCCGGCGCTATCCGGTCAAGATCGAGCAGGTGCCGGAGCGGCTGAAACAGGCGTTCATTGCCATCGAGGACGCGCGCTTCTACCAGCACGGCGGCGTCGACTACAAAGGCGTCGCGCGCGCGGTGTGGCTGATGGCGACCACCGACGACCGCCGCGTGCCAGGCGGCTCCACGATCACCCAGCAGGTCGCGCGCCAGTTCTTCCTCAGCTCCGAATACAGCATCAAGCGCAAGCTCGCCGAGATGCTGCTGGCGATGCGGATGGAGCAGGAGCTGAGCAAGGACGAGATCTTCGAGCTGTATCTGAACAAGTCGTTTTTCGGCAACCGCGCCTACGGTGTGGCCGCCGCCGCCGAGTTCTATTACGGCAAGTCGCTCGCGCAGCTGACGCTCGACGAGATGGCCACGCTCGCGGGCATCCCGAAGTTCCCCTCGAGCGGCAATCCGATCACCAACCCGGAACGCGCGAAGATCCGGCGCGACTACATCCTCAAGCGGATGGCCGACCTGCGCTTCATCACGCCGGCGGAAGCGGCTGCCGCGCAGCGCGTGCCGATGCACGCCGCGCCGCACGAGCGCCCGGTGCAGGTGTACGCGCCGTACGTGGCCGAAATGGTGCGGCAGGAAATGATCGCGCGCTTCGGCGCCGAGGCGCTGACCAAGGGCTACCACGTGATCACCACGATCGACCCGGCGATGCAGGCCGCGGCCGACCGCGCGATACGCGATGGCCTCATGACCTACGATCGCCGCCACGGCTGGCACGGCGTGGAGCGCACGTTCGAGCTCTCCAATGAGGAGACACCGCAGGCCATCGCCGAGCGCATCCGCGGGGTGCCCCCGCAGGGCGGGCTGCTGCCGGCGGTGGTGCTCGACGAGGCCGGCGAGCGTGTCCGTCTGGTGCTCGCCGACGGCAGCGTGGTCGCGCTCGGCGCGACACAGGGCTGGGGCGGGCGCAGCCCGGCCAGCCTGGTCAAGCGCGGCGACCTCGTGCGCGTACGCCGTGCCGACCCGCCGCAGGGACAGGCACAGGCCGCAGTCGCCTACCACCTCGACCAGGTACCGCGCGCGCAATCCGCTCTGGTGTCGATGAGCGCCAACAGCGGTGCCATCGTCGCGCTGACCGGCGGCTTCAGTTTCGCCGCCAACAAGTTCAACCGCGTGACCCAGGCGCGCCTGCAACCGGGTTCGAGCTTCAAGCCGTTCGTGTATGCCGCGGCATTCGAACGCGGCTACAACCCGGCGTCGATCGTGCTCGATGCGCCGGTGGTCTTCCGCGACCGCCGCGGCCGCAGCTGGCGACCGCAGAACGACACCGGCAACTTCGCCGGTCCGATGCGGCTGCGCGAGGCGATGGTGCAGTCGCGCAACCTGGTGTCGGTGCGCTTGCTCGACGCCATCGGGGTCGACTTCGCGCGCCGCTACATGGGCCAGTTCGGCTTCGAGCAGGCGGAACTGCCGCCGAACCTGTCGATCTCGCTCGGCACGCCGTCGCTGACGCCGTTGTCGATCGCGCGCGGTTACGCGGTGTTCGCCAACGGCGGCTTCCGCGTGACGCCGTGGCTGATCGACACCGTCAAGGATCGCAACGGCGCGGTGATCTTCAAGGAAAAGCCGCAGGTCGCCTGCCGTGCCTGCGTGCTCGGTGCGGCGCAGGCGGCGGCCTCCACCGTGGTGGACGGTTTCGACCTCGGCCCCGCCCCGGGCGATGGCGCCGCACCGCCGGCGCCGGTGCCCGAGGCCAAGCCCACGCTGCCGGCGGCGCCGCCCGAGGGCACCGTGCTCGCGCCGCGCGCGATCGACGAGCGCATCGCCTACCAGATGGTGTCGATGCTGCGCGACGTGGTGAAGCGCGGCACCGGCACGCCGGCCAAGGTGCTCGAACGCGAGGACGTCGGCGGCAAGACCGGCTCCACCAACGATCACCGCGACGCGTGGTTCTCCGGCTTCGGCGGACCGTTCGTGACCACCGTGTGGGTGGGACGCGACGATCACCAGTCGCTCGGCTACCGCGAATACGGCGGCAAGGCGGCGCTGCCGATCTGGATCGACTTCATGCGCGTGGCGTTGAAGGACCAGCCGATCGCCGCGAACGAGCCGCCGCCGGGCATGGTGGAAGTCACGGTCGGCGCCGGCGGACGGCTGATCCCGGGCAATCAAGGCGGCATCGTCGAGTGGGTGAAGGCTGAGGATCTCGAACGCATGCAGGGCTTCTTCGATTACGGCGAAGCCGAGGAAGTGCCGTCGGAGGAGTCGTTCGACATCTTCTGAACGCCGGCGTACCGGCAGGCGCGCCGCTCACCGCAAACGTGCTAGCGTCCCCGCTGCCGGTTGTTCCGGTCGCGGCGGCTGCCGTCGCGTCGTGCCCGCCGCGGAGGTCGCCATGCACCGCCACGCCCGACAGCACGCCCACCAGCACGCGCAGACGCGCACGCGAGAACGCCGCCAGCGCCTGGCGCATGAAGCCGCCCGGCTGATGGCCGAAAGCGGCATCCGCGATTACCACCAGGCGAAGCTGAAGGCCGCCGATCGCTTGGGCATCCACGACGATGCCTCGTTGCCGCGCAACCGAGAGATCGAGGAGGCGCTGCGCGAATACCAACGCCTGTTCCAGCGCGACAACGCGGAATCGCTGCGCCAGCGGCGCGAGGCGGCATTGCGCGCGCTGGAATTCTTCGCCCGTTTCGACCCGCGGCTGGTCGGGCCGGTGCTCGATGGCACCGCCGATGCGCACAGCCCCGTGCTACTGCACCTCTATAGCGACGACCCGGAAGCGGTGCCGCTGTTCCTGGAGGAGCACCACATCCCCGCGCAGCCGCGCAGCCGGCGACTCCGACTGGATCGCGAACGCGCGCACGATGCGCCGGTGTGGCTGTTCAGCGCAGAGGAGCTGAGCTTCGATCTCACCGTACTGCCGCACGATGTGCTGCGGCAGGCGCCGCTGTCGCCGATCGACGACAAGCCGATGCGGCGCGCCAGTGCCGCGCAGCTGCGCCAGCTGCTCGCCGAGGCGGAGATCGCCGACTTCGAGGCGTCCGGCGACTGACTCAGTCGCGCGGCGCCAGCGCGCCGACCTCGTAACGGCGCGTTGGCGTTTCGCCGGCACAGGCGAGGATGCGTCCGCGCAGCGTGTCCGCGACCGCTTCGAAGACGTTCGCCCACTGGTCGCGGATGCGCAGCTCAACCCCGCCCACCGCGCCGTCGCTGACAAACATATAGCCGAGGCCGTGGAAGACGACCTGCTTGAGACGGGCCGGATGCCCGCTCGACAGCCGCTGGAAGCCCTGCGCGGAATGCGTTTGCGCGGCCTCAACGACCGCCTGCACGGCCGGCTCCAGGCCGTCGCAACGCTCCGCATGCGCGGTCCACTCCTCCACCAGAACGCCGGGAGCGCGTTCGCGGCCGAAGGCCGAGGGTTGCGTACGTGCCAACCCGTAATAGGTCACCCCGAACCCCTGCCGGGTACGGGCGCGCGCGTAGTCGGCGCCAAGTCCACGACCGTCTTCCTGCGCCCACACCCGGATAACTTGCTCGGGCGTCGGGTTGTCCGACTCGATCGCGAGCGTGAACAGCGTCTGCGCCGCGGGCTCGGAGGGCCGTCGCGTGTGGAACTCCATCCGCGCGCGGTCGGCCGCTTCAGACACGTGTTCCTGCAATTCGGACGACCACGCCTGGGCAGTGCCGGCGAACAAACAGAACACGACGACCACCGGGCGGTACACCGGCGCGTCCCTGCCGATGCGATGCACCGGAGCATACCGCGACGGCAGTCTCACCGCTCGTCAGCCGCTTGCGTGCCTTGCGCGTGCGGTCTGCGCGAAGCCGAATACGTTGAGCTCAATCACCACGAACGCCACCAGCCACAGTGCCGCATCCCAGGCATCGAGCCATGCCGGCGCGCCGCCGCTTGCGCTCATTGCCAGCCATGCGAGCAGGAATGCGGCGAGCGCCAGATACAGCAGACCGGTCGCTGCCTGCCGCGCGCGATGAAAACCGCGCCAGTGCGCCGGCACCCGCACTTCCAGCTCGAGCGCCACCACCACCAGCAGCCAGGTCACCGCGTTGCAGAAGTCCAGCCATTCCAGCTGCAGCGCGTAATCGACGCACGCCCCGACCACCGCGACCGAAGCGAGCGCACGCAGCGCGTGCGCGAGCCGGCGCTGCCGTGGCGACATCGTCCAGCCGCCGGTCTCCCACTCGAACAGCAGCAGCAGGACTACCCACGCTGCGGTGTCGATCTGCTCGGTGACGGTACCGTGCCGGCCATACAGCACGACGTTGAGCGCGAGCAGCGCATACACCAGCCATTTGAACGCGACGAACCAACGGACGCCGCGGGTTGCGGCGGACTCCTCAACGACGAAGCCGCGGTCGTCCCGCGGCTTCGAAGGGGTGACGTCGGCGCGCACCGGGCTCTCAGCGGCGGTCGGCGGGCACGTAGTCGCGCTGTGCCGAGCCGGTGTAGATCTGCCGCGGACGGCCGATCTTGTTCTCCGGATCCTCCTGCTGTTCCAGCCAGTGGCTGACCCAGCCGGCAGTGCGCGCGATCGCGAACATCACGGTGAACATTTCCACCGGGATGCCGAGCGCCTTGTAGATGATGCCGCTGTAGAAGTCGACGTTCGGATACAGCTTGCGCTGCACGAAGTACTCGTCCTTCAGCGCGGCCTCTTCCAGCCGCATCGCCACTTCCAGCAGCGGATCGTTGATGCCGAGTTCCTCGAGCACCTTGTGGCACATCGCGCGGATGATCTTCGCGCGCGGATCGAAGTTCTTGTAGACGCGGTGGCCGAAGCCCATCAGGCGGAAGCCCGACTCCTTGTCCTTGGCCTTGTCGACCGCCTTCTGCACGTTTTCGGGGCGGCCGATCTCGGCGAGCATCTTCAGCACCGCCTCGTTCGCGCCACCGTGCGCCGGTCCCCACAGCGCGGCGACGCCGGCGGCGACGCACGCGTACGGGTTGGCGCCGGTGGAACCGACCAGGCGCACGGTCGAGGTCGAGGCGTTTTGCTCGTGGTCGGCGTGCAGGATGAACAGCAGGTCGAGCGCCTTGGCGGCGACCGGATTGAGCTCCAGCGGCTCGGCCGGCACTTCCTTCATCATGTGCAGGAAGCGCGTGGTGTACTCGAGCGAGTTCTTCGGATAGCGGATCGGCCAGCCGATCGAATAGCGGTAGCACGCCGCAGCGATGGTCGGCACCTTGGCGATCAGGCGGATCGCGGCGAGGCGGCGCTGCTCGGCGTCATCGAGGTCGAGCGTGTTGTGGTAGAAGCTCGCCATCGAGCCGAGCATGCCCACCAGCATCGCCATCGGATGCGCGTCGTGGCGGAAGCCGTACAGGAACGTGCGGAACGCCTCGTGCATCATCGTGTGATGCGTCACCTCATGCTCGAACTTGGCGAACTGGTCGCGGTTCGGCAGATCGCCGTGCATCAGCAGGTAGGCGACCTCGAGGAAGCTCGACTGCTCGGCGAGCTGCTCGATCGGGTAGCCACGGTACAGCAACACGCCCGCATCGCCGTCGATGTAGGTGATCGCCGACTTGCAGCTGGCGGTCGCGGTGAAGCCCGGGTCGTAGGTGAAGCAGCCGGTGCCCGCCGGCAGCTTGCCGATGTCGATGCACGGCGCGCCGAGCGTCGGATACCGCACCGGCAGCGAGACGTTCTTGTCACCGGCGGCCAGAACGGCCTGCTCGAGGCGGGACTGGGCGTTGTCGTTGGAAGACACGGGGCACTCCTCGGGGGGTTGCGCGCGGCGCGGGCGCTGGCGCGTGGACATGGGGCGCGGCGGGTCACCGCGAGCCGCCAATTATCACACAGCACAACGGTGCGGGCCCCTGGGCCTTTCGGACGATGCGTGGCACGAAACGGTGCCGCGGAAACGACGACGGCCGCCCGGAGGCGGCCGTCGAGATGCACCGGCAGTGCCGCTTACTTCTGCGCGTAGCGCTTGCGGAACTTGTCGACGCGACCGGTCGTGTCGACGATCTTGTGCTGGCCGGTATAGAACGGATGCGAGGCCGAGGAGATTTCCACCTTGATCAGGGGGTACTCCTTGCCGTCGGTCCACTTCACCGTCTCCTTGCTGTTGAGCGTGGAGCGGGTCAGGAACGCGAAGTCGGTGGTCACGTCCTGGAACACGACTTCGCGGTAATCGGGATGGATGCCGGCTTTCATGGCGGTGCCAGATGCTGCAGAGGAAGCGCGCTAGTCTAGCCGCCCGGGGGGCTGGGCCGCAAGCCGGGGCTCAGCGGGCGGCCAGCGCGGCCTGAATCCGTTGCTCGAACGCGGCCTGGTCGTAGCGCATGACGATCCGGGCGTTGTCCGGGCGTCCACCCTCGCGCCGCCAGTCCACCACCGTGGCGCCGCGGGTGTGGACCCCGGCCAGCTCGACCGCCACCGGCCGCGCCAGCACCTCACGTGCGCCCTCCGGCGCCAGCGCATGCGCCATCGCCAGCGCGTCGGCGGAATGCCAGCGGTCGCCGCGGCGGTCGGCGGCCCAGGCCCGGGTCTGGCGCGAGATCGCGTCGTAGAAGCGCGCGCGCGGCGAGTCCGCACCGAGCCAGCGCTCGAAATCGGCATGCGGGAAGCCGTGCGCCATCACCGCCTCCCAGTCGACCAGGTCGAACGCCGGGAACGCCTCGAACACCAGATGCGCCGCCTCCGGGTCGAACGCGACGTTGAACTCCGCCGCGGGGGTGATGTTGCCGTGGCCGGTCACGGCGCCGCCCATCACCACCAGCCGGGCGACCCGCTGCGGCAGGGTCGGATCGAGCTTGAGCGCGACCGCGAGGTTGGTCAGCGGACCGAGCGCCACCAGCAGCAGGCGGCCGGCGTACTCATGCGACAGCCGCAGGATCGCCAGCGCCGCGTGCTCGGCCTGTGCGCTGCGCGCCGGCGCGGCGTAACCGGTGTCGCCGAAGCCGTCGCGGCCGTGCACGTAGGCGGCATCGCGCGCCGGGTGCAGCAGCGGGGCCTCGCAGCCGGCGAACACCGGCACGTCCACGCCGCTGACCTCGCACAGCTTCAGCGCATTGCGCACGGTGTGGTCGAGTCCGACGTTGCCGGCGGCGATGGTCAGGCCGACCACGCGGTGGTTCGGATCGGCAAACGCCATCAGCAGCGCCAGTGCGTCGTCCACGCCGGGGTCGGTGTCGATCAGGAGCGGGATGCGTTCGGCGGTCATCGGGCGATTATCCGGCAATCGCCGGCGGCGCGCTCAGGCACCCGCGTAGCGCACAGCGCCTCCGACCCAGCGCGCGACCACGCGTTCGGCGATCTCGGGCGACTGCGCCAGCAGCTGCTCGCCGATGCGCTGCACCTGCGGCAGCAGCACGGCATCGCGCGCCAGGTCGGCAACCCGGAAGCTGGCCAGGCCGGTCTGGCGCGTGCCGAGCAGCTCGCCGGGACCGCGTAGCGCGAGGTCCTTCTCGGCGATCAGGAAACCGTCGTGGGTCTGCCGCATCGTCTCCAGCCGCTCCTTCGCCAGCGCCGACAGTGGCGGCTGGTACAGCAGCACGCAGCTCGACGCCGCACTGCCGCGCCCGACCCGGCCGCGCAGCTGGTGCAGCTGCGCGAGCCCGAGGCGCTCGGCATTCTCGATGATCATCAGCGACGCGTTCGGCACGTCGACGCCGACCTCGATCACCGTGGTCGCCACCAGCAGGTCGATCGCGCCGTCCTTGAACGCGCGCATCGCGGTCTGCTTCTCGGCGGCCTTCATTCGCCCGTGCACCAGGCCGACGCGCAGGCCGGGCAGCCGCTTGGACAGCTCCTCGAACGTGCTTTGCGCGGCCTGCGCCACCACCTCGTCGGAATCGTCGATCAGGGTGCAGACCCAGTACGCCTGACGTCCTTCCGCGCAGGCGCGGCGGATGCGCTCGATCAGTTCCGGACGGCGTTCGGCGCTGAGCGCCACCGTCTGCACCGGCGTGCGCCCGGGCGGCAGCTCGTCGATCGCCGAGACATCGAGGTCGGCATACGCGGCCATCGCCAGGGTGCGCGGAATCGGCGTGGCGGTCATCACCAGTTGGTGCGGCACGCCGTCGCCGCCGGCGCCCTTGTCGCGTAACGCCAGCCGCTGGTGCACGCCGAAGCGGTGCTGCTCGTCGACGATGGCGAGCGCGAGATCGCGGAACGCCACGCCCTCCTGCATCAGCGCGTGGGTGCCGACCACCACCTGCGCCTCGCCGGAGGCGACCCCATCGAGCGCCTGTTTGCGCGCGCGCCCGGTCACCTTGCCGGCCAGCCATTCCACCCGCACACCGAGCGGCGCCAGCCAGCCGCGCAGGTTGTTGAGGTGCTGTTCGGCCAGCAGTTCGGTCGGCGCCATCAGCGCCGCCTGCTTGCCGGCGGCGACCGCGAGCATCGCCGCGAGCGCGGCGACCACGGTCTTGCCGCTGCCGACGTCGCCCTGCACCAGCCGCAGCATCGGTCGCGGCTGCGCCAGGTCGGCGCGGATTTCCTCGAACACGCGCCGCTGCGCGCCGGTCAGCGCGAACGGCAGCGCGCGTTCGAGCGCCTTCGCCATGCGCTCGTCGGCCAGCGGCGGCGCGTGGTGCGCCTGCTGCGCCAGACGCTGGCGACGCAGGCTGAGGTGATGCGCCAGCAGTTCCTCCAACGCCAGCCGCCGCTGCGCCGGGTGCGTGCCGGCCTGCAGCGCGACCACGTCGTCCTCGAGCGCCGGCCGGTGCACGGTCAGCAGCGCCTGCCGCAGCGACGGCAGCGCGAGCGAGGCACGCAGCGGTGCCGGCAACAGTTCCAGCGCGTCGTCGTCGGGTAGCCGGTCGAGCGCGAGCGCGATCAGCCGGCGCAGCGAACCCGCACCGACGCCTTCGAGCGCGGGATATACCGGATCGAGCCGGTCGCTGAGCGGCGCATCCTCGTCGTCGAGCACGCGATAGCTGGGATGCACGATCTCCACGCCCTGCGCGCCCAGGCGCGGCGTGCCGAAGCAGCGCACCCGCCGTCCGACCTGGAATTGCGCCACCTGGGTGCTGCGGAAGTGGAAGAAGCGCAGCACCAGCGTGCCGCGTGAGTCGTCGCCGATCGCCACCCGCAGCATCGGCCGGTAACGGAACCCGCGCTCGACGGCCTCGACCCGGCCCTCGACCTGCGCCGGCTGGCCGGGCTGCAAATCGCGGATCGGCGTGAGCCGGGTGCGGTCCTCGTAGCCGCGCGGCAGCAGCAGCCACAGGTCCTGCAGGGTGACCAGCCCGCGCGCGGCGAGCTTCTCGGCCAGCTTCGGCCCGCAGCCGGGAAGCGCGGTCAGCGGCGTCTCGCCGACCGCCGCCAACGCCGGCGCGGGCCTGGCCGGACGCGGCATCCTCAGTCGAGCACCATCACCGCGTCGACCTCGAACCGCGCGCCGCGCGGCAGCGCGGCCACCGCCACGGTGGAGCGCGCCGGGAACGGCGCGCGGAACAGGTCGCCCATCACCGCGTTGACCGCGGCGAAGTCGTCCATGTCGGTCAGGTAGAGCCCGAGCCGAACGACCCGGTCGAGCGAGCCGCCGGCCGCCTCGCACACCGCGCGCAGGTTGGCGAACGCGCGCCGCGCCTGCTGCGCGACGTCGCCTTCGACCAGCAGGCCGGTCGCCGGATCGAGCGCGATCTGCCCGGACAGGTAGACGGTGTCGCCGACGCGCACCGCCTGCGAATACGGGCCGATCGCGGCGGGGGCCTGGTCGGTATGAATGATGTCGCGCGGCATGTCAGGGGTCCTGGGATCGGTCGGACGTCGATTCTATCGACGCCGCCCGCGTGGCGCTTCGGCCTCGTCTGCACGCGCCGCTCGGAATTCGCCGCGCACGCGCAACGCTGCGGGCCGCGCGTCCTACAGACGCTGGACGCCGAGCACCACGCCGAGCCGGCGCACGCGACGGATGACGTCGGCGAGATGGCGCCGGTCGGACACCTCGATCGAAAATTTGATGACCGCGACGTTCGTGTCGCGCTCCAGGTATTCGACGCGGTCGATGTTGGACTCGGCCTCGGCGATCGCGGCTGCGACCTGGGCGAGTGCGCCCGGACGGTTGTCGACCTCGATGCGCAAAGCGGCGGCGAAGTCGCCCGCCACGCGGCGGTCCCAGCCGATCGCCACCCAGCGGTCAGGCGACTTGCGGTAATCGATGACGTTGCTGCAGTCCAGGCGGTGGACCACGATGCCCTTGCCGGTGGTGTGGTAGCCCATGATCTCGTCGCCCGGCACCGGCATGCAGCAGTGGGCGAAGCTGATCACGCCGCGCTCGGCGCCGGTGATCAGGATCTTGTCCTCCGACACGGTCAGGCGCTGCTTCGGCGCGCGCGCCGGCGCGCTCTCCACACGCGCCAGCGCCTGCGCGACCTGCTGCGGCATCCGGTTGCCGAGCGCGATGTCGGCGAGCAGCGCTTCCAGGCGCGGGTAGCGGTGTTCGGCCAGGTAGTGCTCCAGCCGCTGCCCCGGTACGCGGTCGAGCGAACTGGCGAGCGCCTCCAGCGCGCGATCCAGCATGCGATGGCCCAGCTGCACCGCGTCCTCGTGCTCGAGCTGCTTGAGTTGCTGGCGAATGGCGGTGCGCGCTTTGCCAGTGACCACGAACTCCAGCCACTGCGGTTTCGGCGTCGAGGACTTCGCGGTGATGATCTCCACCCGCTGGCCGCTGGCGAGCTTGGTGCGCAGCGGCGCGAGCTTGCCGTCCACGCGCGCGGCGACCGCATGGTTGCCGACGTCGGTGTGCACCGCGTAGGCGAAATCAAGCGCGGTGGCATTGCGCGGCAGCGCCAGGATGTCGCCCTTCGGGGTGAACAGGTAGACCTCGTCCGGGAACAGGTCGACCTTGACGTTCTCGAGGAACTCCAGCGACGAGCTCGCCGAGCGCTGCGCCTCGATCAGGCCGGCGATCCAGCCCTGCGCGCGACTCTGCGCGCTGGTCGGCGCCTGGCCGCCAGACTTGTACGACCAGTGCGCGGCGATCCCGCGCTCGGCGATCAGGTCCATCTCCTCGGTGCGGATCTGCACTTCCACCGGCGAGCCGTAGGGCCCGAACAGCACGGTGTGCAGCGACTGGTAGCCGTTGGCCTTGGGAATGGCGATAAAGTCGCGAAAGCGCGAATCCAGCGGCTTGTAGGTCGCGTGCACCACGCCGAGTGCGTGGTAGCAGTCGGCCACCGTGCGCACCACGATCCGGAAGCCGAACACGTCCATCACCTGGTTGAAGCTCTTGTGCTCGGCGCGCATCTTCGAATAGATGCTCCACGGCGACTTCACCCGGCTCACCAGCCGGTGCTGCAGCTTCTCTTTCGCCAGCCTCTGCGCGAGCGCCGCTTCGATCTGGATCATCGCCTGCCGGCGCACCACCGGCTGGCTGCGGATGCGGCGCGCGATCACCGCGTGGCGCAACGGATGCAGCGCGCGGAAACCGAGATCCTGCAGCTCGGCCTTGAACAGATTCATACCCAGCCGCTGCGCGATCGGCGCGTAGATCTCCAGCGTCTCGCGGGCAATCCGCTTGCGCGCCTCGGTGCCCTGCGCGCCGAGCGTGCGCATGTTGTGCAGGCGGTCGGCGAGCTTGATCAGGATGACGCGCAGGTCGCGCGACATCGCCAGCATCATCTTGCGGAAGCTTTCCGCCGCGGCCTCCTGGCGGTCGCGGAACTGCAGCTTGTCCAGCTTGGTGACGCCGTCCACCAGCTCGGCGACGGTTTCGCCGAACTCGCGCGCGATCGCCTCGCGGCCGAGCGGGGTGTCCTCGAGCGTGTCGTGCAGGATCGCGGCGATCAGCGTCTCCGCGTCCAGCCCCTGCTCGGCCAGCACCTGTGCCACCGCGACCGGATGGGTGATGTACGGCTCGCCCGACTTGCGGGTCTGGCCGGCATGGGCGGAAGCGCCGATCTCCCAGGCGCGCCTGAGCCGCTCGCGCTGGTCGTCGGGGAGGTAGTCGGCCGCCCGCAGCAGGTCGCGCACGTAGTCCGGTACGTCGCCGAAGCGGTCGGCGACGGTCGCGGGCGTTCCGAATGCGGGACGAACGGGCGTCATGACCCGAATCTACGGGGCCCGTGCGGGCGGCGCAATGCGAACGTGGCCGCCGTTGGCGCCCGATTCGGGCGGTTCAGAAACGCGAAGGCCCCGCCAGGGCGGGGCCCGTCGCACGCTTGGCGGCTTAGTCGTCGCCCTTGGACAGGTCGTCGTCGGCGACCACCTCGGCCGCGGCCCACTCCAGCGCCTCGCGCTCCTTGCGCTCGCGCTCGGCCTTCTCGACCTCGTCGATGTAGGCCGAATCGATCTGGCGCGCGGCGATCTCGCGCAGCGCCAGCACGGTCGGCTTGTCGTTGGAATCGGTCTCCAGCCGCGGCTCCACGCCGTTGGCGAGCTGGCGCGCGCGCTTGGCGGCCATCATGACCAGTTCGAAGCGGTTGTCGACCACTTCCAGGCAGTCTTCTACGGTGATGCGGGCCATAAGGCTCCCGGCGGCCGTGCGGCCGGCTGCGGATGGTGGGGGTCGCGCAGTGTACGGGGCCGCGCCCGCAGCGGCAAGCCTCGGCCGTCTTCCGCCTTTACGGATCAGCCACTTGCGCCGGCTTAGTCGTCCGCCAGCAGGGCGGTGATCAGGCGGGCATGGCGCGCCACCTGGGCTTCGCGGCGCAGCCGGCTGGCGACGAAGATCGAGCACATCTCATCCACCGCGGTCTCGAAGTGCTCGTTGACGATCACGTAGTCGAACTCGGTGTAGTGCGACATCTCCTCGCGGGCGGCGGCCAGCCGGCGCTGGATGACCTCCTCGCTGTCCTGGCCGCGCGCGCGCATGCGCGCTTCCAGCGCCTGCCGCGACGGCGGCAGGATGAAGACGCTGACCGCATCCGGCACCTTGGCCCGCACCTGGCGCGCGCCCTGCCAGTCGATCTCCAGCAGCACGTCGCGCCCGCTGGCCAGCTGCGGTTCCACCGACTGCCGCGCGGTGCCCTTCCAGTCGCCGTGCACGCGGGCGTATTCGAAAAACTCGCCGGCGTCGATCATGCGCCGGAACTCGTCCTCGCCGACGAAGTGGTAGTGCTCCGCATGGCGTTCGCCGGGCCGCGGCGGGCGCGAGGTGAACGAGATCGACAGCGCGATGTTGGAATCGCGCGCGAGCACCGCGTTGACGATGCTCGATTTGCCGGCGCCGGAAGGGGCCGCGACGATGTAGAGGGTGCCGCGCATGGATTCGCTTCTCGCTCGATGGTCCGGACCGGCGGGCGCCGGTGGTCGCGTTACTCGATGTTCTGCACCTGCTCGCGCACCTGGTCGATCAGCACCTTGAGCTCGACCGCCGCGGCCGAACTGCGCGCGTCGACCGATTTCGAGCCGAGCGTGTTGGCCTCGCGGTTGAACTCCTGTAACAGGAAGTCGAGCCGGCGCCCGACCGCCTCGCGCAGCCCGAGCACGCGGCGTGCCTCGGCGACGTGCGCGTCCAACCGGTCGAGCTCCTCGTCGACGTCGAGCTTCTGCAGCCAGATCACCAGCTCCTGCTCGAGCCGGCCGGGATCGAGCGGCATCGGCAGCTCGGCCAGCCGCGCCTCCAGCTTGGCGCGCTGGCCGGCGCGGATCGTCGGCATCAGCATGCGCACCTCGGCGGCGATGGCGGCGATCGCATCGACACGCTCGCGGATCACCGTGGCGAGCTTGCCGCCCTCGCGCTCGCGCGCGACCACGAAGTCGTCGAGCACCGCGTCCAGCAGTTCCAGCGCGGCCGTCTGCAGCGCGACCGGATCGGCGGCGGTGCTGCGCAGCACGCCCGGAAACGCCAGCAGCGCAGCGAGGTCGGTGCGCAGCGCCGGGAAGCGCGAGGCCAGGTCGAGCGACAGTTCGCTCAGTTCGCGCAGCCGCGCCGGATCCAGCTCGAGCGCGGTACCGCCCTCCGGCGGGCGCAGGCGCAGGCTGAGATCGACCTTGCCGCGCGCCACCCGCGCGGCCACGCGTTCGCGCAGCGCAGGCTCGAGCGCGCGCAGGTCGTCGGACAGGCGCACGCCCACCTCGAGGAAGCGATGGTTGACCGAGCGCAGCTCGCAGGCGAGCGTGCCCCATGGGGTGGCGCGCTCGCCGCTGGCGTAGGCGGTCATGCTGCGGATCGGCATCGCGGGTCCTGGCGTGCGGCGGCCGGCGGGGGCCGCAAGGGAGCGAATGGTAAACTCGCGCGCCCTCCGCCGACACATCAGGGCCGATCCGCATGAGCATCCCCGTCCCGTCCGGGTTCGCGCGTCCCAGCGGCCGCGCGCCGGACCAGCTGCGTGCGGTGCGCATCGAGCGCGGCTTCACCCGTCACGCGGAAGGGTCCGTGCTGGTCGCGTTCGGCGACACCCGCGTGCTGTGCACGGCGACGGTGGAGGCCAAGGTGCCGGCGTTCCTGCGCGGCAAGGGCGAAGGCTGGGTCACCGCCGAGTACGGCATGCTGCCGCGCGCCACCCACACCCGCTCCGACCGCGAGGCCGCGCGCGGCAAGCAGGGCGGCCGCACGCTCGAGATCCAGCGCCTCATCGGCCGCAGCCTGCGCGCGTGCGTGGACCGCGGCGCGCTCGGCGAGCGCACCATCACGCTCGACTGCGACGTCCTGCAGGCCGACGGCGGCACCCGCACCGCCGCGATCACCGGCGCGTACGTAGCGCTGGTCGATGCGGTGCGCTGGCTGCGCAAGCGCGGCGAGCTCACCCGCGATCCGATCCACGGCGCGGTGGCGGCGGTGTCGGTCGGGCTGTGGCGCGGCGCGCCGGTGCTCGACCTCGACTACGCCGAGGACGTCGCCTGCGACACCGACATGAACGTGGTCATGAACGACGGCGGCGGCTTCATCGAGGTGCAGGGCACGGCGGAGGGCCATGCGTTCCGCCGCGCGGAGCTCGACTCGCTGCTCGAGCTCGCCCAGCACGGCTGCGCGCAGCTGTTCGAACGGCAGCGCGAGGCGCTCGCCCGCTGATGGCGACGCTCGCGCTCGTCACGCTGGTGGTGCGCGATTACGACGAGGCGATCGCCTGGTACACGCAGGCGCTCGGCTTCGAGCTGCTGGAGGACAGCGCGCTCGGCGGCGGCAAGCGCTGGGTGCGGGTGGCGCCGCGCGGCGGAACCGGCGCCGCATTGCTGCTGGCGAAGGCGAACGGCGAGCGCCAGCAGGCGCGGGTCGGCGACCAGACCGGCGGCCGCGTCGCGTTGTTCCTGCATACCGACGATTTCCACCGCGAGCACGCCGCGATGCAGGCGCGCGGGGTGCGTTTCGTGGAGACCCCGCGCGAGGAGCCGTACGGCACGGTGGCGGTGTTCGAGGACCTGTACGGCAACCGCTGGGACCTGCTGGAGTTGCACGCATGAACACGCTCCGTCGACTGGTCGTCGCCAGCGGCAACCCCGGCAAGCTGCGCGAGTTCCGCGCGCTGCTGGCCGGCGACGCGGTCACGCTGCTCGCGCAGGGCGAGCTCGGCATCGTCGATGTCGAGGAGACCGGGCTCACGTTCGTGGAAAACGCACTGCTGAAGGCGCGCCACGCCTCGCATCTGAGCGGCCTGCCGGCGCTGGGTGACGATTCCGGGTTGTGCGTGGACGCGCTCGGCGGCGCGCCCGGCCTGTACTCGGCGCGCTATGCCGGCACTCATGGCAACGCGCAGGCGAACATCGACAAGCTGCTCGATGCGCTGCGCGACGTGCCCGAGCACGAGCGCGGCGCGCATTTCTACGCCGTGCTCGTGCTGGTCCGGCATGCCGGCGACCCGCAGCCGCTGATCGCCGAGGGCCTGTGGCGCGGGCGCATTCTGCATGCGCCGCGGGGCGACCGCGGGTTCGGCTACGACCCGGTGTTCTTCGACCCGGCGTACGGCTGCTCGGCGGCCGAACTCGACCCGCTCGTCAAGAACCGCATCAGCCACCGCGGGCAGGCGCTGGCGGCGCTGCGCGCGAAGCTGGAAGCGCTGGCGGCGTCGTGAACACGCGCGACCCCGCAGGCGACGCACGGCCTGGGCCGCCGCAGGCCGCGGCCGGATCGTCCGCCGGTACGCTGCGGTGCCCGCCCCTGTCGCTGTACGTGCACCTGCCGTGGTGCGTGCGCAAGTGCCCGTACTGCGACTTCAATTCGCACGAGGCGCGCGGCGCGCCGGCGTTCGATGCGTATGTCGATGCGCTGCTGGCCGACCTCGATTTCGACCTGCCGCTCGTCTGGGGCCGCACGGTCCATTCGGTGTTCTTCGGCGGCGGCACGCCGAGCCTGTTTCCCGCCGAGGCCATCGACCGCTTTCTGCAGGGCGCGAGCAGCCGCCTGCGCTTCGCCCCGAATACCGAGGTCACGCTGGAAACCAATCCCGGGACCGCCGAGCACGGACGCTTCGAGGGTTACCGGGCCGCCGGCGTAAATCGGCTCAGCTTCGGCATCCAGAGCTTCGACGACGGCTGCCTGCATCGGCTCGGGCGCATCCACGACAGCGCCGAGGCCGAATCGGCGGTGAAGCAGGCGCAGGACGCTGGCTTCGACAACCTCAACCTCGACCTGATGTACGCGCTGCCCGGGCAGACGCTGGCGATGGCGGAAGCGGACATCGGACGCGCACTCGCGCTGCAGCCCGCGCACATCTCGCACTACCAGCTCACGCTGGAGCCGAACACGGTGTTCGCCGCGCGCACGCCGGACGGCCTGCCGGACGAGGACACCGCGTGGACGATGCAGGAGCGCTGCCAGGCGCTCCTCGCTGCGCACGGCTACGCGCAGTATGAGGTCAGCGCCTACGCGCGGCCCGGCCGGCAGTGCGCGCACAACCTGAACTACTGGCGCTTCGGCGACTACCTCGGCATCGGTGCGGGCGCGCACGGCAAGCTCACGCTCGGCGCGGAGCAGGCGATCCTGCGTCGCTGGAAGCACAAGCACCCGACCCGCTACCTGGCCACCGCCGGCACGCCCGCGGCGATCGGCGGGGACGAGCGGATCGCGCCCGAGCAGCGCCCGTTCGAGTTCATGCTCAACGCGCTGCGGCTGGTCGAGGGCTTCGGTCTCGACACGTTCGCCGCGCGCACCGGCCTGCCGGTGCAGGCGATCGCCGCGCCGCTGGCGCAGGCAGTCGAACGCGGCTGGCTCCAGGTCGATGCGGCGCGGGTTCGGCCGACCGAGCTGGGCCGGCGCTTCACCAACGACGTGATCGCGCTGTTCCTGTAGCCGCGCTGCGCTGCGGCTGGCCCTTCGCGCAACGGCATGCTATGAAGCGGCTATCGCCGCTCGACGGGGCTTCATGTCCGCCAAGACCGATCCGCAAGGGAGTGCGCCGCTCACCCTCGCGAGCGCCGGGCTGCCGCCGCGCGTGCGCCGGGTGCTGGAGCGCGTGCTCGCGCTCATGTCGGTCGAACTCGAGGTCGGCCTCACCACCACCCTCAACGAGCTGGAACAGGAGCTGTTCCGGCTCGCCGACCGCGCGCAGAGTTCGCAGATCGAGTCGACATACCTGCAGGCGCTGCGCACCGTGCGCTACAACCGCGCCGACCTGCTGCCGCGGCTGCTGCAGATCGTCGAGGCCGGACTGGCCGACATCCGCCGGCCGCGCGTCGCCGCGGAAGCCGACAACACGCCGATCGACTTTCGCGAGCTCAAGCTGGTCGACGACCGCACGCTGGAGGAGAACGCGCGCCTGAACGAGATCGCGAGCCGGCAGGAGGTGCGCGCGTCGCTGCCACTGCACCTGCTGGCGCAGCGCTTCGGCGTGCTGGCGGGCGCGCCGGCGCTCGATGCCGAGCGCCTGCCGGTCGGCCCGCGCGCGATCTGCCGGGCGCTGCGCGATGCCACCCGTTCGCTGCATCTGGAGGATGGCGAACGCGACCTGCTGTTCACCAGCTTCGAGCGCCACGTGATGGGGCGCTATCCGAAGTTCGTCGAAGAGCTGGACCAGGCGATTGCCCGCGAGGGTATCCTGCCCGGCCTGACCTACGTGCCGATCCGCCTGCAGCCGCGCGCGGTCAACGTCGAGCGCACCGACACCGACACACCGGCTGCCGCGGCGACGCCCGCGCGGCCGCCGCGCGCCGGTGCCGAAGCCGG
>DASQMI010000031.1:0-30784 GCA_035645555.1 Lysobacter sp. | reverse complement strand
GGGGACGGCGCGATGCAGCCGCCGTGGTGGCGGCCGTCGGCATCGAGCAGGTCGAGCGTGAGCGCGGTGCCGACGCCGCACACCAGCGCGTCGCCGCCACGCGCGCGCGCGGCGGCCAGTGCAAGGAAGCGGTCGACGCCGAGCCGTTGCGGCTGCGCGTAGGCCACGCGCACGCCGAGCGCCGCGGCCTGGGTGCGCGCCAGGCTGATGCGGCGCGCGCGGCGGGTCAGCGCATCGAGCAGCGCGAGCCGCACGGGCTCGCCGGCGACGCTGGCGACGTAGGCCGCCTCGAAGCGCGCGGGCAGGTGTTCCGACAGTCCCGCCTCGATGCCGTCCTGCCACGGCAGCGCGAGCACCGGCCCGAGGCGGCCATCGGCGCGCAGCGGCGCCGCCTTCAGCCGGGTGTTGCCGAGATCGAACAGCCAGGCGTCCATCGTGTCGCTCATTGCCGCCGCACCGTCACTTCGCCGGCGTGCAGCACGTCGCGGCCGCCGTCGTCGTATTCGACCTGCAGGCCGCCATCCTCGGCGATGCCGAGCGCACGCGCGACGCGCACGTGCGCGCCGGTCTGCACGTCGAGCGCGCGTCCGCGCAGCGCGTCGAGCGCGGCATAGCGCGGCAGGAAGCCATGCAGGCCCTCGACATCGAACGTCTCGAGCATCGGCAGCAGATGCGCGATCACCGCCGCAGCCACCGCGTTGCGCGACGGCGACGCGGCCAGCGTCGCGAGATCGATCCACGGCTGGTCGATCGCGCGCGCCACGTCATCGGGCATCCGCACGTTGAGGCCGATGCCGATCACCGCGCGCACCGGCCCGGCGTGCTCGCCGCCGCCTTCGATCAGCAGGCCGCCGAGCTTGCGCAGTGCGCCGTCGCGCTCGACCACCAGATCGTTCGGCCATTTCAGCCGCACCTCGGCATGGCCGAGCGCGTGCAGCGCCTCGGCCACCGCGAGCCCGGCGACCAGGCTGAGCCCGCCCAGCCGCGCCAGCCCGCCGTCGAACAGCCGCGCCACCGACAGGTACAGGTTGGCGGCCAGCGGCGACGCCCAGGCGCGGCCGCGCCGGCCGCGGCCGCCGGTCTGGCGCTCGGCCAGCAGCACGTGCGCGCCGCGCACCGGTAGCGGGCGCCGCAGCAGCTCGGTGTTGGTGGAATCCAGCGTCCATGCGACCTCGAGCGCGGCCAGCGCGGCGGCGGCCGGCGCCGGCAGGCTCGCGCGGATGGCGTCGGCGTCGAGCAGTTCGACCGGCCGCGCCAGCGCATAGCCGCGCCCGGGCCGGGCCTCGATCGCCACGCCGGCCTCCCGCAGCGCCTCGATCCGCTTCCACACGGCCGCGCGGGTGTGCCCGCCGGCCTGCGCGAGCGCGTCGCCGGACACCGGACCGGCGATCAGCCGCGCCAGCAGCGCGCGTTCGTCGTGCGCGCTCATCGGCCCTCCCGGTGCGCTCGGGCGGCCGTGGCGGGCCGGACGCGGAGCATGGCGACGGTCGGCGGCATGGCGGGTTCGCGGGACGGGCGGGCGATTATGCGCGAGCCCCTGCTGCGACGCAGCATGCGGCGTAACGCGCCCGCGGCGAAATGGGGGTATAGTCCGGCGGTGGTGGCCACGTCGGCCACCCGAGGAACGGCCATGCTCCGCTTCGCCTTCTGCCTGCTGATCGCTTTCGCCAGCGCGAGCGCATCCGCGCGCGACGTGAAGATGAGCTCGCCCAACGGCAGCTGCCCGACCGAGCAGCAGGCCCGGATCGGCGAGCGCAAGCGCGCTGCTGCGCCGCAGCAGGAGACCCGCCTGCGTCCGTCCGAACACAGCGACGTTCCCAGCAGCGGCGGCGGTGGACGCACGCAGTCGCCGCGCTGGCACAGCTTCCTCCCCGGCATGGTGCGCTGACCGCCGTTGCGCGCGTGGCTCGAGCGCCTCTGGCGCCCCGCTGATCCCGCCCCTGAACCGCTCTGGCGCGAGGCCGTCGAGGCCCTGCCGTGGACCCGCGCGCTCGATCCGCGCCGGCAGGCGCGCCTGCGTGAGCTGACCGCGCGCTTCCTGCGCGAGAAGACCATCACCCCGCTCGCCGGCCTGCATCTGGACACGTCGCAGCGCGTCCGCCTGGCGGCGCTGTGCTGCCTGCCGCTGATCGAGTTCGGCCCCGAGGGACTGCGCGGCTGGTCGCAGCTGCTGGTGTATCCGGACGCATTCCGCGTGCAGCGCAGCCACATGGACGCGGCCGGCATTCTGCACGAGTGGGACGACGAGCTGATCGGCGAGGCGTGGGACGCCGGCCCGGTGGTGCTGTCGTGGGCCGACGTGCAGTCCGACATCGACGATCCGCGCGCCGGCTACTGCGTGGCCACGCACGAGATCGCCCACAAGCTGGATCTGCTCGACGGCGTGCTCGACGGCACCCCGCCGCTGCCGCGCGCGTGGCAGCGCGAATGGGCGCGCGACTTCCAGCGCGCGTACGACGCGTTCGTCGAGCAGGTGGACCGCGGCGAGGACACCGCGATCGACCCGTACGCGGCGGAAGCACCGGAGGAATTCTTCGCCGTGTGCACCGAATACCACTTCAGCGACCCGGCGCCGCTGCGCGCGTCGATGCCGCACGTCGCCGCGCACTTGGCGCGCTTGTACGGCCCGGCGCCGTTGGGGTAGCAGATCCGATTCGGGGCCGCCGCTCACAGGCCCGGCGGCAGGCGCACCTCGAAGCGTGCGCCGCCCATCTCCTCGGACGCGCGCACGTCCAGCGTGCCGCGATAGCTGCGCACGATGTCCTGCACGATGGCGAGACCGATGCCGTGGCCCTGCACGCGCTCGTCGCCGCGCACGCCGCGCTGCAGGATCAGCGCGATCTTCTCCGGCGGAATGCCCGGGCCATCGTCGTCGACGGCGATCAGCAGGCCCGGGCGGCGGTTCGGCGCGGTTTCGCCGGGCTTCACCGTCAGCAACACGCGCGCGTTGGCCCACTTGAACGCGTTCTCCAGCAGGTTGCCGAGCAGCTCCTGGAGATCGCCGGGCTCGCCGTAGAACGGCGAATCGGCGTCGATGTCGAACTCGCACAGCACGCCCTTGCGCGTGTACACCTTCTCCAGCCCGCGCACGATCTGCTCGGCATACGGCTCAATCGCCACCGGCGCGGCGAACAGGGTATGGCCGCTCTTGGCCGCGCGCGCGAGCTGGTAGGAGACCATGTCGTTCATCCGCCGCAGCTGCACCTCCAGCTCCTCGCGCAGCTCGGGCTCGGGCGCGTTGCTGTCCAGCCGCGTACGCAGCACCGCCAGCGGCGTCTTCAGGCTGTGCGCAAGGTCGGCGAGCGTGTTGCGCTGGCGCTCCAGGTTCTGGCGCTCGCTTTCGATGAACGCGTTGATGCTTTCGGTCAGCGGCTCGAGCTCGCGCGGGTGCTGCTCGCTCATGCGGGTGGCCTGGCCGCGCTGCACGCGCTTGAGCTCCTCGATCACGCGCCGCATCGGGCGCAGGCTCCAGCGCAGGATCAGCGCCTGCATCAGCAGCAGGATCACGCCGGCGCCGCCGAGGTTGCGCCACAACGCGGCGCGAAACACGTCGACCTGGTTGCGCAGCGCGGTGGTGTCTTCGAGGATGTAGATGGTGTACGGGAACTCCGCGCGCGCATCGCCGCCGGCGCTCCACACCAGCCCCCAGCCGTAGCGGTAGACCTCGGCCGGTTCGCCGTTGATCTTGGTGATCGGCAGCGGCCCTTCGAAGCGTTCCTCGCGCGCCTTCAGCATCGCCCCGCGCGGCAGCGACGGGCCGTGCGCGGAGTTGGAATCCCAGTGGCCGTTGGGCAGCACGACCTCGGCGTACAACCCGCTGCCGGGGCGATCGAAACGCGGATCGACCGGCTCGTACGGCGGGATGAATTCGCCGTTGCGTGCGAACTCGCCCTTCTCCGCGTACGCCATCGCGTAGCTGCGCAGGCGTTCGCGCAGGTTGCTTTCGGCGGTGTCGAGGAACGCGCGGTCGAGCGCGTAGCCGGCGAGCGCGAGGAACGCGATCAGGCCGAGGCTGGCGGCCAGCAACTGGCGCGCGGCCAGCGAACCGGGCCGCCCCCAGCTCAAGGATCTGCGTGGTTTGGTTTCGCTCACGGCGACAGCGTACCCGGTGAACCCGCCCCGCACATGCGCCGGGCGGTCACGCGCACGCGCGCGTCGGCGTCATTCGCCGCTGCGCGGGATCGCGAAGCGGTAGCCGCGGCCGCGCACGGTCTCGATCGGCTTGAGCGTGCCTTCCGGGTCGAGCTTCTTGCGCAGGCGGCCGATGAACACTTCCAGCACGTTGGAGTCGCGGTCGAAATCCTGCTGGTAGATGTGCTCGGTGAGGTCGGCCTTCGAGACCAGTTCGCCGGCGTGCATCATCAGGTACTCGAGCACCTTGTACTCATAGCTGGTCAGATCGACGTTCTGGCCGTGCACGCTCACCGTCTGCGCGGACAGGTCCAGCGTCACCGGGCCGCATTCGAGCACCGGCTTGCTCCAGCCGGCGGCGCGCCGCACCAGCGCGTTCAGGCGCGCCAGCAGCTCCTCAACGTGGAACGGCTTGACCAGGTAGTCGTCGGCGCCCTGCTTAAGGCCCTCGACCTTGTCCTGCCAGCTCGAGCGCGCGGTGAGGATCAGCACCGGGAACTTCTTGCCTTCGTCGCGCAGCGCACGGATCAGCTCCATGCCGGACATCTTCGGCAGGCCGAGGTCGATGATCGCGATGTCGAACGGCACTTCGCGGCCCATGTACAGGCCTTCCTCGCCGTCCTGCGCGGTGTCCACCGCGAACCCTTCGCGCTTCAGGCGCGCGGCAAGCGTCTCGCGCAGCGGGGCTTCGTCTTCAACCAGCAGGATTCGCATCGGGGTTCCTCGCGTCCGGTCGCCGGGACCGTTCATACTCCTGAACATTGGAGCCCACCGTGATGAAACACAAGCTAAATCACGGTGTGCTGTTCAGGTTGCGAGGTTCGCCGTTCAGTCGTCGCGGTCGCGTGTAGGTCGAGCCGGCGGCTCCGCGCGCCCGCGGCCGCGCTCCTGCGGATCGTCCATGTAGACCCGGACCCGCCCGTTGGCGTCGACCACCTTGACCCGGTGCAGGTCGCGGCCTTCGAACGGCACGCGCTCGGCGCTCAGCACCTCGCCGCCGGTCTGGCGTTCGACCCGGCGCACCGAATCGGACAGCGTGCCGCCGCGGTCCACATGGTCGCCGAGGTCGCGCCCGACCGCGGCGCGGCGCTCCTGCGCATGCGCGCCGCTGCCCAGCAGGGCGACGGCGAACAGCGGAACGAGGGCGAGCGGGGTCTTCATGGCAGGCGGGCGCAGGCAGCGCGATGAATCCGGGGCAGGCGGGCATTCTTGGAACCCGCCGGTGAATTCGCTCTGAACTAATTCTTCACAAACGAGGCGGCGTTCAGGCCTCCCTACGCTCAGAAGATCTCCGCCACGCAGCAGCGCAGCGAGCCGCCCGCGGCCTCGATGCCGTCCAGCGCCACCGCCTCGATCGCGAAGCCCGCCGCCGCCAGCGCGGCCCGGCTCGCCGGCGCCAGCGCGGCATCGGCGGTGGCGCTCATCCAGACCTGCGTGCCGGTCAGCGCGATTGCGTTGCCGGCGAACGCGGCGCGCTCGGCCGCCGACAGCACCACCACGCGGTCGCCGTACAGCGCCCGCAGCGCGTCGACGACCCGCGGTTCGGCGAGGCCATCCGGACACACCAGCGTGGCGCGCCCGGCCAGCACGGCCAGCACCACGTTGGTGTGGTACTCGCCCGGCGCGAGGTCGAACACCAGCGTCGCGCGCAACCCGAACGCCTCGTGCATCAGCGCCGCACCGGCCTCGTCGCAGCGCTCGGACAGGCCGCAGAAGCCGAGCCCGCGGGCGCGGTCGATGACCAGCGCGCCGGTCAGCTCGCACGGGTGCGGCTGCCGCGACAGGTCGACCTCGCGGTAGCCGAGCACGTCGCGGAAGAACGCGCGGATGTCGGCACGCTGCGCCTCGCGCTGGCGCACCGGATGGCGCATGCGGCCGACGATCAACCGCCCCGGCGCGGTGGCGAACACGTTGTTGGGGAACAGCGCATCGGGCGTGTCGGCATGGCCGGCGAAGCACAGCGTCGGCAGCGCGCGCGACAGCGACTGCTGCAGCGCGCGGTGCTCCAGCAGCGCGCGCACCGGATCGAACGCATCGGCCTGCGCCATGTAGCGGTTGTCGCGCGCGGATTCGGCGGCATGCGCGAACCCGTCGGGCGCGACCAGGAACGCCGCACGCGCGGTCGCCGGGCCGAAGTCCGGCGCGCAGTCGCGCGCACGGGCGAGGAACGCGTCGACGTCGCGGGTAATCACGCGGCGTCGGCCCGCGCTTCGGTCAGCGCCAGCGCGCGCTCGAGCAGCGCCCAGCCGGCGCCGGGGCGGTGCGCCTGCTCGCTCAGCAGCTGGCGGAACGCGCGCCCGCCGCGCTGTCCGGCGAACAGCCCGAGCACGTGTCGGACGATGTGCTTGAGCGGCACCCCGCGCGCGAGCTGCGCCTCCACGTACGGCCGGAACGCGCACAGCAGTTCGCCGCGCGAACGCAGTTCGCCGCCGAACCAGGCCACGTCCAGGCGATGCAGCAGGTAGGGATCGTGGTAGGCCGCGCGCCCGAGCATCACCCCGTCGACGTGGGCGAGCTGCGCGGTCGCGGTCGCCTCGTCGGCGATGCCGCCGTTGATCGCCACCTGCAGCTGCGGGCGCTCGCGCTTCAGGCGGTAGGCCCAGTCGTAACGCAGCGGCGGGATCTCGCGGTTCTCCTTCGGCGACAGGCCCTGCAGCCACGCATTGCGAGCGTGGATCACGAACATGCGACAGCCGGCCGCGGCCACCGTGTCGATGAAGCCGACGAAGCGCTCCCATTCGTGGTCGTCGTCGACCCCGAGCCGGCACTTCACCGTCACCGGAACGTGCGCGGGCACCGCCTCGATCATCGCGGCCACGCACTCGGCGACCAGCGCCGGCTCGCGCATCAGGCAGGCGCCGAAGCGGCCGGCCTGCACGCGGTCGGACGGGCACCCGCAGTTGAGGTTGATCTCGTCGTAGCCGTGCTCCGCGCCGATTCGTGCGGCCTGCGCCAGCGCCGCCGGTTCGCTGCCGCCCAGCTGCAGCGCGACCGGATGCTCGCTCGCGTCCATCGCCAGCAGCCGGCCGCGGTCGCCGTGGAGCACCGCGTTGGCGTGCACCATCTCGGTGTACAGGCGCGCGTGCGGCGCCAGCACGCGGTGGAACGCGCGGCAATGCGTATCCGTCCAGTCCATCATCGGGGCGACGGACAGACGCAGCTGTTCGAGCCGGATCGGCGGGGCGGCGCTCATGAGGCCGCCGATTGTACGCGCCGGCGGCCGCCTGCCCGCCGCAAAAGGACGGCCTCGGCCCGCTTCGCGCGGCGCTGCGCGCGCCTCCGCTCGGATATCCACTCGGTAGCTGAATGGAGAAATGCCCGCGCGCGTGTACGCTTGTATGCCAGGAGCAGTAGCGCAACGGAGCGCCTGATGGACACGACCCGGCCCCGACGGGTGCATATCACCCTGCTGGGCGAGTTCACGGCGGACGAGATCGAATCGCTGATCCGCAAGCTCGCCGTGACCCGCGCCGGCATGGACCCGCCGGTCCCCGATACCCCGCCGACGGCGCAGACGCCGGGCGAGGTACTGGTGCACGAAGACGCCTCCTTCAGCCTCGGCGAGCTGGACGACGGCGGCGTGCGCGTGTGGCTGCGCAGCGATGGCGCCGGCTGGCTCGCCTTCACCCTGACCAAGAGCGACATCGACGGGATCGTCGCCTACATCCGTCGGCGCCTGGAGCGCCGCAGTCGCGTGCACTGAGCGCGGCGGTTAGCGCCCGGCGTAGACCATGTACACGTCGGCGCGGGCGTAGTGGGAGCCCGGGCGCGGCGCCGGGCGGTGCTCGAAGCCGGCGCTCTCGTACAGCGCGATCGCCGGGCCGAGCCTGCTGTTGGACTCCAGGAACAGTTCGCGTCCGCCGAGCGCACGCCAAGTGTCCAGCGCGGCGTCCATCAGCCGGCGGCCGATGCCGCGACCGCGCGCGTCCGGCGCGACTGCCATCTTGGTGAGCTCGTAGACGCCCTCGGCCTCGCGCTTGAGCGCCACCGTGCCGAGCGCGCGCCCGTCGCCGTCGATCGCGAACAGCACGCGGCCGCCGTCGGCGAGGATGTGGCGTTCGGGATCGCCGAGCACCTCGCGGTCGACGTCCTCGACCACGAACCAGCGCTGCAGCCACTCCAGGTTGAGGCGTTCGAAATCGGCGCGCCAGCGCGGCGCGAAGTCGACGATGCGGATGTCGGGGCTCATGGGCGCGGATGATAGGCCGGAGCGCCGGAGGCGTCCCGACCTGCGGTTCGGCCACGCGGCAAGCGCCGGGGCGAACGGTGATCCGGCGTCAGGTGTCGTGGTGACCGCGCCGATCCAGACTGAGGCGGCCGGGCCTGCGCGCGGCGATCACCAGCAGCGCGCCGGCCAGCGCGAAGTTCTTGACGAAGATCGCCCAGTTGGCCATGCCGGCCGGTGGCGTCCAGTTGGTGTGGAACGCGAAGTTGGCGATGACGCAGAACGCCGCCAGCGCCAGCGCGGCCAGCCGGGTCCGATAACCGAGCGCGAGCATCACGCCGCCGACCACCTCGATCAGGATGGCGCCGGCGATCAGCGGATACGGCACGCCGTTGGCGGCCATGTACTGGTCCCAGCCGCCGCGGATCGGAGTCGCGCCGATCAGTGCCGCAACCGCGTCATAGCCCTTGAGCGCGCCCCAGTAGATGAAGGTGAGCGCCACCACCGCGCGTCCGGCAGCATCCACTACGTCGAAACGTGAACCCGGCATCGGCTCGCCCCTCCTTCATGTCGAGGCGAGCTTAATCATCCGGGGCCAGCCACAAATGCCGGCTGCGCCAGAACGCAAGCGGCGCTCGATGAGCCGTTGCGATTTGACGTCGGCGAGGGCGCGCTCAGTCCTTGCCCTTGCCTTTCCCCTTGCCGCCGCCCTTGTGGTCGCCGCCTTTGCCGTGACCGCCGTGGCCCCTGCCGGGGCCGCCGTGGTCCGGGCCGTGGCCGTTGCCCTTCGCCTTGCCGCCGCCCTTGCCGCGGCCGGGGTACGCACGTTCCAGGTCGGCATCGAGCACGATCGGCCGGCCCCAGCGGTCGTACGTCGGCACGAAGCCGCGCTTGAGGCGATGGAACTCCGCCGAGCCGGGCTTGATGCCGAGCCGCTTGGCCAGCTCGCCCCAGCCCAGGCCGTGGTGGCGTTCGTACTCCTCGACCACGAAGCGGCACGGGCGGCCGATGATGTTGGCGAGCGCGCAGGCGAAGTAGACGTCGCCCGGCGCCCAGCGCCGCTTCACCAGCAGCTCGATCACCAGCTCGCGCGGCGCACCGTGGTAACGCACCAGCTCGTCGACGAACGGATCGCGGTAGCGCAGGCCGTAGCGGTTGATGTCCGACAGTTGGGTGTCCACCCACATGTCGCCGGTGCGCGGATTCCAGCCGAAGCGGAACTCCTGTGCGTGCGCGTTGCCGAGCAGGGTGGCGAACGCGGTGAGCGACGCCAGTACGAGGGTCTTGAACTTCATCGCGATTCTCCGTTCAACGTTCAAGGGTGAACTTGCCGAAGGCCACGCCGAGGTCCCAGCCCTCGCCCTTGCCGGCGAGCGCGAGCGAGACTTCGCCCTTGGTCATCACGTGCGCGCGGGTGGACTTCACCGCGCCGGCATGCGCTTCGGCGCTGACGTAGGTGCCGAGCACCTCGTCGATCGAGCGCACGCCGGAGAACTCGCCGGTGCCGCCGACGATGCGGGTCTTGCCGAACGTCAGTCCGCCGCCCTTGGTGCGGATCTTCACCCGCATGCGCTGGCCGTTGCTGCAGCTGACCGTGCCGGTGCCGGAGCCGGTCTTGTAGAACGCCGACCAGCCGGACAGGTCGTAACGCAGCTTGCAATCGATCGGGCCGGCGGCGACCGCCGGCAGCGTGGTGGCGAGCAGGGACGCGGCGAACAGGAAAGCGAGCGGGCGCAGCATGCGAAGCTCCGGGACGAGCGGAGGATGGGCGCGATGGTACCCATGTCCGCCGTCGGCGACGGCGAACACGGTCGAGTTTCCAGCGGCCGTTCAGCGATCGCCGTAGCGCCAGCCGCTATCCGGATAGCGCGCCCAGCGGCGGTCGTGGTGACGGTCGTAGCGCGGGTCGTAGTACTCGACCCGGCAGCGCCCGCGCGAGTCGCAGTGCTGGCGGCGGTGCTTGCCCTTGCCGTAGTAGCCGTAGGCGTGCCCGTACGGCGGCCCGTAGCGGCGGTCGTCGTAACGGCGGTCGTAGCGGCCGTACCGGTCATAGCGGTCATAGCGGTCATAGCGGTCATAGCGGTTATAGCGGTCGTACCGGTCGTACCGGTCGTAACCGTCGTAGCCGCGGTCGACGTAGCGGTAGTACTGCGGCCGCCCGTAGCGATCGCGCACCACCACCAGGCGGTCGCCGTGGCCGTAGCTGCCGTGTCGGTAATACGGTTCGCCGCCGCGGAAGATCACGTCGGCGACGTCCACGAGGACGCGCACGAGCTCGTCGTCGGCGCGCGCCGGGGCCGGCAGCGCGAGCGACGCAGTGCCCAGGCCGAGCGCGAGGGCGGCGGGGGCGAGCCAGCGGAGCGGGAAAGCCATGTCGTTCTCCGGAAAGTGCCCGCAGCTGGCGGGCGCGAAGCGACGATGGCCCGCCAGCGGTGAATCGGCCCGCAACCGCGCCGCAGCCGGCGCTGAACGCTCAGGCGCCGTTGAAGGAGGCTCGGCCTTGCCGTTCAGCGAGTGCGGCCAGCTCGGCGACCGCCGCCGGCAGCGCCGCCGGATCGTCGACCGTGCGCAGGCGCGGCGAATCGAGGTCCACTTCGGCCTCGGTCTCGTGCGCCCAGGTCACCCGGTACGGCATGTACACGCCCCAGCCGCCGAGCTCGAGCACCGGCGCGATGTCCGAGCGCAGCGAATTGCCGACCATCAGGAACTGGTGCGGCTGCAGCGCGAACTCGCCGAGCACGCGCGCGTAGGTCGCGGCGTCCTTCTCGCTGACGATCTCGATGCGGCCGAACAGGTCGGCCAGGCCACACTGACGCACCTTGGCTTCCTGGTGGAACAGGTCGCCCTTGGTGATCAGCACGATGCGGAACTCGCGCGCGATCGCCTCCACCGCGTCGCGGATGCCGGGCAGCAGTTCCACCGGATGCTGCAGCAGGGTCTTGCCGATCTCGACGATGCGGTGCACGTCGGCGGCCGCGATGCGCGCCTCGGTGATCGCCACCGCCGCCTCCACCATCGACAGCGTCATGCCCTTGGCGCCGTAGCCGAACAGCGCCAGGTTGCGCTTCTCGACGTCGTACAGGCGCTCGTGGACGCGCGCGTCGTGCAGGTCGACGTAGCGCGCGACGATGCCTTCGAACTCGGCCTGCGCCGCGCGGTAGTAATCCTCGCTGCGCCAGAGGGTGTCGTCGGCGTCGAAGCCGACCAGCTGCAATGTGCGGTCGCGTGTCATCGGCACAGTATCGCCGCCGGCGCCGCCCACGAAAAAGGGGCGGCCCGCAGGCCGCCCCTTCGCGCTTGCCACGCGCTTCCGCTTACTTCTTGTCCTTGCCCTTGGTGTCGCTGGTCGTGGTGTCGCCGTTCTGGCCCTGCGACTGCGACGCCGCGCCGGCCTGGTTCTTCTCCACGTAGCCGCGGTACTCGTCGGCGCTCAACTTGCCATCGGCGTTGCCGTCGGCCTGCGCGAACACCTGCGCCAGCGCCGGGATGGCGGCGGCTTCGGTCTGGCTCAGGTTGCCGTCCTTGTCGATGTCGACATCGGCCCAGGTCTTCTTCTGCGCGCCGGTGTCGGTGGTGGCGGTCGTCGCGCCCTGGGTGGCGGTGGTGGCCTGGGTGGCCGCGTCGGTGGTCGACTGCGTCGACTGGGTCTGCGCCGAAGCGTCCGTCGCCGTGCCGGTGGTCGCGCTGGTGCCGGTGGACTGCGCGAACGCAACCGGGGCGGCCAGGGCCGCGGCGAGCGCCAGGACCAGGGATTTGCGGTTCGTCATGTGAAGCTCTCCTCGTCGATCGAACGAATGGGTCAGGAATGCGCGGGTCGACGCCGGGCGCCGCCGCACCCGCCGTACGTTGCGAACAGGCGGATGAATCCTGCGTCCACTGCGAGCGACCGCTTCGACGCGCGGTTAACCACTTCGTGCAGCGCTTGCGCTAGCGCCACCGCGGCGACCCAGCAACGACGGGCATTTACGCGCGCGCGCTCACATGGGGCTCACTGAACGCAACACAACCTTCACCGCGATGCGGCGCGACGAGCGGCCGCGCATGCGCATCGATGCGCGAGGCGGCGTCCTCACGCATGGCTGATAGCGGCAGGGCGATGCTGGCGGCGATGGCACGAGGGAGGCATCCGCCATGAAACACCGCCGCGTCTACAGCACGCCGAACGTGTCCAGCGCGCGCAGCGCGGTCGAGGCTGCGCGCCAAGCCGGCATCGGCCAGGAATGCATCGCGCTGGTCGCGCGCTCGGACATCGAGCTCGATTCGATTCCCGACCGGCACAAGGAAGCCGACACCGATTTCATGCCGGCGGCGATCCGCGGCGCGGCCTGGGGCGGCGGCGCGGGCCTGCTGGCCGGCTTGGTCGCGGTGGTCGCCACGCCGCTCGGGCTGACGCTGGCAGGCGCGGCGATCACCGGCCTGGTCGGCGCGATGATCGGCACATGGGCGTCCGCGCTGGCGGGTTCGACGCTGCCGGATCCGGTACGGCAGAAGTTCGACGACGAGATCAAGGCCGGTCGCATCCTGCTGGTGATCGACGGCGAGGAGAACGCGCTGCAGGCCGCCGACCAGGCGCTGCGCGCCACCGGTGCCGAGCCGCTGCCGTTCGACGCGACCACCGCCGCGATCCGCTGATCCGGAACAAAAAAGGGGCGGCCTTAGCCGCCCCTTCCCGCGTCGGCGCGGGACCTCACTTGTCCTTGCGTTCGTCGCTCCTGGCGCCGCTGCGGTACTCGGTGTCGGTGACGAAGCCGTCCTTGTCGGCGTCCATCATCTCGAAGTTGGCCTTGAAGTCGGCATCCACGCCGCCCTCGGTGCGGCTGATGCGGCCGTCGCCGTCGGTGTCGAGCGTCGCCCATACGCCACGCATCGCCGCCATCGAATGGGTCGCGGCCTGCTCGGCGCCGTGCGTGGACTGCGCACGATCGTTCTCCAGCGCGCTGTTCTCGCTGACGCTGGCGTCCTGGCTGGTGGCGGTGCCCTGCTGTCCGCTGGTCTGCTGGGCAGCGCTCTGCGCGGTGCCCTGCGCCTTGTCGGTGGCGGTGGTGCCGCGCTGCGCCTTGCTGCCGAGCGTGTCGCTGGTGTTCTGCGCGAACGCGACCGGGGCAGCGAGCAGTGCGCTGATCGCCAGTGCGAGCATCGAACGGGTCATGATGTCCTCCTGCGCATGTCGTCCCGCGAGGGACGGGCGCGGCGACCATGCAAGCGCGCTCGTGCAAGAGCGGTGATACCTGCGGCCGAGATTCAGCGGGCGTCCGGTGCCGTCAACGCCGGCCGCGGAATCGCGCCGGCCGGACGTTCCTCGCCGCCGAGCGCGCGCCGGTAGCGCGCGTGCAGCACCCGCACCTTCTCGACGTACTGCTGGGTTTCCCGGTACGGCGGCACGCCGCGGTGACGCGCCACCGCCTCGGTGCCGGCGTTGTACGCGGCGGCCACCAGCGTGAGGTCGCCACGGTAGCGGCGCATCAGCGTTTTCAGATGGCGCGCGGCGGCGGCGATGGATTCGCGCGGCGAAAACGGATCACGCACGCCGAGCTCGCGCGCGAGTGCCGGCATCAGCTGCATCACCCCCTGCGCGCCTTTCGGCGACACCGCGTTCGGGTCGAAGCCGCTTTCGGCATGTGCGATCGCGCGCAGCCAGGCGTCCTCCACGCCGGTGGCGCGGGCGGCGGCGCGGAACTCGGCGGCGAAGCGGTCCAGCCGCGGCGGACCGACCGTGCCCAGGCCCGGATGTGCAGGCTCCCCCGGCGGCGTCGCCACGGTGAAGTCGAGCACCTTGGTCCAGCCCGGCAGCGCGCGCGTGCTGTAGATGCGCTTGCCATCGGGTTGCTGGTGCTCGTACAGCGAACCGCCGAACACGCCGAAGTTGCCCCACAGATTGGGCACCACCGCGGCGTCGTCGGGGATCTGCTTCGGCTCGCAGCGCGAGGGCTTCGGCTCCGGCGCGGTGGCCAGGCTCACCGTGCCGGCGCGCACGCAGCGGTAGACGGTACGCGCGTCGGCCGCGCCGGCGCACGCGCAGGCGAGCAGCAGCACGGCAAGGGCGCGGCGATCGGGCATCGCCGCAGTCTAGCTGGGGCCGCGCTCAGGCGCCGGCCGCCTGCGCGAACTCGACCGCGTCGTGCGAGCACATGATGCGCACGCGCGCATCGACGTTGAGCGCCAGCTCGCGCAGCCGCTGCTGGTTGACGAAGCGCGCGGTGCGATCGCTGTCCATCATCCGCTGGTACAGCCGCAGGCCCGGGGCGCAGCGCGGCGCCGCGCCCGCCTGGCGTGGAATCTCGCGGCGGTCGAAATAGGCGTCGCCGGCCAGCAGCAGCCACTGGCCGCGTTCGTCGCGCACCGCCACCCCGCAGTGCCCGAGCGTGTGGCCGACCAGCGGCACCATCAGGATCTCCGGCGGCAGGCCGTCGAGCTCGCGCACGCAGCGGAAGCCGTACCACGGCTCGCCGTGCGCGGCGTAGGTCTTCCACTGCACCGCGCGGTTCCACTGCAGCGGGCGATAGCGCCGCTGCGCCACCCAGCCGCGCGCATGGGTCGCCGCGTTCAGTTCCTCGGCGTATACATGCACCTTGGCGTGCGGGAAATCCTCGATGCCGCCTGCATGGTCGAAGTCGAGGTGGGTGATGATGATGTGGCGCACGTCGGTGTCGGCGTAGCCGAGCGCGCGCAGCTGCGCGTACGCGGTATCGGCCATCCGCCGCTGCGGCCGCAGCAGCGCGCCGAACGTGCGGCTCAGGCGCGGATACGGCTGTTCGACGTCCTTGCGTCCGAGCCCGGTGTCCACCAGCACCAGTCCGGCCTCGGTCTCGATCAGCAGGCAATGGCACACGAGGTGGGCCGCGCGCAGCAGGCCGGGCTGTCCGTCCATGAACCGCCCGCCGAACGGGCACAGCGTGCCGCAGTTGAGATGGTGGATGCGCATGGCCGGGCCGGTTCCCTCGGGTGGGGCCGCCGCAGCGTCGCGGCCGCCGCGTCGGCGCCGCGTGCACGGCGGCGGCACCCGCCGTCAGGACGCGGGCAAGGCGAGCAGCTGCTGCTGCAGGTCGTACAGGATCGCCGCGTCCTCGGCATCGAGGGCGTCGCCGTCGTGGCCGCGGTAGCGGCGATGGAACGCGCGCACGGCGGCCGCCGGATCGCGCAGGTCGTAGCCGACCAGGCGCAATGCGGCCCATGGATCGAAGCCCGGCGGCGGCGTGGCGCGCGGCGTGCGCGGCCACAGGCCGAAGCCGGCTTCGGCCAGCCGCTGCCACGGGAACCCCGCGTGCGGATCGCGCTTGCGGGTGGGCGCGACGTCGCCATGCGCGAGCACCAGGTGGCGCGGGATGCGCAGGCGCGCGCCGAGGTCCTCGAGCAGGCGCAGCAGCGTGGCGATCTGCGCGTCGGGATATGCGCTGCGGCCGTCGTTGTCGAGTTCGATGCCGATGCTGGCCGAGTTGAGGTCGGCGAAACCAGCCCAGCGGCTTTCGCCGGCGTGCCAGGCGCGGCGCGACTCCTCCACCAGTTGGTACAGCCGGCCGTCGCGGCCGATCAGGTAATGCGCGCTCACCCGGCCGTGCGCGTTGCGTGTGCTCAACACCCGCAGCGCGGCCTCGGCGCTGTCCATCTCGGTGTCGTGCAGCACGATCGCCTGCGCCCGCCGCGCGTCGTGGTTCGGCGAGCCGTACCACTGCGCGGCCGGATTGCGCACCGGGGCGGCGGCGCAGCCGCACAGCAGCACCGCCAGCACGGAGGCGCGCGCCGCCCTCATTCCGCCGCGCGGACCGGGTGGCCGCCGAACGCGGCGCGCATCGCTGCGAGCAGCTTTTCGCCGAACGGATCGGCATCGCGCGAGCGCAGGCGCTGCAGCAGCGACAGCGCGATCACCGGCGTCGACAGGTCGGCGTCGATGGCCTCGGCCACCGTCCAGCGGCCTTCGCCGGAGTCCTCGACGTACGGCGCGATGCCTTCCAGCGACGGATTGGCCTGCAGCGCACCGGCGGTGAGATCGAGCAGCCACGAGCGCACCACACTGCCGTGCCGCCACAGCTCGGCGACCTGGGCGAGATCCGGCACCAGCGCCTCCTTGCGCTGCAGCAGCGCAAAGCCCTCGGCATAGGCCTGCATCAGCGCATACTCGATGCCGTTGTGGATCATCTTGACGAAATGCCCGGCGCCGACCGGGCCGACCCGCGCCCAGCCGCGGTCGGGCGCGGGCGCGAGCGTCTCCAGCAGCGGACGGATGCGCGCGACGTCGGCGTCCTCGCCGCCGGCCATCAGGCAGTAGCCCTCCTGCAGGCCCCAGATGCCGCCGCTGGTGCCGACATCGACAAAGCCGATGCCGTGCGCGGCGAGCAGCGCGGCGCGACGCTGGCTGTCGCGATAGAAGCTGTTACCGCCGTCGACCACGCGGTCGCCGGGCGCCAGCCCCGGCAGCAGCGTCTCCAGCGTGGCATCGACCGCGCGCGCCGGCACCATCAGCCACAGCGTGCGCGGTGCGGCGAGCTTCGCCAGCAGCGCCGCCGGCGTGTCCACCGCCTCGATGCCGCGCTGCGCGGCGGCCGCGCGCGCCGCCGGCGCCGGGTCCGCGCCGATCACGCGGTGGCCGCCGCGCGCCAGGCGTTCGGCCATGTTGGCGCCCATCCGGCCCAGGCCGACCATTCCCAGTTCCATGTCGCCTCCTCCTCGCCGACTGCGCGCACTATCGCGGCGGTCGCGTGAACGGCCGGGTCAATCGCCTTCGCGACGCGCGTCTACGCTGACATCGCCGTCCGGATCCGGCCGCACTTCGATCTCGATCGGCCGGCAGCACACCGTGCAGTCCTCGACGTAGCGCTGCACACCGGCGGTCTCGTCGACGAACACGGTGATGCGCTCGCCGCAGTGCGGGCAGACGATTTCGTGACTCGGCAGCAGGGAGAGATCGTCGTCCATCGCGATGCTCCTCGGTCGGCGTCGCCCGAGCATGCCGCAAGCCGGCGCCGCGTGGCTGAAGCGCGGCTGCGCGCCGCGCCGGATGCGATCAGCGTCGCAAGGTGAGCTCGACGCTGGCGACCTGCTGGTGCTCGAGCAGCCTGCGCTGCTCGGTCCAGGCAAGCCAGTGCACCAGGCCGGTGGCCGGGTCGATGCGGAAGCGCGCCGTGGTGCCGACGTCGAGGTCGCGCTCGAGGCGGTCGAGCGTGCCGCGTACCTCCTCGCGCGGCAACTTCGCCAGCGCGGACGCCATCAGCTTCTCGATCATCGCGCGCAGCAGCGGGCCGCCGCGTTCGCGATCCAGCGTGACCGTCCACTCCACCATCACCCAGTCCGGCTGCAGCGCATCGCGCTGCATGCGCATGCGCCCCACCAACGGCAGCATCGGACCGCCGGCCAGGTTCGGCATCGAATCCTCGTAGCGGTACTCGTAATCGAAGCCAAGTCCGCCACCGGCGACGAAGTGGTACGCACGCGGCAGCGTGGACAGCCGCAGTTCCAGCGCCTCGCGGCTGCCGATCGCGGCCAGCAGCGGCTGCAGGTCGGCGCCGCTGAGGCCGCCCGAGCGCAGCCGCGCCTCGGCCGCGTCGACCGCGCGCAGCGCGGTGCCGGCCCGCGCGTGCAGCGCGTCGAGATTGTCGATCGTCTCGTAATAGCCGTCGGCGGACAGGCGGATTTCCAGCGGCAGCGGCGCCAGCGTGCGGTCGAGCGCCTGCAGCGCACTGCGCAGTTCGGTGGGCACGCGCGCGTCCTCGGCCGGCTCGGTGCGCAACGTCCAGCGCTGGCGGATCGCCTTAGGCTCGACCGTGCCGGTTTCGATCCGCAGCACGCCCTGCCGGTGCACCTCGACCTCGCGCCCGCCGACCCAGTTGCGTTCCTCGCGCCGGAAGTCGTACTCGACCGCCTCGCCGGCGCGCCACGGCAGCGGCCAGGTCAGCACCTGGCTCGGCGGTTTGCGCAGCTCGCGTTCGCTGCCCGCCGCCGGCACCGCCAGCAGCAGCGCCAGCACCGCGCCGGTCCAGCCCGTCCACCCCATCGTGCGATCCCCCTGATGTCCCCGGCGCCATCCTACGTCGCCACGTCGCGCGCGGCGATGTCGAAATCCGCCGCTCCCGTTCGTCGTCCTGACGAAGCGCGGCATCCGGCCGCGATGTCCACCCAACGAAGAGGACCACCCCATGCGAGTGATGGTGATCGTGAAGGCCAGCCGCGACTCCGAGGCCGGCGTGATGCCCACCCAGGAAGAGCTGGCGGCGATGGGCCGCTACAACGAGGAGCTGGCCAACGCCGGCATCCTGCTGGCCGGCGAGGGCCTGCACCCCAGCTCGCGCGGGGTGCGGGTGCGCTTCGCCGGGACCCGGCGCACCGTGGTCGACGGCCCGTTCGCGGAGACCAAGGAGCTGATCGCCGGCTTCTGGCTGTGGCAGGTGCGCTCGATGGACGAGGCGATCGAATGGGTGCGCCGCTGCCCGAACCCGCACCGCGAGGATTGCGAGATCGAGATCCGTCCGCTGTTCGAGGCCGAGGACTTCGGCGCCGAATTCACCCCCGAGCTGCAGGAGCAGGAACGGCGCCTGCGCGAACGCCTCGCGCCGCACAACTGACCCGCCATCGACCGGAGATCTCCCGATGAACTTCGTGCCCTACCTCAACTTCGACGGCCGCGCCCGCGAGGCGTTCGAGTTCTACGCCCGCGTGCTCGGCGGCCGCATCGACTTCATGCAGACCTACGGCGATTCGCCGGCCTGCGACCACGTTCCGGCGGAGATGCGCGACGCGCTCATCCACATCCGCATGTCGGTCGGTGAGCAGGTGCTGCTGGCCTCCGACTGCCCGCCGGCGTATTTCCGCCCGATGCAGGGGTTGTACGTGACCGTGCAGATCGACGACCCGGCGCAGGCCAGGCGCGTGTTCGAGGCGCTGATGGACGGCGGCCAGGTGCAGATGCCGTTCGAGGCGACGTTCTGGTCGGCCGGCTTCGGCCAGGGCATCGACCGCTACGGCACGCCGTGGATGGTCAACTGCACGCGTTCGCCCTGACGTGCTGCTGTTCCTGCTCGCGCGTCACGCGCTCGACGCCGTGCCCGCGTCCGCTGCGGCGGACGCCGGGCACGTGCCGGCCGGCGCGCCGCCACCGGAGCCCGACACGTGCGCCGACGACAAGGGCGATGGCGAGGCGCGGCCGTCGTGAGCCGTGACGTGCGGCGGTTGCGTGCCCGCGGGGCCGGTGCTCTGATCGGCGCCGATGAGCCCGCAAGACCCCCACCGCGCGATCGAGGCGACCTGGCGCGCCGAAGCGCCGCGCCTGATCGGCGGGCTGATGCGGATCGTGCGCGACCTCGACCTCGCCGAGGAACTGGCGCAGGACGCGCTGGTGGCCGCGCTCGAGCAGTGGCCGCGCGCCGGCGTGCCGGACAATCCCGGCGCGTGGTTGATGACCGCGGCCAAGCACCGCGCGATCGACCGCCTGCGCCGGCACACGCTGATCGAACGCAAGCACGCCGAGCTGGTGCATGAGCTGGAGGGCGACGCGGTGGACGAAGGCGACCGGCGCGACGCGGCGCTCGACGACGCCATCGGCGACGACCTGCTGCGGCTGATCTTCACCGCCTGCCATCCGGTGCTGTCGGCGGAGGCACGCGCGGCGCTGACCCTGCGCCTGCTCGGTGGGCTGACCACCGAGGAGATCGCGCGCGCCTATCTGGTGCCGGAACCGACGGTGGCGCAGCGCATCGTGCGCGCCAAGCGCACCCTCGCCGAGGCGGAGGTCGGCTACGAGGTGCCGCGCGGCGCGGCATTGCAGGAACGGCTCGGCTCGGTGCTGGAAGTCGTCTACCTGATCTTCAACGAAGGCTACAGCGCCACCGCCGGCGAACACTGGACGCGGCCGCCACTGTGCGACGAGGCGCTGCGGCTCGGCCGCGTGCTGGCCGGACTGATGCCGCGCGAGCCCGAGGTGCACGGCCTGCTCGCGCTGATGGAGCTGCAGGCCTCGCGCCTGGCCGCGCGGGTGGATGCCGACGGCGCGCCGGTGCTGCTGCTCGAGCAGGACCGCAACCGCTGGGACCGGCTCGCGATCGAACGCGGGCTGGCCGCGCTGCAGCGCGCGCAGCGGCTCGGCGGCGCGCGCCTGCCGTACACGCTGCAGGCGGCGATCGCCGCGTGCCATGCGCGCGCCGGCACCGCCGAGGCGACGCCGTGGCCGCGCATCGCCGCGCTGTACGACACCCTGGCCGAGGTGACGCCGAGCCCGGTCGTGGAGCTCAACCGCGCGGTCGCGCACGCGATGGCGTACGGCCCGGAGGTCGGCCTGCAGCGCGTGGACGCGCTGCGCGAGCTGCCGGCGCTGCGCCACTACCACCTGTTGCCGGGCGTGCGCGGCGACCTGCTGTTCAGGCTCGGCCGGATGGAGGAAGCGCGCGCGGAGTTCCAGCATGCGGCGGCGCTGGCACGCAACGCGCGCGAGCGCGAACTGCTGCTGCAGCGCGCGGCCGCGTGCCGCTAGCGGAACAGCGGCGTTTCACGCTCCTTGAAGGGCGCGTTTGGCAACGTCGAACGCCTTCGCCGAACGCCCGGCGTTCGCGTTCCCGTCCGCGCCTGACGAAGGAGTTCCCCGATGAAGATCAGCGACATCATGACCCGCGACGTCTGCCTGGTGTCCCCCCAGCAGAGCATCCGCGAGGCCGCCGAGCTGATGCAGCAGCACGACATCGGCAGCCTGCCGGTCGAGGACAACGAGCGTCTGGTCGGCATGCTGACCGACCGCGACATCGTCATCCGCGCGATCGCGCGCGGGCTCGGCGTCGACACGCCGGTGCGCGAAGTGATGACCTCGGACATCAAGTTCTGCTTCGACGACCAGGACATCGACGAGGTCGCGCGCAACATGGCCGACCTGGAAATCCGCCGCCTGCCGGTGGTCAACCGCGACAAGCGCCTGGTCGGCATCGTCTCGCTCGCCAACGTCGCGCACAGCGAAGACGACGCCGCCGACCGTCTGGTGCGAGGCGTCGCACGCCCGCACTGACTGTTCTGCCGCTCAGGCCCACCTCGCACCGAGGCGGGCCACCACCTGCGCCAGGTTCCACGCCAGCGGGCGGAACAGGTAGGCCGCGGCCACCGCGGCCGGCCACGCCAGGCTCCAGGCGGCCAGCCAGCGCAGCACGAAGCCGGCATCGACGCCGGTGTTGATCGCCGTCACTACCGCGGCCACGAACGCCGACATGAACGTTGCCAGGCACGCCGGCAACCAGCGTTGCGCGCGCGCGAGGACAGGGTCGGCGACGGTCATGGTCGGGCTCTCCGGTGCAGGCGCGCAGTGTGTCGGCAACCCCGCGCGCCGTCGAGCGCTGCACGCGCAACCCACATTGCGCGCGCTAGAACACCCGCATGAGCGACTGACCAGCGCCGCAGGCGTATACGGAGGAGCCAGCATGGGCAGCAACCGTCACGAGCAGCACCGCGACGCCGCCGGCGTCGACAACGCGCCGAGCGGGCGCGACGACCTCGGTGGACACACCCACGCGCTGCGCGCCGGCAAGGACGGCCCGACTCAACGCAAGTCGGCGCCGCGCGAGGACGAGTCGCGGCCGACCCGCGACGAAGGCCGCGACGACCGCCGCAGCGGCAGCGACAGCGGCAAGCGCTGAAGGAGACCGCCATGCGACCCGATGCCGCCAAGCAGAACGCCACCCAGCAGGAAGGCGCCAAGGACGAGGCGAAGGACCTCGAGAACCTGCGCCAGCCGGAGTCCGCAGCACGCCGCGAGCAGGACGAACGCGGTCGCGACGAGACCGCGCGTGGCCGCGTGCGCGGCCAGGATCCGAACTTCGGCCGCGGCCACCACTAGCGCGATGGCGTACGAGCGCGCCTACCGCAGCGAGGCGCCCACGCGCGAGGCCGTAGCGGCCAGCCGCGGGCCGCTGGTGTTGGAGTTCGGCACCGGCTGGTGCGGCCACTGCATCGCCGCACAGCCGCACATCGAAGCCGTGCTCGGCGCGCATCCCGACGTGCCGCTGCACAAGATCGAGGACGGACCCGGGCGCGTGCTCGGTCGCGCGTTCCGGGTCAAGCTGTGGCCCACGCTGGTGTTCCTGCGCGACGGCGTCGAGGTCGCCCGCGTGGTGCGGCCGCAGGACGCCGCGCCGCTGCGCGAGGCGCTCGACGCGCTGCGGGCATTGCCCTCGCCGCAGTCCGCCGGCGAGCTCAGGCGCTGACCGTCGCGCCCAGCCGCGCGCGCAGTTCGCCCAGCTCGGCGCGCAGCGCGCGGATCTCCTGCAGCATCGCGTCGTCGCGCACGCGGTCGGCCTGCTCGACGCGGTCGATGTGCGCGTGCTCGGCGGCGACCTGCTCCTGCATCGCATTGACGATCACCGCGATGAACAGATTGAGCACGGTGAACGTCGCGGTCACCAGGTACACCACGAAGAACACCCACGCCCACGGCTCGACCGCGATCACCTGGCGGGCGATGTCCGGCCAGCCCTCGACCGTCATGATCTGGAACAGCGTGAACAGGCTGGCGCCCAGCGAGCCGAAGAATTCCGGCGCGGCGTCGTGGAACAGCTTGGTCGCCATCACCGCGGCCACGTACATCACCAGCGCCAGCAGCGCGACGATCGAGCCCATGCCCGGCAACGCGGTCAGCAGCGCGGTGACCACCTTGCGCATGCTCGGCACCATCGAGATCAGCCGCAGCGCGCGCAGAATCCGCAGCGCGCGCAGCACCGCCAGCCCCTCGCTGGCGGGCACCAGCGCGATGGCGATCACCGCGAAGTCGAACACATTCCACTGCTCGCGGAAGAAGCGGCCGCCGTGGGCGACCAGCTTCAGCGCCAGCTCGACCACGAACACCACCAGCAACGCCTGGTCGATCGCCTGCAACAGGCGCAGCGCACCGGCCGACAGGCCGGGCACGGTCTCAAGTCCCAGCACGATGGCATTGACGACGATCAGCGCGATGACGGCGTGCGCCACGCGCGGGCGCTCCAATGCGCAGGCGAGGCGCGCACGCCAGCCGGTGGACGCATCGACGGTCAGTTGCGAGGCCATATCCGCTCCACGGTCGGGTTCGTTCACTCCATCCTCACGCCTGCGCGCCGGGGCGGCAAGCGTCCGGGTGGGCGCCGACTCCGCGGGCAAGCGTGACGCGCGGCGTGCGGCTGGCTCAGCCGCGTTCACCCTCATCACGCGGCTTTGGCGTGATCCGCATCCCGCCTCCACATTTCCGGCCGGCGTTTTGTGGCCGAGCGCATTGACATGGCTCTGAATCGGGTTTCACCTGTAACACACCCGCATCAGCATGGACGCCACGCCGTGCGGCTCAACAAGGAGATCCCGATGGCTGCCATCAAGAAGTCGCAGGTGATCGACGCGCAGGTCGCGGCGCTGCGGGTCACGCTGGCAGACCTCGTCGCCCGCGGGGTCTCGCGCGCCGAACTGCATTGCGTGTTCCAGACCGCGCTCGAGCAGCTGCTCGACACCGCCAACGGCAACGAGGCGCTGATCGCCTACGTGTACGAGCAGGTCGACGAGGCGATCCTGTCGCTGTCGCAGCACTGAGACGTTCGCGTCCCTATTCGCAGCGTTTCGACGTCGGATTGACCGTGCGCATGACGCGCGCGCCGCTAAGGTGGTCGCAACCCGTCGCGCCACCGGTGTTCCGATGCCACCCGACCCCCACCGGATGCAGCAGCTCGCCCAGCGTGTCGCCCGCGCGCGTGCGGCGATCGCCGAGCTGCGCCGGCAGCGTGCCGACGAGTGGGAGCTGACCGCGGTTGCGCTGCGGCTGTGGCGCTCCATCGTCGATCTCGCGCGCGGCGACGAGCGCCTGCGCCGCTACGCGTTCGCCGAATTCGACCGCATGCTGCAGCAGGAGCGCCTGTAGCCGGCGGGCATCGCCTCGATGCCGGGTCACACTGCAGCCTCGGCCTGCGGCAGCGCGCTGAGATGGCGCAGCAGGCGCGACAGCGTCACCACGTCCTGGTGGTTGTGGGCGAGCACGCGCCGCAACGGCTGCGCGCTGCCGCCGCGCAGGTAGCGCAGCCATGCGGCCGGCGCCTCGCTGCCCGGCAGATCGTCCTCGCGCACGATCCGCAGCACGCGCTGCTCGATGGTGGCGAGCCGGCAGTTCTCGTGCACACCGCGGTAGCGCCGCCGGGTCGGATACAGCAGATCGATGTGGGTGAGCCCCTGCAGCGGACTGGTCATGCGCGCCAACCTGTAGCGCGCGGCCAGCAGCGGTGCGTCGTAGCCCTTGCCGTTGTAGCTGACGAGCACGGTGTCCGGCGCGAGCCAGCCGCGGAACGCCTCGAGCATCGCGGCTTCCGCGGCGGTGGACGCGATGGTGAGTTGGCGCACGCGCAGCGCGCCGGCCTGCCAGTCCGCTGCGCCGATCATGAACGCGCGCGTGCCGGTGCCGCCGGCGAGCCCGGTGGTCTCGGTGTCGAAGAACAGCAACCGCGCGCACGGCAGCGCGTCGCGGCGGTCGAATGTACCGTCGAGATGCGCGGGCACCGGCTCGTCGGCAAGCCGCGTCTCGCGCAGGAACAGCCCGGGCGCGAGCTGCGTGCCCGGCAGCTCGCGGTCCTGTGCCGGAACCCGCCCCGCCGCCTGCGGCGCGCGCACCCGCAGCAGGCGACGGATCTGCTCCATCGACGCCTGTGCGCCCGGCGCAGGTGCGGGCGCCGGACCGGCCGGTGCCGACGCCCCTGCCTGCCGCTTGAGCGCCTGCAGCTTCGCGAGCGTGAGCGTCATGCCCGCTCCAGCGCGTGCAGCACGCGCAGCGCCAGCGCCTTCGGCGTGCTCGTCGCCTCCTCGTGCATCGCCAGCACCGGCCCCACGCAGGCCGGACAGCCGGCGCGGCAGTCGCAGCGGGCGATCAGCTCGCGCGCGCCGGTGACCAGTTCGGGCTGGCGTCGCCACAGCGGTTCGCTCTGGCCGACACCGCCCGGGTAGTTGTCGTACAGGTACACGGTCGGCACGAACTCGTCGTGGCGCGCGGGATCGCTGGCGCTGCCGTCGAGCGCGCGCATCTGGCCGCGGCCGCGGCCATCGGCGGTGGCGAACCATGCGCCGTCGCCGCTGCCGACCGCCTTCTGCAGATCGGCCGCGTCCGCCATCACCGCCACCTTGGCGACCACGTGCAGCGCATACGCCGCGCCGAGGAAGCCGTCGAGCGCATCCTGGCGCGAGTCGAAGCGCGCCTCGAGTTCCTGTTGCGGCAGCTGCCACCACAGCGCGGTGGTATGCAGCTCCTGGTCGGGCAGGTTCACCGGCCCGTAGCCGATGTTTTCGTGGGTGTAGTAGCGGATCTTCTTGTAGCCGGCCACGCGGCGCACCACGTGCACTTCGCCGTGGTGGCAGGTGCCGCGGCCGGCGATCGCGCCGTCGAAACGCTCCAGCACCTTGAGCTTGGTGTAGTCGATGGCGTCGGTGTAGTAATCGACGTGGGTGCGGGTGACGTACGCCTTGCGGCCGTCCCAGTCGAGCCGCTCCACCTGGTACGGGGTGGACTGCACCATGTGGATCGCACCCTCGTACAGCATCAGCGGCGCGGACGAATAGTCGACCTCGGCGATGATCGTCTGTCGGCCGTCGGTGCGGTCGACCACCACGAAGTTGCCGTCGGCCACCGAACGCAGGCTCACCGCGTTGGCGGGATAGCTGTCGGCGATCCACTCCCAGCGCTCGCCCTCCGCGTGCACCACGCCGTCCTCGGCGAGCAGTTCGAGATACACCGTCGGATCGACCGGCCCGAAGCGTTCGCCCTGCAGGAACGGCAGCTCGAACGCGGCGCAGCGGATGTGGTCGAGCAGGATGACCGGCTGGTCCGGCGCGATCCGCGCCTGCTCGGGCGTGGCCTGGGCGAAGAACTCCGGATGCCGCACCACGTACTGGTCGAGCGGGTCGCTGCTCGCGACCATCACCCCCAGCGCGGCCTGCTGGCGCCGGCCAGCGCGACCGAAGCGCTGCCAGGTGGCCGCGACCGTGCCGGGATAGCCGTTGAGCACCACCACATCGAGGCTGCCGATGTCCACGCCGAGCTCGAGCGCGGACGTCGCCACGATGCCGTCGATGCGGCCCTCGCGCATGGCGCGCTCGGCCTCGCGACGCTCGGTCGGCAGATAGCCGCCGCGGTAGGCGCGGATGCGCGCCGGCTTGCGCGGGTCGTGGTCGAACACGTCCTTGAGGTACTTCGTCAGTACCTCGACCATCGTGCGCGACTGCGCGAACACCAGCGTCTTCAGCCCGGCGCGGATCGCGGTTCGCGCGATCTTCGTGCTCTGCGAGCGCGCCGACGCACGCAGGCCCAGATCCGGATTGATCACCGGCGGATTCCACAGCAGCACGTGCTTCTCCCCGCACGGCGCACCGGACTCGGTGATCGCGCGCACCTCGTGCTCGATCAGCGCCTCGGCGTGCTGCTGCGGGTTGCCGATCGTCGCCGAGCACAGGATGAACTGCGGGTTCGCGCCGTAGAACGCGCACACCCGCTTGAGCCTGCGGATGACATTGGCCAGGTGCGAGCCGAACACGCCGCGGTAGCTGTGGATCTCGTCGATGACGACGTACTGCAGGTTTTCGAAGAACTGCGCCCACTTGGTGTGGTGCGGCAGGATGCCCTGATGCAGCATGTCGGGATTGCTGACCACGATATCGCCGTTGAGGCGGATCGCCTGGCGCGCATCGCCGGGCGTGTCGCCGTCGAACGTCGCCGCGCGGATGCCGAGCTCGCCCGCGCGATTGAGCTCGATCAGCTCGGCCACCTGGTCCTGCGCCAGTGCCTTGGTCGGAAACAGGTACAGCGCCTTCGCCTGCCGGGTCATTGCCGCGGTCACCACCGGCAGCGTGTAGCACAGGCTCTTGCCCGATGCGGTCGGCGTAGCCACCACCACATGCTCGCCGCGCTGCGCCGCATGCCACGCCTCGGCCTGGTGCGAATAGAGGCGGGTCACGCCGCGCGCGCGCAACGCCGCGGCCAGGCGCGGCGGCAGCGCGTCGGGCAACTCGGCGTAGCGGCCATCCCGGCCAGGCAGGACGAAGTGGCCGGTGACCAATGCGACGTGCTTCTGCGCCAGGCGCGCGGCAAGGCTGCCGCCATCGCGCAGGCGTGGCGCGGGCGGCGCGGGTTCGGTGAAGACGGTGAGGGCGGACATGGCGGGTTCCGGACGCGATAGCCCGTTGTACGTCCGCTGTGTCGCAGCCGATGAGACGCGCGTGCGCATGCCGTCGGCTTCGACGGTGCGAACACGGCGCGCGGCCTAGGGTGGGCATGCGAGGCGAACGCCTCGCCCTCCGCCGCCTCCAACCTGCGGCGACCTCCTCGACTTGTGATGCGGCGCAGCGCCTCACATGGCTCCACGCCGAGCCGCCTGCGTATCCGATCGTTGCCTGCCGAGGTGGCCCGTGGATTCCGGCGACACCCCTTTCGACCCGTCCGGCTACTTCAGGCTGGAGAACGTCGCGCTATGGGAGTGTTCATTCCAGCGCGACATCGAATACCAGCTGGCGCTGCACCGCGGCCGCACCGAGATGCAGTCGCGGCAGTCGGTGCGCGCCGAGGCGTTCAGCGCGGTGTACGAGCGCGATACCGGCGAGGTGGGCCTGCTGCGGGTGCTGGTGACGTTCGGCGTGCGCATGATGGTGCGGCACGAAGGCGATGCGAAGCAGCTGCTGCACGCGGTCGAGGCCACCTTCGCGCTCGACTACGCGGTGCTGGCGGCGCCGGACCAGGTCGAGCTGGTGCGGTTCCTGACCGTGTACTGCCCCGACCAGGCGTGGCCGTTCTGGCGCCAGCACGTGTACGACACCTTGCGGCGCGCCTCGCTGCCGGTGCCGACGCTGCCGCGGATGCGCAATGGCTCCCGACGCACGCGCCGCATCGCACGCATCCGGCCGTTCGGCGACTCGTTCGCCGGCCCGTCGTCCTCGTATGCGCCGCCGCACTGACGGCGTCCGCGCTCAGCCGGCGGGGCCCGCCTCACGCGGCGCGCGCGCCGGCGACACGGCGTCGGCGCCGTCGGCAACCGGCAGCACCAGCGGGGTCGGCAGTTCGATCACGAACACCGAACCGCCGCCCTCGCGCGGCCGGTAGCGCAGCTCGCCGCCCCAGTCGGCGACGATCCGCTTCGCCAGCGAAAGCCCGAGCCCGCTGGAGCCCTCGGCGTGCTCGTCGGTCAGCCGGGTGAACGGCTTGAACAGCTCGTCGCGGCGCTCGGTTGGAATGCCGGGCCCGCGGTCGGCGACGATCAACTGCCAGTACGCCGGCAGGTCCTGCCGCACTTCCAGCAGCAGTGGCTGGTTCGGCGCGTACTTCATCGCGTTGACGATCAGGTTCTCGGCCACCTGGCGGAACACGCGTTCCGGCAGCGCCGCCATCGCACCATCCGGCCCGTGGATGATCTCCACCTGCATGCCGTGCGCTTCCAGCTGCAGCTCGTAGCGCTTCACCAGCCAGTCGACCAGCGCATTGAGGCCGCACGGCGGGCACGGTTCACGCCGTGCGCGCCCGGCCTCGCGGTCGAGATAGTCGCCGACGTAGCCCAGGGCATCGGTGGCGCTGTCGTGGATGGTCTCCATGTAGCGCGGCGTCCGTTCCGGCGGACAGACCTTGCGGCGGATCGCATCCGCGGCGAACACGATGGTGGTCAGCGGGTTGCGCAGGTCGTGCGCCACCAGATTGATCAGGTCGCCGCGCTCGCGCGCCAGCCGCTCCAGGCGGTCGCGGATCAGCTTCAGGGTGACGTGCGCATGCACGCGCGCCAATAGTTCCTCCTCGACGAACGGGTGGGTGACGAAATCGACCACCCCCGCGCGGAACGCGCGCGGCAGCAAGTCGCGGTCGGCCACCGCGGTCATGAACACGACCGGCAGTTCGGCACAGCCGGCCTGCGCGCGGACCGCCGCCAGCACCCCGAAGGCGTCCTGGCCGGGCGTCGTCATGTCCAGCAGGACCAGATCCGGAAGCGCGTCCTGGCCACACGCGCACAACGCCTGCCGTGCATCGGTCGCCGCCATCACCGTGTAGCCATGGCGCTCGAGCAGCGCGCCGATCACCCGGGCGCTGCCGGTGTGGTCGTCGACCACCAGCACGCGTCCCGCAGACCCCACCGAAACCACCACGTCGATCACCTCCGAGGACGGCGCCGTGCCCGCAGAGCCGCCGGGACGCCAAAGCCGGGACGCTACCAACTCGGCATGTAGGCAGACGTGACGACGGCGTTATGCCCCACCCACCTCATCCGCCGTGTGCGGCCGCCGGATCAGCGGCGACGGCGCACGAGGTTCTTGTCGAGGATGCCGCCGAGGATCAGCAGGAAACCGAGCAGCCGCAGCAGGTAATAGGTGGTGCTGGCCTCGCTGCTGGCGCCGGTGCAGGCGTACAGCGTGCGGTTGATCGCTTCCAGCGCGAACGCGAGCGCGAAGAACAGGAACAGCCGGTCGCGGCTGACTTTCCAGAACCGCAGAAACAGCAGTGCGGCGACTGCGAACCCCATCGCGAGCATGCCAAGCAGGAACAGCTCCATCTCAGCGCTCCTCGAAGATCAGCCCGTACAGCAGCACCGACACCCCGACCAGCGCAGTGCCGAGCCGCCATCCCCAGATATCGCGATGCGGCGATCCGTAATGATCGACCAGCACCAGCACGTTGGTCAGCGTCAGGAACGCGAAGCAGGAACCGCTCCAGAACAACATGCGGGAACCGGAGCGCCGCGCCGCCTGGAACAGCAGTACCGCACAGGCGAACGCGGCCAGCGCGCACAGGGCGTAGATCGTCAGGATCATCAGGAATCCTTGCGCAGGCGGAAGGCGTCGGCGAACTGGTGGGCTTTGCGATCGGTTACGGAATGAATGAGATTGGAGATGGCGACCACGTGCTTGGCGTAGAACGCGGCCAGCTCGGCGATGCGGTTGCGGATTTCAATGGAGGCGGCGAGCAGTGCGCGCGGCCCGTGTAGCGTCACCAGGCCGGTGCGTTCCAGATCGTGCAGCAGCTGCGAGGCGACCGCGGGATCGACGTACAGCCGCGCGGCGATCTCCGCCGCGCTGCACGCTTCGTGCGCGTGCAGCAGCAGCAGCAGGGCCTCCAGATGTGGCACCGACGGAACCGCCTGGAGTATGAAGCGGCGCAACGCCGGCGGAATTTCGACCTCGGCCATCGCCGAAGGATCATCGCGCGGCGGCTGCGGCGCAACCCGTTGCGCGTTCGGGCGCTCCGGAGATCGATCGTCACGCTCGTCTCCATGGGACATGTCGGCGCGCGCGTTGGATTCGTCAGACCACATGGGTACCACGTTGTTGTAAAGCGAGTGACGCCAGGATTTCTTCGATGCGACCGGCGGTGGCCGGCTTGGTCAGGTGGTGGTCGAAGCCACTGTCGATGGCGCGCCGGTAATCGGCCTGTCCACCCCAGCCGGTGACCGCCACCAGCACCGTCGAACGGGTCTCCGGCGCGCTGCGCAGGCAGTGCGCCAGTTCGTAGCCGTCCATGCCTGGCAGCCCGATGTCGAGGAACGCGGCATCGGGCACGAACGCGCG
>DASQMI010000030.1:0-17986 GCA_035645555.1 Lysobacter sp. | reverse complement strand
GTCACCATCGCATCCACCGCGTCGGGCGGTGCCGCCTGCGCAGCGGTGCCCAGCGCCAGCGCGAGCACCGCGCCCGCCGTCCGACCGCGCACCTTCCCCATGACCGCCCCCGATCACGCTCCCCTTCGCACCATCTTCACCTATCGCACACGCGCTGGACCGCCCGGCATGCGGCGCGCCGCCCGCCGTGGCTGAACCAGCCAGCAAACCGACCGCCCAAACGAAACGGGCGCCCGAAGGCGCCCGTCGCGTGTCCGGCGGAGGGCCGGCTCAGTAGCGGTAGTGCTCCGGCTTGTACGGCCCGTCGACCGGCACGCCGATGTAGGCGGCCTGCTCGGGCGTCAGCTGGGTCAGCTTCACGCCGATTTTGTCCAGATGCAGGCGCGCCACCTCCTCGTCGAGCTTCTTCGGCAGGCGGTACACCGTGTTCTCGTACACGTCGCGGTTCTGCCACAGGTCGATCTGCGCGAGCGTCTGGTTGGAGAAGGAGTTGGACATCACGAAGCTCGGGTGGCCGGTGGCGCAGCCCAGATTCACCAGCCGGCCTTCGGCCAGCAGGAAGATCTCGCGGCCGTTCGGCAGCACGAACTTGTCGACCTGCGGCTTGATGTTGACCTTGCGCACGCCGGCCAGCGCGTACAGCGCGTCGACCTGGATCTCGTTGTCGAAGTGGCCGATGTTGCAGACGATCGCCTGGTCCTTCATCCGCAGCATGTGATCGAGCGTGATCACGTCGCGGTTGCCGGTGGCGGTGACGTAGATGTCGGCGATGCCGAGCGTTTCCTCGATCGTGGTGACCTGGAAGCCCTCCATCGCCGCCTGCAGCGCGTTGATCGGGTCGATCTCGGTGACGATCACGCGGCAGCCGTACGCGCGCAGCGAGTGCGCCGAGCCCTTGCCGACGTCGCCGTAACCGCAGACGACCGCGACCTTGCCGGCCAGCATCACGTCCATCGCGCGCTTCAGGCCGTCGGCGAGCGATTCGCGGCAGCCGTACAGGTTGTCGAACTTGCTCTTGGTGACCGAGTCGTTGACGTTGATCGCCGGCACCAGCAGCTTGCCGGCCTCGGCGAGCTGGTAGAGGCGATGCACGCCGGTGGTGGTCTCCTCGGACACGCCGCGCCATTCCTTGACGACGTTGGTCCAGAAGCCCGGGCGCTCCTTGGCCACACGCTTGAGCAGATTCTTGATGATCTGCTCCTCCTGGCTGGAGGAGGGGCTGTTCACCCAGTCGCTGCCCTGCTCGAGCTCGTAGCCTTTGTGGATCAGCAAGGTGACGTCGCCGCCGTCGTCGACCACCAGCTCCGGGCCCTTCATGCCCGGATGGGTGAGCGCATCGAGCGTGCACTCCCAGTACTCCTCCAGCGTCTCGCCCTTCCAGGCGAACACCGGGATGCCGGCGGCGGCGATCGCCGCGGCGGCGTGGTCCTGGGTGGAAAAGATGTTGCAGCTCGCCCAGCGCACCGAGGCGCCGAGATCGACCAGGGTCTCGATCAGCACCGCGGTCTGGATGGTCATGTGCAGCGAGCCGGTGACGCGCACGCCCGCGAGCGGCTTCTCGGCGGCGTACTTGCGGCGGATCGACATCAGGCCGGGCATCTCGTGCTCGGCGATCTCGATCTCCTTGCGGCCCCAGTCGGCGAGCGCGATGTCGGCGACCTTGTAGTCGTGGCCGGCGGGATTCTTGGGAACAGCGTTCATGGTGTTGAGCTCCGATAGGAAGGCGCGGAATCCGCGCGGTCATCGGGCGCCGTTGTCGCACTGACGCTCCCCGAGCCTGGCTGTCAGCGTTCGCGTAGCGAACGCGCGGACGTGGTCCGCTTCACAGTCGCAGCGCCCCTCGGGGAACGCGCAAATTGTACCTGCCGATTGCGCCACGCCGGTGAATCGGCCCGGACAGACGAACGGGGCCGTGCGGCCCCGTTCGCATCAGGCAGGTGACGCCTGCTTACTTCTTCAGGCCGGCGGCCGCGCGCAGCTGCTCGGCCTTGTCGGTCTTCTCCCACGAGAACGCGGTGGCGGTCTGCTTCTTGCCCGCGCCGTCGACGTAGCTCACCTGTTCCGGCTTGCGGCCGAAGTGGCCGTAGGCGGCGGTGGCCTGGTAGACCGGGTGCACCAGGTCGAGCATCTGGATGATGCCGTAGGGGCGCAGGTCGAAGTGCTTGCGGATCAGCTTCTCGATCTTGTCGTCGGAGATCTTGCCGGTGCCGAACGTGGTGACCGAGATCGAGGTCGGCTCGGCGACGCCGATCGCGTAGCTCACCTGCACCTCGCAGCGGTCGGCGAGGCCGGCGGCGACGATGTTCTTGGCGACGTAGCGCGCGGCGTAGGCGGCCGAGCGGTCGACCTTGGACGGGTCCTTGCCGGAGAACGCGCCGCCGCCGTGGCGGGCCATGCCGCCGTAGGTGTCGACGATGATCTTGCGGCCGGTGAGGCCGCAGTCGCCGACCGGGCCGCCGATCACGAAGATGCCGGTCGGGTTGATGTGCAGCTTGTTCTTCGGCAGCGCGTCCAGCCACTTCTTCGGCAGCACCGGACGCAGGATGTACTCGTACACGCCCTCGACGATGTCCTTGTGCTTGATGCCCGGGTCGTGTTGGGTCGACAGCACCACCGCATCGAGACCCGCCACCTTGTCGTTCTCGTAGCGCAGCGTGACCTGGCTCTTGGCGTCCGGGCGCAGCCACGGCAGCGGCGAGTTCTTCTTCTTGCGGATCTTCGCCTGCTGCTCGACCAGGCGGTGGCTGTAGTAGATCGGCGCCGGCATGAACTCGGGCGCCTCGTTGCAGGCGTAGCCGAACATCAGACCCTGGTCGCCCGCACCCTGTTCCTCCGGCTTCTTGCGGTCGACGCCGGCGGCGATGTCGGGCGACTGCTTGCCCAGCATGTTGATGATCGCGCAGGTGTGGCCGTCGAAGCCGACGTTGGAGTTGTCATAGCCGATCTGGTTGATGACCCGGCGCGCCAGCGCCTCGATGTCGACCCACGCGGTGGTCGTGACTTCGCCCGCGACGATCGCCGCGCCGGTCTTCACCAGCGTCTCGCAGGCCACGCGCGCGCGCTTGTCCTGGGCCAGGATCGCGTCGAGCACGGCATCGGAGATCTGGTCGGCGATCTTGTCCGGATGGCCTTCGGAGACGGACTCGGAGGTGAACAGGTAGCTGGACATCGGGGCTTATATCCCTGCATTCGAATGAAAGGATGAGCCGCACATGATACCGCCTGCGCGGCTCCGGCGCATTGTGCGCCTTTCCGCCCAGGGCAGCGTGCGCGGGACGCCGTGTTGCAGGCGGGCTGCCGGTCCGCGCCGCCGGGCCGCGCGGCTACCATCGGGCGATGGACTCGCTGACCCAGATCATGCTCGGCGCTGCGGTGGCGGCCGTTATCGCCCCGCCGCGTCACCGCCGCGCGGCACTGCTGGCCGGGGCCGCGCTCGGCACCCTGCCGGACCTCGACGTGGTGCCGGTGAACCTGATCACCGACGACCCGGTCGCGCGCATGACCTGGCATCGCAGCGCCAGCCACTCGCTGCTGGTGCTGCCGTGGCTGGGCTGGGCGATCTGGGCCTGGTGCCGCTCGCGCGGCCGGCGCGTGGCCGAAGCGCCGCGGCGCTGGTTCTGGGCGATCCAGCTGGCGCTGCTCACGCATCCGCTGCTGGACGCGTTCACCGTCTACGGCACCCAGTTGCTGTGGCCGCTGCCGCTCGCGCCGGCCATGTGGTCGAGCGTGTTCATCATCGACCCGCTGTACACGATCTGGCTGCTGATGGCCTGCGTTGCCGCCTGGTGCCTGCGCGAACACGGCGGCGCGCAGCGCGCGCTGGTGCTGGGGCTGGCGCTCAGCAGTGCGTATCTCGGCTGGTCGCTGGTCGCGAAGGCACTGGTGGAGCGCGAGGCCGAACGTTCCCTCGCCGCGATCGGACTCGCGGATGCGCCGCGCTTCTCGGTGCCGATGCCGTTCAACACCCTGCTGTGGCGGGTGGTGGCGATGACGCCCGACGGCTTCGTCGAGGGCGAGCGCTCGCTGGTCGCCGACCGCGGGCCGATCCGCTTCCGCCGCCATCGCTCCGATGTCGGGGCGATGGCGGACGTGGCCGACGCGCCGGCGGTGGCGCGGTTGCGCTGGTTCAATCGCGGATTCATGAAGGCCGAGGTCCGCGACGGCGTGCTGGTGCTGAGCGACCTGCGCATGGGCGCCGAGCCCGATTACACGTTCCGCTTCGCGGTGGCGCGGCGCGATGGCGAGCGCGAATGGCAGCCGATCGCGCCGCGGCAGGTGGCATGGCCGTGGCAGGCGCGGCGGCGGCTGGGCGCGATGTGGCAGCGGATATGGAGCGCGCCGGTCACCGCGTCGCCGGCACAGGGGCCTCGCGCCCGATGACCCGAGGACACTCCATCGGCGAGGTCGGGCGCCTGTCGCTGGGGCTGTTCGCTGCCGCTATCGGCGCGCTCAGCCTGCTCGCGACCCTGCTGTTCGCATGGCACGCCGCGGTCGCCGGCCTGCCCGTCGGCCTCTTCGCGCCGGTCGGCACGGCCACGCAGGCCCGCATCTGGGTGTTCGCCGTGAGCGGGTGGAGCGCGGCGGCCGCGTTGGCGCTGTTGTATCTCGGATGCCTGGCGGCCGCCTGGGCATGGAGCGCTCTGCGCGCGCGAGCGCGCGCCGGAGCCGGTCAGTAGACCGTCGCGCGCGCCTGCACGAACGAATAGAAGAACACCGCGTTCGGGTCGTTCTGAACCGCGGTCATCTCGCGGTGCATGCCGTCGACGGTCTCGCGGTCCACCTTGCCGGCGTCGATCAGCTGGTCGGCGGCCGACATCAGCAGTTCCTCCCAGAACGCAATCATCTGCTTGCGTCGTGCCGGTTCGCGGTTGTCGAGGTGGAACGTCTTGATCTCGGTCGTGACATCGCGATAGCCGTTGGCGAGCAGCAGGTTGCCGAGCTTGGCGCCGATAAACGGGTCGCCGCCCATGTCGATCTGGTAGTCGTTGAACGCCATCCAGTAGCGCCAGGTGTTCGGCGAGTACGGGTCGAGCAGGAAGGAGGCGTTCATTACCTCCGTGATGTAGACCACTGCGCCCGGGGCGAGCACGCGCCGCACCTCGCTCAGCACACGGGCGGGCGAGGGCACGTGCTCGAGCACCCAGCACAGGAACGCGGCGTCGAAGCTGCGCGGTTCGAATGGCAGGTCGGTGGCATCGGCCTGCTGCAGCGCGTAGCGGCCCTCGAGCCACGGCATGGCGGCGAGATTGCGGCGTGCAGCCTCGATCTGCCGTTCGGCCAGCTCGACGCATGTGACGTGCAGGTCCGGGAAGCGGCGCAGCAGGATCTCGGTCTGCGCGCCGACGCCGCTGCCGATCTCGAGCAGCCGCCGCGCGCCGGTGTAGTCGATGTTGCGGAAGATGGTCGACTCGGCGAGGCGCGCCTGCTTCATCAGCCGCGCCTGTTCGGTTTCCGAAAAGCCGTGCAGGTAGGGGAAGTCCTTGCTCATCCTTCTTTCCTCACGCCGCCGCCGGGAGCTCGGGCGCCACGCCGGCGATCAGGGCATCGAAATAGTCGCGGGTCAGGCGCAGCTGGGCCTCGGCGGTCTCCGCACGCACCACGACGTGGCGGAAGGCCGCGTTCTCCGGGCGGTCCTTTGCATACCAGCCGAGGTGCTTGCGTGCGATCCGCACGCCGGCGGGTTCGCCGTAGAACGCGTGCAGCGCTTGCAGGTGTTCGAGCAGCAGGTCGCGCACCTCGGTGAGCGACGGTTCCGGCAGCCGCTGGCCGGTGGTGAGGTAGTGTGCGATCTCGCGGAAGATCCACGGCCGGCCCTGCGCGGCGCGCCCGACCATCACCGCATCCGCGCCGGTCACCTGCAGCACGTGCGCGGCCTTCTCCGGCGAGTCGATGTCGCCGTTGGCGACCACCGGAATCGAAAGCGCGGCCTTGACCTCGGCGATCGTGTCGTACTCGGCCCGTCCGGTGTACATCTGGTCGCGGGTGCGGCCGTGGATGGCGAGTGCGCGGATGCCGGCGGCTTCGGCGATGCGGGCGATCTCGAGCGCGTTCCTGCGGTCGGGCGCCCAGCCGGTGCGGATCTTCAGCGTCACCGGCACGTCGACCGCACGCACGACCGCCTCGACGATGCGCGCGACCAAGGCGGGCTCGCGCATCAGTGCGGACCCCGCCCAGGCATTGCACACCTTCTTCGCCGGGCAGCCCATGTTGATGTCGATGATCTGCGCGCCGTGCTCGACGTTGTACCGCGCGGCCTCGGCCATCACCTCCGGCACGGTGCCGGCGATCTGCACGCTGATCGGCGCCGGTTCGCCGGCGTGGTCCATGCGATGGCGCGACTTGGCGGTATTCCAGAAGCGCGGGTCGCTGGTGGTCATCTCCGACACGCACAGCCCCGCACCCAGGCGCTTGCACAGCACGCGGAACGGCTTGTCGGTGACCCCCGCCATCGGGGCCAGGAGCACGTTCGGTTCGATCGGGTAGGGGCCGATGCGCATGGCGCGATTCTACGGGGCCGCCGCGGCGCGACCGCTCAACGGCCGCGGCGCCGGCGCCAGAACAGGAAGCCGGTGACGAGCAGGAAGGCCGGCAGCAGGCCGGTGGCGGCGACCGCGATCCGGTACGGCCAGCCGCCGACGGCGGCGATGTGCAGTGGATAGATCGCCGCCTCCATGCGCACGCCGGCGGCCTGCGCGGTGGCATCGTAGCGGCCCAGCACGCGACCGCCGGCGTCGACGAACAGCAGGCTGCGGCCGTTGGGGTGCCACTCGCGGGGATCGCGCACGCGCAAGGTCACCACGCCGTTCTTCGGCGGCGCCACGCGCACCAGCTCGTCGTGCGGCCAGGCGCGGCGCGCGCCGGCGAGGATGCGCGGCCAGTCCGGCGCCGCCGCGGGGGCCGCCGGTGCGCTCGGCGCCGGCGGGCCGCCGAATGCGGTGGTCAGCAGCGAACGCGCGAGCTTCGGATAGACCATGCCGACGCCGGTGAGCGTCGCCAGCAACAGAAGCGGCAGCAGCAGCACGCCGCTGCTGCGGTGCCAGCTGAGCCAGCGTCGGGTCGGCGGCCCTGAGTACACGCGCAGGTGCGAGCGCAGCCGCGCCAGCTTCGGCCACCACAGGTAGAGGCCCGACAGCAGCATGAACAGCGCGATCCAGCCGACCACGCCGACGACCTGCTCGCCGGTCTCGCCGGCGAGGAAATGGGTGTGCAGCTCGTGCAGCCACATCAGCGGGTCGTTGCCGGCCGAGCGCACCAGCAGCAGTTCGCCGTCGGCCGGCGCGAAGTAACGCCGGCTGCCGTCGGCGAAGTAGCCCTGCCACACCGGCAGCGACGGGCGCGGCAGGTCGAGCGCGGTCAGCCCCTGCGGCGTCCATTCCGCGTACACCCGCTCGAGCACGGACGCGTCCACCCGCGGCGCGTGCGCGAACAGCTGCGGCTGCTGCCAGCGCAGCAGTTCGGTATGGAACGTCAGCACGCTGCCGGAGAGGCCGAGCAGCGCGAACAGCAGCCCCGCGCCCAGGCCCATCCATAGGTGCAGCCACGCCAGCGCCGCGCGCACGCGCCGGCGCGCAAGCGCCACCGGGGCCGGTGCCGGGACCGATACCGTCACCATCGCAACCGGTCTCCCGCGGAGGCGGCACGGCGCGACGGCATTGTCGGGCGGGAGCGGGCGGGCATGGCAGGCCGGGCGGCGACGGTCTGCCGGATATTAATGCGAATCGTTATCAACCGGCCAGCCGGGCCTCAGCCGTTGCCGAAGCGCGCGTCTACCTCGTCGCGGCGCGGCATCGCCAGCGCCGCACCTTCGCGCTCGGTCGACAGTCCGGCGTAGCGGGCGGCGAAGCGCACGTGCGCGGCGAACGGCGATACCCGCGACGCCAGCGATGCCGCCAGCGCACCGCTGAACGCATCGCCGGCACCGGTGGTGTCGATCGCGCGCACGGCTGCCGGCGCCACGCGGTAACAGGCCGCGTCGTCGCCCCAGGCGCGTGCATCGGCGTGCGAGACGAACGCCCCGGCCGCGCCGAGCGTCACCACCACCGTGCCGTGCGGCAGCAGGCGGCGGCAGAGCGCGTGCAGCGCGCCATCGGTGAGCGTGGCGACGGCCGCCGGATCGATGCGTTCGCCGCGGCGCGTCAGTTGTGCGGCGAATTCGGTTTCGTTCGGTGTGGCAAGGTCGGTCAGCGCCCACAGCGTGTCCGGCACGACGGCATCGGCAGGCGCCGGGTTGAGCAGGGTGGACGCACCGGCGCCGCGCGCGATGCGGAACGCCGCCATCGCCGCTTCCGCGGAGGTTTCCAGCTGCGCGACCGCCACGCGCGCGCCGTGGAAGACGTCGGCATGCGCGGCGACCGCCTGCGCATCGAGTATGGCGTTCGCGCCGGGACCGATCACGATGCTGTTGCGTCCGTCGGCGTCGACGAAGATGCCGGCGGTGCCGGTGGGTTCGGCAACGGTCGCAGCGTGCAGTGCCAGTCCATCGTCAGCCGCCAATGCGCGCGCCAGCCGGCCGCCGTCGTCGTCGCCGAGCGCGCACACGAACGCGGTGTCCGCGCCCGCGCGCTGGGCCGCGATCGCCTGGTTGAAGCCCTTGCCGCCCGGGCCGCTGCGATAGCGGCCGCCGAGCGTCTCGCCGGCGCGCGGCAGCGCGGCGGTCGACCATACGTGGTCGACGTTGAAGCTGCCGACGACGACCACGCGCCCCATCGCTCAGCCGCCGAACCAGGTCAGCACGCCGGCGATGGTCGCTGTCATGAACGTGGCGATCGAACCGCCGAGCACCGCGCGCAGGCCGAAGCGGGCGAGGTCGGCGCGACGCTCGGGCGCAAGTCCGCCGATGCCGCCGATCTGGATCGCGATCGAGCTGAAGTTGGCGAAGCCGCAGAGCGCGTAGGTCGCGATCAGCGCGCCCTCGCGGCTGAGCGTCACGCCCGGCGCCTTGCCGTTGACGATGTCGGCGAGTTGGAGGTAGGCGACGAACTCGTTGATCACGACCTTCTGGCCGATCAGCGAACCGACCACCTGCGCGTCCTGCCACGGCGTGCCGATCACCCACGCGATCGGTGCCAGCAGGAAGCCGAAGATCGTCGACAAATCGGTCGGGCGGCCGATCTGCGCGGCCAGCCCGGTGACCTCGCCGAGCCAGGTGAGCGGCCAGTTGAGCAGCGCGATCAGCGCGATGAACGCGAGCAGCATCGCCGCGATGTTGAGCGCGAGCCGCAGGCCGTCGGCGGCCCCGGACGCGGCCGCGTCGATCACGTTGGCGGTGGTCTTCTCGACCTCCATCTTGACCGTGCCGCGGGTCAGCGGCTCCTGCGTCTCCGGCACCAGGATCTTGGCGATCACCAGCGTCGCCGGCGCGGCCATGATCGATGCCGCCAACAGGTGCTTGGCGTAGAACGCCTGCTGCGCCGGGTCGCCGCCGCCCAGCATGCCGACGTACGCCGCGAGCACGCCGCCGGCGATGTGCGCCATGCCGCCGATCATCATCGTGATCAGTTCCGACTCGGTCATCTTCGGGATGTACGGGCGCACGGTCAGCGGCGCCTCGGTCTGCCCGATGAACACGCTGGCGCAGACGCTGGTGGTCTCCGCGCCCGACACGCGCATCAGCCGGGTGATCGCCCACGCCATCCCGCGCACCACCGCCTGCATCACGCCGAGGTGGTACAGCACGCCCATGAACGCGGCGAAGAAGATGATGGTCGGAAGCACCTGGAACGCGAAGATGAAGCCGAACTTCGAGGTGTCCATCAGGCCGCCGAAAATGAACTTCGAGCCTTCGCCGACGAAGCTCAGGATCCGCACGAAGCCGTGGCCGATCGCGTCGAACACGTCCTTGCCGCCGGGCACCAGCAGCACCAGCGCGGCGAAGCCGACCTGCAGCGCGATGCCGGTGAGCACCAGCCGCCAGTCGACCGCGCGCTTGTTGTTCGAGAACAGCCAGGCGATGCCGAGCAGCACCGCAAGACCGAACAGGCCGAAACCGATGCGGCCGATCACTTCCATCCGTTGCCCCAGGGATCCCCGAAAAGTCGCCGCAGCCTAGTCCACGCGCTACGGCCCAGCAAGGGCGGCGCCGCTCCGCGGCGCGGAATGCGGAGCCGCGCGGCTTAACCGGTGAACGCGCGCCACCCGGCCCACAGCGCGAGCAGCAGGAACAGCGACGCCGCGGCGAGGCGCGCCGCGCGCAGCGGCAGGCGCGCGGCGAACCGGCTGCCGAGCAGCACCACCGGCACGTTCGCCAGCAGCATGCCGAGCGTGGTGCCCACCACCACCTGCCACAGCGGTTGCACCTGTGCGCCCAGCAGCACGGTGGCGATCTGGGTCTTGTCGCGGATCTCGGCGACGAAGAACGCGAGCATGGTGGCGATGAACGCCCCAAATCGCGGCAGCGCCGTGTCGTCATCCAGGCGGTCGGGCTTCAGCGTCCACAGCGCCACCGCCAGGAAGCTCGCCGCAGCGATCGCATCCGGCCACGGCGGCCGCAGCCATTGCGCCGCCCACGCACCGAGGGCGCCAGCGAGCGCGTGGTTGAACAGGGTGGCGAGCAGGATGCCGGCGACGATCGGCCACGGCCGTCGGTAGCGCGCGGCCAGCAGCAGCGCGAGCAGTTGGGTCTTGTCGCCGATCTCGGCCAGCGCCACCGTGCCGGTGGCGATCCAGAACGCATCCATCGATTACTCCGGGGCCGGGCGCTCGCTGACGCGAAGGCGTACGCGCAGCCCGGCCCGGGATGCGGCGTCCGCCTTCGGTCTTGCCCGAGCCGCGTTGCGGCTCCCGCGTGCCATGGCCGGCCGGCCAAGCATGTTGACGCGCGGACCGTCGGTAGACGGCGGGCTACTCCCCGGAGGAAGAGGCGCGCACTGTACCGCCGCATCACGCTACGGCCCCGCGCGAACCCGGTTCCGCGGCGCGGAAGCCGGTTTCGTTACGATGCCGCCTTCTCCGCACCAGTGAACCCACCATGCTCTACCGTCGGCTTGGCGCCTCCGGCCTGCAGATCTCCGCGCTCTCGTTCGGCGCCTGGGTCACGTTCGGCAACCAGATCGGCCGCTCCACCGCGCGCGACCTGATCGCCGCGGCCTGGGACCACGGCATCACCTTTTTCGACAACGCCGAGGGTTACGCCAACGGCGAGGCTGAGAAGGTGATGGGCGATGTGATCGCCGACCTGCGCCTGCCGCGCGACGGCTGGTGCGTGTCGAGCAAGGTTTTCTTCGGCGCCGCGCGCGATCCGCGCCCGACCCAGCGCGGGCTGTCGCGCAAGCACGTCACCGATGCCTGCCACGCCGCGCTGAAACGCTTGCGCGTGGATTACCTCGACCTCTACTACTGCCACCGCCCCGATCCGGCCACGCCGATCGAGGAAACCGTATGGGCGATGGATACGCTGATCCGCCAAGGCAAGGTGCTGTACTGGGGCACCTCGGAATGGAGCGCGGTGCAGATCCGCGAGGCGCACCGCATCGCGCGCGCCCACCACCTGCACGCGCCGACCATGGAGCAGCCGCAGTACAACCTGCTGCACCGCGAGCGCGTGGAGCTGGAATACGCGCCGCTGTACGCCGAGGTCGGCCTCGGCACCACCACCTATTCGCCGCTGGCGTCGGGCCTGCTGACCGGCAAGTACAGCGGCGTAGAGCCCTCCGACGGCGACTCGCGCCTCAACCGCGATGGGATGGGCTGGTTGCGCCGGATCGTGGTCGGCGACGAGGAGCAGCGCCGGCTCGAGCGCGCGCGCCGCTACGCCGAGGCCGCGCGCGCGCTGGGCCGCGAGCCGGCGCCGCTGGCGATCGGCTGGTGCCTGCGCAATCCCCACGTGTCGAGCGTGATCCTCGGCGCCAGCCGCGTCGAACAGCTGCTGCAGAACCTCCGCGCGCTCGAGCTCGTCGAGCAGCTGAGCGAAGCGGAATGGGACCAGATCGAGGCCGCGACGGCGTGAGCCCCGGGCCGGCGAGCGGGATCGACTACGCGCGCCAGCGCGCGCTGGACCGCGGCCAGGTCGAAACCCGCACGCTCGCCGAAGCGCTCGCGCTCGATCAGGCGGTGCTGATGCGCGCGGTGCTCCCGGCGCTGGCCTCGGACTTCGATCCGCATGCGCGGTTGCCGATCAGCCGCCGGATGGCGGCGGCCGGCGCGCTGCTGCAGGCGCGGCTGACGCCGGACGGGCTGGAGGCGCTGTGCGCGCATCCGGCGGACACGGTGCGCGGCTGGTGCGCGTTCGCGCTCGCGGCCATGCCCGGCGTGGATCTCGCCCAGCGCCTGCGGCGGTTGCGGCCGCTCGCCGACGACCCGCACTTCGGCGTGCGCGAATGGGCGTGGCTGGCAATGCGTCCCCACGTCGCGGACGACCTCGATGCCGCGATCGCGCTGCTGACCCCGTGGACGCGCGAGAGCTCGTCCAGCCTGCGTCGGTTCGCGGTCGAGGCGACCCGTCCGCGCGGGGTGTGGAGCACGCACCTGGAGCCGCTCAAGCGCGAGCCCGCGCGCGGGCTGCCGCTGCTGGAGCCGCTGCGTGCCGACCCGGCGCGCTACGTGCAGGATGCGGTCGGCAACTGGCTCAACGACGCCGCCAAGTCGCAGCCGGACTGGGTGCGCGCGCTGTGCGCGCGCTGGGCTGCGGAAGATCCGTCGCCGGCGGCTGCGCGCATCTGCGCGCGCGGGCTGCGCAGCCTGCGGAAGGCGGCGCGCACCGATGCTGCGGCGCGTCCGCTGCGCTCGCCCCGCACGCCCTGAACGCCCGTGCGGTGCAAAGAAAAAGCCCGCGTCGGAGAGGCGCGGGCTGAAGGGGGAACACGCGGGCGCTCAGTCGACGTGGCGCTCTGCGGGGAGCGGCGCCGGCAGCAGCAGGTGATCCGGCGGCGGTAGCAGCGCGAACGCTTCGCCGCCCTCGATGTCGAGCGTGTGCACGAGCATCTCCGCCGGATCGAGGTCGATCACCACGTCGAACGGCGCGAACGCGAGCGTGTGCTCGCCATGCGCGACCGGCGCCGGCGGTGCGGGCGGGGCCGGTGGCGCCGCGGGCGCGGCCGGAGCGGACGGCGGGGCGGGTGGAGCAGGCGGCACCGGCGGGCGCGGCGGCAGCGGGATGCGCATCGCTTTCGGCACCTTCAGCTGCGCGGTCGCGCTGCGGCGATCGCGCAGGTATTCCACGCCGACCGTCGCGCCTTCCGGCTTGCCGCGCAGCGCGTCCATCGCCTCGCGCGGCGAGGCGACCGGCTTGCCGTCGATCTTGCGGATCACGTCGCCCGGACGCAGGTCGCCGAAGTCGGCGGTCGTGCTCAGCACCAGCACGCCGGAATCGGTGCCGAAGTAGCGGCCGAGGTCCTTGTCCACCGAGGCGAGGTTGAGGCCGTTCCAGCGGAACGCCTCGCTCAGCACCTTGATCCGGCACGCTTCGCCTTCCTTGCCGCCCTTCTCGCAGCGGCCGTCGGGCCCGAGGCGCATGATCTCCGCGCGCACTGCCGGCGCCACCAGCGGCGCCAGCCGGCCATGCGCGCGCATGCCTTCGTGCTCGCGCAAGCGCAGAACATCGCCGTGCGCGTCCGGCGCCAGCCGGTGGCTGCGCATCACCATCACCGGATCGCGGGTCTGCGGCGTCACCTGCGCGCTGGCGCGCTTGCCGTCGCGTTCGTAGCCGATCGCCACCGGCTTGTTCGCCTCCAGCCCGGCGAGCAGCTCTCGCAGGTGACGCAGGCGCGCCTCGCCGTCGGCGCCGGCGACCGCCTTGCCATCGACGCTGACGATGCGGTCGCCGCCGCGCAGGCCGGCCTTGGCCGCGCCGCTGTCCGGCGTCACCTCGGCGATGCGTACGCCACTGCGGCCGTCGGCTTCCAGCACCACGCCCAGCACCGGCTTCTGCGCGGCGCGGAAGTGCTCGAAGCGGAACGGGGCCGGCGGGTGGCCGTGCTCGCCGAGCTCGCGTGACAACTCGGCGACCCGGCGCGCGGCGCGCTCGAGTTCGGCGCGTGCGGCGTCCAGCTCCTTGCGCTTCTGTTCGGTGGAATCGCCCTGCGCCAGCGCGCCGAACGCAAGCGCCAGGGCCACGGCACCGGCCAGCAGGCGGGTGCTAGAGAAGGAACCTTGCATCGATCACCTCGGAGGTTGAGTTCAATCCAGACTGACCAGCGCGCCGTCATAGGACTCGCCGTTGGCGGCCAGCCAGCGTTGCGTGCTTTCCAGCCCGGCCAGTTCGCGCAATGCGGCCACGCGCTGTTGCCAGAGCTGGACGCGTTCCGCCTCGCCGAGCTGCGCGTCGGTCAGCGCCACGTCGATCAACGCGATGCGGCCATCCAGCTGCGAGGCCATTACCGCCGCCGGTCCGCTGGTGACCCGGTCGTCGCGTGCCAGCGCGACCAGGGCCTCCAGCTGGTTCGACTCGTCCTGCAGCCGATACAGCGCATCGTCCTCGGTTACAGATGCGGCCGCGGGCGTTTGCGTCGCAACGAGCGCAGTGTCCGGTGCGGGTTGTGTTGCGTTCGCCGCACCACGCCGCGACGCGCGCGCGGCTTGCGCCGGCGTGCCGGGTGCCGCGTCGGGCACGACCGCAGGCGCATGTGTGGCGGCGGCGACGCGCGCTAGCGATGCGGTCGATGTGGGCGGGTCGGTGCGCACGGCCGGCGCTGCCGTCGGCGCGGTGGTGGCGACCGCCGTGGCGCGGTCGACCGGATTCTGGTCCTGCAGCCGCGGCAAGCTCAGCGCGAGTGCGGCGACCACACTGGCCGCGAGCGCGGCGCCGCCGATCCACCGACGTGCGGGTCGACGACGGCGCTCGAGCGCGCTGGCGAGCCGCGGCCAGGCCTCGGCGGGCGGCGCCTCCAGCGGCAACGCGGCGAACGCCTCGCCCCAGCTGGCCGGCGGCAGGCGATGGAGACGGGAATCGGCATCAGGCATGGGCCTTCTCCGCGACGGTGTCGAGCAGCGCGCGCAGGCGGCGGCTGCCGCGTGCGAGCTGCGACTTGGAGAAACTCGGGGTGCGTTGCATGAGCGCAGCGATCTCCTCGTGCGTGTAGCCCTCGGCGTGGTACAGCCACAGCACGCTGCGGGTTGCCGCCGGCAGCTGCATCAGCGCGCGTTGCAGCAGCGCCGCGTCGGCCGCTGCGGGCGGCGGCGGCACGTGATCGTCGGCGACCGTGTGCTCGTCGAACGCCGCTTCCTCGTCGAGCCGCCTGCGCCCGCGCAGGCGCATCAGTGCCTCGTTGACCGCGATCTGCCGCAGCCAGCCCCAGAACGGGCTGCCGCCGCGGAAATCGCCCATCTTCGCCAGCACCTTGAGCATGGTTTCCTGCAGCACCTCGGCCGCTTCTTCGCGGTCGCCGCACATGCGCAGCGCCAGGGTGAACACCGGACGCTCGAACCAGCGGTACAGCTGCTCGAACGCCGCCCGCTCGCCGGCACGGGCGCGCGCCAGCAGCAGGTCGGGGACGTCGATCGCGAAGCTGGAGCGGACCGGCGTCGGCGGGGCGGATTCGGCGGGCATTCGAACCCTTGGATGCGCCAGCGGGCCGAACCGTCGCAGGCGGCGGCGCGGGCCTATACTCGATCCTAACTCCGGGTCGGAGGCGGACGATGGAACTGGGCACCCTATTGGCGATCCCGCTGCTGGTCGCCGGCGTCATCCTCGTGTTCAAGGCGGTCCGGATGGTGCCGCAGGGCTACCACTGGACGGTCGAGCGCTTCGGCAAGTACACGCGCACGCTCGACCCCGGCCTGCACTTCCTGATCCCGATCATTTATGGCGTCGGCCGCAAGATCAACATGATGGAACAGGTGATGGACGTGCCCAGCCAGGACGTCATCACCAAGGACAACGCGGTGGTCAAGGTCGACGGCGTCGTCTACTTCCAGGTGCTGGATGCGGCGAAGGCGGCCTACGAGGTGGCGCAGCTCGAGGTCGCCATCCTCAACCTGGTAATGACCAACATCCGCACCGCGATCGGCTCGATGGACCTGGACGAATCGCTGAGCAAGCGCGACGAGATCAACGCCAAGGTGCTGCAGGCGGTGGACCAGGCCACGCATCCGTGGGGCCTCAAGGTCAACCGCATCGAGCTCAAGGACATCCAGCCGCCGCGCGACCTGGTCGACTCGATGGCGCGACAGATGAAGGCCGAGCGGGAGAAGCGCGCCAGCATCCTCGAGGCGGAGGGCCACCGCGCCTCCGAGATCCTGCGCGCCGAGGGCGACAAGCAGGCCGCAATCCTCGAAGCGGAAGGCAAGCGCGAAGCCGCCTACCGCGAAGCGGAAGCGCGCGAGCGCCTGGCCGAGGCGGAAGCCAACGCCACCCGCATGGTCAGCGACGCCATCGCCAGCGGAAGCGTGCAGGCCATCAACTACTTCATCGCCCAAAAATACATCGAGGCGTTCCGTGCGCTGGCCGAGGCGCCGAACCAGAAGTTCGTGATGATGCCGATGGAGTCCGCCGGCATGATCGGTTCGCTCGCCGGCATCGCCGAGCTGGCGAAGGAGACGCTGGAGCGCAACGGCCGTGCCGCGCCGACGCCGCCGGCGATGCCGCCGCGCGGGAGCTGAGCCATGCAGTGGCACTGGCCGGCGGTGGTGTGGGGGACGGTGGCGCTGCTGCTGATCGCCGCCGAGACGATGGCGCCCGGCGCGTTCATGCTCTGGCTCGGCCTCGCCGCGGCCGCGGTGTTCTTCGTGGTGCTGGTCCTGCCCGACACCGGGCTGCTCGCGCAGATCGCGCTGTTCGTGGCGCTGAGCTTCATCAGCATCCAGATGTACCGCACCTGGTTCCGCGCGCGCGAGCCGCAGAGCGACCGGCCGATGCTCAACCGCCGGGCCGAGCAGCTGGTCGGGCGGGTGGTGCCGCTGGAGCGCGCGATCGTCAACGGCCACGGCCGGGTGCAGATCGCCGACGCCTACTGGGACGTCACCGGCCCCGAGCTGCCGGCGGGCACCGCGGTTCGCATTGTCGGCGTCGACGGCATGCTGCTGCGGGTGGAAGCCGAGCACTAGCGGCCCGGGGGCCCGGCGCGCGGTTCTGGGATAATCGCGGGCTTCCTTCCCTGCGATCGCCCGCCGATGACCCAGAAAACCGTCCTCAACGACACCCACCGTGCGCTCGGCGCCAAGATGGTCGACTTCGGCGGCTGGGACATGCCGCTGCACTACGGCTCGCAGATCGACGAGCACCACCAGGTGCGCCGCGACGCCGGCATGTTCGACGTCAGCCACATGACCGTGGTCGACCTGCGCGGTGCGCGCGTCCGCGAGTTCCTGCGCCGGCTGCTGGCCAACTCGGTCGACAAGCTCAAGACGCCGGGCAAGGCGATGTACACCTGCATGCTCGACGAGCGCGGCGGCGTCATCGACGACCTGATCGTGTACTTCGTCGCCGAGGACTTCTTCCGGATCGTGGTGAACGCCGCCACCCGCGCCAAGGACCTTGCCTGGATCGACGCGCAGGCGCAGCCGTTCGTGGTCGAGGTGCGCGAGCGCCGCGACCTGGCGGTGATCGCCGTGCAGGGGCCGAACGCGCGCGAGCGGGTGCTCGGGCTGCTGCGCGAGGATGACCGCGCGCGCACCGGCAAGCTGGCGCGCTTCGCGGCCGGCGAGGCGTACACCGCCGAGGGCGTGCCGGTGTTCGTCGCGCGCACCGGCTACACCGGCGAGGACGGCTTCGAGGTGCTGGTCCCGGAGTCGCACGCGGTCGCGTTCTGGAACGCGCTGCTCGCCGCCGGGGTCAAGCCGGCCGGGCTCGGCGCGCGCGACACCCTGCGTCTGGAAGCGGGCATGGCGCTGTACGGCCAGGACATGGACGAGTCGATCACGCCGTACGAAGCGGCGCTGGCATGGACGGTGGCGCTCGATGAGGGGCGCGACTTCATCGGCCGCGGCGCGCTCGAGGCGCAGAAGGCCGCCGGCACGCCGCGCCAGATGATCGGCCTGGTCATGGACGAGAAGGGCGTGCTGCGCCACGGCCAGCGCGTGATCACCGCCAACGGCGACGGCGAGATCCTGTCGG
>DASQMI010000029.1:0-8531 GCA_035645555.1 Lysobacter sp. | reverse complement strand
TCGCCAGACGGGGAGGTGCTGCACGTCGGCGGGGTGATCGGCCCGCGTTTCGAGGCCGACATCCGCAAGGCCTTGCGCCGCCACCGCGGGACGCGGGCGCTGGTCATCGACAGTCCCGGCGGCCTGCGCGCGCAAGCATTCAAGGTCGCGCGCCTGGTCAACGCGCGCGGCCTCACCGTTCGGGTCGAGCGCCGCTGTGCGAGCGCGTGCGTGCTGCTGTGGGCGCAGGCGCGTTCGCGCGAGATGGCGCCCGGCGCCCGCCTGGGGCTGCACCGCAGCAGCCTGGAGACCGCGCTGCCGATCCCGGCCGCGCTGCGCGCCGAACTGATGCGGCGCAACGACCGCGACACCGACGCGGTTCTGCGCCAGGCCGGCTTCCCCGAGCGCATCGTCGCGCTCGGCGCGGCCACGCCGCCGACAACAATGCACTGGTTCGCGGCGGACGAGCTGCAACGCGAAGGCGTGCCGTTCGCGCTGCTCGAGGCCGGGCCCTCCCCTGCCCAGCCGATCGCGGCCAACGCCGCGGCCGGCAGCGAGGCCGGCGCAGCCGCGCACGCACCGTAGCCACGGCCCGGCAGACTGCCGCCTTCCATCGCGATGAAGCGATAGACTGTTCGGACCTCCCCTGGCGCACCGGCATGGTCCCGATCAGTTTCGAGTTCTACCCGCCGAAGACCGACGAACAGCGCAGCCAGCTCGACAAGACCGCGGCCCGGCTCAAGACGCTGCGCCCGGAGTACGTCAGCGTCACGTTCGGCGCCGGCGGCTCGACCCTGAGTCACACGCCGGAAGCGGTGCAGCACCTGCACGCCGAGTTCGGTTACGAAGCAGTGCCGCACATCACCTGCATGGGCGGCTCGCGCGAGGAGATCCGCAGCCTGCTCAAGCTGTACCGCGCGCTCGGCGCGCGGCGGCTGATTGCGCTGCGCGGCGACCTGCCCTCAGGCATGGTCAAGGCCGGCGAGCTGCGCTACGCCGAGGAGCTGGTGAGCTTCATCCGCGAGGAAACCGGCGAGCATTTCCGTATCGAGGTGGCGGCGTTCCCCGAAACCCACCCGCAGGCACGCGACGCGCTCAGCGACCTCGATCACTTCGTGCGCAAGGTGCGTGCCGGCGCGAACGGCGCGATCACCCAGTACTTCTACAACGCCGACGCCTACTTCCGCTTCGTCGACGACCTGCGCGCGCGCGGCGTCGACATCCCGGTGGTGCCGGGGATCATGCCGATCGCCAATTTCAGCCAGCTGCGCCGCTTCTCCGACCTGTGCGGCGCGGAGATCCCGCGCTGGATGGCGCAGCGCCTGCAGGCATTCGGCGACGACGCCCGCAGCATCCGCGAGTTCGCCGCCGACGTGGTCGCGCAGCTGTGCCGCAAGCTGGTCGACGGCGGCGCGCCGGCGCTGCATTTCTACACGCTCAACCTGGCGCGCCCGACGGTGGGCGTGCTGGAACGGCTCGGCGCGTCCGCCTGAACGTCCGCCCGCGCGCGGCGGTCAAGGCTGTCGCGCCGGGCCACCGCCGCTTTACGCTGCGCGCATGGTCCTGCGCTTTGCGCCGCTGCTGATCCTCCTGCTGCTGCCGTGGTGGCCGCACGCGGCCGACGCGCAGTTGCGCCGCTGCCGCGCCGCCACCGGCGAGCTGGTCTACACCGACCGCCCCTGCGACACGCTCGGCGCCGACGAGGAACCCGCGCCGCTGCGGCCGGCTCCGAACGCGCGCGCGTGGACCTGCGCGCGCAGCGTGGAGGCGCTCGTCGCCGAACTGACCTGGGCGATCGACAGCCAGGACCCCGACGGCCTGGTGCGCATCTACCACTGGAGCGGGCTCTCCAGCGACGCCGGTTACACGGTGGCCGAGCGCCTGCAGCGGATCGCCGAACGCCCGCTGCTCGGAATCGATCCGCTCATGCCTTCGAACGACGGCGATGCCGGCAGCGCGCGGCGCGCGCCGGTGGCGCTGCGCGTGCAGCAGACCGATCGCGGCGGCACTGACGTGAGCAGCACGGTGCTGGGGCTGCACCGGCATCGCGGCTGCTGGTGGATCCGCTTCTGACCGCAGGCTCCGGCGCGCCGGTACACTAGCGCGATTGTCCAGCCGAGAGCGTGCGCGATGGCGATGCAGTACCCGCAGTGGATCTGGCATAACGGCCGCATCAAGCCGTGGGCCGAAGCCACCACCCACGTGATGTCGCATGCGCTGCACTACGGCTCCTCGGTGTTCGAAGGCATCCGCTGCTACGACACGCCGAACGGCCCGGCGATCTTCCGCCTCACCGACCACAACCGCCGTCTGTTCGGCTCGGCCAAGATCTACGAGATGGCGGTGCCGTACTCGCTGGAGGAGCTCAACGCCGCCTGCCGCGAGGTGCTCAAGGCGAACGGTCTGGGCCGTGCCTACCTGCGGCCGGTCGCGTACCGCGGGCTCGGCGGCTTCGGGCTGTCGGCGCAGACGCCAGTGGACGTCGCGGTGGCGGCGTGGGCGATGGGCGCCTATCTCGGCGACGAGGCGCTGCAGCAGGGCATCGACGCGTGCGTGTCCAGCTGGCAGCGGTTCGCGCCCAACACCATCCCGGCCGGCGCCAAGGCCGGCGGCAACTACCTGTCCGGGCAGCTGGTCGCGCGCGAGGCGCGCCGGCTCGGGTTCGGCGAAGGCATCGCGCTGGCGTCCACCGGCCTGCTCAGCGAAGGCGCCGGCGAGAACCTGTTCCTGGTGTTCGACGACGCGCTGCACACCACGCCGGTCAGCGCGGCGCTGCTCAACGGCATCACCCGCCACACGCTGATGACGCTGGCGCGCGATGCCGGCATCGACGTGGTCGAGCGCGACATCCCGCGCGAATACCTGTACCTGTGCGACGAGCTGTTCATGTGCGGCACCGCGGCGGAGATCACCCCGATCCGCTCGGTCGACGGCCGCCCGGTCGGCACCGGCGCACCGGGCCCGGTGACGCGCCACATGCAGGAGCTGTTCTTCGGGCTGTTCGACGGACGCACGCCGGACCGCTACGGCTGGCTCGAATACGTGGACTGAGCCGGCCGCTCAGCCGAAGCGCAGGGTCGCCACCACGCCGCGCGGCTGGCCGGGCACCACCCGCACGTCCCAGCCATACAGCTCGCACAGGCGGCGCACGATCGAAAGGCCGATGCCGCCGCCCTGCGAGTGCCCGGCGTGAGTGCCGCGGTAGCCACGCTCGAACAGGCGCTTGGCATCCTCCTCGCTGAGGCCCGGCCCGGAGTCGATCACTTCCACCGCGCCCGGGTGCAGCCGCACCACCACGCTGCCTTCCGGGGTGTACTTCACCGCGTTGCCGATCAGGTTGTTGAGCGCGACGGTGACCGCCGCTTCCGGCGCGTCCACGGTCTGCCCGCGCTCGCCCTCGATGCGCAGTTCCACCGGCTTGCCGCCCAGCTGCGCGCGATGCGCATCCAGCAGCTGCTCGGCGACGCGGTGAACGTCGGTGGCGCCGTGGCCACGCTCGTTGCGCGACAGCAGCAGCAGCGCGCTGATCAGGTCGGTGCATTGCTGCTCGGCACGCTGGATCCGCAGCAGCCGGCCGCGCGTCTTGTCGTCGAGATCGGCCTTGGCGAGCAGCAGTTCGACCGCCCCCTTGATCACCGCCAGCGGCGTGCGCAGTTCGTGGCTGACGTCGGCGTTGAATTCCCGGTCGCGCTGCACCACGTCGGTCAGCCGCGCCGCGTAGTCGTCCAGCGCCTTGGCGAGCTCGCCGACCTCGTCGTCGGCGAAGCCGCTGGCCAGCGATTCGGGTTCGGCGGTGCGGCCGGAACGGCGCAGCCGCTGCGCCAGCTCCGAAACCGGGCTCATGACGCGCGACGCCGACCACCAGCCCAGCAGCAGCGACAGCGCGGTGAACACCACCACCACCACCACCAGCGCGTTGTTGAAGCGTTCCTCGCCGCGCGTCGCCTGCGTCATGTCGTAGGCGAGGAAGAACCACGCGTCGGGGGTCTTCTTCACCGCCAGCCGATAGGAAAACGGCGAGCCATCCGGGTTGCTGCCGGAGATCGAATGGATGCCGTCCGGCAGGTCGACCCAGTCCGGCTGCTCCTCGCGCAGCTGCACGAACTTGTCCGGGGTGAACACGAACGCGCGCATCTGCTCCACCGGCAGGTCGCGCTGGCGTCCGCCGCTTTCGAAGTAGCGCTGCTGGTAGACGGAAATGTTGCGGTTCATCGCATCGAGCACGAGGTCGTCCTCGACACGGTTGCGCACCCAGTGCGTGGCGTAGGCCAGCAGCAGGGTCAGGCTGAAGCCGAGCAGCGCGAACGCCAGCACCAGGCGGCTGCGCAGCCGCCGGCGGTAGCGGATGCGCGGGCGCGGCTTCTCGACTGCGGAGGCGCTCACGCGCTCAGGCGTTCTCGGGCGCGGCGATGCGATAGCCGATGCCATGGCGAGTCTGGATCAGCGGCACGTCGAACGGCTTGTCCACCACCGCTCGCAGACCATGGATGTGCACGCGCAGGCTGTCGGAGTCCGGCAGTTCCTCGCCCCACACGCGGGTCTCGAGCTCCTGCCGGGTGACTACCGCGGGCGAGGCTTCCATCAACGCCTGCAGGATCTTCAGCGCAGTCGGATTAAGTTGCAGCAGCTTGCCCTGCCGGCGCACCTCGAGGGTGTCGAGGTTGTATTCGAGGTCGGCGACGTTGAGCACGCGCGTCTGCACGCCGCGGCCGCGGCGCGACAGCGCGTTGAGGCGTACTTCGACCTCCTGCAGCGCGAACGGCTTGATCAGGTAGTCGTCGGCGCCCGAGTCGAACCCGGCCAGCTTGTTCTCCAGCGAGTCGCGCGCGGTCAGCATCAGCACCGGGGTCTGCTTGCGCGCCTCGTTGCGCAGCTTGCGGCACACCTCCAGGCCGTCGAGGCCCGGCAGGTTGAGGTCGAGCACGATCGCGTCGAAGTCGTTGACCACCGCCAGGTGCAGCCCGGTGATGCCGTCGGCCGCGAAGTCCACCGTGTGGCCGCGGTCCTCGAGGAAGTCGCCGAGGTTGGCGGCGATGTCCTGGTTGTCTTCGATCACGAGAATGCGCATGGGGTCGTCCTGTGGGGCTTGCGGTTACGACCGTCGGCGACGGTCGCGGTTCCTTGCCGGCACGCGATTGTGCCAGCCCGCCGTATGCGCCGCGGTGTGCGCACGCGCCACGCCAATAAAAGGGCCCAGGAGCGGGTCCGCCGCGCCTGGGCCAAGAAGGGTGTTGCCCCGATACCGAAACCTGCGAGGACCCGAAAGCCGGCCCGGCCGAGGAGGAGCCGGACCGCCGACGGAAGCAAGCTGCGGTAGGGGTACGCTACCCCCGATCCGATTAAACGGTCGTTAACCGTGATGTTAAATCGAGGTTAAAAAAGCGCGGGTCGGAGCTAAGTGCCGGACGCCCAAGGGATGCCGTCCGTCGGATCGCCCGGCCGCCTCAGTCGGCCTGGCTCAGCTGGGCCTCGATGTACTCCAGGATCGCCCCGGCCACGTCCACCCCGGTGGCCTGCTCGATGCCCTCGAGCCCCGGCGAGGCGTTGACCTCCAGCACCAGCGGCCCGCGCTGGGAGCGGATCAGATCGACACCGGCCACGCCCAGCCCGACCGCCGCCGCGGCGCGCACCGCCACCTCCGCCTCGGCCTCGGTCGGACGCACTGGCCGCGCGCTGCCGCCGCGGTGCAGGTTGGAGCGGAAGTCGCCCTTCGGCGCCTGCCGCCGCATGGCGGCGATCACCCGGCCGCCGACCACGAAGCAGCGCAGGTCCGCGCCCTTCGCTTCGGCGACGAACTCCTGCACCAGGAAGTTGGCGTAGAGCCCACGCAGCGCCTCGATCACGCCGCGCGAGGCCGACAGCTTCTCGGCCAGCATCACGCCGGCGCCCTGGGTGCCTTCATTGAGCTTGATGACGTGCGGCGGCGGCCCGAGCATCGACAGCAGGTCGTGGGTGTCGTCCGGGTTGTCGCCGAACACCGTGATCGGCATGCCGATGCCTTCGGCGGCGAGCAGCTGGTGGCAGCGCAGCTTGTCGCGCGCGCGCAGGATCGCGTCGGAGGAGTTCGGCGTGTAGGTGCCCATCAGCTCGAACTGGCGCAGCACCGCGGTGCCGTAGCGGGTGACCGACGCGCCCACGCGCGGCAGCACCGCGTCGTAACCGGTGATCTCGCGGCCCTTGTAATGGATCTCGAAACTCCCCTCGGCGATGCGCATGTAGCAGCGCAGCGGATCGAGCACGCGCGCGCTGTGGCCGCGTACGCGCGCGGCCTCGACCAGGCGGCGGGTCGAATACAGCTTGCCGTTACGGGAGAGGATGGCCAGTTTCATCCGTGGTCTGTACCGGAGCGGTGGCGGGCGGCATGCGGCCGTGCAGGAACGAGCGTGCAGGATCGACCGTAAAGGCACGCGAAATCGCCGTGCGACCGAGCAGCATCGGAAACAGCATGCGATGACGGCTGGTCAGGTTCACCTCGATCTCGCGCGCGACGCCGGCGACGCGCAGCGTGGTGCGCACGAACACGCGCCGCGTGCAATGGCCGCCGGAATCGATCACCTCGCGTTCGTCGGCGACCGGCGCCGCGGCTTCGATCAGGCAGTCGTCGGCCGGGCCGCAGCGCAGGCGGAAGCCGACCCACGGCGCGCCGCGTTCGCTGAAACGCCAGTGGTCGTCCACGTGCAGGGCGGAACTCCGCGCGCCGGTATCGACCTTCGCGCGCACGGCGTCGATGCCCAGCCCCGGCAGCGCCACCCACTCGCGCCAGCCGATCAGGATGCGTTTCGACATGGCCCCTCCTGCAGACCGCGACAAGGGTGCCTGAACGGTGTCAGGCCGGGATGAAAAACGGCGGCACCCGGTGGGCGCCGCCGTCGCGATCTGGAGCGGGTGATGGGAATCGAACCCACGTTAGCAGCTTGGGAAGCTGCAGTTCTACCATTGAACTACACCCGCGCGAGCGGAAGTCTATGACCGCGGCGGCGCGCTTGGCAACGCGCCGGCGGCGTGCGCCGGGACCACCACGGCCCCGGCGCCGGTGGTCAGAAGCCGCCGCCGAACGTGGCGAACACGGTGGCGTCGTTGCCGCCTTCCTGGCCGACCGTGGCGCTCAGGCCGAGGTTGGCGTCCAGCCCGAACAGGCGGGTGCGCGTGCCGACCGTGACGGTGCCGTAGCTGCGGTCGAACTGCAGCCCCGGCACCGCGTACTCGCCGGAGGCCGGGATCGACTGCACGCGCGCGAATGCCTCGTCGGCGTACTCCTCGAACTCGCGGTCGTAGGTCACCTGCGCATACGGCTGCAGGTGCTCGCTGACCAGGAAGCGCGCGCGCCAGCCGATGCTGCCGATCAGCGAGTCGTACTCCTGCTCCGGGTAGGCCAGCGCGGTGGACAGCGTGGCGTCGTTCTCGGCGTAACCGTCGATTTCGATGCGCTGCGCGAGCACGCCGACCACCGGGCCGTGGCGCAGGCTGTCGCTCCCGAACTCCCAGCCGGCGTTGACGCCGAGGCTGAGGTTGCTGCCGTCCGGCGAACCCTCGTGGCTGCGCTTGGCCGGGCCGAGGTACAGCTCGCGGTCGACGTCGTAACGCAGCCAAGTGTAGCTGAGCTGCGCGTTCACCCACGCGCCGTCGCCGCGCCAGCCGAAGTAGCCGCCGAGCGTGCCGTCGAGCTGCTCGAAGTCGCCGCGGCGGTCGCCGAAGTCGACGTAGTTGCGCCCGAGACCGCCGAACACGCCGTAGCTCATCGCGCCGTTGCGCCAGCCGAACCCGCCGGTCAGCGCCGGACCGATACCGTCGAAACCGGCGCCGGTGTCGTAGCGCTGCGAATCGCCACGCGCATCCACCCACCAGGCCATGCCGTCGCCGCCGGGGCTGTCGACGTACGCCGCCACCCGCCCGACGCGGGCGCGACCGACCGTCGCGGCGCTGTGCGGCAGCACCGCGAGCAGGCGCGGCGCTTCCAGGATCGCCACCGCGTAATCGGCGAGCAGGCGGTGCGCGCTTGTGGTCGGGTGCACGCCGTCGGCGAACAGGTAGTCGGTGGCCGCGGTCGGAGTGACGTAGCTGGTCGGGTTGCAGGTCAGCGAGTTGGCGGTGATCTGCGGCTGGCAGGCGGTGCCGGTGACGTTGCTGAAGCCGTATGCGCCCGGGTTGGCGACCACTTCGCGGATCAGGTTGAACGTGTCGAGCGGAATGACGCGGTAGTTGCCGGTGGCCAGACCGCCGAACAGCGCGTTGTTGTACGCGGTGCTGAGCGCGGTGCCCTGCGCCTGCGCGGTGGCGCCCTGGGCGCGGAACGCCGGCGTGGAGCCGAGGTCGGGAATGGTCGGCACCAGGATGTAGCGGGCGCCGGCGGCCTGCAGCTGGGCGACCAGGCCGACCTGCGCGGTGACCGCGCTGGCGATCGTGGTGGTCGGGTTGGCACCGCCGCTGGTGATCGCGAACAGGTCGTTGGCGCCGCCCCACACCGAGTACAGGGCGTTGGCGTCCGCACGGCCGCCATTGGCCGTGAGGTAGGCGTTGACCTGGGTGGCGAGCGACGGGATCGGACCGAGCGC
>DASQMI010000028.1:0-3832 GCA_035645555.1 Lysobacter sp. | reverse complement strand
CCGGCGACGGCGCGAACAGCGCCTCGGCGAGCAGCGGCGCGTACACGCGCCGGTACAGCGGGATGTCGCCGACCGCGAGCGCACCCAAGGTCTCGCCGTGGTAGCCGTTCTCCAGCGCGATGAAGCGGGTGCGGGCGGTGTCGCCGCGGTTGCGGAACCAGTGGAACGCCATCTTCAGCGCCACTTCCACGCCGGCCGAGCCGTTGTCGGCATAGAACACCTTGGCCAGCGGCGCGCGAGCCGGGTCGCGCGGCGCGATCGCGAGCAGCCGCTCGGCCAGCTCCACCGCCGGTGCGTGCGAAACGCCGGCCAGGATCACGTGCTCGAGCGTGCGCGCCTGGCGTGCGATCGCCCCGGCGATGCGCGGCTCGGCATGGCCGTGGATGTTGGTCCACCAGCTGGAGATCGCATCGAGGTAACGGCGGCCGTCGCGCCCGACCAGCCACGCCCCTTCGCCGCGCTCGACCGGCAGCAGCGGCAGCACGTCGACCCGGCGGCCGTCGTCCTCGGCGACGGTGGCCGTGTGCTCGCGCATCTGCGTGCACGGATGCCACAGCACCGCGAGGTCGCGTGCGCGCCATGCCGCGGCGGCCGCATCGTCGGCCTCTGCTAGCATGCGCGGATCGTGATGAGTCTTCTGCATCCGCCCATTATCGCGCCTTGCCGGGCCGCCGGAGCCCGCCGGTGAGCCGCGATCTGCCGACCATCCACGGCATTACCCGCCGCACCGAATCCGACGGCCGCGTGGTCGAGGAGCTCGACCTGGAATTCGGCAACGGCGAGCGCCGCCGCTACCACCGGCTGGTGCCGCAGGGCCAAGGGGCGGTGATCGTGGTGCCGATGCTGGACGCCGACACCGTGCTGCTGGTGCGCGAGTACGCCGCCGGCGTGCACCGTTACGAGCTGGGGCTGGTCAAGGGGCGGATCGACGCCGGCGAGACGCCGCTGCAGGCGGCCGAGCGCGAACTGAAGGAGGAAGCCGGCTACGGCGCGCGTTCGCTCACCCTGCTGCGCACGCTGACCCTGGTACCGACCTACATGGGCCACCAGACCCACCTGGTGATCGCCCGCGACCTGTATCCCGAACGCCTGCCGGGCGACGAGCCGGAACCGCTCGACGTGGTGCCGTGGCGGCTGGACGCGCTGCACGAACTGATCCTGCGCGAGGAGTTCAGCGAAGGGCGCAGCATCGCCGCGCTGTTCATCGCGCGCGAATGGCTGAACGGAGACGGCGATGCTGGACGCTGAGCTGCGCGACGGCGCGATCGCGGTGGCACAGGCCGCTGCGGAAGCGATCCTGCACGTCTACCGCGGCGAGTTCGACGTCGCCCACAAGGGCGACGCCTCGCCGCTGACCGCGGCCGACCTCGCCGCGCACCACTGCATCGTCGACGGGCTCGCGCGGCTCACGCCCGATATCCCGGTCCTCTCCGAGGAAGCGGCGAACGCGGTGCCGGCCGAGGTGCGTCGGACGTGGCGGACGCTGTGGCTGGTCGATCCGCTCGACGGCACGCGCGAATTCGTCAAGCGCAACGGCGAGTTCACTGTGAACCTCGCGCTGATCGAGGATGGCGAGGCGGTGTTCGGCGTGGTGCAGGCGCCGGTGACCGGCATGGTGTGGTACGGCGGCCGCGCGCTCGGTGGCGCATTCCGGCGCGAAGGGGCAACGACCGTGCCGCTGCGGGTGCGTGCACCGGCGCAGGCGCCGTTGCGGGTCGCGGTCAGCCGCTCGCACCGCGATTCGCGCACCGAGGCGCTGGTCGCGCGGATGGGGTCCGTGGAGGAGGTGAACCTCGGCTCGTCGCTGAAGTTCTGCCGGCTCGCCGAAGGCGGGCTGGACGCGTATCCGCGCTTCGGCCCGACCTGCGAGTGGGACACCGCCGCGGGGCAGGCGGTGCTGGAAGCGGCCGGCGGCTGCGTGATCGATCCGCGCGGGCGTCCGTTCCGCTACAACCAGCGCGATGTGCTGCTCAACGGCGACTTCCTCGCGCTCGGCGACCCCGCATTGCCGTGGCGCGCCTGGCTGGGCGAGGAGGGCTGAGCGGTGGCCGATGCGACCGGACACGACGCCGGCGCGGGCGACATCCGGCGCCTGCTCGCGATCATGGCGCGCCTGCGCGACCGCGAGCGCGGCTGCCCGTGGGACGTCGAGCAGACGTTCGCGACGATCGCCCCGTACACGATCGAGGAGGCGTACGAGGTCGCCGATGCGATCGACCGCGGCGATCTCGCCGCGCTGAAGGACGAGCTGGGCGACCTGCTGCTGCAGGTGGCGTTCCATGCGCAGATGGCGAGCGAGCAGGGCGCATTCGCGTTCGACGACGTGGTGGCGGCAATCTGCGACAAGATGGTGCGGCGCCATCCGCACGTGTTCGGCGAGGCGCGCTTCGAGAACGCCGAGGCGCAGACGCTCGCGTGGGAAGAGAGCAAGCGCCGCGAGCGCGAGGCCGCCGGCGAAGGCGACACCTCCGCGCTCGCCGGCATCGCGCGTGGACTGCCGGAATGGCAGCGCGCGGTGAAGCTGCAGAAGCGCGCCGCGCGTGTGGGTTTCGACTGGCCGGACGTCGCGCAGGTGATCGCCAAGCTGCACGAGGAGATCGACGAGGTGCGCGCCGAGTTCGCTGCGCGCGCCACCGGCGACGCGCAAGCACAGCACCGGCTGGAGGACGAGATCGGCGACGTGCTGTTCGTCTGCTGCAACCTCGCGCGGCATGCCGGCGTCGACGTCGGTGCGGCGCTGCGCCGCGCCAACCTCAAGTTCGAACGCCGCTTCCGCGCGATGGAGGCGCGGGCCGCCGCGCAGGGCACCGCGCTGGAGGCGCTGCCGCTGGCGGCGCAGGAAGCGCTGTGGCAGCAGGCCAAGGCCGACGACTGAGCGGCGCTCAGAGCCGGATCCGGCCGGTGAGGATGTCCTTGAACATCACCCAGTCGCCCATCAGCGAATAGAGCGGGTGCTGGAACGTCGCCGGGCGGTTCTTCTCGAACGCGAAATGCCCGACCCACGCGAAGCCGTAGCCGCACACCGGCGCGGCCAGCAGCCAGCGCGGATCGCGCTGCGCGGCCGCCAGCGCGACCAGCACGAGCACTCCACAACTGCCGATGAAATGCAGCCGCCGGCTCACCGGATGCGCGTGCTCGCTGAGGTAGAACGGGTAGAACTCGCGGAAGCTGGAGAAACGGCGCATCGATGGGCTCCGGAACGGCATGCGGCCGCCTGCGGCGATGATGCCGCAGCGGCGCACGTGCCGGCATCAATCGAGGAAGATCAGCCAGGCCGCGGCGGCGATCAGCGCGAAACCGGCCCAGTGGTTCCATTTCAGCGGCTGGCCCAGGTAGGCGGCGGAAAAGCCCGCGAACACCAGCAGGGTGATCACCTCCTGCATGCCCTTCAGCTGTGGCGCCGAATACACCAGCGCGCCGAGCCGGTTGGCCGGCACCATCAGGCAGTACTCGAAGAACGCGATTCCCCAGCTCGCCAGGATCACCAACGGCAGCGCGGCTTCGCGGAACTTCAGGTGCCCGTACCATGCGAACGTCATGAACACGTTGGAGCCCAGCAGGAGCAGCGGCGGCAGCAGGCGGTCGAGCATTTTTTTCAGCCTCCGGTCGGAAATTTCACAGTAGAGCCGACCCGTTCACATCCCCTCAACGGCCGGCCCGGCAGCCTTCACAAAACTGAAGTGCTCACAGGAGTCGATTCCATGCAAACGCAGCGTGACGGCGGTCTGGTGCTGATCGTGGAAGACAACCGCAATATCTCCGAGATGGTCGGCGAATATCTCGAGGGGCGCGGATTCGAGGTCGACTACGCCAGCGACGGTCTGGACGGCTA
>DASQMI010000027.1:0-26138 GCA_035645555.1 Lysobacter sp. | reverse complement strand
TGATGCCGCCATCGAGACCTTGTTCGTGCCGTTTCGCGACGGCCGTCTCCCGTGGCCGCGCGACGGCGCGTGGTTCCTGCGCGCGCGCGCAGGCGCGCTGCATCCTCGCGAGTGGCCGGGGCTGCGCTGCGTGCAGAGCTTCAGGCCGGACGCGGATGCGCTGCAGGCCGCCGGATTCGCGGTGAGCCCCGCGCTGCCGGGCGATGCGCGCGCGCCGCTGGTGCTGCTGCTGCCGCCGCGCCAACGCGAGGAGGCGCGCGCGCTGCTGGCGCAGGCGCTCGACGTGCTCGTGCCGGGCGGCCGCATCGTTCTGGCCGCACGCAACGACGAAGGCGCGCGCTCGCACGAGGCCGATCTCGCGCGGCTGGCCGGCGCGGTGACGGTCGAGTCCAAGCACAAGTGCCGGGTGGCGTGGAGTGCGCCGCTCGCCGCGCCGGCGGATCCCGCGCTGGCCGCGCAATGGCGCGCGCTCGACGCGCCGCGGCCGGTCGCCGACGGCACGCTGCTGAGCCGTCCCGGCGTGTTCGCCTGGGATCGCATCGATCCCGGCAGCGCGCTGCTGGCCGCGCATCTGCCGGCCGACGCCGTGGGCGATGCCGCCGACCTCGGCGCCGGCTGCGGGGTGCTCGCGCGCGCGTTGCTGGCGCGCGCGCCCGGCGTGCGCCGGCTCGACCTGTACGAGGCCGAGGCACGCGCGCTCGAGCTGGCCGAGCACAACCTCGCCGCGCATCGCGAGCGCGTCGAGCTCGGCTTCCACTGGCACGACGTCGCCACCGGCCTGCCGTGCCGGTACGACCTGATCGTGTGCAATCCGCCGTTCCACGCCCACGGCCGCGACGAACGCGTCGATCTCGGCCGTCGCTTCATCGAGGTCGCCGCGCAGGCGCTGCGACCGCGCGGACGGCTGTGGCTGGTCGCCAACCGCCACCTGCCGTACGAGGCGGCGCTCGCCGCAGGATTCGCGCAGGTGCGCACCGTCGCGCAGGCGGACGGCTACAAGGTAGTCGAGGCAGTGCGAGGATGAGCCTGCTGAAGCGCATCGCCCATCTCGGCTACGGCAGCCGCCGCCAGGTGCAGGCGCTGTTCGACGCCGGCCGCATCACCGACGAGGCCGGGCAGGCGCTGGCGCCGGATGCGACGATCGCGCACGCACGCATCCGGCTCGACGGCGAGCCGCTGGATCCGCCGTTTCCGCTGACCGTGATCCTGCACAAGCCGGTCGGCTACACCTGTTCCACCCGCGACGCCGGTCGCCTGGTCTACGACCTGCTGCCGCCGCGCTTCCGTCTGCGTACGCCGCTGCTGTCCAGCGTCGGCCGCCTCGACCGCGACACCAGCGGCCTGCTGCTGATGACCGATGACGGCGCGTTGCTGCACCGGATCATCGCGCCGAAGAGCGAGGTGGCGAAGGTGTACGAGGTGACGCTGGCGCACGACCTGCGCGGCGACGAGGCGGCGCTGTTCGCCAGCGGCACGTTGCTGCTGCGTTCGGAAACCACGCCGCTGGCGCCAGCGCGGCTGGAGGTGATCGACGCCCGCCATGCGCGGCTGACGCTCACCGAAGGCCGCTACCACCAGGTGCGACGGATGTTCGCCGCGGTGGGCAACCACGTCGAGGCGCTGCACCGCGCGCGCATCGGTGCGTTGGCGCTCGACGGCCTCGCGCCGGGTGCGTGGCGCGCGCTCGACGCCGACGAGATCGCGCGTGTGTTCGTACCGGCGGAGCACGCGCCGTCATGAGTGCGCACGACGTGGCACCGCTGCCGTTCGCGCCGCAGGCGGTGCTGTTCGACATGGACGGGCTGATCCTCGACAGCGAGCGCGTGCTGTTGGCGTGCTGGCGGCAGGCCAATGCCGAACTCGGAGCCGGGCTCGACGATGCGCTGTGGCTGTCGATGGTCGGCATCCACGAGGCCGCCTGCCGCGACATGGTGCACGCGCGCCTGCCGGCCGAGCGCGCCGAGGCGCTGATCGAGCGCACCAATGCGCTGTACGAGGCGCGCGTCGCCACCGGCCTGCCGCTCAAGCGCGGACTGGTGGCGATGCTCGACTGGCTGGACGCGCGGGCGATTCCGCGCGCGATCGCCACCTCGACCGTGCGCGGGCGCGCCGAGGCCAAGCTGTGCGCCGCCGGCGTGCGCGACCGTTTCGATGTGCTGGTGACCGGCAGCGACGTCGCGCACCCGAAGCCGGCGCCGGACATCTACGTGCTCGCCGCGGCCTCGCTTGGTGTCGAACCGGAAGCCTGCGTGGTGCTGGAGGACTCGCTGCCCGGCGTGCGCGCCGCGCTCGCCGCCGGCGCGGTGCCGGTCCAGGTGCCGGACCTGGTGGCGCCCGACGCCGGCGCCGCCCACCGCGTGGTCGCCGATCTGGAGCGCGCGCTGGCGCTGCTGCAGGCGGCGTTCGCGCCGGTGCCGGCACGACCTTAGGCCCTTGCGCGCCGGACCCGCACCGCGCAGGGTGCGTGGCGGAGGTGGCGCATGCGCATCCTGCTCGCATTCGTACTGTCGGGTCTTGCCGCGTGCGCGCCGGTGCGCGCGCCGGCGCCGTTGCCGGGCCAGCCGCTCGCCGAGGACGTGGCGTTGCTGCGCGGGCGCTTCGTCGCCGGCACGCAGCCGGACGGCAACACGCTGATGCTGCGTGGCCGCGACGGCTGGATCGTGATCGACAGCGGCCGCCACGCCGAACACACCGGACGCATCGTCGCGGCGGTCGCCGGCAGCGGGCTGCCGTTGCGCGCGATCGTCAACACCCACTGGCACCTCGATCACGTCGCCGGCAATGCCGCGCTGCGCGAGGCGCATCCGCACGCGCAGGTGTGGGCGAGTCCGGAGATCGAACGCGCACTCGACGGCTTCCTCGCCGACTACCGGCGCCAGCTCGACGCGCTGCTGGCGAAGCCGCCCGCCGACGGTGCGCAGGCGCAGGCGCTGCGCGAGGAGCGTGCGCGCCTGGACACCGGGCCGCGGCTGCTGCCGACCCATCCCATCACCGCCGGCGGCGAACGCACTATGGCCGGACGGCGCGTGGTGTTCGGCGTCGAAGCCGATGCGGTCAGCGGCGGCGACGTGTGGCTGTTCGATCCGGGCAGCGGCGTGCTGGCCGCGGGCGACCTGGTGACCCTGCCGGTGCCGCTGCTCGACACCGCCTGCGCCGAAGGCTGGCGTGCGGCGCTCGCGCGACTGGACGCGGTGCCGTTCACGACGCTGGTGCCGGGCCATGGCGCGCCGCTCGACCGCGTCGGCTTCGCGCGCTACCGCGGCGCGTTCGATCGCCTGCTCGCCTGCGCGGCCGGCGACGGCGACGCGCGCGCCTGCAACGAGCAGTGGCTGCGCGACGTCGACGGCCTGGTCGCGGCCGAGGATGTGGCGCTGGCGCGCTCGCTGCTGGACTATTACGTCCCCCACGTGCTGCGCGCACCGCCGGAGCGGCGGGCGCGCTTCTGCCGGAGTTCCGGATGAGCGACCGTTCCCATGCCACCCGCGCGGCCCTGACCATGCTTGCCGCGGTCGGCCTGTTCGCCCTGATGGATGCCGGGCTGAAGCTGCTGTCGGCGCACTATCCGCCGTTCCAGGTCACCGCGCTGCGCGGCGCGGCGTCGCTGCCGTTCGTGCTCGCCTGGGTGATGACGAGCGGCGGGCTGCGCATGCTGCGGCCGGTGCGCTGGTCGCTGCATCTGCTGCGCGCGGCGATCGGCATCGTGATGATGGCGGCATTCGCCTACGCGCTGCAGACGCTGCCGCTGTCGACCACCTACACGATCTTCTTCGTCGCGCCGCTGCTGATCACCGCGCTGTCGGTGCCGTTCCTCGGCGAGCGCGTCGGGCCGCGTCGCTGGATCGCGATCGTGGTCGGCCTGCTCGGGGTGGTGGTGGTGTTGCGGCCGACCGGCGAGGGCGTGCTCAGCCTGGCCGGCCTGGCGGTGCTGCTGTCGGCGCTCGGCTACGCGGTCAGCGCGATCACCGTGCGCGTGCTGGCGCGCACCGATACCACCCAGGCGATCACCGTCTGGTTGCTCGCGCTGATGGCGCTTGGTGCCGGCGTGCTGGCGTGGCCGGAGTGGCAGCCGTTGCGCGCGAGCGATACGTGGATCATCGCCGGCGTCGGCCTGGCCGGTGCGCTCGGCCAGTACGCGATCACCGAGGCGTTCCGCATCGGCGAGGCGTCCCTGATCGCGCCGCTGGAATACACCGCGCTGGTGTGGGGCGTGTTGCTCGACCTCGCCCTGTGGGGCGTGCTGCCGGATGCGGTGACCTGGTTCGGCGCGGCGATCATCGTCGCCAGCGGGCTCTACCTGCTGCGGCGCGAGCGCGTGCACGCCGCCGAAGCAATGCCCTGAACGCTCAGCGGTACAGGCGCTGGCAGGCGTCGCACCAGAACGCGCGCCGCTGCGCGCGACCGAGCGCCTTGCGGTACTGGATCGGCTGGCCGTCGCGCGGGCAGGTCCGCTTGGTGTGCACCAGCCAGTGCTTCTTCAGCACGAACGCTTTCTTCCATTCGTAGAAATCGAAGCTGTACTCGCGCGCCTGCCTGACCAGTTCGCCGAGCTTGCGCGGTGGCAGCGCGCCGACCGTGCTCTCCGGATGCACGCGGATGCGGAATAGCACCTCGTTCTTGATGATGTTGCCGACGCCGGCAAACACGTCCTGGTCGAGCAGCGCGTCGCACACGAGCGTGTCGGGACGCGCGCGCAGCTTGCGCCGCGCCGCCGCCGGATCCCAGGCGTCGCTCATCACGTCGGCGCTCCAGTCGTACAGCGCATCGAGGTCGTCGTCGAGCAGCCGCAGCGAGGCCGTATAGAAGTCGATCCGGCCGGTGCGGAAGCGCAGTCCGAGCCGCGGGGTCGCCTCCCGCGGCTCGTCGATGCGCCAGCTGCCCCACAGCATGAAGTGCACGCGCAGCGCGAGCGTGCCGAAGTCCATCAGGAAGTGCTTGCCCCAGCTGCGCACCGCGCGCAGCGTGCGGCCGTGCAGGCGCTGGATGTCGAGCCGGCTGTTGCCCGTTACCTCCAGCACGCGGCGGCCGGCGAAGCGCTCCGCCTGTTCGCGCAGGATGACGATCGACGGCCCTTCCGGCACGCCGGCCCCGTCAGCGTGCGTGGACGCTGGCGTTCAGCGCCGCGGCGAGCGCGGCGTCGCCGTTCACCAGGTCCTGCCAGCGCAGCTGCACGCCCTTGCGATGGCCCTTCTCGACCAGCTTCAGGCCGTCGGGTTCGATGGTGAGCGTATAGGCGCGGTCGTTGACCGTGATCTCGCGGCGGATCGGTTTCTCCAGCTTCGTGGTCATGGATCGGGCGGCAGTGGGGAACGGACGAACGCTAGCGTCCGCGGGGCCCACGCCCCGTGAACGCATGCGGCGCGACAAGCGCCGGCACGCGGTGTAGCGTGGGCGCTCTGCCCGCCGTCACGCCGATGCCCGCAGCCGCCACCGCCGACGATCTGATCGCCGCGCAGCCCGCGCCGCGTAGCGAGATGCTGGCGGCGGCGCGCGCGCTGGTGAACGCGCATCTGCCGCCCGGCTACATGGAGGGCGTCAGCGGCGCGATGATCGTCTGGGAAGTGCCGCTCGCGCGCGAGCCGGACACCTACAACGGCAAGCCGCTGTGCTACGTCGCGCTCGCCTCGCAGAAGGCGGCGTGCTCGCTGTACCTGATGGGTCCCTACATGGATCCCACGGTGGACGCGGCATTGCGTGCGGCGTATGCGCGCGCCGGCCGCAAGCCCGATTTCGGCAAGAGCTGCCTGCGCTTCAGGCGGCTGGAGGAGCTGCTGCCGGAAGCCGTCGCGCAGGCGGTGGCGGCGATCCCGCTGGAGCGCTTCGTCGCGCTGCACCGCGTCGCGCGCCGGTAAAAAAAAGCGGGCCCCGAAGGGCCCGTGGGGGAGAGAGAACGCAATCGTCGTGCCGCTCGCGTCGTGCCGCCACGAAGGGCGGCGTGCCGCGCGAGTGGTCCGACGCTAGCCGGGCGTACATGAACCGCGCACCGCCGGCGGTGCGCGCTTGCGGGAACTTCGCTGGCGGCGCTTGCAGTACGGGCTTGGCGGCTGAATGCGGCGTTCAGGCGGGGCGCCACGGAGCGACATGCGTGCGTGGACGCTGTGTTGCGGCGGGCAGGCGCGCGTGGACGGCGCCGGCGCATACGATTGCAGCGCAGGGCCGCGGTTGGCGCGACCCCGCGCAGCGGCGACAATAGCCGCTTTCGCGCATCGCACTGCGGAGCCCCAGATGGCTGAGCTGAAGGAAGCACGCGTCCCCGACATCGGCGATTACGACGGCGTGCCGGTGATCGAACTGCTGGTCGCGGTCGGCGACACGGTCAAGGCCGACCAGGGCCTGGTCACCCTGGAATCCGACAAGGCGACGATGGAAGTGCCGGCGCCGTTCGCCGGCGTGGTGCGCGAGCTCAAGGTCAAGGTCGGCGATACCGTGTCTGAAGGCGCGGTGGTCGCGCTGATCGAAGCCGACGCCGACGCGGGTGCCGCACCCGGAGCGGCGTCGGGGCTCGGCAGCAGCGGCGGCGACGAGCCCGACACCAAGGTCGCGCCGGTGGCGCCGGCTGCGCAGCCGGATCGCTTGGCGCAGCGCGAAATCGCGCAGAGTCCGGCGGCGCAGATCGCGTCCAGCGCGCCGGCGCCGGCCGAGAGCGGGCCACAGCGCACGCCGCCGGTCGCGTTCGGCGCCGAGGAGCTGCATCCGGACAAGGTGCCGTACGCCAGCCCGGCGGTGCGCCTGTTCGCCCGCGAGCTCGGCGTCGACCTCGCGCGCGTATCCGGCAGCGCACGTAATGGCCGCATCACCAAGGAGGACGTGCAGGCGTTCGTGAAGTCGGTGATGCAGGGCGGTGGTGCCGCCGCCGCGCCGGCGGGCGGCGGACTCAACCTGCTGCCGTGGCCGAAGGTCGACTTCGCCAAGTTCGGCGAGATCGAAGTGCGCGAGCTGTCGCGCATCAAGAAGATTTCCGGCGCCAACCTCGCGCGCAACTGGGCGATGATCCCGCACGTCACCCAGCACGACGATGCCGACATCACCGAGCTGGAAGCGCTGCGCGTGCAGCTGAACAAGGAACACGAGAAGGCCGGCATCAAGCTGACCATGCTCGCGTTCCTGATGAAGGCCGCGGTGGCCGCGCTGAAGAAGTTCCCCGAGTTCAACGCCTCGCTGGATGCCAGCGGCGAGAACCTGGTGCTGAAGAAGTACTTCCATATCGGTTTCGCCGCCGACACGCCGAACGGCCTGGTGGTGCCGGTGGTGCGCGACGTCGACCGCAAGGGCGTGCTCGAACTCGCGAAAGAAACCGCGGAGCTCGCCGCCAAGGCGCGCGAGGGCAAGCTCGCGCCGGCCGAGATGAGCGGCGGCTGCTTCTCGATCAGCTCGCTCGGCGGCATCGGCGGCACCGCATTCACGCCGATCGTCAACGCGCCGGAGGTCGCCATCCTCGGCGTGTCGAAGTCGGCGATGAAGCCGGTGTGGGACGGCAAGCAGTTCGTGCCGCGGCTGATGCTGCCGCTGTCGCTGTCGTACGACCACCGCGTCATCGACGGTGCCGCCGCGGCGCGTTTCACCGCGCATCTCGCGCAGCTGCTCGCCGACATGCGGCGCGTGCTGCTCTGACGATGTCCTGATCCGGGCGACACCGGGCGGCAACGAGACGAAAGCGACTTAAGGACGCGAGATGGCACAGCACATCGAAGTCAAGGTTCCGGACATCGGCGACTACGACGCCGTTCCGGTGATCGAACTGCTGGTCGCGGTCGGCGACACCGTGCGCAAGGACCAGGGGCTGGTCACGCTGGAATCCGACAAGGCGACGATGGAGGTGCCGTCCTCCGTGGACGGCGTGGTAAGGGAACTCAAGGTGAAGGTCGGCGACACCGTGGCCGAAGGCACGGTGATCGCGATCGTCGAGGCCGCCGAGGCTGGCGCGCCGGCGGAGGCTGCGCCGAAGGCCGCGGCCGCGCCCGTGCCGCCGCCGGCGAAGCCTGCCGCCGCGCCCCCCGCGCCCGCGCCGCAGGCCGCGGCGGCGAGCGGCCGCAAGGCCGACGTCGAATGCCGGATGCTGGTGCTCGGCGCCGGGCCCGGCGGCTACACGGCCGCATTCCGCGCCGCCGATCTGGGCCTCGACACCGTGCTGGTCGAGCGCTACCCGAGCCTCGGCGGCGTCTGCCTCAACGTCGGCTGCATCCCGTCGAAGGCGCTGCTGCACGCGGCCGCGGTGATCGACGAAGCCGCGCACGCGAAGGAGTACGGCGTCGACTTCGGCACGCCGAAGATCGCGCTCGATGCGCTGCGCCGCTACAAGGACAAGGTGGTCGGCCAGCTCACCAAGGGCCTGGCCGGCATGGCCAAGCAGCGCAAGGTGCGCGTGGTGCAAGGCAATGGCCGGTTCGTCTCGCCGCACGAGCTGGAAGTGCAGGGCGAGTCCGGCACGCAGTTGATCCGCTTCGAGCAGTGCATCATCGCCGCCGGTTCGCAGCCGGTGAAGCTGCCGGGCTTCCCCTGGGACGACCCGCGGGTGATGGATTCCACCGACGCGCTCGAACTCGCCGATGTGCCGAACAAGCTGCTGGTCGTCGGCGGCGGCATCATCGGTCTGGAGATGGCGACCGTGTACCGCGCGCTCGGCAGCGAGGTCACCGTGGTCGAGCTGGCCGAGCAGCTGATGCCGGGCGCCGATGCCGACCTGGTCAAGCCGCTCGCCGATCGCCTGAAGAAGCAGGGCGTGGCGGTGCATCTGAAGACCAAGGTGGTGGAGGCGAAGGCGCAGAAGGCCGGCATCGCTTGCACGTTCGACGGCGCCAGCATTCCCGACGCGAAGCTGTTCGACCGCGTGCTGGTCGCTGTGGGCCGCACGCCGAACGGCGGCAGGCTGGATGCGCAGAACGCCGGTGTCAACGTCACCGAGCGCGGCTTCATCCCGGTCGATCGGCAGATGCGCACCAACGTGCCGCACATCTTTGCGATCGGCGACCTGGTCGGCAATCCGATGCTGGCGCACAAGGCCACCCACGAGGGCAAGCTCGCTGCCGAAGTCGCCGCCGGCGAGAAGCGCGAGTGGATCGCCCGCGTGATCCCGTCGGTGGCCTACACCGACCCGGAGATCGCCTGGGTCGGCGTCACCGAGACCGAAGCGAAGGCCAAGGGCCTGAACGTCGGCGTCGGCAAGTTCCCGTGGGCGGCCAGCGGCCGCGCGATCGGGCTGGGTCGCACCGAGGGCTTCACCAAGCTCGTGTTCGACGAGGCGACCCACCGCGTGATCGGCGGCGGCATCGTCGGCCCGCATGCGGGCGAGCTGATCGCGGAGATCGCGCTGGCGATCGAGATGGGCGCGGAAGCCGCCGACATCGGCCACACCATCCACCCGCATCCGACGCTGTCGGAGTCGGTGGGCATGGCCGCGGAGGCCTACGAAGGCACCATCACCGATCTTTATCTGCCGAAGAAGAAGTAGTCGCGCCGCGCCCGCGCCCGGCGCGGCCGCCGCAAAGGCGAAGCCCCGGTCGGAACCGGGGCTTCGGAGTCCCCCGCGACGTTGCCATTGACGAGGAGAGGCGGGCGGGGGCGTCACCGGTGTGACCGGGGGCGCCGGCAAAGGTTCCCCCGGCCGGCGCGAACCGGGCGTGAGTCTGCCGCGCAGGCGGCGCGTCGCCTCGTTTCTCGCTGCCACGCCGATCGCCGCCGGCGCTCGCGCCCCGACCCGCTTGCGCGCCTTCCGGCGGTTGCCGCAACCCACTGCGCCGGCTATACTTTTGCGGCTTCCCCGGGCGCTTTTCACGCCCACCTCCAGACCGACGAGTCCCACGTGCACGATCCTTTGTCGACAGGTCGCCGCGTGGCGATGCGCGCGGTCGCCTGGCAGGCCGGGGCGGTCGCGGCGACGGCGCTGGCCTACGGCCTGGCGGCCGGGCCGCGATCGGCGCTGGCCGCCGCGGTGGGCGGGATCGCGGTCGTGCTGGGCACCTGGCTGTCGGCACGGCTGATGCTCGGTGGCGGGGTCGGTGCGGCGGGCCCGGCGCTGGTGCGCTGGTTCGTCGGCCTGATGGCCAAGTGGCTTCTGGTGTTCGCGGCATTGGGTGCGGGCTTCGGCGTATGGCGCCTGCCGCCCGTGCCGATGCTGGCCGGCATCGTGGTCGCGCTCGGCGCGCAGGTGCTGGCCGCTCTCCGGCGCGCGCGCTGAGCGCCGCCACGACAAACGAATTCATACCTTCAGGATTGGGGACATGGCGAGCGAGGCGGAACTCACTCCCACCGGCTACATCCAGCACCACCTGCACAACCTGACCGCGCAGGTCGGCGAGGGCGGTTTCTGGACCCTGCATCTGGACACCCTGATCATGTCGGTGGGCCTTGGCCTGCTGATGGTGCTGCTGTTCTGGCTGGCCACGCGCAAGCCGACTTCGGGCGTGCCCGGCAAGTGGCAGGCGTTCGTCGAGATTTGCCTCGAGTTCGTCGACCGCCAGGCGCGCGACACCTACCACGGTCCGAGCAAGCTGGTGACGCCGATCGCGATCACCCTGTTCTTCTGGATCCTCCTGATGAACCTCGTCAAGATGATCCCGGCCGATTTCATCGCCAAGCCGCTCGAGCTCGCCGGCGTGTCGTACTTCAAGCCGGTGCCGACTGCCGACGTCAACGCCACGCTCGGCATGTCGATCAGCGTGTTCTTCCTGATGCTGATCTTCTCGATCCGCTCGAAGGGCTTCGGCGGCTTCACCCACGAGTTCCTGACCGCGCCGTTCGGCAAGTGGATGATGCCGTTCAACCTGCTGCTCAACATCGTCGAGTGGCTGAGCAAGCCGGTTTCGCTCGCGATGCGACTGTTCGGCAACATGTTCGGCGGCGAGATCGTGTTCCTGCTGATCTGGGTGCTGGGCGGCGCGGGCCTGCTCGGCGCGCTCGCCGGCGGCCTGTTCGGCCTCGGCTGGATGGTGTTCCACCTGCTGGTGATCCCGCTGCAGGCGTTCATTTTCATGATGCTGTCGATCGTCTACCTGAGCCTGTCCGAAGAAGCGCACTGACGGCTCGCCGCTCGCCTTTCCCTTCCACCTTTAGCACTACCGCACCGGAGAAAACGATGGAAAACGTCCTGACCCAACTCGCCCAGGTTGAAGCCTCCACCGCCCTGGCGATCGGCCTCATGATCGGCCTGGCGGCGCTGGGCGCCGGTCTCGGCCTGGCCATCATGGCCGGCAAGTTCCTGGAGTCCTCGGCGCGTCAGCCGGAGCTGATTCCGGTGCTGCAGGTCCGCATGTTCATCACCGCCGGCCTGATCGACGCGGCGTTCATCATCACCGTGGCGGTCGCGCTGCTGCTGGCGTTCGCCAACCCGCTGTCGGGCCGCGTGCAGACCGCCGCCGCCGCGGCGCCGGCCGCCACCGCCGGCGCGCACTAAGCCGGGCATCGAGCGCTGCGGGCCTCGACCGCCCGCAGCGCGCCCGCTCCGCAGGCGCGCAGGCGCCTGGCCGTCCCCTCAGGCAGAGCGTTAGCCGATGAACATCAACCTCACCCTATTCGCCCAGGCGCTGGCTTTCGCCGGTCTGATCTGGCTGATCGCGACCAAGATCTGGCCGCCGCTGCTGCGCGCCATCGAGGAGCGCCAGCAGAAGATCGCCGAGGGCCTGGCCGCCGCCGATCGCAGCCAGAAGGATCTCGCCCAGGCGCAGGAGAAGGTCGACGCCGTCCTGCGCGAGGCGCGCGGCAAGGCCAACGAGATCATCGAGCAGGCGCATCAGCGCGCCAACCAGATCGTCGAGCAGGCCAAGCAGGAAGCGATCACCGAGGCCGAGCGGCAGAAGGCGATCGCACTGGCCGAGATCGACGCCGCCGCCAACCGTGCCCGCGAGGACCTGCGCCGTCAGGTCGGCGTGCTCGCCGTGGCCGGCGCCGAGAAGCTGATCCAGCGCGAGATCGACGCCAACGCCCACAAGGCGCTGCTCGACGAACTCGCCGCGCAGATCTGAGGCCGCCATGAGCCAGCCCGTCACCCTCGCCCGTCCGTACGCCCGCGCCGCGTTCGCGCTCGCCCGCGAGCACGGCCGCGCCGCCGACTGGTCGCGCGCGCTCGCGTTCGCCGCGCACGTCGCGGCCGATCCGCAGGTGCAGGCGCTGCTGAAGCATCCGCACCTGTCGGTCGACGACGCCGTCAGCCTGGTCGCCATCGACGGCGCCGACGAGGACATGCGCCGCTTCTTCGGCCTGCTCGCCGAGAACCGCCGCCTGGCGCTGCTGCCGGAGGTCGCCGGGCTGTACGAGCAGCTGCGCGCCGACGCCGAGCGCATCGTCAAGGCGCGGGTGACCGCGGCCACCGGGCTCACCGGCGATGCGATCGAACAGCTGCGCGCCGCCCTGCGCCGCCGCTTCGGCCGCGAGGTCGTGCTCGAAACCGCGGTCGACCCGTCGCTGCTCGGCGGTGCGGTGATCGATGCCGGCGACGTGGTCATCGACGGCTCGCTGAAGGGCAAGCTGGCGCGCCTGCGCGACAGCCTGGCCGCCTGACCGAATTCCATTGCCACTCCGGCCCGCGGGCCGGGCAGAAGGACATCCCATGTCTACCCAGCTCAACCCCTCCGAAATCAGCGAACTCATCAAGACCCGCATCGAGAAGGTCAAGCTGGCCGCCGAGGCGCGCAACGAAGGCACCGTGACTTCGGTGTCCGACGGCATCGTGCGCATCCACGGCCTGGCCGACGTGATGCAGGGCGAAATGGTCGAGCTGCCGAACCAGACCTACGCGCTCGCGCTGAACCTGGAGCGCGACTCGGTCGGCGCGGTGGTGCTGGGCGACTACGAGCACCTGCGCGAGGGCGACGTGGCCCGCACCACCGGCCGCATCCTCGAGGTGCCGGTCGGTCCGGAGCTGCTCGGCCGCGTGGTCGACGCGCTCGGCAACCCGATCGACGGCAAGGGCCCGCTGGGTGCGCAGCTGACCGCGCCGGTGGAGCGCGTCGCGCCGGGCGTGATCTGGCGCAAGTCGGTCGACCAGCCGGTGCAGACCGGCTACAAGTCGGTCGACTCGATGATCCCGATCGGCCGCGGCCAGCGCGAGCTGATCATCGGCGACCGCCAGACCGGCAAGACCGCGCTGGCGATCGACGCGATCATCAACCAGAAGGGCACCGGCATTAAGTGCATCTACGTGGCGATCGGCCAGAAGGCCTCGACCGTCGCCAACGTGGTGCGTCGCCTGGAAGAGCACGGCGCGATGGCGCACACCATCGTCGTTGCCGCCACCGCGTCGGAATCGGCCGCGATGCAGTACATCGCCGCCTACGCCGGCTGCACCATGGGCGAGTACTTCATGGACCGCGGCCAGGACGCGCTGATCATCTACGACGACCTGTCCAAGCACGCGGTCGCCTACCGCCAGATCTCGCTGCTGCTGCGCCGTCCGCCGGGCCGCGAGGCGTATCCGGGCGACGTGTTCTACCTGCACTCGCGCCTGCTGGAGCGCGCCGCGCGCGTCTCCGCCGATTACGTCGAGCGCTTCACCAACGGCCAGGTCAAGGGCCAGACCGGCTCGCTGACCGCGCTGCCGATCATCGAGACCCAGGCCGGCGACGTGTCCGCGTTCGTGCCGACCAACGTCATCTCGATCACCGACGGCCAGATCTTCCTGGAGACCGACCTGTTCAACGCTGGCATCCGTCCGGCGGTGAACGCCGGCATCTCGGTGTCGCGCGTGGGTGGCGCGGCGCAGACCAAGATCATCAAGAAGCTGTCGGGCGGCATCCGTATCGCGCTCGCCCAGTACCGCGAGCTCGCCGCGTTCGCGCAGTTCGCCTCCGACCTCGACGAGGCCACCCGCAAGCAGCTCGAGCGCGGCCAGCGCGTGACCGAGCTGATGAAGCAGAAGCAGTACGCCCCGCTGCCGATCGCGCAGCAGGCGCTGTCGATCTACGCGGTCGACAAGGGCTACATGGACGACGTGCCGGTGGCGAAGATCGGCGCGTTCGAGGCCGGCCTGCATGCGCATTTCGTCAACACCATGGGCGAGCTGGTCGAGCGCATCAACCAGACCGGCGCCTGGGACGACGAGATCGAGGGCGCGTTCAAGAAGACCATCGAGGACTTCAAGCGCACCGGGACGTGGTGAAGCGACGGGATCCGGGGCTAGGGATTCGCGCCCGACAGGCGCGAATCCGCTGAGCGGATCCCGAATCACGACTCCCCCATCCCAGCGAGCGAAGCGAGCGAACCAATGGCAGGCGGACGCGAAATCAAGTCGAAGATCAAGAGCGTGCAGAACACCCGCAAGGTGACCCGCGCGCTGGAGATGGTCTCGGCCTCCAAGATCCGCAAGGCGCAGGACCGCATGAAGGCCTCGCGTCCGTACGCGCGGGTGATGAAGCAGGTGATCGGCCACCTGGCGCAGGCCAACGCCGATTACCGCCACCCGTACATGGTCGAGCGCGAGGTCAAGCGCGTCGGCTACGTGATCATCTCCTCCGACCGCGGCCTCGCCGGCGGCCTCAACAACAACCTGTTCCGCCGCCTGCTGGTGGAATTCCGCAAGTGGCAGGAGCAGGGGGTCGAGATCGATGTGGTCACCATCGGCCAGAAGGCGTCGGTGTTCTTCCGCCGCATCAAGGTCAACATGCTCGCCTCGGTCACCCACCTGGGCGACGTGCCGCACCTGGAGCAGCTGGTCGGCGTGGTGAAGGTCGTGCTGGACGCTTACAACGCCGGCCAGATCGACCGCGTGTACGTCTGCTACAACGACTTCGTCAACACGATGACGCAGCGGCCGACGATGGACCAGCTGGTGCCGCTGCCGGCGTCGGATACGCCGGTCGCCAAGCACGACTGGGATTACCTGTACGAGCCGGACGCGCAGACGGTGCTGGACCACGTGCTGACCCGCTACGTCGAGTCGCTGGTGTACCAGGCGGTGCTGGAGAACGTCGCTTCCGAGCACGCCGCGCGCATGGTCGCGATGAAGGCTGCGAGCGACAACGCCACCAAGCTGATCGGCACGCTGAGCCTCATGTACAACAAGGCGCGGCAGGCGGCGATCACCCAGGAAATCTCGGAAATCGTCGGCGGCGCGGCCGCGGTGTAACCCCATCACGGCGGACGCCGCGGCGGCCGCCACCGGTTTAGAGCTACGAGGAAACAACGATGAGCCAAGGCAAGATCGTCCAGATCATCGGTGCCGTCGTCGACGTGGAGTTCCCGCGCGACCAGGTGCCGAAGGTGTACGACGCGCTGAAGGTCGAGAACACCGCGATCACGCTGGAAGTGCAGCAGCAGCTCGGCGACGGCGTCGTGCGCGCGATCGCGCTCGGCTCGACCGACGGTCTCAAGCGCAACCTGACCGTGACCAACACCGGCCGCGCGATCGCGGTGCCGGTGGGCGCCGGCACGCTCGGCCGCATCATGGACGTGCTCGGCAACCCGATCGACGAAGCCGGCGCGATCCAGGCCAGCGAGCAGTGGGAAATCCACCGCGCCGCACCGAGCTACGAGGACCAGTCCTCGGCGACCGACCTGCTCGAGACCGGCATCAAGGTCATCGACCTGATGTGCCCGTTCGCGAAGGGCGGCAAGGTCGGCCTGTTCGGCGGCGCCGGCGTCGGCAAGACCGTCAACATGATGGAGCTGATCAACAACATCGCGAAGGCGCACTCGGGCCTGTCCGTGTTCGCCGGCGTGGGTGAGCGTACCCGCGAGGGCAACGACTTCTACCACGAGATGAAGGACTCCAACGTCCTCGACAAGGTCGCGATGGTGTACGGCCAGATGAACGAGCCGCCGGGCAACCGCCTGCGCGTCGCGCTGACCGGCCTCACCATGGCGGAGTTCTTCCGCGACGAGAAGGACGCGTCCGGCAAGGGTCGCGACGTGCTGCTGTTCATCGACAACATCTACCGCTACACGCTCGCCGGTACCGAAGTGTCGGCGCTGCTGGGCCGCATGCCGTCGGCGGTGGGTTACCAGCCGACGCTGGCCGAGGAGATGGGTGTGCTGCAGGAGCGCATCACCTCGACCAAGACCGGTTCGATCACCTCGATCCAGGCGGTGTACGTGCCGGCGGACGACCTGACGGACCCGTCGCCGGCGACCACGTTCGCGCATCTCGACGCCACCGTCGTGCTGTCGCGCCAGATCGCGTCGCTCGGTATCTACCCGGCGGTGGACCCGCTCGACTCGACCTCGCGCCAGCTCGACCCGAACGTGATCGGCACCGAGCATTACGAGACCGCGCGCCGCGTGCAGGCCACCCTGCAGCGCTACAAGGAGCTGAAGGACATCATCGCCATCCTCGGCATGGACGAGCTGTCCGAAGAGGACAAGCTGGCGGTGTACCGCGCGCGCAAGATCGAGCGCTTCTTCAGCCAGCCGTTCCACGTGGCGGAAGTGTTCACCGGCGCGCCCGGCAAGTACGTGCCGCTGAAGGAAACCATCCGCGGCTTCAAGATGATCGTCGACGGCGAGTGCGACCACCTGCCGGAGCAGGCGTTCTACATGGTCGGCGGCATCGACGAGGTCTTCGAGAAGGCCAAGAAGATGGGCGTGGCGGCGTAAAGCCGGGATTCGAGATTCGGGATTCGTGGCTGGTGGTCGGCGGTTGCTTGCATAACCGCTGATTCCCGCCCCCGAATCTCACCGAGCGTAGCGAGGACATCATGGCAACCACATTCCGCTGCGACGTCGTCAGCGCCGAGGACGAGATCTTCCACGGCGAGGCCGAGTTCCTGGTCGCCACCGGCGAGATGGGCGAGCTCGGCATCGCGCCGCGCCACGCGCCGCTGATCACCCGGCTCAAGCCCGGCAAGGTCATCGTGACGCTGCCCGGCGGCGAGCAGATCGACATCGCCATCTCCGGCGGCATTCTCGAAGTGCAGCCGCAGGTGGTGACCGTGCTGGCCGACACCGCGGTGCGCGCCACCGACATCGACGAGGCGGCGGTGCGTGCGGCGAAGGAAGAGGCCGAGCGCATCCTCGCCGGCCGCGGCGAGGCGATGGAGATCGCCGAGGCCCAGCGCAAGCTCGCCGAAGTGCAGGCGCAGCTGCAGGCCCTCGAACGCCTGCGCCGCACCATGCAGCACTGACGTCGGTTTCGATCGGACCCACGAAGCGACGGCCGCGGCCGTCGCTTTTTTTTCGGCTAGCGGCGGTAGACCCAATGCCGCGAGAGCACGAAGCCGACGCCGCCGAGCGCGAGTTCCACCGCCGGCTTCGCTAGCCAGGTCCAGCGCAGCCCAAGCCCGTCCTCGATCGCCGCCATCGCCCAGGTGCTGACGAACGTGGTCGACAGCCACAGCAGCACGAACCGCCCGAGCTGACGGCCGCCGATCGCGGTTTCGTCGCCGGCGAACGTGATCCGTCCGTTGAGCCAGAATCCGAGCATCGCGCCGCTGATGCGGCCGCAGATGTTGGCCGCCTCCACCCACAGTCCGGCATGGCTGAGCGCGACCATGACCGCCCAGTCGAGCAGCCATTGCAGGATGCCGATCAGCAGGTAGTGGCGGCTCTGGCGCGTCAGGCTCAAGGCGATGCACCGGGGGCGGGCGGACCGCGAAACGTTCGGATGCTAGCAGAGCCGTCGTGGTGGGCCGGTCAGCGCCTCGACATTGCCGGGGCGGGGCGATCGTCTAAGCTTCGTGGCTCGACATTGCTCTGGACCCGTTGATGAGCGCCTCTCCCCTGCACGTCGTCGTCCTCGCCGCCGGCGAGGGCAAGCGCATGCGATCCGCCCTGCCGAAGGTGCTTCAACCGGTCGCCGGGCGGCCGATGCTCGCGCACGTGATCGCCACCGCGCGCGCACTGCAGCCGGCGGCGGTGCACATCGTGTACGGCCACGGCGGCGAGCAGGTGCGCGCGGCGTTCGCCGAGCAGGGCGATCTGCAGTGGGTCGAGCAGGCGCAACGGCTCGGCACCGGGCATGCGGTGCAGCAGGCGATGCCGACGATTCCCGCCGCGGCGCGCGTGCTGGTGCTGTATGGCGACGTGCCGCTGATCACCGCCGATACGCTGCGGCGATTGCTCGCGGTGCAGGCGCCGCTGGCGGTGCTCGCCGCCGAGCTCGACGATCCGACCGGCTACGGTCGCATCGTGCGCGATGCCGAGGGCCGGGTGGCGCGCATCGTCGAGGAGAAGGACGCCGACGACGAGCAGCGCACGATCCGCGCGGTCAACACCGGCATCGTCGCCGCCGACGCCGGCGCGCTCGCCGGATGGCTGCACGGGCTGCGCAACGACAACGCGCAGGGCGAGTACTACCTGACCGATGTGTTCGCGCAGGCCGCGGCCGAATACCGGCCGGCGGACATCGTGCTGGTCGACGATCCGCTCGAGGTCGAAGGCGCCAACGACCGCTGGCAGCTCGCGCAGCTCGAGCGCGCGTACCAGCGCCGCGCCGCGCGCGCGGTCTGCCTGCAGGGCGCACGCCTGGCCGATCCCGCGCGCTTCGACCTGCGCGGCGAGCTCATCGTCGGCCGCGACGTCGAGATCGACGTCGACGTGGTGATCGAAGGCCGCGTCGAGCTCGGCGACGGCGTGCGGATCGGCCCGTTCTGCCGGCTCAAGGACGTGCGGCTCGGCGCCGGCACCGAGGTGCGCGCGCATTGCGATCTCGAAGGCGCGGTGGTGGAAGGCGCCGCGCAGATCGGTCCGTTCGCGCGGCTGCGTCCGGGCACGGTGCTGGCCGACGGCGTTCACGTGGGCAACTTCGTCGAGGCGAAGAACGCGCGGCTCGGGCCCGGCAGCAAGGCCAACCACCTGACCTATCTCGGCGATGCGCTGGTGGGTGCCGGCGTCAACGTCGGCGCGGGCACCATCACCTGCAACTACGACGGCGCCAACAAGCACCTCACCACGATCGAGGACGGCGCGTTCATCGGTTCCAACACCGCGCTGGTGGCGCCGGTGACCGTGGGCCGCGATGCGACGATTGGCGCGGGTTCGGTCATCACCCGCGAGGCACCGGCCGGTAAGCTGTCGGTCGCGCGCGCGCGGCAGGCGGTGATCGAAGGCTGGGAGCGGCCGAAGAAGCGGCCGAAGTAGGAGCGGCTTCAGCCGCGAATTGCGCGCCGCGACCGCGGGGCCGCTTGCGAACCCGGCTCAATCCGGCAGCACCAGGCTCACACACAGCCCGCCGCCTTCGCGGTTGAGCAGCGCGATGCGGCCGCCATGCGCCTCGGCGATCTCGCGCGCGAGCGCGAGTCCGAGCCCGGTGCCGTTGCGCTTGGTCGAATAGAACGGCAGCAGCGCATTGGCGATCACCGCCTCGTTCATGCCGCTGCCGCGATCGAGCACGTCGATGCGCCAGGCGTCCGGCGCACGGCGCAGCGACAGCGTCACGTCCTCCGGCGCGGAGCCGGATTCGTGGGCGTTCTTCAGCAGGTTGATCAGGCACTGCTCCAGCTGCGCGGCGTCGAAACGGCCGCTGCCTTCGTCCGGACCGAGGTAACGGAACGGCACCTGCTCGCGCAGCTGCGCGACGAAGCGCGGCCAGTCCACCGGCTCGCGCCGCGGCGCCGGCAGCTTGGCGAAGCGCGCGTAGTCGCGGATGAATCCCTCCAGGTGACGCGCGCGCTCCTCGATCGTCGCCAGCGCCGCCGGCAGCCGTTCGTGCTGACCGCGCCGCAGCAGCTCGCCGCCGGAGTGCGCGAGCGAGGCGATCGGCGCCAGCGAGTTGTTGAGCTCGTGGCTGATCACCCGGATGACCTTCTTCCACGTCTGCACCTCCTGCCGCCGCAGTTCGGCGGTCAGATGGCGCAGCAGGATCAGCTCGTGCCGCCGCCCATTCAGGCGGAAGCGGCGGCGCAGCAGGTGATAGACCTCCTCGTGCTCGTCATCGCCGACGGTGAAGATGCCATCGCCGCGCTCGAATGCCTCGCGCACCGGATCCGGCATCTGCTCCAGCACGACGGCGAAACGGTGGCCTTCCAGCCGCTGCCCGTTGCCGAGCATCTTCCGCGCGGCGAGGTTGGCGTACACCACGTGGTCGCCGGGGTCGACCAGCACCATCGCGACCGGCGCGTTCTGCACCATCGTGTCCAGCAGCAGTTCGCGCTGCACCAGCGTGAGGCGCTGCTCGCGCAGCGCATCGCCGAGCGCGTTGTGCGCGGCGACCAGCTCGCCGAGCTCGCCGCCGCCTTCCCACGCCAGGCTGAAGCTGAAGTCGCCGTCGCGGTAGCTGGTGACGGTGCCGGCGAGCGCGCGGAACAGCGAGCGCATCGGCGCCAGTGCGCGATGCACGTGGTAGTGCAGCAGTGGCGCCACCAGCAGTACGGCCGCCGCCACCGCCGCCCATGCCACCAGCCAGCGCGACAGCACGACCGCCAGCAGTGCGGCGAGCGCGGCGTGCAGCAGCCCCAGCGCGCCGAGCACCACCGCCAGCGGCAGCCGTTGCGGCAGGCGCATCAGTCGCGCCGGATACCGAGCCGTTCGAGCCGGCGGTACAGCGCCTGGCGCGACATCCCGAGCTCGCTCGCCGCCTGCGCCAACACGCCGCCGGCGCGTGCCAGCGCCGCCTCGATCGCCGCGCGGTCGGGCTCGGGATCGGGGTTCGCCGCCGGGGCGGCACGTGCTGGCGCGGGCACCCCGAGATCGCCGGCGTGGATGCGCTCGCCGCGCGCGAGCAACGCCGCGCGCTGGATCGTGTTGCGCAGTTCGCGCACGTTGCCGGGCCAGGCGTGCGCGTGCAGCGCGCGCTCGGCATCCTCGGCGAGTGTCTTGCCGGGCGGCAGGAAATGCCGCGCCAGCGGCAGGATGTCGTCCGGGCGCTGCACGAGCGGCGGTACCCGCACTTCCACCGCGTTGAGGCGGTAGAACAGGTCCTCGCGGAACTGGCCGTGCGCGATCATCGCCGGCAGGTCTGCGTTGGTCGCGCTCACCACGCGCACCTTGACCGTGCGCTCGCGGTTGCTGCCGAGACGTTGGAAACGGCCGGTCTCGAGCACGCGCAGCAGCTTGATCTGCCCGGCCAGCGGCAGCGTGCCGATCTCGTCGAGGAACAGCGTGCCGCCGTCGGCGGCTTCGAACTTGCCCTCGCGCGCGCGGGTGGCGCCGGTGTAGGCGCCGGCCTCGGCGCCGAACAGCTCGGCCTCGATCAGCTCGCCCGGCAGCGCGCCGCAGTTCACCGCGACGAACGGGCCGTCCTCCACCGGCGAATTGGCATGCACGATCTCGGCGATCTTCTCCTTGCCGACGCCGTTCGGGCCGGTGATCAGTACCGGCAGCTCCGAGCGCGCCACCTGACAGGCCAGCGTCAACACCGCCTCGCTGGCGACGTCCGCGTAGATCCAGCCGCGCAGGTCGTGGCCGTCGAGCGCGCCGCGCCGGCGTGCCTGGCCGGCCCGATGGCGCGCGAGCTGCGCGCGCGTCTGCGACAGCTCGAGCAGGTTGTTGACCGTCGCCATCAGCTTGCGGTCGTCCCACGGCTTGCCGAGGTAGTCGGCCGCGCCGGCCTTGACCAGGTCGACCGCCGATTCGAGATGGGTCCACGCGGTCAGCAGGATCACCGGCAGGTCGGGATGGCGGGCGCGGATCGCGCGGAACAGCGCCACGCCCTCGTCGCCGGAGGTGGTGTCGGCATGGAAGTTCATGTCCTGCACCACCAGATCGACCGGCTCGCGCTCCAAGAGCGCGAGTCCGGCGTCCGGCGTCGCCGCCGCACAGGTGTCGATGTCGTGCAGCGAGAACAGCGTCTCCAGCGCGGTGGCGACCGCCGGGTTGTCGTCGATGACCAGGATGCGCGGCATGCGACCTCGTGGGCGTCAGGCGCTGCGGGTGGCGGTGGCCGGCGGCACCGCGGCCGCGCGCCACGCCGGCCCGTACACCGCCAGTATGCCCAACGCCCACAGGATCAGCATGCCCACGCCGAGGTGCGCCAGCGGCAGCCGCGGCAGTTCGAGCTTGCTCACCAGCAGCTGGTTGAGCGCGAGCGCAAGCCCGATGCCGGCCACGATGCCGGTGCTGGTGATCATCAGGTTCTCCAGCATGAAGTAGCGCAGGATGTCGAAGCGCCGCGCGCCGAGCGCGCGCCGTACGCCGATCTGCTTGCGCCGCTGGGTCACCCACAGGCTGGCTAGGCCGACGATGCCGCTCGCGGTCACCAGCAGCAGGCCGACCGTGACTGCGATCAGCATGCTGGCTACCGAGGTCTCGGCCTGGTAGCGCTGGCGGCGGCGGTCCTCGGCGGAGTCGTTGAACACCAGCACGCGGTCGTTGCCCAGCTTGGCGAGCGCCTCCTCGGCATCGCGCATGACCCGGTCGCGCTGGCCCGGTTCGGTACGCACGAGGTAGCTGCCGGTGCTGACCAGATGGCGCACCGGCAGCACGAAGCTGTCGTACGCGGTGTCGCCGCTCTGCGCGAACGGGCTCATCAGCCGTTCGATCACCCCGACCACCCGCATCGGTACCGCATCGTCGCCATTGCCGAGGCTGACCGTCTTGCCGACCACGCTGGCGTCGTCGGGAAACAGCCGCTTCGCCAGCGCCTGGGTGAGGATCACCGTGTCCGCCTCCAGACTGCCGGTCTCGGGATCGACCGTGCGCACGTCCGCCGGCGTGAAGTCGCGGCCTTCGACCAGCTTCACCCCGAACGCCTCGGTCACCGGATGCGGGGTGAAGTAGGCGGCGGCGGCCACGCCCGAGGACGGGTCCTCTGGACGGGTGCTCAAACCCAGGCCCCAGCCGCTCTGCGCCATCGGGAACTGGTTGACCCACGCCGCGCTCGCCACGCCGGGAATCGCACGCAGCGCTTCGACGTCGCGGCGCTGCATCGCCTCGGGGTCGTCGACCTCGCCGACCGCGCCGAAGAACAGGTAGAACGAGTTGGCCTCGTCGATGCCGCTCGGCCGCTGCGAGCGGGCGAGCCGGTCCTGCACGACGTAGAGCGCGTTGCTGATGATCGCAAGGGTGAGCGCGATCTGCGCGGCAATCAGGATCGCGCCGGTCTTGCTGCGCAGCAGTGCGGAAAAGATGGGACGGATTTCCATGGCAGCCTCCGGTTACTGCGACTTGAGTTGCACGGCCGGGCGCACCTGGCACGCGCGCCAGGTGGGCAACAGGCCGGCGAGCAGGCTGGCGAGTACGGACAGCGCGACCGCGGTGAGCAGCATCACCCAGTCCATGCGGCCGACCACGCCGATCACCTCCGACTGCAGCGCCATCAGCTTCAGCACCGCAAAGGTGAGGCCGAGGCCGCACACGCCGCCGACCAGGCCGATTACCGCCGATTCGGTGAGGTACTGCTTGAACACTTCCCGGCGCGGCGCGCCGAGCGCGCGGCGCACGCCGATCTCGCCGCTGCGTGCGGTGAACTTGGCGAGCAGCAGCCCGATCACGTTGACCAGGCACACCAGCAGGAAACCGAACGCCAGCCACGTCTGCAGGCGGTTGTCCTCGCCGACCACCTCCTGCACCTCCAGCCACTGCCGGACATCGTGCAGGCGGTTGTTGAGCGGGCGCGCGAAGCGGCCGAGGCGCTTCTGCTCGTTGACGTAGTCGTCGAGGAAGGCCGCGTAGGCCGCGCGGTCGCCGGCGCTGGCGAGTTCGACCCAGAACTGGATCCACGTGCATTCCGAGCGCATCAGACCCTGATAGCCCGGCTCGACCTCACCGTCGACGTTGCAGTTGACGCTGCCCTGCGGGTCCATCTCCTTGGCGATCGCGGTGTTGAACGGGACGTACACGTCCTCGAACTGGTAGGTCGGGCCGCCGATCAACCGGTAGAACTTCGGCAGCGGTTCCCACGCGTCGAGCACGCCGGTCACCGTGTAGTCGTCGCCGTTGAAGCGCAGGCTCTTGCCGACCGGGTCGGCGTCGCCGAACACGCGGTCGGCGAGCTTGCGCGAGATCACCATCACGTTGCCGCCGCGGCTGTCGTCGGCCGCGCTCCACGCGGCGCCGCTGCGGAACGGCACGTCGAACATCGCGAAGAAATCGCGATGCACGCCGACGCCGTCCACCAGCGACGGCTGCTCGCCGGCGCGGCCGCTGGCGATGGCGCCGCCGATGCCGATCAGCGCAGTGGCGCGCTCGAAGCGGCCGGCCTGCTTGAGCGCGAGCGCGTCGCGGTAGGTCAGCTGGTCCGGCGGATCCGGGCTGGGATTGGGCTGCTGGGCCGGCGCGTTGTCCAGCAGCGGCACGAACAGGCGGTCGCTCTTGTGCGGGATCGGATCGCCGGACATCACGTACAGCACGGTCAGCGACGCCATGCTGGCGGCGATGCCGACCGCCAGCGTGACCACCATCAGCGCGGTCAGGATCGGGTTGCGCCGCAGGTTGCGGATGCCGAGTTTGAGGTAGTAGCCGAACATGACGGGCCTCAGGCGTTGGTGGCGTTGGGGGTTTCGCTGCGCGCCACCAGGCGCAGGCCGGGCTCGTGCAGCACGTCGGTGACCTGGCCGTCGATGATGTGCACGTTGCGCTGCGCGCGCGCGGCCAGCTCGGGGTCGTGCGTGACCATGACGATGGTGGTGCCGGCGGCGTTGATCTCCTCCAGCAGCTCCATCACGCCGCGCGCCATCTGCGAATCCAGGTTTCCGGTCGGCTCGTCGGCGAGCAGCAGGCGCGGACTGCCGGCGAGCGCGCGCGCGATCGCCACGCGCTGCTGCTGGCCACCGGACAGTTCGGCCGGGTAATGCTTCATGCGCGAGGCCAAGCCGACCCGCGACAGCGCGTCCTCGATCCGGCGCTTGCGTTCGGCGGCGTCGAAGCCGCGGTAGCGCAGCGGCACGTCGACGTTGTCGAACAGGTTGAGGTCCGGGATCAGGTTGAAGCCCTGGAAGATGAAACCGATCTTCTCGTTGCGCAGCCGCGAGCGCTGGGTGTCGTTGAGCCCGCGCACGTCCACGCCGTCCAGCCAGTACTCGCCGCCGGAGAATTCCTCCAGCAGGCCGGCGATGTTGAGGAACGTGGTCTTACCGGAGCCGGACGGACCGGTGACGGCGACGAACTCGCCTTCCTTGACGTGGATGTCGAACCCCCGCAGCGCATGGGTTTCGATCATGTGGGTGCGGTAGACCTTGCTCAGTTGCTTCATGCGCAGCATGGGGCGGGCTCCTGTCGGAATGCGGGGTGCGGGGAAGGGTCAGTCGTTGATGGACACGCGCTCGGCATCGCCGAAGCCGTCGCTGCCGGCGATCACGATGCGATCGCCCGGCTGCGCGCCCTCGAGGATCTCGACCGCGCTGACGCTGGTGGCGCCGACGCGGATCGGACGACGCTCGGCGCTGCCGCCGTCGACGAAGTAGGCGTAGCGGCCGCCGTGGGCGTCGACGAACGGACCGCGCGCCACCGTCAGCACGTTCGGGCGCTCCTCGATCAGCACGCGCGCGGCGACGCGCTGGTTCTGTCGCAGCCCGGCCGGCTGGCCGTTGTCGAAGCGCACCCGCGCCAGCACCTGCGCGTTGACCACTTCGGGCGAGATCGAGGCGATCTTGCCGGTGACGGTCTGCGCACCGATGCGCACTTCCGCCGGCATGCCGATGCCGAGCTCGTCGGCGTAGGTCTCCGGCACCTCGAGCTCGACTTCGAGCCTGGACAGGTCGACCACCGTCATCAGCGCGGTGTTCGCGGCCACCACGGCGCGGTCGGCGACCGCGATCGTGCCGATCACGCCGTCCACCGGCGCGCGTACCTTGAGTTCGTCGACCCGCCGCGCCAGTTCGGCCACCACCAGGCGCTGGCGTTCGGCCTGCTGACGGCGCGTCTTCAGGTCGAAACCGGCGTCCTGCGAGGTGAGCTGGGTCCCGCGGGCGGCGTTGCGCGCGCGGATTTCCGCGCTCTTCAACGCATCCTTGGCGCGCAGGTAATCGATCTCGGCGAGCGCGCCGGCCTTCCACGCGCGCTCGATGCGCTCCAGGTCGCGGCGCGCCGCCTGCACGGCGATCTCCGCCTCGTCGACCTCGCGCGCGGCCTGCAGGCGCGCGCGGTCGGCATCGATGCGCGCGCCGCCGACCTCGGCTTCCAGCTGCTGCAGGGTCGAGCGCTCGCGCGCGAGTTCGTTGGCCAGTTCCGGCGACACCAGCTCGGCGAGCACCTCGCCCTTCTTCACCCGGTCGCCGGCGTGCTTGCGCAGCACCACGGTGGCGGCCACCGGCGCGTACAGGGTGGGGCTGACCGCAGCGACCACGCGGCCGTTGACCGCGGCATCGCGAACCAGCGTGCCGCGCTCGACGGTGGCGATGCGC
>DASQMI010000026.1:0-26757 GCA_035645555.1 Lysobacter sp. | reverse complement strand
CGACGAGCGCGCGGTCGATGCGAAGCCGGTCGAACTCGCCCTCGCGCAGGTGCGCCCAGTCCACCAGTGCCGGGCAGCGGTTGGTATGGACCTCCTTCAGCGCGATGCGCGTCTCGCCCTCGGGCAGGCCGGCGGCCGGCGTGTACAGGCGCGCGGCGATCGCCTCGGCGTCGAGCGCTAGCAGCGGTTCGGGATCCTGGTCGAGGTCGAACACGATCACCCGGCTTTCGATCAGTGGGTGCCGGGCCAGCGGCAGCACTGGCGCCGCGCACAGGCGGCTGGCGGCGAAGCGCTGCGAGACGTGCAGCACCGGCCGCATCGCGATGGTGTCGAGCATCGCGGCGCAGAAGCGCTTGTCGCGCAGCTTCAGCGCGTAGTCCCACATCCGGGGCTGTGCGGCTTTCAGCCTGCGGGCGAGGCCGATCAGCGCGCGCACGTCCGACAACGCCTCGTGGGCGTCGCCCTCGCGCACGCCGTTGGCCTCGGCCAGATGCTCCAGCTTGAACGACGGCGCGCCGTCCTCGCGCACCGGCCAGACCAGGCCATCGGGGCGCAGCGCATGCGCGAGTCGGAACACGTCGAGCAGGTCCCAGCGGCAGTTGCCACCGCGCCACTCGCGCTCGTACGGATCGAAGAAGTTGCGGTAGAAGCCGCAGCGGACGAACTCGTCGTCGAAGCGCAACGAGTTGTAGCCCAGCGTGCAGGTCTCCGGCCGCGCCATCGCGTCGAAGATGCGCGCGAACGCCTCCGCTTCGCTCACGCCCTCGCGCAGCGCGCGCTGCGGGGTGATGCCGGTGACGAGGGTGGCGCCGGGCGACGGCAGCACGTCGTCCGCTGGCCGGACCAGGAAATCCAGCGGCTCCTCGACCGGATTGAGGTCGAGGTCGGTGCGGATCGCCGCGAACTGCGCCACACGCGAGCCGCGCGGGTCGCTGCCGAAGGTTTCGAGGTCGTAGAACAGGAAGCTGGCGGGCATGGTGGGACCGGTATAGCGCGGCGGCGTCTCAGTATCCGCAACAGCGATTTGCCGTAGGAGCGGCTTCAGCCGCGCGGGTTTTGTAGGAGCGGCTTCAGCCGCGATCAAAGAAGCGTCTATGCCCGGCCGCAGCTGAAGCCGCTCCTACAGCACGGACGTCAGACCTCGGCCGGCAGCGGCGGCAGGCTCTCCCGCACCGCGGCGTCCACGACGTCCCAATCCAGCGTGTCGAGGCTGTGGTGCCCTTCGGTCAGCCGCGCCAGCAGTCCGCGCTGGAGCTGGCCGCGCTCGAACGCCAAGGCGTAGGGCATGCGGCGGAACGTCACCATGCTGTAGCGCGGCATGAACCGGTCGGGGTGGCGCTCGGCCAGCTTCAGCTCGAGCGCGCGCTGCAGCAGGTAGTCGGCATCGTCGACGCGGTCGCGCATCTCCAGATAGTTCTCCAGCGCCATGCGCTGGATCGCGCGCGAGTTGGGCAGGCGTTCGGCCTGGAACGCGGCGAACGCCTGCGCGCGGTCGGCGCTGCGTTCCAGGTGATCGGCCAGCGCCACGCAATCCTCGAACGCACAGTTCATGCCCTGGCCGTGGAACGGCACCATCGCGTGCGCGGCATCGCCGAGCAGGACGGCGCGGTCGTCCAAGCACCAGCGGTCGAGGTAGAGCGTCGCCAGCACGCCGGTCGGGTTGTGTTTCCAGTCGTGTTGCAGGCGCGGAATCAGCGGCAGCGCGTCGGGGAAATCGCGCGCGAACAGCGCACGCGCATCGACGCCGGTGCGCACGGTCGCGAACGACGGATCGCCCTCGTTCGGCAGGAACAGGGTGACGGTGAACGTGCGCTCGTCGTTGGGCAGCGCGATGCACATGTAGCGTCCGCGCGGCCAGATGTGCAGCGCGTTCGGCTCGAGCCGGAAACTGCCGTCCTCGTCGGGTGGGATTTCGAGCTCCTTGTACGAGTGCCCGAGCGATTCCACCCGCTCGCCGAGGTCGAACTGCCGCTGCATCGCCGCGCGCAGCGCCGAGCCCGCGCCATCGGCGCCGACCAGCGATTCGAACCCGACCGCCTCGGCGCTACCGGCGCGGTCGTCGGCGAACCGCGCAACGCGCGCATCGAAGTCGACCGCTTCCAGCCGCCGGTCGAAATGCAGACGCGCGCCGGCGCGCTCGGCGATGTCGAGCAGCACGATGTTGAGCTCGCCGCGGTGGACCGACCAGATCACCTCGCTGTCGTCGCGGCCGTAGCGCTGCAGGTTCACCGGGCCGTCGAGCGGGTGCACCATGCGGCCGCGCATCATCACCGCCTGCGCCATCACCGCATCGAGCGCACCGGCAAGGCCGAGCGCATGGCGGCCACGTTCGGCCAATGCCAGGTTGATCGAGCGGCCGCCTTCGTAGCCGCGCAGCCGCGGATCGCCGCGTTTCTCGTAGACGTCGACCTGCCAGCCACGGCGAGCGAGCAGGGTGGCGAGCAGCGCGCCGGCGAGGCCTGCGCCGATGACGGTGATGTGTCGCTCAGCGGCCATCGCGCCAGGCCTCCACCGCCTGCGCGAAGCGCAGCACGTCCAGGTGGGTGTTGTAGAGCGGGGCGGGCGAGATGCGGATCACGTCCGGTTCGCGCCAGTCGCCGAGCACGCCATGCGCACCCAGGTATTCGAACAGGGCGCGCCCGCGCTCACGTCCGCCGATCACGCGGATCGACAACTGTGCGCCGCGGCGCGCCGGCTCGCGCGGGGTGGCCACTTCGAGCGTATCGCGCAGGCGCGCATCGATCAGCGCTTCGAGATAGCCGGTCAGCCGCTCGGACTTGGCGCGCAGCGCGCGCATGCCGGCGCGGTCGAACACTTCCAGTGATGCGCGCAGCGGCGCCAGCGCGAAGATCGGCGGATTGCTCAGCTGCCAGCCGTCCGCGCCTGGTGTCGGGTCGTAATGCGGACCCATGCGGAAGCGCGTGACCGGATCGTGGCCCCACCAGCCGGCGAAACGCGGGCGGTCGGTGCGGGCATGGCGCGCATGCACGAAGCAGCCGGCCACGGCGCCGGGCCCCGCGTTCATGTACTTGTAATGGCACCACACCGCGAAGTCGGCGCCGCTGTCGTGCAGGGCGAGTTCCAGATTGCCGACTGCGTGCGCGAGGTCGAAGCCGCATACCGCGCCCTGCGCGTGGGCGAGCTTCGCGATCGCCGCGAGATCGAACGCCTGCCCGGTGCGGTACTGCACGCCCGGCCACAGCACCAGCGCCAGGCGCGGGCCGTGCTCGGCGATCGCGCGCTCCAGCGCGGCCATCGAGATCGTGCCGTTGGGCTCGTCGGCTTCGACCTCGATGAGGTCGCGCGCCGGGTCGAAGCCGTGGAAGCGGATCTGCGACTCCACCGCGTAGCGGTCCGAGGGGAACGCACCGGCTTCGATCAGGATGGCCGGGCGCTCGCGGGTCGGCCGGTAGAAGCTGACCATCATCAGGTGCAGGTTGGCGGTGAGCGAGTTCATCGCCACCACCTCTTCCGGCTGCGCGCCGACCACCCGCGCGAGCGACTCGCGCACCAGCGCGTGGTAGCTGACCCACTGCGCGTGGCCGCGGAAATGCCCCTCGACGCCTTCCAGCGCCCACTTGTCGAGCACTTCCTCGACGTAGCGGCGGGCGTTGCGCGGCTGCAGGCCGAGCGAGTTGCCGACGAAGTAGGCCTGTTCGCCGTCGCCGTGGCGCGGCATGAGGAATTCGCCGCGCAGCGTCGGCAGGGGATCGGCGGCGTCCAGCGCGAGGGCGTGGTCCTGGGTGGCGATCATCACGGGCGGCGTCCTTCAGGCGAATCGCGACAGCGGCAGGCCGAGCCATTCCAGCGCGGTGCCGTGGTACAGGCGCGCCTGCGCCTGCGCGTCGAGCTCCAGCTCGTCGATCAGGCCGCCGGGCGTCTGTTCGCCCAGCGGGAACGGATAATCGGTGCCCAGCATCACCTGCGAGGCCCCGCAGGTGTCGATCAGGTAGCGCAGCGCACGTCCGTCGGCCACCCAGGAGTCGAAGTACAGGCGATCGAGGTACTCGCGCGGGTTGCGCGGGTTGTCGGTGGCGACGAGGTCCGGCCGCATGTTGAAGCCGTGCTCGATGCGGCCGATCGTGTACGGAAAGCTGCCGCCGCCGTGGGCGAGGCAGACGCGCAATTTCGGCAGGCGCTCGAGCACGCCGCCGAAGATCAGGCAGCAGGCGGCGCGCGACTGCTCGGCAGGCATGCCCACCAGCCACGGCAGCCAGTACTTGGGCATGGTCGCCGCGCCCATCATGTCCCACGGGTGGACGAGGATCGCCGCGCCGAGCTCGCTCGCGGCCTGGAAGAACTCGAACAGCTCCGGCGCGTCGAGGTTCCAGTCGTTGACGTGCGAGCCGATCTGCACGCCCTGCAGGCCGAGCTGGTCCATGCAGCGTTCCAGCTCCTGGATCGCCAGCCGCGGCGACTGCAGCGGCACCGTGCCCAGCCCGGCGTAGTGCCGCGGATAGGCGCGGCAGGCCTCGGCCATGTGATCGTTGAGCGCCTGGTGCAGTTCCAGCGCGTGGTGCGGCTTGGCCCAGTAGCTGAACATCACCGGCACGGTGCTGATCACCTGCACCTGCACGCCGAAGCGCGCGTAGTCCTCCAGACGCTCCGCCGGGTCCCAGGTCTTCGACCAGATCTCGCGGAAGAACTTGCCGTCCTTGTAGATGCGGTGCCGGCCGTCGTCGGTGTGGTGGATGACCGGAAAACGCGGGTCGCCGTATTTGCGGGCGAGGTCGGGCCAGTCGCGCGGCAGGTAATGGGCGTGGACGTCGATCTTCAGCACGGGCAGGCGGGACCGGACGAGTCAGACGCGCATTGTCGCCGATCGGGCCTGTCGTGCGGGCAGCAAAAAAGGGCGCCGCAGCGCCCCGGGTGCCGTGCGCCCGGCCGGGCGGCATCCTGCCGCCCGGCCGCCGCAGGTCAGCGCGTCCTGCCGTAGGCGGCAAGCCGCGACTGACCGGAAGCCGAATCGTCCCACGCCATGGCGACCACGACCTGCACGTCGTGCCAGTCGCCATTCGGGTCGCGCTGCGCCTGCACGCCGCACGTGCCCTGGCCGTCGATCAGCGCACCCTGGGTGGGGGCTTCGGCGAAACCCATGGGCAGAACGTCGTATGCGGTGGGGTAGATCATGGCGGCGCGGTTTTTCCCTGGAGAGTGGACGCGATTGTTGGGCGTCGCCTGTGCAAGCTCCGTGGAAAAAACGCTGCCGAGATGTGACGGCCGCGCTTGACCGGCCGCGGCGCTGAAGGGTTCAGCCGGGGGCGTCGTCGTAGCGCGCCGGCGCCGGATGCAGGTGGCCGCACGACGGGCAGGTGCGGTGCTCGCGCGAGCGGTAGAAGCGCTCGAACACCGGCGGGAAATCGCGCTCGATGTCGCGCAGCTCGAAGAACTCCTCGTACAACCGGGTGTTGCAGCGCTCGCAGAACCACATCAGCCCGTCGCGCTCGCCGGGCAGGCGCTTGCGCTCGATCACCAGCCCCACCGAGTCCGGCATGCGCTGCGGCGAGTGCGGCACCCGCGGCGGCAGCAGGAACGTCTGGCCCGCGCGGATCGGGATGTCGCGTACCCGGCCGTCCTCCTGGATGCGCAGCACCATCTCGCCTTCCAGCTGGTAGAACCACTCGGGCCCTTCGTCGACGTGGTAGTCGGTGCGCTGGTTCGGCCCGCCGACCGCCATGACGATGAACTCGCCGTCGTACAGGCACTTGTTGCCGACCGGCGGCTTCAGCAGGTGCCGGTGCTCCTCGATCCAGGCCTGCAGGTCGAGCGGGGCGGGCAGCATGGTCAGCTCCTGGGGGCGGCGACGCACTTCAGTTCTATCGCGATCGGCGTCGGCAGCGCGCTGACGCCGAGCGTGGTGCGGCACGGCGCGGTAGCCGGGTCCGGGAAGTACTCGGCCCAGATTGCGTTATAGACCGGGAAGTCGCGCGCCATGTCGGTGAGATAGACGGTGACGTCGACCAGGTCCTCCCAGCGCGCGCCGCTCGCCTCCAGCACGGCGCGCACGTTGGCGAACACCGCGTGGCACTGCGCGGCGATGTCGTAGCGCAACACGCGGCCGTCGGCGTCGTACTCGTTGCCGGGCACCGCGTTGCTGACCGGATCGCGCGGACCGATGCCGGACAGGAACAGCAGCTCGCCGACCCGGCGCGCGTGTGGATAGCGGCCGACCGGACGCGGCGCGCGTTCGGCCTGGATGCCCGCGCTCATGCCGGCACCGCCGCGCGCGTACCGATCCGCGCCAGCGCGCGCGGGTACTGCTCGGCGAGGCGCTCGGGGCTGTCGATGTCCAGGCCAAGGTCGTTCACCCGGCCGTCCTTGAGGCTGTACACCCAGCCATGCACGGTCAGCTCCTGCCCGCGCGCCCAGGCATCGAGCACGATGGTGGTCTGGCTGACGTTGACCACCTGCTCGAGCACGTTCAGTTCGCACAGGCGGTCGTGCTGGCGGTCGACGTCGCCCGCCCCGTGCAGGCAGCCCTCGTGCTTCTCGGCGACGTCGCTCACGTGGCGGATCCAGTTGTCGACCAGACCCAGGCGCTGGCGGGTGAGCGCCGCGCGCACACCGCCGCAACCGTAGTGGCCGACCACGAGGATGTGCTTGACCTTCAGCACGTCGACCGCGAACTGGATCACCGACAGGCAGTTGAGGTCGGTGTGCACCACCACGTTGGCGATGTTGCGGTGGACGAACACTTCGCCCGGCGCCATGTCGATGATCTGGTTGGCGGGCACCCGCGAGTCGGAACAGCCGATCCAGAGGTACTCCGGGGACTGCTGCCGCGACAGGCGCAGGAAGAACTCGGGGTCCTCGCGACAGATCCGCTCGGACCATTCGCGGTTGTTCTCCAGCAGGTGATCGATCTTGCTCATCGGAGTGCAATTCCAACGTTCTTGGGTTCGGTGAAGAAACGCATGGCCTCGAAGCCGCCTTCGCGACCGAGGCCGGAATGTCCGGTACCGCCGAATGGCGTGCGCAGGTCGCGCATCAGCCAGGTGTTGATCCAGACCATGCCCACCCGCAGCCGTGCGGCCACGCGGTGCGCCCGGTCGAGGTCGCGCGTCCACACCGAGGCGGCAAGCCCGTAATCGCCACAGTTGGCCAGGCGCAATGCCTCGTCCTCGTCGTCGAACGGCTGCAACGTCACCACCGGGCCGAAGATCTCCTCGCGGTTGGTGGCGCAATCGGGGCCGAGGCCCTCGATCACGGTCGGCGCCACGTACCAGCCGGGACCCTCGAGCGCGTGCCCGCCGCACAGCACGCGGCCGCCTTCGTCGCGCGCGCGCGCGATTGCCCGGGTCACCTTGTCGAAGTGCGCCTGCGAGACCAGCGGGCCGAGGCGCGTGGCCTCCTCGAGCGGATCGCCGATGGCGAGCGCCTGCGCCTGTTCGACCAGCGCGTCGCGCACCTCGGCGTAGATCGCGCGCTGCACCAGCAGCCGCGAGCCGCACAGGCAGATCTGCCCGGCGTTCTGGAACGCCGAACGCACCAGCGTGTCGAGCTGGGTGCGCCAGTCGCTATCGGCGAACACCAGCGTCGGGTTCTTGCCGCCGAGTTCGAGCGACAGCTTCTTCAGCATCGGCGCGGTCAGCGCCGCGATGCGGCGGCCGACGGCGGTGCTGCCGGTGAAGGAGATCGCGCGCACGCGCGGGTGCGTCACCAGCGGCTCGCCGACCTCCGGGCCGAGCCCATGCACGATGTTCAGCACGCCGGCGGGGAAGCCGATGTCCGCCGCCAGCTCGCCGAGCAGGGTGGCGGTCAGTGGCGTCACCTCGGACGGCTTTGCGACCACCGCGTTGCCGGCCGCGAGCGCGGGCGCGATCTTCCAGGTGAACAGGTACAGCGGCAGGTTCCACGGCGAGATGGTCGCCACCACGCCCAACGGCTGCCGCAGCGTGTAATTGAGGCCGGCCTCGCCGTGGTGCGATTCGCTCGCGAACTGGGTCGCGGCGTGGGCGAAGAAGCGCAGGTTGCTGATCGCGCGCGGAATCTCCACCTCGCGCGCCAGCCGGATCGGCTTCCCGCCGTCGCGCGCTTCCGCGCGGGCGAACTCCTCCAGCCGCGCCTCGAGCGCATCGGCCAAGCGCTCCAGCCAGCGCGCGCGCTGGCTGTTGGGCAGCGCCGCCCAGGTGGGGAACGCAGCGTCGGCGGCGGCGACCGCGGCCTCGACGGTGGCCGCATCGCCGCGCGCGACCTGCGCGAACGCGGCGCCGGTGGCCGGCTCGTGCACGTCGAGCCAGGCATCCCCGGCAAGCGGGTGTCCGTCGATCCAGTGGGTCAGGCGCATCCGTTCAGGGTACCCGAGAAGCCCCAGGCGGCGTGCGTCGCTCAGATCGATTGCATGCGTCCGCCGTCGACGGCGAGGCTGACGCCGTTGACGTAGGCCGCCGCCGGCGAGCACAGGAACGCCACCACCGCGGCGACCTCCTCGGGCCGTGCGAAGCGGCGGGCAGGGACGCTCGCGCGCATGGCGTCGGCCACGGTCTCGCGGCTCTGGCCGCTGGCGCGCGCGCGGTCGTCGATGATCTGCGTCAGCCGCTGGGTCTCGGTGTAGCCGGGCAGCACGTTGTTGACGGTGATGCCGTCGGCGGCGAGCTCGCGCGAGAGCGTCTTGGCCCAGCTCGCCACTGCGCCGCGCACGGTGTTGGACACGCCGAGGCCGACGATGGGCTCGCGCACCGAAGTCGAGACGATGTTCACCAGTCGGCCCCAGCCGGCTGCGCGCATGCCGGGCAGCACGCCCTGCAGCAGCACGTGGTTGGCGATCAGGTGCCGGTTGAACGCGTCCAGGAACGCCTGGTCGTCGGCACCGTGCGCCGGGCCGCCGGGCGGGCCCGCCGTGTTGTTGACCAGGATCTGCACCGGGCGTTCGGCCACGAGCGCCTGCACGCGCTCGCGCAGCGCACCGGTGTCGGCGACGTCCGCGCTCAGCAGACCGTGCCGCTGGCCGTCACGGCGCGGCAGGCCCGCGACCACCTCGGCCAGCGCCGCCTCGCGCCGCGCCAGCACGGTGACGTCGGCGCCGAGCAGCGCCAGTTCATGTGCGACGGCGCGGCCGATGCCTTCCGATGCGCCGCAGACCAGCGCGTGGCGGCCGCCGAGTTCGAGATCCATGCGCCGCTCCGTCGGGTTATTCGAGGGGAGCCAGCGCGAGTCGGGCGCGCATCATCTCGGCCACCTCGCCGGCCTCGCCGCCGATCGCCGCGAGCCGCTCGACCACCGACTGCCGGTTGCCGAGCGGGTGGTTCTGGCTCAGCTTGAACTTGAGCTCGGCACGCTCGACCAGCAGACGGAAGCCGACGATGCCGCGCAGCTGGCGGCGCTCTTCCGGGCGGTCGAAATCGAAACGCCAGTCGCCGCCGACCGTGGCTTCGTGGTGCGCGCTCAGTTCGTCGACCAGCGTCGCGAGGCCTTCTTCGTCGCGGAACGTCTCCAGCGTGCCGTGCAGATGCGCGACCACGTAGTTCCAGGTCGGCACCCGCGCTTCCGGCTGCTTGTCCGGGTACCAGCCCGGCGAGATGTAGGCATGCGGCCCGTGCACGATCGCCAGCGCCGGGCCGGCCTGCTTGGCCTGCGGGTTGGCCGCGGACCAGTGGCCGCGCAGTTCGATGCGGTCGCCGTCGCGCCGGTACAGCACCGGCAGGTGGTTGACCTCGGGCGCGCCGTCGCGGACGGTGACCAGGGTGATGAACGCGTCGCGCGCGATCAGCGCGTCGAGCTCGCGCAGGTCGGTTTCGACGTAGGAGCGCGGCTGGAACATGTCAGTGCCTCGGTGGCAGTTTCTGGACCATGAGGTCCCGGAGCGCGGCATCGTCCTGCGCCTGCGGCGGGGTCAGTTCGTCGAGCGCGAAGCCGCGCGCCTGCGCGTCGTCGTCGTCCATGCCGTCGAGCTCGACGTAGTCAGCATCCATCAGCGCGGCCCGCGCAGTGTCCTCGCTTTCGAAACCGAGCGTCTTGCCGTCGCTGTCGAAGATCTCGGCGGTGCCGGCCTCGAGCACGCGCAGCCGGGCCCACACCACGGTGCGGCCGAGGGTGGCCAGCCACCACTGTTCGCGCGTCTCGTTCATCCGAACACCTCCGCAAGGCCCCACAGCGCGCCGGACGCGAGCAGGCTGCCGAGGACCACCAGCAGCGACACCTTCGCCGGGGTCGCCAGACCGTCCAGGTTGCGGTCGCGGACCCGCCGGTAGCCGCCGCGCAGCAGCCAACGCAGCGCGGTGGGATTGGCGAACGCGCCGGCGCCGAGCTCCGCCTGCAGGCCTGGGTGGCGGTCGCGGACGTGCACCAGCGTCAGCGGCCAGAAGATCACGAACGCGGTCAGTCCACCGACGGCGACCCCGATCAGCGCGAGCGCGGCGAACAGCAGCATGGTCAGAACTCTGCGCTGCCGGGCGCACGCGGGTAGGGGATCGCGTCGCGGATGTTGGACAGGCCGCAGACGTACACCACCAGGCGCTCGAAGCCGAGCCCGAAGCCCGCATGCGGCACGGTGCCGTAGCGGCGGAAGTCGCGGTACCACTGGTAGTGGGCCGGATCGAGCCCGAACTGCGCCATGCGCTCGTCGAGCACGTCGAGGCGCTCCTCGCGCTGGCTGCCGCCGATGATCTCGCCGATGCCCGGCGCCAGCACGTCCATCGCCGCGACGGTGCGGCCGTCGTCGTTGAGGCGCATGTAGAACGCCTTGATGCGCTCCGGATAGTTGGTCACCACGACCGGGCGTCCGACGTGTACCTCGGTCAGCCAGCGCTCGTGCTCGGTCTGCAGATCCAGGCCCCACTCGACCGGGAAGTCGAACTTCTGCCCGGAGTTCTGCAACAGGCGGATCGCCTCGGTGTATTCGATGCGCTCGAACGGCGCGTTGATGAACGACTCCAGGCGGCTTACCGCGTCCTTCTGCACGCGTTCGGCGATGAACGCCATGTCGTCGGCACGCTCCTCCAGCACCGCGCGGAACAGGTACTTGAGGAAGTCCTCGGCCAGCGCGGCGTCGTCGTTGAGATCGGCGAACGCGATCTCCGGCTCGATCATCCAGAACTCGGCCAGGTGGCGGGTGGTGTGGCTGTTCTCGGCGCGGAACGTCGGCCCGAACGTGTACACCTTGCTCAGCGCGAGGCAGTAGCCCTCGACGTTGAGCTGGCCCGAGACGGTGAGGAACGTCTCCTTGCCGAAGAAGTCGCGCGAGAAGTCGACTTCGCCGCCGTCGGTGCGCGGCAGGTTGGCGAGATCGAGCGTGGAGACCCGGAACATCTGCCCGGCGCCCTCGGCGTCGGAGGTGGTGATGATCGGGGTGCTGATCCAGTAGAACCCGCGCTCGTGGAAGAAGCGGTGCACTGCCTGCGCGAGGCAATGGCGGATGCGGGTCACCGCGCCGAACAGGTTGGTGCGCGGGCGCAGGTGCGCGACTTCGCGCAGGAACTCCAGCGAATGCGGCTTCGGCTGGATCGGATAGGTCTCCGGGTCCTCAACCCAGCCGACAACCCGCAGGTCCTCGGCCTGGATCTCGAACGCCTGGCCCTGGCCCTGCGACGGCACCAGCCGGCCGCGCGCGATCACCGCGCAGCCGGCGGTGAGGTGTTTCACTTCCGATTCGTAATTGGCCAGCGTATTCGGGGCGACCACCTGGATCGGCGCGAAGCAGGAGCCGTCGCTCACGTTGACGAAGCTCACGCCCGCCTTGGAGTCGCGCCGGGTGCGCACCCAGCCGCGCACCGTGACCTCACCGCCGACGGGCACATGTCCCGCCAGCGCCTGCTGCACGCTGACCACCGTCATGCCTTGAATCCTGGCCGTCTGGACCGATATCGGGAATGCGGCAGTTTACCGAACGCTCGGGCTCGCCGCCTTATACTTTCTCCTGTTTCCAACGACCTCCGCTCATGGCCATTTCGCTCGCTCCTGCCGCGCTTGCCCGCGTCCAGCATTTCGTCCGCGAAACCCCGGGCGCGCTCGGGCTGCGTTTCGGCGTCCAGCGCGCCGGCTGCTCCGGCTGGCAGCACTTCGCCGACCTGGCGCGCGAGCAGCGCGCCGACGACACGGTGTTCGAGCAGGGTGGCGTGCGTATCTTCGTCGATGCGGTCAGCCTTCCGCTGGTGGACGGCACGCTGATCGATTTCGTCAAGCAGGGACTGGGTGAGCAGTTCGTGTTCCGCAATCCGAACATCGCCGCCGAATGCGGCTGCGGCGAGAGCTTCACCACCGAGGCCGATCGCGCCGCCTGACGCGCGGTTCCGGCTCGTCCGCACAGCGCGGGATTCCGCGCTGTTTTCGTTTCACCGCGCCTTGCCGGCAGCGGGACTCTGATGGGCCTGTTCCCGTGCCGTATCGGAGACCGCCATGCACGACCGTGAAGCCCAACTGCAGAGGCTGGCCGAGCTCATCGACGACGTCCACGTGGCGATGTTCACCACCGTGGCCGAGGATGGCCGCCTGGTCAGCCGTCCGCTCGGGACCTGCAAGCCGGAACGCTTCGACGGCCGGCTGTGGTTCGTGACCTCGGTCGACAGCCCGAAGGTGCGCGAGCTGGAGCGCAACCCGCTGGTCAACGTCGCCTACGCTTCGCGCTCGAAGAACGTCTACGTCTCGGTGTCCGGCCATGCCCGCGTGGTCGACGACCGCGCGCAGCTCGAGCGGCTGTGGGCGCCGGCGATGAAGGTGTTCTTTCCGGAAGGCAAGGACGACCCGGGGCTGCGCCTGATCTGCGTGGACGTGGAGAGTGCCGAGTACTGGGACGGGCCGGGCACCTGGGCCGGCAAGGCGCTGTACTTCGTGGTCGCCGCGGTGACCGGCGAGGCGACGGCACTGGCCGACAACCAGCTGATCGACCTGCAGCGCGGCCAATCCGGCCCGCCGCCGTCGCAGGCGCGCCCGGGCCTGTGACCGCCGCGGCGCGCGGTGTCGGCCGCTGAGACGGGCGGCAGGCATGCTCGCGGCATGAGACGCGCGCCCTCGCTGCTGCAGACCGACCTGTTCGCGCCGGCGCCGCGCGTGCTGGCCGAGGACGCGGAAGGCGGGGTGACGTACCGCCCGCGCGTGGTCGACGACGCCACCCAGCGCTGCTGGTTCGAGCACCTGCGCGAGGTGGTGCGCTGGCAGGCGCAGCGGCGGCCGATGTACGACCGCGTAGTTGACGTGCCGCGCCTGACCGCCAGCTACTGGCTCGACGATCCGAAACTGCCGGCGGCACTCGCCGAGGCGGCGGGGGTGGTGCGCGACACGCTCGGCGCGCCGTTCAATGCGGTTGGCCTCAACTTCTATCGCGACGGCCGCGACAGCGTCGCGCCGCATCACGACAAGCTGCACATGCTGGTGCCGGGACAGCCGATCGCGGTGCTCTCGCTCGGCGCCACGCGCCGGATGACGTTGCGCCGCATGGAGCGCGGCGCGCGGGTGGATTTCGTCGACCTGGAACCCGGCAGCCTGTTCGTGATGAGCCATGCCTCGCAGTTCGTCTACGAGCATGGCATTCCCAAAACCGAAGAGTCGGTCGGGCCGCGCATCAGCTGCGCGTTCCGGGTGCGTCCGCGGGAGACCGGCTGAGCGCCGCTACAATGCGGCCATGCCCCTGATCACCCTGCAGAACGTCGACTACGGCGTCGGCGGCCCGCTGCTGCTCGACGACGCCCAGTTGTCCATCGATCCCGGCGAGCGCATCGCGCTGATCGGCCGCAACGGTGCCGGCAAGTCGACCTTGCTCAAGCTGGTCGCGGGCGAGTTGCAGCCCGACGACGGCGAGGTGCGCCGCGAGGGCGGCGTGCGCGTGGCGCGGCTGGAGCAGGAAGTGCCGCAGCAGGCGCGCGGGCAGGTGTTCGACGTGGTGGCGGGCGGCCTCGGCGAACTCGGCGAGTGGCTGGCCGAGCACCACCGGCTGAGCCACGCGCAGCCGCTCGACGCCGAGGCGCTCGCGCGCGTGCACGCGCGCATCGACCAGGCCAACGGCTGGGACGCGCAGCGCTGGGTCGAGGAGACGCTGACCCGGCTGGAACTCGACGGCGAGGCCGCGTTCGCGGGCCTGTCCGGCGGCATGAAGCGTCGCGTGCTGCTCGCGCGCGCGCTGGTGTCGCGGCCGGACGTGCTGCTGCTGGACGAGCCCACCAACCACCTCGACATCCCGTCGATCGAGTGGCTCGAAGGGTTCCTCAAGCGCTGGGCCGCGCCGGGCGGCTCGACCGCGCTGGTGTTCGTCACCCACGACCGCCGCTTCCTGCGCGCGCTCGCCACCCGCATCGTCGAGATCGACCGCGGCGGGCTGACGTCGTGGCCGGGCGACTGGGACAACTACCTGCGTCGCCGCGAGGAGCGCCTGCATGCCGAGGCGCAGGAGAACGCGCGCTTCGACAAGCTGCTGGCGCAGGAAGAGGTGTGGATCCGCCAGGGCATCAAGGCGCGGCGCACCCGCGACGAAGGCCGGGTGCGGCGGCTCAAGGCGATGCGTGCCGAACGCGCCGCGCGCCGCGAGCAGGTCGGCAACGTGCGGATGGCATTCGCCGATGCCGAGGCGAGCGGACGCAAAGTGATCGAGGCGCGCGAGGTGTGCTTCGCGTATCCGGGGCAGGTGCCGGTCGTGCGCGATTTCTCCACGGTGATCATGCGTGGCGACAGGGTCGGGCTGATCGGCGCCAACGGCAGCGGCAAGACCACGCTGCTGCGCCTGCTGCTCGGCGAACTTGCGCCCACGACGGGCGAGGTGCGCCGCGGCACCCAGCTGCAGGTCGCCTATTTCGACCAGCTGCGCGCGACCCTGCGCGAGGATTGGAACGCGCTGGAGAACGTCGCCGAGGGCCGCGACTTCGTCGAGGTCGGCGGCAGGCAGAAGCATGCGATCGGCTACCTGCAGGATTTTCTGTTCACGCCGGAGCGCGCGCGCGCACCGATCACCCGGCTGTCCGGCGGCGAGCGCAACCGGCTGCTGCTGGCCAAGCTGTTCGCGCAGCCGTCCAACCTGCTGGTGATGGACGAGCCGACCAACGACCTCGACGTCGAGACGCTGGAGCTGTTGGAGGACCTGCTGGCCGAGTATCCGGGCACGCTGCTGCTGGTGAGCCACGACCGCGATTTCCTCGATCGCGTAGTGACCTCGACGCTGGTGATGGAAGGCGAGGGCCGCGTCGGCGAGTACGTCGGCGGCTACAGCGACTGGCTGCGGCAGGCCGCACCGGTCGCTCCTGTACGTGAGGCGGTGCCGGCATCGGCTGCGCGCGAACCGGCGCCGTCGCCCGCGCCGGCGCGCCGCAAGCTGAGCTACAAGGACGCGCGCGAGCTGGAGCAGCTGCCGGCGCGCATCGAGGCGCTGGAAGCGCGGGTCGCCGCGCTGACCGAGCAGATGAGCGATCCGGGGTTCTACCAGCGCAGCGGTGCCGAGGTGCAGGCGCACGGTGCCGAGCTCGCGAGCGTGCAGGCCGAGCTCGAAGCGGCGTATGCGCGCTGGATGGAGCTGGAGTCGCAGGGCGCCTGACGCCGCCCCGGGCGGACTCGCCGCGTTACTCTTGCGGCAGTCCCTGCCGGAGCCCGTGCCATGCCCCGTTTTCCCGCCGTGCCGTTCGGTCTGGTGCTGATGTCCGCCGCGGCGTTCGGTGCGCAGGCCGAGGTGAAGGATGCCGGCGCCGCCGGTTTCACCGTCGAGAACGCGGTCGTGGTGGCCGCGGATGCCGACACGACCTGGCGGGCGCTGGTCGGCGACGTCGACCGCTGGTGGCCGAAGGATCACAGCTGGTGGGGCAACGAGTCCAAGCTCAGCATCGAACCCCGTGCCGGCGGCTGCTTCTGCGAGATCGCGCCCGACGGCCGCCAGGCGCAGCATCTGCACGTGGTGTACGTGGAACCGGGCAGGACGCTGCGCCTCACCGGCGGGCTCGGTCCGCTGCAGGGCATGGGCCTGCACGGCGTGCTGGAGTTCCAGCTCGCGGCGGCCGAGCGTGGCACCCGCGTAAGCATGCGCTACCGCGCCGGCGGCTATACCCCGGACGGGGTGGAGAGGCTCGCGGCGGTCGTCGATCGCGTGCAGGCGATGCAGCTCGGCGGGCTCGCCAAATACCTCGACGCGCGCTCGCCGCAGCGCTGAGCGCGGGCGCACGCGATGCATCGGCTGTTCCTCGCGCTGTGGCCGGATGCGATGGTTCGCAACGCGGTACGCGAGGCGGTCGCGACGCTGCAGCAGGCGCATGCACCGGGCGGCCGGGCGGTGCATCCGGACCGCTACCACATCACCCTGCAATTCTTCGGCGATTTCCCGGTGGTCGATGCCGGATGGCATGGCGCGGTGCGGGAGGCGTGCGCGCGCGTCCGCGCCGCGCGCTTCGTGCTGCCGCTGGACCACAGCGGGCGCTTCGGCACGGTCGGCTGGCTCGGACCTGCGCGGACGCCCGCACTGCTGGCGCAGCTGTGGGACGCGCTCGATGCCGCGCTCGCCGACGCCGGCGTCGAACGCCGCCGGCATGCGCGGTTCGTGCCGCACCTGACCGTGCTGCGCGACATGCGGCGCCCGTGGCCGGCATCGCCGCTGCCGCGCATCGACTGGCCGGTCGCCGACTGGGTGCTGATCGACAGCCGGCATGGCGAAGGCCCGGCGCGCTACGAGGTGCTCGACCGCTGGCCGTTGGAGTGAAGCGTTGTGCATCCGCGCCGGCACCGGCGCGGAACTGCCGACGGCCCATCAGTCGCCAGACACGTCGTGCCCTCGATGCACGAACGTCGCTGGGCCGGCAACAGGTGCCGGCGGCGGTGCGGACGGGCCCGGCCGTCCGGCGTGGCGTCAGGCCATCGCCGCGAGCACGTCGCGCACCGCCGCCAGCGTAACCTCGGCGTCGCGTGCATCCGTCATCCAGTTCGACACCGCCACGCGCACGCCCGGCCGACCGAACAGCACTGTCGGGCTCATGAACGCGCGGCCGTCGGCGGTGATGCGGTCGAGGAATTCGTCACGGCGGGCAAGGTCGCCGTCGCGCAGCGCGAAGCAGACGATGTTCAGGCGTACTTCGTCGAGCAGCTCCACGCCCGGGATCGCTTTCAGCCCCTCGCCGATCTGGCCGGCGACCGCACAGTTGCGCATCACCCAGTCGGCGATGCCGGCGCGCCCGTAGGCGGCCAGCGTGAACCACGCCGGCAGCGCGCGGAACCGGCGCGAGTTTTCCGGCACGTGGTGCAGCGGATCGGGCGAATCGCCGAGATACGCCGACGCGGCGCGGAACACCTGCCGCTGCAGCGCCGGGTGGCGGGTGTAGATCAGCGCGCTGTCGTACGGCACGTTGAGCCACTTGTGCAGGTCGACCGTCACCGAATCGGCGCGGTCGATGCCCGCCAGCAGGTGCGCGCGCGCCGGATCGAGCGCGGCGAACAGGCCGAACGCACCGTCGACGTGCAGCCAGGCCTCGTGCTCGCGGCACAGGTCGGCGATCGCCGCGAGGTCGTCGAAGTCGCCGGTGTTCACCTCGCCGGCGCTGGCCAGCACGATCTTCGGGCGGCCGTCGCGCTGCGCCAGACGGCGCGCCAGCGCATTGAGGTCGACCGCAGTGCGGCCGGGTTGGCACGGCACCTTCTCGATGCTGCCGCGGCCGAGGCCGATCACCGACAGCGCCTTGCCGAGACTGGAGTGCGGCGCGCCGCCGAGGATCGCGATCGGCGGTGCGCCGACCAGGCCGTCCTCCGCCACGTCGCGGCCGAGCTTCTGGTACGCCCACTGGCGGGCGGTGGCCATCGCCACCGTGTTCGATTGGGTCGCGCCGGAGACGAAGTACCCGCGCATCTCTGGCGCGAGGCCGAACAGGCGCGCGAACGCATTGACGGTCTGCTGCTCGACGTCGCCGGCGATCGAGCCCACGTCGTTCGAGACGTTCTGGTCGTATGCGCTGGCCAGCCAGTCGGCGGCGAGCGCGGCAGGCGTGGCGCCACCGGTGACGAAACCGAAGTAGCGCGGACCGGGCGAGGCGGAGAACTGCGGCTCGATGGTTTCAAGGAAGTGGGCGAGCGCCGCCTCCAACCCGATGCCCTCGGGCAGCACCGGAGCGGGCGCTGGAGCGGCGATCGCCGCCGGGCGCTCGCGCAGCGACTTCAGGTAGGCCAGCGCGACTTCGTGCGCACGGTCGAGAACGGAGGCGTAGTCGTCGGTGTGCGGCAGCGGCGGGCGGATCATCGGGACCTCGGCGGGGCGGGCGGCGGCGCGGCGGCGCGGCGCGCGGCTGGCGGGACGGGGGGCAGGGGCGGGCTTATTCATCGGCGACGTCGATCACGAGCTTGCCGTGGGCCTGGCCGGATTCGAGCTGCGCGTGCGCCTCGGCCACTTCGCGCAGGCCGTAGCGGCGGGAGTCGATCACCGGGTGCAGCGTGCCGGCGTCGACCGCGCGGGCGATCTCGCGCAGGATCTCGCCGTGGCGTTCGCGCCCGACGCCGTGGATCATCGGCACCAGCATGAACACCGCATGCAGGGTCAGGCCCTTGGCATGCATCGGCGCGAGATCGACCGTGTGCCGGGTCACCAGCGTCACCACCTGGCCCTGCGGGCGCACGGCGGCGAACGCGGCAGCGAAGTTGTCCAGGCCGCTCGCCTCGAACACGATGTCGAAGCCGCGGCCGCCGGTGATGCGGGCGCTGGCCTGCTCGAGCGTCTCCTGGCCGCGCAGCGACACGTCGTGTGCGCCGAGCCTGCGCGCAAGCGCGGCGCGCTCCTCGCTCGACACCACTGCGGTGACGTGCGCGCCCTGGCGCGCGGCGAGCTGCACCGCGATGTGGCCGACCCCGCCGACCGCCGCGGTGACCAGCACGCGGTCGCCCTGCGCGATGCGGCAGCGGTCGAGCAAGCCCTCGAATGCGGTGATCGACACCAGCGGCAGCGCGGCGGCCTCGCGCAGCGGCAAGGTCCGCGGCGCAGCGGCGATCAGCCGCACGTCCGCGCACATGTATTCGGCGAGCGCGCCCTGCAGCGCGCCGAGACCGCCTGCGCAGCCGAACACGCGATCGCCGACGCGGAATTCCTGTACGCCGGGTCCAACCGCGGCGACCACGCCGGCAACGTCCATGCCGAGCACGCCGGAGGCGGGCGCCAACGCGCCGCCGTTGCGGCGGATCTTGGTGTCGGCCGGGTTAACGCTGGTGGCGACTACGCGGATCAGCACCTCGCCCGCCTGCGGCGTCGGTAATGGGAGTTCGGCGGCTTCGAACGCGAGATCGGGGTCGCCGAAACCGCGCAGACGCATCGCGCGCATGGTGGAAGGAAGGGTCATGGCCACAGCGAAATCGCCTCTCGTTCGATGACACGGCGAACCGCTGGGCGTTCGAGCATGCGCTCGACGTGGGCGGTCCAGTGGGGAAACTCGCGACGCATGTCGATGCCGATCAGGCCGCCCCAGCGGTAGAACGGCAGCAGGTTGGCGTCGGCCACGCCGAAACGGTCGCCGACCGCGTAGTCGCGGCCTTCCAGCCGCGATTCGATCTCGGCGTAGTACTGCTCGATCAGCGTGCGGCCGTGGTTCTGCACCGGGCTCTCCACCGCCGGCGGCGCGCCGGGGCCGACGAAGCGCGCCGGCCGCCACAGCTGCGCGTAGGCGATGTGCACGCTGCTGGTCAGCCAGGCCAGCCATTCGAGCGCACGCCCGAACTCGACGCTGCCGGCCGGCGGCAACAGCGCTGCCTGCGGATGGGCGAATGCGATCCAGGTCAGCACCGCCGGGTTCTCGGTGAGCACCTCGTCGCCGATGCGCAGCGCCGGCAGGCGGCCGCGCGGGTTGATGGCAAGATACTCGGGCCGGAGGTTGGCGCCCTCGCGCACCGGGACGCGCACGGTGTCGAACGTCGCGCCCACCTCCTCCAGCAGCACGTGCGGCGCCAGCGAGCAGGCGCCGGGCGAGTAGAACAGGGTCAGCGGACGCGACATGGGGGATCCGAGCGTGGAACCGGAACGCAGACTAGGCCGCATCCCCATGCCGTGCGGCGAAATGATCTCCTGTCCACCATGAGCGGCGCTCACGATAGCGGCCCGCGCCGGCCGCCTCCGCTGCAGGCGCTGCGCGCGCTCGAGGCGGCGGTGCGGCACGAGTCGTACACGCTCGCGGCGGAGGAACTGGCGCTCACTCAGAGTGCGGTTTCGCACCAGCTGCGCGAGCTCGAGGAGCTGCTCGGCGAGAAGCTGTTCCAGCGCGCCGGCCGCCGGATGGTGCCCACCGCGCATGCACGCGCGATGGCCACGCGCATCCGCGAGGGCCTGCGCATGCTGGAGAGCGCGGTCGACGGCGCACCGCAGCGGCGCAGCCCCGGCACGCTGCACCTCAGCCTGCTGCCGTCGTTCGCGTTCAAGTGGCTGATCCCGCGGCTCGGCGATTTCCACCAGCGGCATCCGGAGATCGCGCTCAACGTGCGTGCCACGCTCGACCTGGCCGATTTCCGCCACGACGGCATCGACGCGGCGATCCGTTACGGCAAGGGCCACTGGGACGGCACCGAGAGCGTGCTGCTGGCGCGCGAGACGTTGTGCGCCACCGCGAGCCCGCGTTTCCTGCACGGCCGCCTGCCGCGCACGCTGCGCGAACTCAAGCCGGAGCACCTGATCGGAAACCCGTTCGAACCGTGGACGCCGTGGCTGCGTGCGGCCGGCCTCGACTGGCCGGAGCCGAAGCCGCGGCTGGTGATCGGCGATGCCGCGATGCTGCTCGAGGCCGCGGTCAGCGGGCAGGGGATCGCGCTCACCCGCGAGCTGCTGGCGCGCGACGACATCGCCGCCGGCCGGCTGGTGCGGGTGTTCGACGTGGCGGTCTCCGACGAGCGGGCCTACTGGCTGGTGTGGCCGAAGGGCTCGCGCAAGCAGGCGATGATCACGAGCCTGCTGGAGTGGATGCAGGACGCGCTGCAGCGTCGCTAGGCGGGAAGGCGGCGGTCAGCCGAAGCGCTCGCCCAGCACGCGGCGGATCTCCTCCTCGATCCGGTCCTTGAACGCCCCCATCAGGAAGCCGAGCTCCGCGGTCACGCGCAGCTGCTGCGGCAGCAGCTCGATGGCGCCATCGACACCGGCGCGGCGGAAAAGCAGCACGTCGCCGTCCCAGCGCGATTCGAACGCGAAGCGCTGCGCCAGCTTGTCGGCGATGTCCTGCACCGCCTGGCGCGCGTGCGTCGGCGGCAGGGTGTGAGCGTGGCGGATGTCGATGCGCGACATGGGTCTCAGGCATGGATGCCGATCGGCGCGTGCAGTGTACCCGTGCTAGATTGCCGCCCGCGTGGAGACCTACCGCCTGCGACTGCAGAAACCGGATGCGGCCGAGTACGAGCTCGGTCCGGGCGTGCATGCGCTCGGCATCGACCGGACCGGACTGCCCACGCTGGTCGACGACAGCCGCGAAGCGGTCGCGCGCATCTCGATCGACCGCCGTGGCGTCTGGCTGCGCGTGCGCGACGACGTGCGCGGCCTGCACGTGAACGGGCGGCCGGTGCGGCGGGTCGCGCATCTGCGCGCCGGCGACTGCCTGTACGTGGAGGGCGAGGGGCTGACGCTGCTCGGCCGGCGGCCGGATTCGCCGCCGCGCAGCGCACGCCGTGTCCGCGGCGCGGGCGCACTGCTGCGCAGCGTCGGCGGCGAGCACCACGGACGCTGCTTCGCGGTCGAGCCCGCTGTCGACGTGCCGGCCTGGCCGGAGTCCGACGTGCGCCTGCATCCCGACGAAGCCGGTGTGGTGCTCGAAGCCGAGCGGCCCGACGGCGTGCAGGTCAACGGTCACGCCGTGCAGCGCGCGCTGCTGCGCGCGGGCGACCAGCTGGTGGTGGCCGGGCGACGCTACGTGGTGGAAGGCCACGGCGGCGAGGATGCCGGCAGCGCCGAACCGCCCGCGCCTGCGCACCAACCGGACGCCGCCCGGCGTACCTCATCGGGCCTCGGCCGGCTGCCGTGGCTGCTGCTGGCCGCGCTGCTGATGGCCGGCGCGCTCAGCGGACTGCTGCTGTACGGCGCACGCTGAACCGGCGACGCCACGCCCACGCCACGCGCCAGCCGAGCAACAGCGCCAGCACGGCGGCGTAGACCAGCGGTTCGGCGAACGCGTTCTTCGCGCTCTTGATCCACCACAGGTGCAGCACCGCCAGCGCGCCCACCGCGTACACCAGCCGGTGGAGCTGGATCCAGCGCCGCCCGAGCCGCCGCATCGCCGCTGCGGTCGACGTCGCGGCCAGCGGCACCAGCAGCAGCCACGCGGCGAAACCGACGGTGATGTACGGCCGCTTGCCGATCTCCTCGAACACCTGCGTCCAGTAGCCGCCCAGATCCAGCACCAGATAGGCCGCGAGGTGCAGGCTGGCGTAGGCGAACGCATACAGCCCCAGCAGGCGCCGGAAGCGGGTCAGCACCGGCTGGCCGGTGAGCTGGCGCAGCGGGGTCACTGCCAGTGCGATCAGCAGGAAGCGCAACGCCCACTCGCCGAGCCGGTGTTCGATCGCCGCGACCGGATCGGCGCCCAGCCCGCCGCTGCCGGTCAGCCATTCCTGGCGGATTTGCCCGCCGAGCTGCACGAGCGGCAGCAGCGCCAGCGCATGCACGCCGGCCTTCGCGAGCACGAGGCCGCGCGCTGCGCGTGCCATCGCTAGAACCACCGGCGCAGGTCCATGCCCGCGTACAGCCCGGCCACCTGTGCGGCATAGCCGTTGAACGGCCGCGTCGGAATGCGGTCGGCGAACAGCTTGCTGCGCGTGCCGGCGATGCGGCGTTCGGTCTTCTGGCTCCAGCGCGGGTGGTCCACCGCCGGGTTGACGTTGGAGAAGAAGCCGTATTCGTCGGGCTGACTGGCGTTCCAGCTGGTGTGCGGCATGTGCTCGACGAAAGTGATCGCGACGATCGACTTGATGCTCTTGAAGCCGTACTTCCACGGCACCACCAGCCGCAGCGGCGCGCCGTTCTGCTGCGGCAACGGCTTGCCGTACAGCCCGGTGGCGAGCAGCGTGAGCGGATGCATGGCCTCGTCCATGCGCAGGCCTTCGCGGTACGGCCATTCGAGGATGCCGCGCGTAACGCCCGGCATCTGCGCCGGCTCGGCGAGCGTGGTGAACGCGACGTACTTCGCGCGGCTCGTCGGTTCGAAGCGCGCCAGCACGTCGGCAAGCGGCACGCCCAGCCACGGGATCACCATCGACCAGCCTTCCACGCAGCGCAGGCGGTAGACGCGTTCCTCCGGCGTCAGCCCTTTCAACAGGTCGTCGAGCGCGATCCGCCCCGGCTTCGCGCAGTGGCCGCCGACGGCGACGGTCCACGGCCGCGTGCGCAGCGTGCGCCGCGCGTTGGACGGATCGGCCTTGCCGGTGCCGAACTCGTAGAAGTTGTTGTAGGTGGTGACGTCCTCGTAGCGCGTCAGCGGCTCGTCGGTTTTGAATCCGGTGCTCGCGTCGGCGCGGCTCACGCGCATGTTCGACGGCGGAGGCGGCGGTTCGGCCTCCGCGCAGCCGGCCAGGCTCAGCACCGGGGCGAAGCCGAGCGCGGCCAACAGCCGCCGGCGCTCGTGGTAGACCGCCTCGTCGGTGACCTGCGAGGCGGGAACGCGAAGGACGGATCGGAGTTCGCGCAACGACATTGCCGGCTCCTGCGTGGCGGACAAGCGGGGACGTTACGCCCCCGACGGTGTACGAGAGGCAGGACGGGCGCCGAAGGATTCGCACCGCCGTCCGGCAGTGCGTCGCGGTTCAGCGGCGCGGCAGCGCGCGCGGGTCGATGCACCACCAGCTGGTCACCGGCCAGGCGACCGGTGCCTGGCTCTGGAAGCGGCCGCGCCAGACGCCGTTGGTGCCGATGCTGCTCGACCAGTACAGGGCGTCGGCGGCCAACTCGACGTCGGATGCGCCCGGCTTCGGGTGCTGGCGATGGATCTGCTCGATCTGCGCGAACACGTCGTCCTCGAACACGGTCAGGAACATCGCGTCGGCCCAGTGGATGACGTCGCCCTTGCCGTCCTTGTTCCAGTCCAGCGACCAGCCGATGCGGAGCGGCTGCCCGGCCATCACCGCCTCGCGCACACGGTCCTTGGAGCCGTGGGTGACCTTGCCATCGGCCTCGACGGTGAGCAGATGGGCCTTGCAGACCGGGCCCGGTTCGGCGGCGGCCGCGGGCAGGGCGGCGGCGGCGACGAGCGCAATCAACGGGAGCGTACGCAACATTCCTGGGCATCCTTGGGGTGGGGTGGACCGGCGCGCACCCTAGCCCCGCGCCGCAAGCGCGCACCCGTGCCGGAAGGACTGCAGGCGCGTGCTGCGCTGCGGCATACTCGCCGCTCACCCATCGCCCGGAGTGCGCCGATGTCCCGCGTCTACAACTTCAGCCCCGGCCCCGCCACGCTGCCCGAGCCGGTGCTGCGGCAGGCGCAGGCGGAGATGCTGGAGTGGCGCGACGTCGGCGCGTCGGTGGTCGAGCTGAGCCACCGCGGCGCGGAGTTCATCGAGATCGCGCAGCAGGCGGAAGCCGACCTGCGCACGCTGCTGGCGATTCCGGACGACTACGCGGTGCTGTTCATGCAGGGCGGCGCGACCACCCAGCAGGCGCTGATCCCGCTCAACTTCGCCGCGCCCGGGCAGCCGGTCGATTTCGTCGTCACCGGTCACTGGAGCAGGACCGCGATCAAGCAGGCGACCCCTTACGTCGACGTGCGGATGGCGGCCAGCAGCGAAGCGGGCGGCTTCCGCGACGTGCCGCCGCGCGCCGAGTGGCGGCTGAGTGCGGAGGCTGCCTACGTCCACGTCACCGCGAACGAGACCATCCACGGCGTCGAGTACCGCGAACTGCCGGACGTCGGCGACGTACCGCTGGTCGCCGACTTCAGCTCCTCGATCGCGAGCGAGCCGCTGGATGTGCGCCGCTTCGGCGTGATCTACGCCGGCGCGCAGAAGAACCTCGGCCCGGTCGGCATCACCGTGGTGATCGTGCGCCGGGACCTGCTCGAGCGCGCCGGGCAGCCGCGCGCGGACATCTTCGACTACCGCTCGCACGCCAGGAGCGAGTCGATGCTCAACACCCCACCGACCTGGAACTGGTACCTGCTCGGGCTCAACGTGCGCTGGATGCTGGCCGAGGGCGGACTGGAGGAGTTCGCCCGCCGCAACGCGCGCAAGGCGGCGCTGCTGTACGACGCCATCGACGGCTCCAGCGGGTTCTACCGCAACGAAGTGGCGCCGGCGGCGCGCTCGCGCATGAACGTGCCGTTCTTCCTGCATGACGAGGCGCTCGACAAACCGTTCCTTGCCGAATCGAAGGCCGCCGGGCTGATCGCGCTGAAGGGGCATCGCGCCCTCGGCGGCATGCGCGCGTCGATCTACAACGCGATGCCGGAGGCGGGCGTGCAGGCGCTGGTCGAGTTCATGCGCGACTTCCAGCGGAGGCACGGTTGATGGTGGCGTCCGGCGCGCCGGTGGCGGACGCGTGAGCGCTGCGCGGTTGGACGAATCCTGGTTCGCCGGCCGTGCGCAGCCCGGCGTGCGTGCGCTGCGTGCGTACGACCCCGGCCACGACCTGGTCGCGCTGCGTCGGCGCTTCGGCGATCACGCGCTGCTGGAACTTGGTTCCAACGAGAATCCGTACGGCCCGTCGCCGGATGCGCGAGCGGCGATCCTCGACCAGCTGCAAGCGCTGCATCGCTATCCCGACCCGCGCGGCGGCGACCTCAAGCGCGCACTCGCGGCGCGGCTCGGCGTCGACGCCACGCAGCTGCTGCTGGGGAACGGTTCGCACGAGCTGCTGATGATGCTCGCGCAGGTGTTCGCAGGGCCGGGCAGCGAGGTGGTGGTGCCGCGCTACGGTTTCGCGGTGTTCGCGATCGCCGCGCAGGCGAGCGGGGCAACCGTGCGGGTCGCAGGGGCATTGCCGCGCGAGCATGCGATGCCGCTCGGGCACGATCTTGATGCGGTCGCTGCCGCGATCGGACCGGGCACGCGGCTGGTCTATCTCGCCAACCCCAACAATCCCACCGGCACGTGGTTCGGTGGCGACGCATTTGCGCGGTTCCTCGCGCGCGTGCCGGACGACGTCCTGGTCGTGGTCGACGAGGCGTATGCGGAGCTTGCCGATCCGGCGCAGTGGACGAGTGCGGTCGCCCTGGTCGAGCGGCACCCGAACCTCGTCGTGACGCGCACCTTCAGCAAGGCCTTTGGACTGGCCGGCCTGCGCGTCGGCTACCTGATCGGCGCGCCCGGCCTGGTGGCGGTGCTGGAGCGCGTGCGCGAGAGCTTCAACGTCAACGGGCCGGCGCTGGCGGCATGCGAGGCCGCGCTTGGCGACGATGCACACCTGCGCTGGGTGGTGGAGCGCAATGCCGAGCAGCGCGCCGCGCTCGCCAGTGCGCTGCGCGCGTTTGGGCTGTTCGTGTTCCCGTCGCAGACCAACTTCCTGCTGGTGGAATTCGGGGCGGCGACCGCGCGCATCGAGCACGCGCTGCTGGAGCGCGGCATGGTGCTGCGGCCGATGGCGGGCTACGGATTACCGGAATGCTCGCGCATCACCGTCGGCACGGCGGACGAGAACCGCCGCTTGCTTGCGGCACTGGACGAGGTGATCCGGTGACCGCCTGGACCGCGCGTGCGGGCGCGCCGCTGCGCGGGCGGCTGCGGGTGCCCGGCGACAAGTCGATCTCGCACCGCGCGATCATGCTCGGCGCGCTCGCCGAGGGTGTCACCCGCGTGCGCGGTTTCCTCGAAGGCGAGGACACGCGGGCCACCACGCGGGTGTTCCAGCAGCTCGGCGTGCGCATCGAGGTGCCCGCCGCAAACGAGCGCATCGTGCACGGGGTGGGCCTGCATGGCCTGAGGCCGTGCGACGCG
>DASQMI010000025.1:0-5484 GCA_035645555.1 Lysobacter sp. | reverse complement strand
CGCCTTCTCTTCCGGCGCCGCGTCGATCTGGTCGTACGCCTTGAACTCACCACCGAAACGCTCGGCACCCACCTTCGTCAGCGCCGCCGTCAGCGTCGTCTTGCCGTGGTCCACGTGTCCAATCGTGCCCACGTTCACGTGCGGCTTCTTGCGCTCGAACTTTTCTTTTGCCATGGCGGTCGCTTCTCGTTGAGACGGTTGGGTTGCGTTGTTGGCCCGTTAGATGGTGCTCACGACTGGAATCGAACCAGCGACCTCCTCCTTACCAAGGAGGTGCTCTACCGACTGAGCTACGTGAGCGAAACTTTGCTGCCACGGCGCGAACGCCGGGCGGGTTTGGCGCAGAAGCCGCAATGGAGCGGGAGACGGGAATCGAACCCGCACCATCAGCTTGGAAGGCTGAGGTTCTACCATTGAACTACTCCCGCGCCGGGAGACTGCTTACCGCACCGCATCCGAGGACACGGCTGTACAACCTGGTGGAGGGAGGTGGATTCGAACCACCGAAGGCGTAAGCCAGCAGATTTACAGTCTGCCCCCGTTGGCCGCTTGGGTATCCCTCCAAAGAGCCCGCAATTCTGGCGGGGCCGCTGGCGGAAGTCAACGCGTCTTTGACGCCCGCGCGCCCTGCGCCGCTACACGTTGAAGCGGAAATGCAGGACGTCGCCCTCCTGCACGCGGTAGTCCTTGCCCTCCAGCCGCAGCCGACCGGCCTCGCGCGCGCCGGCCTCGCCGCCGTAGCGGATGAAATCGTCGTAGCCGATCGTTTCGGCGCGGATGAAGCCCTTCTCGAAGTCGCTGTGGATCACTCCCGCCGCCTGCGGGGCGGTAGCGCCGGTCTTCACGGTCCAGGCGCGGACCTCCTTGGGACCGGCCGTGAAGTAGGTCTGCAGGCCGAGCAGGCGGTAGGCGGCGCGGATCACCCGGTTCAGGCCCGGCTCGTCCAGGCCGAGGTCGGCCAGGAACGCGTCGCGATCGGCATCGTCGAGCTGGGACAGTTCCTCCTCGATCGCCGCCGACACCGGCACCACCTCGGCACCCTCGGTGGCGGCGCGGGCGCGCACCGCGTCCAGATGCGGGTTGTTGTCGAAGCCGTTCTCCAGCACGTTGGCCACATACATGACCGGCTTCAGGGTGAGCAGGAACAGGTCGCGGACCAAGGCACGCTCCTCCTCCGACAGCCCCAGCCCACGCGCCGGCTTGCCCTCGTTAAGCGCAGCCGCCAGCTTGCCCAGCACCGCCTTGCGGGCGACCGCCTCCTTGTCGCCGGTCTTGGCGGCGCGCTCGGCCTTCTGCAGCGCCTTGTCGACCGACTCCAGGTCGGCCAGCGCCAGCTCGGTGTCGATGGTCTCGATGTCGGCGATCGGGTCGACCCGGCCGGCGACGTGCACGATGTCGCCGTGCTCGAAGCAGCGTACCACATGGGCGATCGCATCGACCTCGCGAATGTGCGACAGGAACTTGTTGCCCAGCCCCTCGCCGCTCGCCGCGCCGGCGACCAGGCCGGCGATGTCGACGAACTCGACCGCCGTGGGGATCACCTTCTGCGGCTTGACGATGTCGGCCAGCGCATTCAGACGCGGGTCCGGCACCGGCACCACGCCGACGTTGGGTTCGATCGTGCAGAACGGGAAGTTGGCCGCGGCGATGCCGGCCTTGGTGAGCGCGTTGAACAGGGTCGACTTGCCGACGTTCGGCAGGCCGACGATGCCGCATTTGATGCCCATGGATGGTCCGGTCTCGGGATTCGTTTCGAAGGGGGTGTCGCGGTCGGATGAGCGGCCGGGCGGCGCACCGCCCGTCTCGGCACTCCCTACCCGCGGCTCGTGTGCAGGCGCTTCATCGCCTCGTTGAAGTCACCCTGCACGGCAAGCGGCAGCACGCCGAGCGCATCGTCGACGGCACGCAGGATCGCCGCCTCGTCGTCGCGGCCGGGCCGGCCGAGCACCCACGGGGTGACCCGGTCCTTGTGCCCCGGATGGCCGATGCCGACGCGCAGGCGGTGGAAACGGGCATGGCCGAGCAGGCGGATGATGTCGCGCAGGCCGTTCTGGCCGCCGTGGCCGCCGTCGAACTTGAGCCGCGCCGTGCCCGGCGGCAGATCGAGCTCGTCGTGGGCGACCAGCATCTGCTCCGGCTCGATCTTCCAGTAGCGCAGGGCCGTGGCGATCGACTTGCCGGAGAGGTTCATGAAGGTGGCCGGCTTGAGCAGCCAGACCGGCTCGCCGGCGAGCGTTGCCTTGGCGGTCTCGCCGAACAGCTTGGCGTCCAGCCCGAACTGCGCCCCGGCCTGTTCGGCGAGGGCGTCCACAAACCAGAACCCGGCGTTGTGCCGGGTTCGGGCGTGTTCGGGGCCGGGATTGCCGAGCCCCACGATCAGGCGCAGGCCAGCCATGGACGGTCGGCCGCGGACCCGGCGCGGCGCGCCGGGTCGCACGGGCTCGGCTTACTTCTTGCCTTCGTCCTTCTTGGTGACCTTCGAGGCCGGCACTTCGGCCGGGGCCTCGGCCGCCGGCTCCTCGACCTCGTCCTTCGCGTGCTTGGCGATCACCACCGCGACGTCGTGCTCCTTGCCGAGCTTCAGCTCGGGGAGCTCCACGCCGGCCGGCAGCTTGAGGTCGGACAGGTGGACGATGTCGCCGACCTTCAGCGCAGCCAGGTCGACCTCGATGAACTCCGGCAGGTCCTTCGGCAGGCAGCTGATCTCGATCTCGTTGAGCTCGTGCAGCACGACCACGCCCGCGGTCTTGCCGGCCGGGGACTTCTCCTGGTTCAGGAAGTGCAGCGGCACGCGCACGCGCAGCGCCTGGTTGGCGTCCACGCGCTGGAAGTCCAGGTGCATGATCAGCTGCTTGTACGGATGACGCTGCATGTCGCGCAGCAGCACGCTCTCGCGCTTGCCGTCGAGCTCGAGGGTCAGGATCGACGAGTAGAACCACTCGTTCTGGCTGGCGATCCAGGTCTTCTCATGCTCGAGCTGGATCGACTGCGGGGCGGACTGGCCGCCGTAGATGACGGCCGGGATGAAGCCGGAACGACGCAGGCGGCGGCTCGCACCTTTCCCCTCGTCCTTGCGGCTCACGGCCTGGATGACGTGTTCGGACATTGCGTTACTCACTTTGCGTTGGAAAACACCGCCTCGCGGCGGTGGGATGACTCACCCGCGACCAGGTGAGCCTTGGAAAACGAAGATTCGGCCGTCAATCGATGTACAGCGAGCTGACCGACTCGCCGAACGCCACGCGCCGGATGGTCTCGGCGAGCAGCTCGGCGACGCTGAGCTGGCGGATGCGGCCGCACGCCCGCGCCGCCTCCCGCAGCGGGATGGTGTCGGTCACCACCAGCTCGTCCAGCTGCGACTTGGTGATGTTGTCGATCGCCGCGCCCGACAGCACCGGGTGGGTGCAGTAGGCGACCACCTTCGACGCACCGTGCGACTTCAGCGCCGCCGCCGCCGCGCACAGGGTACCGGCGGTGTCGACGATGTCGTCGACCAGTACGCAGGTCTTGCCGGCGACGTCGCCGATGATGTTCATCACGGTGGCGACGTTGGCGCGCGGACGGCGCTTGTCGATGATGGCCAGGTCCGCATCGTCGAGCCGCTTGGCGATCGCACGCGCGCGCACCACGCCGCCCACGTCCGGCGACACCACGATCAGGTTCTCGGTCCCGTGCGTGCGCCAGATGTCGGCCAGCAGCAGCGGCGAGGCGTAGACGTTGTCGACCGGGATATCGAAGAAGCCCTGGATCTGGTCGGCGTGCAGGTCCACGGTCAGCACGCGGTCGGTGCCGACCGCGGTGAACATCTTCGCGGCCACCTTCGCCGTGATCGGCACCCGCGAGGAGCGCGGGCGGCGATCCTGGCGGGCGTAGCCGAAGTACGGCACCACCGCGGTCACGCTGGCCGCCGAGGCGCGCTTGAGCGCGTCCACCAGCACCAGCAGCTCCATGAAGTTCTCGGCGGTCGGCGCGCACGTCGGCTGGATGACGAACACCTCCTGCCGGCGCACGTTCTCCTCGATCTCGATCTGCACCTCGCCGTCGGAAAACCGGCCGACCAGCGCCTTGCCGGGGCGCACGCCGAGCTCGCGGCACACCGCCTCGCACAGCGCGCGATGCGCGTTGCCGCTGAACACCAGGAGATTGCGGTCGGTCTGCATGGCTCGGCGACGGATCGGAAGGAAGAAACGGAAACGGCGTCCGGTGCCGGATCGGGACGGAGCGCCTGCGTCTCCAATCCCCGGATCCCGAGTCCCGGCATTGGCAGGGGCGGTAGGATTCGAACCTACGAATGCCGGGATCAAAACCCGGTGCCTTGGACCTCTTGGCGACGCCCCTGGGGCATCCGTCCGAGGGCGTCCAGCAGCGGCGAACGCGCCGCCCCGCCGGCCACCCAGACCCGCAGGTCGGACGCCAGCCGGGCCTGCGCGGCCTCGGCCGCCTCGCGAGTGGCGAACTCGACGAAGCACCCGCTGCCGGTGCCGGTCAGGCGCGGCGAGCCGACCTGCGACAGCGTCCGGAACACGGCATCCACCGCCGGCTCCCGCGCGCGCAGCACCGGCTCGAACGCGTTGCCGAGCGGCACCCCCGAAACGAAGTCGCGCATTGTCGCGGGCGGGGCATTCCGAGTCAATTCAGGCGCTTGGAACAAGGCCGCGGTCGGCACGTGCACGCCGGGGTCGGCGATCAGGTACGACGCCGGCGGCAGCTCGATCGGGGTGAGCGCCTCGCCCACCCCTTCCGCCCAGGCATTGCGCCCGCGCACGAACACCGGCACGTCCGCGCCCACACGCAGCCCGAGCGCAGCCAGCGCGTCCTCGTCGAGCCCGGTGCTCCACAGCGCGTTGAGCGCCACCAGCACGGTCGCCGCGTTCGACGAACCGCCGCCGAACCCGCCACCGGCCGGGATGCGCTTGTCGACCGCGACCTCGGCACCGAGTCGGCAGCCGGTGGTCTGCTGCAGTAGGCGCGCGGCGCGCACCAGCAGGTCGTCGTCTTCCGCGACCCCCGGCACCGAGGTGCCGACGCGGCGGATCGCGCCGTCCTCGCGCACGCGCAGACGCACGGTGTCGCCCCAGTCGAGCAGGCGGAATACCGACTGCAGCAGGTGGTAGCCATCCGCGCGGCGGCCGGTGATGCGCAGGAACAGGTTGAGCTTGGCCGGCGCCGGCCATGCAGTCCAGCCGCTCATGACGGGTCGGCCGACTCCGGCCCGAGCCGGGCCTGGTCGATCGCCAGGCGCACCCGGGCACCGTCGCGGCGTGCGTCGATACGCGCCGGAAACTCCGCGTCCGCGCTGTCCGGCCAGACGTAGTCGATGGCCCAACCGGCCTGTTCGATGCGCAGCGGGCGCCCGTCGGGCCCGTAGCGGACCTGCGCCGGCGCCACCGGCGCGCGCGCGCCGCGCGCCCAATACGGCAGCGCCGTGAGCGGGATCGTCCAGCCGGTGGCGTCGCGCAGCAGCGTTTCCGGATCGTCGCCTTC
>DASQMI010000024.1:0-6153 GCA_035645555.1 Lysobacter sp. | reverse complement strand
TCTGCTTGGCGTGATTGAACGTCAGCATGGCGGCTCATCCGGATGGAACGAGCCGCCATTCTGGCAAGCCGGCCTGTCGCCCGTCAGTCGGTGCGGCGCGCGATCAGGTAGTAGGCGAGGTTGCCAAGCCCGGCGCTGCTCAGCAGCACGGCGATCACGCCCGGGGTCACCTCGTACCAGTCGAACGCCTCGATCAGGCCGAAGCCGAGCGCCAGCGTGAGCAGCAGCACGCCCCAGCGCAGCGAGCCGTAGCGCCGCTGCGCGGCCTCGCCCGCCACCAGCGAGCGGATCAGCTCTTCCGAGCCGTTCGCCTGGATCAGCTTGACGCGGGTGCGGGCATCGACCACCACCTTGATGGCATAGACGATGCAGACGAACAGGGTGATCGGAATCAGGACTTCAAGGTTCATGTCGGCGGGCCGCTAGGGGGTTCGTGGCAAGAGATACGGGGTGCGCCCGACCGGTTGCAGCCTGGCCCTGTCCGACCCCGTCCCGGCCGGTGCAACCGCGCGCGCGCCGGCCGTATCCCTGCGTACGATGGCCACCGACCCCATGTCCGACGACCGCGCCCTGGTCACCGCCGTGCTCGCCAACGAGCGCGGCGCGTTCGAGCGTCTGGTGCGCGAGTACCAGGGGCTGTGCTGGCACATCATCCACCGCATGGTGCGGCAGCCGGACGACGCGCGCGAGCTGTGCCAGGAGGCGTTCCTGCGCGTGCACCAGTGCCTGCACCAGTACCGCTTCGAGAGCCCGCTGAAGTCGTGGATCGGCCAGGTCGCCTATTCGGTGGCCAAGCGCCATCTGGAACGCAAGCGGCTGCCGCTGGTCGAGGACACGGGCGACGCCGACGATCCGTGCTCGCTGATGGAACGGGTCGGCGACGGGTTCGACCTTGAGGCGGCCGCCGCCGATGCCGAAGTCGCCGCGCTGCTGCACGCCGAGATCGAGGCGCTGCCCCCGCTGCAGCGCATGCTGCTGACGCTGTACCACCTCGACGAAGTGCCGATCACCGAGATCGCCCGGATCACCGGGCTCGCCGACGGCACCATCAAGAGCCATCTGTTCCGGACCCGGCTGCGGCTGCGCGAGCGGCTCGGGGCCCGGATGGGAGTCACCGCATGAACACGCCGAACGATCGTTTTCCCATGTCCGCCGAGCGCGAATGGCAGGCGCAGGAGCATGCGCTGCGCTGCGAGCGCGCCGGCGCGCCGCTCGGTGCCGAGAACGCGCGCGTCGGCGCGTACCGGCTGATCGCGCGCGCGCTGCGGCATCCGCCGCTGGAGCCGCTGCCGGCCGACTTCGCCGCGCAGGTCGCCGCGCGCGCGCAGGCCGCGGCGGAGGCCGACGATCGCCTGGAGCGGTTGCTGCAGCAGCTGCTGAGCGGCGGTTTGCTGCTGGCCGCGGCCGTAGTGGTGGCGACGTACGGGGCGCAGTGGCTGCCCGCATTCACCGCGCTGCTGCCGGCGCCGGGCGGCGACGCCGGCGCCTGGCTGGCACTCGGCGCCGCCGGGGTGGCGCTCAGCTGGCTGGGCAACCGCGCGCTGGAACGCTACGTGCACCTGCAGCCGGCCTGAGGCCGCCGGCTGCTCACTTCAGCAACGGCGCCAGCGCCGGCCACACGTGGTCGCGCAGCTTCGGCTGCACGGCCGCGGTCGGATGCAGGTTGTCGGCCTGGAACGCCTCGCGCCGCAGCGCGATCGGCTCCAGGAAGAACGGCAGCAGGGTCGCGCCGTGCCGGCGCGCGACCGTGCGGTAGACCTCCTCGAAACCGCGCCCGTAGGCACCGCCGTAATTGGGCGGCAGCCGCATGCCGAGGATCAGCACCCGCGCGCCGGCCGCCTTCGCCGCCCGCACCATCGCTTCCAGGTTGTCGCGCATGTGCGCCAGCGGCAGGCCGCGCAGGCCGTCGTTGGCGCCCAGTTCGATCACCACCACCGCCGGGCGGTGCCGTTTCAGTTCGCGCTCGATCCGCGCGCGGCCGCCGGCGGTGGTCTCGCCGCTGATGCTGGCGTTGACCACCTTCCAGCCGGGACGAGCCTGCGCGAGGCGCTCGGCGGTCAGCGCTACCCAGCCCTGGCGCGCGGCGATCCCGTACGCCGCGGACAGCGAATCGCCCAGCACCAGCACCGTGCGCGTGGTCGTCGGTGCCGCGGCGGCCGGCTGGCGCGCGGGCTGCGCGGACAGCGGCGCGGCGAGCATGACCATCAGCAGCCAACCAATGGCCCATTGAACGTAGGCGCGCATCCCCGCATATCGAGCACTCATGTCCGAGCTTCCTTCGCCGCGGTCCGCGGCTTCCACCGACGAGATAGGGACGATGATGGCCGATTCCAGCGCACCGCAGTCTGAAGCCCGTGTCGTGCGCGCCGCGGCGCCCGCCGCGTTGCAGGCCGAGCATCTGGGCAAGCGCGTGAAGCTGCCGTCCGGCGAACTCACGATCCTCGATGATGTCAGCTTCACCGTGGCCGCCGGCGACACCGTCGCCGTGGTCGGCGCGTCCGGGTCCGGCAAGAGCACGCTGCTGTCGCTGATGGCCGGCCTCGATGTGCCGAGCACCGGCCGCGTGCTGCTCGATGGCGCGCCGCTGTCCACGCTCGACGAGGACGGCCGCGCGCGGGTGCGCGGCGAGAAGGTCGGCTTCGTGTTCCAGAGTTTCCAGCTGCTGCCGTCGCTGACCGCGCTGGAGAACGTGATGCTGCCGCTGGAGCTGCGCGGCGAGCGCGACGCCGAGACGCCGGCGCGCGAGATCCTGCGCAAGGTCGGTCTCGGCGAGCGGCTCGGACATTACCCGCGCCAGCTGTCCGGCGGCGAGCAGCAGCGCGTGGCGCTGGCGCGCGCGTTCGTCACCCGTCCGGCGTTGCTGTTCGCCGACGAACCCACCGGCAACCTCGACACGCGCACCGGCGCGGCGATCATCGAGCTGCTGTTCGCGCTCAATGCCGATGCCGGTACCACGCTGGTGCTGGTCACCCACGACGAGGCGCTGGCGTCGCGCTGCACGCGCCGGCTGCGGCTGGACAGCGGCCGGCTGGTGGGCGGCGCATGAACGCGTTCGCGCTCGCCTGGCGGCAGTTGCGCCGCGACCTCGCCGCCGGCGAGATCCGCATCCTGTTCGCCGCGCTGGTGCTGGCGGTGCTCGCGGTCAGCGCGGTCGGCTTCGTCACCGACCGCGCCGAACGCGCGCTGCTGCTGGAGGCCAACCGCCTGCTCGGCGGCGACGCGCTGGTGCGCGCCGATGCGCCGATCGAGGGGCCGATCCGCGCGGCCTCGCGCGCACCCGGCCTGCGCGTGGCGGAGACCCAGGAGATGTCGAGCATGATCCGGGTCGGCCGCGGCGAGGACGCACGGCTGCAGCTCGGCGACCTGCGCGCGCTCGGCGACGGCTTCCCGCTGCGCGGCGCGTTCCGCATCGTCGACGCGAGCGGTGCGGAGCGCGCGGCCGCCGGCATTCCCGCGCCCGGCACCCTGTGGATGAGCCGCGCCGGCGCCGACCAGCTCGGCGCGCGCGTCGGCGACGCGATCGGCATCGGCGAGGCGGAACTGCGCCTGGCCGCGCTGGTGGTGCAGGAGCCCGACGCCGGCCTGGATTATTTCGACGTCGCGCCGCGCGTGTTCCTCAACGCGCGCGACCTGCCGGCCACCGCACTGGTGCAGGAAGGCAGCCGGATCCGCTATCGGCTGGTGGTGGCCGGCACGCCCGATGCGGTGGAGCGCTTCGTTGCCGTGGCCAAGCGCGAACGCGGCCGTGGCCAGCGTCTGGAGACGATCGGCGAGGCGCGCCCGGAAGTGCGCTCTGCACTCGACCGCGCCGGACGTTTCCTCGGGCTTGCCGCATTGATCTCGGTGGTGCTGGCGGCAATCGCGGTGGCGATGGCCGCGCGTCGGCACAGCGCGCGCCACCTCGCCGGCGCAGCGGTGATGCGCTGCCTCGGTGCGGCGCAACGCACCTTGGTCGCGATCCATCTCGGCGAGCTGGTGCTGCTGGGCGTGGCGGCGAGCGCGATCGGCGTGGCGATCGCCTACGCGCTGCAATGGGGCATCGGGCTGTGGCTGGCGCAGGCGATGAAGCTGGACATTCCCGCGGCCGGCATCACGCCGGCGCTGCAGGGCCTCGGCGTCGGCCTGGTGGTGCTGCTCGCGTTCGGCGCGCCGCCGGTGCTGGCGCTGCGCCGCGTGCCGGCGCTGCGCGTGCTGCGCAATGACCTCGATCCGACCGAGCCGAGCGCGTGGATCGTGCTGCTCGCCGGCCTCGCAGGCCTGGCCGCGCTGCTGTGGTGGCAGGCCGGTTCGCCGACGCTTGCGCTTGCCATGCTGGTCGGCATCGCGGCCACGCTCGGCGTGCTCGCGCTGCTCGCGTGGGCGCTGATCGTCGTGGTCAGGCGCGCGCGCTCGCGGTTGCGCGGCAGCCTGCGCTACGGCCTCGCCAACGTCAGCCGCCGCGCCGCCACCAGCATCGCGCAGGTCGCCGCGCTCGGCCTCGGGCTGATGGCGCTGCTGCTGCTGACGTTCGTGCACGGCGACCTGCTCGACCGCTGGCAGCTGGCGCTGCAGGGCCGCGCGCCGAACCGCTTCGTGATCAACGTGCAGCCCGACCAGATCGCGCCGCTGCGCGCGTTCGTCGCCGAACGTGGTCTCGATGCGCCCGAGCTGTACCCGATGATTCGCGCGCGCCTGCTCGCCCACAACGGCCGCCCGGTCGACGGTGGCAGCTACGCCGCGCGCGGCGAGGATTTCGACGGCCAGCGCGCGCGCCGGCTCGCCGAGCGCGAGTTCAACCTGTCGATGGCGAGCGCGCTGCGCGCCGACAACGAGGTGGTCGCCGGCCGCTTCTGGGACGCGCGGACGCCGGCGCGGCCGGAACTGTCGGTGGAGGAGCGCTTCGCGCAGACGCTCGGCTGGAAACTCGGCGACCGCATCGTGTTCGACATCGCCGGCAGCCGCTTCGAAGGCACCATCACCAGCCTGCGCAGGGTGGACTGGGAAAGCTTCCGCCCGAACTTCTTCGTGCTCGCCTCGCCGGGGTCGCTCGACGGGTTCCCGGCCAGCCACATCACCGCGCTGCACGTGCCGCCGGCGCAGACGCGCTTCACCGCGGCGCTGGTCGAGCGTTTCCCCAACCTCACCGTGATCGACGTCGAGGCCGTGCTCCGGCAGGTGCGCAACACCGCCGACCAGGTGCGCACGGTGGTGCAGGTGGTGTTCTGGTTCGCGCTCGCCGCCGGCATCCTGGTGCTGCTCGCCGCGATCAGCGCCAGCCAGGACGAGCGCCTGCTCGAAGGCGGGGTGATGCGCGTGCTCGGCGGCAGCCGCGCGCAGCTGCGGCTGGCGCAGGCGTCGGAGTTCGCGGCGATCGGCCTGCTCGCCGGGCTGGTGGCGGCGATCGCCGCCTCGGTGCTGGCCGGGGTGATCGCGGTGCAGGTGTTCGACATCCCGTGGCGGCCGGATCCGGGCATGGCGGTGGCGGGCGGCGTGATCGGCATGCTGGCCGCGCTGCTGGCGGGACTGTGGGCGACGCGGCGGGTGCTCGACACGCCGCCGTCGGTGACCCTGCGCACGCTCGCCGGTTGACGACGCGCTGAACGGCGCGCTCAAGCCGGGCGCGCCGCGGCCGTTACCGGAAGCAACCGTGCTTCCGAGACGCGCCATGCAATCGCTTCACGTGCCCACCGGGCGTGCCCTTGGCTGGTCGGTCGCGATCCGCGCGCTCGCCGCCGCAGCGCTGCTCGTGCTCGGCTGGCAGGCCCGCGCCGGCGACCTGATCGACGCGCCGACCGCGTCCGCGCCCGCCGCGGCTCAGGGCGCCGGCACCGGCTCCAGCCGCGCCGAGAACCGGCGCGAGTAGTCGCGCTCGTCGGCGACCCGCACCACGTCCTCCAGCGCCGACTCGGGGGGGCTGTACACCGCGCAACTGACGCTGCCGTCGCGGCGGCCGACCAGTCGCAGGCGGTAGCGCGTCGCGCCGCCGCCGGTGTCCGGCGGGTAGTGCAGCGGCGGTTCGCTGCCGTCCATGTCGAGCTCGGTGTTGTCGACCACGCCACCCACGAACAACGCGCGCATGCGCAACCTCCTTCGCATGAACCCGGCCCAAGCGTGGCCGAGCGTGCGTGGCAGGTCGATGAAGGGCGCGCGCCCCTACAATTCGCCGATGCGCGC
>DASQMI010000023.1:0-5122 GCA_035645555.1 Lysobacter sp. | reverse complement strand
AAGCGGCGCCGGCGAGCACCTGCTGCTTACCGTCGAGAAGCGCGGCCTCACCACGACCGAGGCGGCGCAGCGCATCGCGCGCTGGGCCGGCGTGGCGGAGCGCGCGATCGGCTATGCCGGCATGAAGGACCGCCATGCGGTCACCCGCCAGCGCTTCAGCGTGCACCTGCCGGGCCGTGAGGCGCCGGCGCCTGCGGCGCTGGAGTCGGACGCGCTGCGGGTGCTCGAGGCCGCACGGCACCACCGCAAGCTGCCGCGCGGCGCGCTCGCGGGCAACCGCTTCGAGCTGACGTTGCGTGACGTCGACGGCGACCGCGCGGCGATCGAGCAGCGGCTGCAGGCGCTCGCCGCGCGCGGGGTGCCCAACTACTTCGGCGAGCAGCGCTTCGGCCGCCAGCGCGACAACGTGCAGCAGGCGCTGGCGATGTTCGCCGGCAAGCGGGTCGGACGCGAGCTGCGCGCACTGCTGCTCTCGGCCGCGCGCTCGGCGTTGTTCAACCGCGTGCTGGCGATGCGGGTGGAACGCGACTGCTGGGACCGCGCGCTGGACGGCGAGGTGTGGATGCTCGACGGGCGCCGCAGCGTGTTCGGGCCGGAGCCGTGGGACGAGGCGCTGGCCGCCCGGCTCGCCGCGTTCGACATCCATCCGACCGGACCGCTGTGGGGACGCGGGGCGCTGCGCACGCAGGCCGCCGCGCTCGAGCTGGAACAGGCGGCGCTGGACGATGCCGCGTCGCTGGCGCTGCGCGACGGGCTGGAGCGCGCCGGGCTGGAGCAGGAACGCCGCGCGCTGCGGGTGCGTCCGGCCGAGCTGCACTGGGCGTGGCCCGAGCCACGCACGCTGCGACTGGCGTTCGCGCTGCCGGCCGGGGCCTATGCGACGGCCGTGCTGGCCGAGCTGGGGGCGCTGGAGTCGGCGGTCTGACCGGAGCGGGACGGCCGTTCGTCGGAAGCCAACCGCCGGCACTGGCCTGGCGTTTTGCGCGGCGTATAAGCGGACTCAAGCCCGGCATGGGGCCGGGCCGGCGCACACGGGTGCGCCGCACCGGAGGACGCGATCATGAAACTCGGCCTTTGCATCGTGCTGCTTGCCACTGTGGGGCTCGCTGCCTGCGCGAGCACCTCCGAAACGAGTTCGGCCGCGCCGAAGCGCACGCCGTCGATCATGGATCCGGACGAGGCCTACATGGCACGCGTGCAGGAAGTGGCACGCCGCCGTGGCATCCAGGTCCAGTGGGTTCATCCGCCGCACAAGACCGCCGCGCAGGTGGCGCGCGAGACGCAGGCCCAGCAGCAGTGAGGCTCAGCGCCGCTTCGGCGGCGCGAGCAGCACCAGCACCGCACCGGTGCCGCCCTGCGCGGGCGGCGCCGAGTGGAACGCCATGACCTCGCTGCGCTGGCGCAGCAGACGGTCGACCAGGTTCTTCAGCACCGGCGTCCCGCCGTCGTCCACCCACTCGGCCAGATGCCGACCCTTTCCGTGCACGATGCGCACGCAGCCGAAGCCGCTGCGGTGGGCGGCGTGCAGGAAGTCGCGCAGCAGCGCCTCGGCGTCGCGCTGCGTGGTGCCGTGCAGGTCGAGCTCGTCCTGCACCGCGATCTCCCCGCGCCGCAGCCGCTGCCAAGCGCGCGGGGGCACCGCCGGCCGGCGGTAGCTGAGCGCATCGCCGGCCAGGAGCGGCGCTTCCTCGAGCGCATGCCGGAAGCTGTCGCGCGCTTCCGCCTCGTCGCGCTCGGCCATTCGCGCGCGCGGCGCCGGACGCGGTGGCGCGGGCGGCGGTGGCGTCTCCGGCAGACGACGCACCGGACCGACCGCGGCACGGAAGAGCTCGCCGGCTTCGTCGTCGTCGCGGTCGTCGTGCTCGTGCGTCATGCCGGCAGCCTAGCGCAGCGCGTGCGCCACGGGGCGTCACGCCGCATCGGCTATGATTCGATGCCTTGCAACGCCGCTGCCGAGCGATCACGGAGTCATGCGAGTACTGGTGAGCAACGACGACGGCGTGGACGCGCCGGGCATCCGAACCCTGGCGGCCGGACTGCGCGAGGCCGGGCACGAGGTGCTGACCGTGGCGCCGGACCGCGACCGCTCCGGCGCCAGCAACTCGCTCACGCTGGACATGCCGATTCGGGTCGTGCACCAGGATGCCACCACGTGGCGCGTGTACGGCACGCCGACCGACTGCGTGCACATCGCGCTGACCGGCATGCTCGACGCCGAGCCCGACATCGTGGTGTCGGGCATCAACAACACCGCCAACCTCGGCGACGACGTGATCTACTCCGGCACGGTCGCCGCGGCGATGGAGGGGCGCTTCCTCGGCCTGCCGGCGGTGGCGATGTCGCTGGTCACCGCCGACCACGTCGGTCGCCACTACGCGACCGCGGCGCGCGCGGCGGTGGAGATCATCGCCCGCCTGCGCACCGAACCGTTGCCGGCCGACACCATCCTCAACGTCAACGTGCCGGACCTGCCGTGGGAGGAAATCCGCGGCTTCGAGGTCACGCGGCTCGGCAACCGCCACCGCGCCGAGGCGTGCGTGCCGCAGCGCGATCCGCGCGGCCGCCAGTGGTGGTGGATCGGGCCGGCCGGCCCGGAACAGGACGCCGGCCCCGGCACCGACTTCGATGCGGTGCGCCGCGGCTTCATCTCGATCACGCCGATCCACGTCGACCTGACCCGCTACCACGCGCTGGAGCAGGTGGCGAGCTGGGTCGACGGCCTTGCGGCATCGCTGCGGCAGGGGGCGCCGGCATGAGCCTGCGCATGCGCCTGCAGCCGGAGGCGCTCGGTTCGGGGCTGACCTCGCAGCGCGTGCGCGACCGCCTCGCCGAGCGCTTGCGCGAGGCCGGCATCCGCGACGAGCGCGTGCTCAGCGCCATCCGCACCGTGCCGCGCCACCTGTTCGTCGACGAGGCGCTGGCCACCCGCGCCTACGAGGACACCGCGCTGCCGATCGGCCACGGCCAGACCATCTCCCAGCCGTGGGTGGTGGCGCGGATGACCGAGGCGCTGATGGAAGCGCTGCCCGTCGATCTCGCCGGGCGCGCGCCGAAGGTCCTGGAGATCGGCACCGGCTCCGGCTACCAGGCTGCGGTGCTCGCCGCGCTCGGCGTCGAGGTCTACACCGTCGAGCGCATCGGCGAGTTGCTGCGCACCGCGCGCAAGCGTTTCCGCACGCTCGGGCTCAACGTGCGCAGCAAGCACGACGACGGCCACGTCGGCTGGCCCGACCACGCCTCGTTCGATGCGATCATGGTCACCGCCGCCGCGCCGGCGCTGGTGGACGCATTGACCGCGCAGCTGCGCGAAGGCGGTGCGCTGATTGCGCCGGTGGGCGGCGCCAACGCGCAGTCGCTGCTGCGGCTGCGCAAGGACGAAGCCGGGCGGATCGCGCAGGAAACGCTGGCGCCGGTGGTGTTCGTGCCGTTGCTCGCGGGTACGGTCGACTGATGGCAGGGGACGCCGGACGCGCCCCCGAGGAGGGCGCTGCTTGAAACTGTTCGGACCGCTGTACGACCGCACCCTGCAGTGGGCGCGGCATCCGCGCGCGACCGCGCTGCTGGGCGGATTGAGTTTCGCCGAGGCGATCGTGTTCCCGGTGATGCCGGAGGTGATGCTCGCGCCGATGGCGCTGGCGCAGCCGCGCCGCGGTGTGTATTTCGCCACCGTGAGTCTGGTCGGCTCGCTGCTCGGCGCGGTGGTCGGATATCTGCTCGGGCATTTCGCCTACGAGCTGATCAAGCCGCTGCTGGTGGCGCTCGGCTGGATGGAGAGGATCGACGCGCAGGTGGCGCATCTGCGCGAGATCTCCGCGCGCTCGCCGTGGCAGGCATTCTGGCTGCTGGTGCTGGCCGGGTTCACGCCGATTCCGCTGAAGATCTTCACCTGGGCGTCGGGCATCGTCGGCGTGCCGATGCTGCCGTTCCTCGCCAGCATGCTGGTCGGCCGCGGCAAGCGCGTCTATCTGGTCGCCATCGCGGTGCGGCTCGGCGGCGAGCGCGCGGAAGCGGCGCTGCGGCGCTACATCGAGCCGATCGGCTGGGCGGTGCTCGTGCTGCTCGCCGTGGCTGTGGGCTGGTTCGTGCTGGCGCGCTGAGGGGATGCGATGAAGACAGGCGGATGGCGGCTGGCGATCGTGCTGGCGTTCGTGCTGGCGACGGCACTGGCGGCGTGTTCGACCACGGTGGTGCGCACGCCCGGCGGCAGCAGCGCGGTGCCGGCGCGGCGCGCGTCGGTGCCGAAATACGGCGCCACCGCGGTGGTGCAGCGCGGCGACACGCTGTACGGGATCGCGTTCCGCAACGGCCTCGACGTGCGCGACCTGGCCGCGTGGAACCGCATCGAGCCGCCCTACACGATCTACCCGGGGCAGCGCCTGTACCTGTACCCGCGCGGGGCGACCGCCGCGCGGCCGGCATCGGCCACGCCGGCGCGTCCGCCGGCGGCCCGGCCTAGCGCTCCGCCGCCATCGGGCACGACGCCCGCGCGCCCGGTCACGCCGCCGCCGGCGGCGTCGCCGCCGCCCGCCAACAGCGGGATCGTCTGGCGCTGGCCGGCCGACGGCGCGCTGATTGGCCGCTTCGCCGCCGGGGATCCGACCCGCCAGGGCATCGACATCGCCGGACAGGGCGGCGACGCCGTGCGCGCGGCCGCCGACGGCACCGTGGTGTATTCCGGCGCGGGCCTGGTGGGCTATGGCGAGCTGATCATCGTCAAGCACAACGACAACTGGCTTTCCGCTTACGGCCACAACCGCCGCCGCCTGGTGAACGAGGGCGAGCTGGTGAAGGCCGGGCAGCAGATCGCGGAGATGGGCCGCAGCGGCGCCGCGCGCGACATGCTGCACTTCGAGATCCGCTACAACGGCAAGCCGGTCGATCCGCTGCAGCACCTGCCGGCGAAGCCCTAGGAGCGACGCTCGGCGCCTGCGGGAGCGGATCCCCGGCCCGCCGCAGCGCGGCGGGCGCTCGCCGGCGCGCGGCCCGATGGGCCGCAGGCAGCGCTGGCTCGCCCGCTACAACGGCAAGCCGGTCGATCCGCTGCAGCACCTGCCGGCGAAGCCCTAGGAGCCGACGATCGGCGCTTGCGGGAGCGGATCCCCGGCCCGCCGCAGCGCGGCGG
>DASQMI010000022.1:0-16741 GCA_035645555.1 Lysobacter sp. | reverse complement strand
AGATCGGCCAGCGCGTCGGCAAGCCCGTGCGGCGAGCCGAACGCGCGGCGCAGGAACGCGACCGCCTCCGGTTCGGCCACCGCCTCGCGCCACAAGGTGACCGCGAGCGCGCGCCGCGAGGCGAGGTTGTCCGGCTGCAGTTCGGCGCCCTGCAGCGGCTGCCCGGTCAGCAGCGCCTGCTCGCGCAGCACGCGCTGGCAGAAGCCGTGGATGGTGTGGATCGCGGCGAGATCGAGCTCGCGCTGGGCACGCGCCAGCCGCGCGCGCAGCGCCGGCAGCGCCTCGCCGGCGAGCGCCTCGCCGATCAACGCGCGCAGCAGCGCGTCCTCCGCCGGTTCCTCGCGGGGCACAGCGCCATCCCAGTTCGCCGCCAGTTCGGCGGCGCGCTGCAGGCGCGTGCGCACGCGCTCCTGCAGTTCCTCGGTCGCCTTCACCGTGTAGGTGACCGCGAGCACCTGCGGTACGCGCAGCCGGTGCACGATCACCGCGCGGGCGAACAGGCCGGCCAGCGCGTAGGTCTTGCCGGTGCCGGCGCTGGCTTCGATCAGCCGCCGCCCGATCGGCGGCGCGGCGGGCGCGATGGCGCTCATGCCAGCGCCTCCACGTCGAACGGCGCGGCCGTCTCGAGCGCGTCGAACACCGCGCGCGCCAGCGCGAGGAAGTGCGCGCACGCCTCCGCATCGCCATCGAGGAACGGATCGCGCCCGCGCAGCGCCAGCCGGGTGGCCGCGTCGGCCTCGCCGGCGGTGCGGTCGCTGCCGCGCCAGAGTTCGTCGGCGCAATCGAGCGCCGCATGCTCGTCCCTGCCGGCGGCGAGCGCACACCACGCGGCGTACGCGCTCTTCGGCAGGAACGGCAGCGGCAGCGTGCGCGCGCGTTCGCGCAGCGCGACCAGCGCGGCGAGGCAGGCATCGATGTCGCTCGCGGAAAACGCTGTCTCGCGCACCGCCACCGGCGCGCCGTCGCGGTCGTTGGCGAGTTCCACCAGCGTCAGCCCGAGTCGCGCCGCCACCAGGCGGTCGAGCCCGTGGCGCAGCGCGTGGCCGCCGTGCCGGCCCTTCGGGCGCAGCGCCACGCGCAGCACGCGCTCGCCGTGCACGCCGGCCAGCGTGCCCTGCAGGTGCACCGCACCGAGCTCGAGCGTGTACGGCACCGTCGCCCCGTCGCCGCGGAAACCGGCATCGAGCGCGCGCTCGGCGTACGGCGCCACGCAGTCGATGCTTTCCTGCAGCGCGCGCCGCCCGTCTTCGCCCGGGGCGACCCACGCGCGCGCCAGGAACGCGTCGTGGAGCGCCGGCGCGTGCGGCCGCTCGCCGCTGCGCAGCCAGCGCGCGAACACCTCGGTCTGCAGGCGGTAGCGCTCCAGCGCATCCGGTTCGCCGAGCGGCTCGTGCTCCGGCAGCGCGGGCTCCTCCTCTGGCAGGCGCAGGCGCACGCCTTCCTGCAGGAAGAACGCCGGCGGGCGCATCAGCGCGCGGCGCAGGCGGTCGAGCGTGAGCACGCGCTCGGGCTCGCCGGCGATGCACACCGGCTGCGGTGCGAACGCCGCCAGCGGCGCGCGCGTGCCGACCGCGGCGGCCGCCGCTGCGTGCCAGCGCGCATCGAAGCTGAAGCGGCGCAGGTCCGGTGCGGCCTCGTCGATGCGCGGCGCGCCGAAGTTGGCCGCCGAATACGGCTGCAAGGCGTGGCGCACCACCAGCGCCGCGCGCAGCGCTGCTCGCTCGCCCGCGTCGGCGGCGACGTGGCAGGCGGCCGCGGCGTCGAGCAGTTCCGCCACCGGTGCGGCCGGCGGCCGCGCGTGGCCGTCGCGCGGATCGAAGCCCGGCCAGCTGACGTAGAACACGCGGCCGGCGGAAGCGAACAGCTGCAGGAACAGGAAACGGTCGGCATCCCGCAGCGACGGGTCACCGACGCGACGGCGCAGAGTGTCGCGCTCGAGCGTGAGCCGGTTGAGCTCGTCGTGCGGGTCGCGCGCGGGGAACGCGGCCTCGTCCATCCCGAGCAGGCAGATCACCCGGAACGGAATCAGCCGCATCGGCACCATGCGGCCGAAGCACACTCCGCCGGACAGGAACGGCGCGCGCGCATCGACCTCGGCGAGCGCGCGGCGCAGCTGCGCCAGCACCACCGCGTGCGGCACCGGCGCATCGAAGCCGGCGTCGAGCGCGCTTTGCGCGAACGAGCCGACCGCGGCGCGGATGCGCTCCAGCACGCGCGCCTCGACGCCGTCGCGCTCGACCGCGAACAGCCGCGACAGCAGCGCGTCGAGCTTCTCGCCCCAGCGCGCCGGTGGATGCGCGCCGGCCAGCTCGGTCGCGGCCTGGCGCAGCAGCGCGACCGCCTGCAGCAGGCGATCCAGCGTCTCGGCGTCCTGGCCTTCCAGCTCCGGCCAGGCGGCAACCCGTTCGACGCCGGCGTCGGCACCGAGCGCGTAGCCGAGCAGCAGTCGCTCCAGCGCGAAGCGCAGCGTGTAGGCCTCCTCGGCGGGCACGCCGAGGCGCGCGCGGTCGGCGGCGTCGAACGCCCAGCGCGCACCGGCCTGCTCCAGCCAGGTCTGCACCCGGCCGCGCGCCGCGTCGTCCAGCCCGAAGCGCGCCGCCACCGCCGGCACCGCCAGCAGGTCGACCAGCTCGCCCGCGGCGAGCGCGCGCAGCGGCAGTTCGAGCACGCGCAGGAACGCGCCGGCGAGCGACGCGCTCGCAAGCGGGCTGGTGTCGGCGATGGTGTAGGGGATCTCGCGCGGCGTGCCGAGCGCGCCGCCGAACACCGCCTCGATGTGCGGCGCGTAGGCGTCGATGTCGGGCGCGAGCACGGCGATGTCGCGCGGCTCCAGCGCGGGTTGCTCCAGCGTACCGGGCCGTTCCAGCAGCGCGCGCAGCTGGTCGTGCAGCACCTGCACCTCGCGCAGGCGGGTGTGGCAGGCGTGGAACTGCAGGCTGGCATCACTGCGATCGACCGCCGCGCGCGGCCAGCCCGGTTCCGCCGCGGCACACGGCGCACGGTTGTCGAGCGCGTCGCGCTGCAGGCGGCCGAGCAGGGTGTCGGTCGACGGCTCGACGAACGCCTGCGCTTCCCACTGCGCGTGCCCGGCCTCGCCGGAGGCGAGCGCGGCGATGAAATCGCGCCCGGCCTGGCCCCAGGCGGCCAGCAGCGGATTGTCGCCGGCGAAGCGTTCGTCCTCGGCCGGCGCGTAGTCGGCGGCGAAGCGGCGCACGTCGCCCCAGTACGCGCGCGCCGGGGTGTGCACAAAGTAGTGCTGCTCGCCGGCGCGCGCCTGGCTCAGGATCACCTGCAGCACGTCGGGCGACACGTTCTGGCAGGCGAACACGAACAGCCGCGCCGGCAGCCCGAGCGGCATCTCGCCGCCGTCGGCGCCGAAACGGCGCAGATAGGCGTCGATGCGCCGCGCGCGGTGGCTGCGGCTGCGCGCGATCCGCCGCCACAGTTCCGCCTGCCAGTCGCGTTCGCGGCCGCGTTCCCAGTCCAGCAGCCAGTCGCGCCGCCACGCCTGGTAGCGCTCGAACGTCTGCGCCAGCGCCTCGGCGAGCGACCAGCGCCGCAGCGCGTCGCCGTCGTTCAAATAGCCACGCAGCGCCGCCGGCGGATCCTGCTCGAGCGCGCGCAGCAGGTGCCAGCGCGCGACCTCCGGCGCCAGCCGGTCGCCGGCCGGCGCGGGCCCGAGCTGGCTGTCGAGCGCGCGGTCGACGAATTCGCCAGGCGTGAGGATCTGCAGGTTGGCGCAGATGCCGGCCTGGGTCGCGAGTTCCTGCTGCAGCCAGCGCCGCATCGCGAACTGCGGCACCAGCACGACGTCCGGACGCAGCCAGTCGCCGTCCGGCGCCGGTTGCGCAAGCGTGCGCGCCAGCAGGCCGGCGAGCACGTCGAGGGCGTTGGAGTAGTAGATGCGCAGGCCGCTCACCGGTCCCATCTTGCCGGAGCCGGTCGCAGCTGCCGAGACGCGCGCGCGGTTTGCGCGAACCTGCGAAAATGCATGCGCTTTCCAACCCTGTTCAGCCAGGCGGCGCCATGCTGCCTGCCCTCTTGCGCCCGCTTTCCGCGCGCCACCCGCCACCGCATGTCCGACGCCCCGCCCATCGTCCGCCTCACCGACGTCTGCCTCGACCGCGGCGGGCGCACGATCCTGCGCGAGCTGGACCTGAGCGTGCCGCGCGGGTCGATCGTCGCGGTGTTGGGCCCATCCGGCAGCGGCAAATCGACCTTGCTGTCGGCGATCACCGGCGAGCTCGTGCCGGCGGCCGGTACGGTCGAAGTGCTCGGGCAGCCGGTGCCGCGCGAACACCGCGCGCTGCTGGCGCTGCGCAAGGGCGTCGGCGTGCTGCTGCAGGGCAACGGCCTGCTGACCGACCTCACTGCGGCGGAGAACGTCGCGCTGCCGCTGCGCGCGCACACCGACCTGCCGGAGCCGGTGATCCGCCGGCTGGTGCTGATGAAGCTGCACGCAGTGGGGCTGCGCGCGGCGGCGGATCTGTATCCGCGCGAGCTTTCCGGCGGCATGGCGCGCCGGGTCGCGCTCGCCCGCGCGCTCGCGCTCGATCCGCCGCTGATGGTCTACGACGAGCCGCTGACCGGGCTCGACCCGATCGCCTCCGGGGTGATCATGGCGCTGATCCGCCGGCTCAACGACACCCTCGGGCTGACCAGCATCGTGGTCACCCATCACGTCCACGAGACGCTGCCGGTGGCCGACCACGCGGTGGTGATCGCCAACGGCCGGATCGTGTTCGCCGGCACGCCCGGCGAATTGGAGCGTTCGACCGACCCGTTCGTGCGCCAGTTCCTGCGCGGCGAGCCGGACGGACCGATCGCGTTCGACGCCGGCGCGCGCACGGAGGCCGCCGCATGACCCGGTTGCTCGACACCGTCCGCGCGCTCGGCCGCTCGGGCCTGTTCCTGCTGGCGATCCTGCGCGCGTCCGCGCCACATCCCGGCTTCCTGCGCGAACTCATCCGTGAGGTCTACAAGATCGGTGCGCGCTCGCTGCCGATCATCGCGGTCGGCGGCGCGTTCGTCGGACTGTCGGTGACCCTGCTCGGCCACAACGCGCTCAGCACCTACGGCGCGGCCAACCAGGTCAGCGCGCTGGTCGGGCTCGGCCTGTACCGCGAACTGGCACCGGTGCTGACCGGGCTGTTGTTCATCGGCCGCGCGGGCAGCTCGATCGCCGCCGAGCTCGGGTTGATGCGCGCCACCGATCAGATCACCGCGCTCGGCCTGATGGCGATCGATCCGGTCGGCAAGGCGGTGGCGCCGCGGTTCTGGGCGGCGGTGCTGTGCGTGCCGCTGCTGACCGGGCTGTTCTGCAGCTTCGGCATCCTGGCGAGCTGGTTCGAGGCGGTGCACGTGCTCGGCCTCGAGCCCGGCCCGTTCTGGCAGGTGATGCGCGATGCGGTCGACTTCCGCGACGACTTCCTGGTCGCGCTGTACAAGTCCGCCGTGTTCGGTGCGGTCGCGGCGTGGGTGGCGACGTTCGTCGGCTACCACGCCGAGCCGACCATCGAAGGCACCTCGGTGGCGACCACCCGGGCGGTGGTGAACGCCTCGCTGCTGGTGCTGATGTTCAACTTCGTGATGTCGGCGCTGCTGTTCCGATGACGCCGCGCTGCGGCGCAACCCACAGGTGAAAGCTTCCATGTCCTCCCGCAGTCCCCGCATCGAATTCGCCGTCGGCGCCTTCCTGCTGCTGGCGCTGGCCACGCTGCTGGTGCTGGCGTTCGCCTCGACCAACCGCCGTTTCGGTTTCGGCGGCGACGACTATCCGCTGACCGCGCGCTTCTCCAACGTCGGCGCGCTGCGGCTGAACGCCCCGGTCAAGGTCGGCGGCGTCACGATCGGTCGCGTCGCCTCCATTCAGCTCGACCCGGTCAAGCTCGACTCCGTGGTCACGCTCGCGGTCGACCGCCGCTACGACGCGCTGCCGGCCGACACCACCGCCAGCATCCTCACCAACGGCCTGCTCGGCGAGAGCTACGTCGGCCTGGCGCCGGGTGGCGATCCCGAAGCGCTCAAGCCGGGCGACGAGATCGTGCTGACCCAGCCCTCGGTCGACCTGATCCAGCTGGTCGGCAAATACATGTTCAGCGGCACCGGCTCAGCCGGCAGCCAGCCGGCCCCGGGTACACCGGATGCCGGCGAACCCGCGCCGGCCGAACCGCCGGTGCCCGCTCCCTGATCCCCCTTCGAGACGACCCCCATGAACGCGTCCCGTTTCCTCCTCGCTCCCGCGATCGCCGCCGCGCTGCTGGCGGGCGCTCCGACCCCGGCGCTCGCGCAGGCCAAACCCGCCGCCGCCGCGACCCGCGCCGACAGCGCGAGCGCGCTGGTGCTCGAGAACTCCAAGCGCATCCTGTCGACGCTCGAATCGCGCCGCGCCGAGTTCACCCGCAACCGCGCCGCGCTGCGCCAGTTCATCGCCACCGAGTTCAACCAGATGTTCGACCGCGAGTACGCGGCGCGGCTGGTCCTCGGCGCGCACGGCCGCGGGGCGTCCGAGGCCGACGTGCGGCTGTTCGCCGACGCGTTGGCGGACAACCTGATGCAGCGCTACGGCTCGTCGCTGCTGGACTTCAACACCCGCCTGCAGGTGCGCGTGCGGTCGGAGACCGCGCTGCGCGGCGGCTCGATCGTCAAGGTGTCCTCGGAATACCTGCGCGAGGGCGCGCCGCCGATCCCGGTCGACTACCTGATGCGCAAGGTCGGCGGGCAGTGGAAGGTGTTCGACGTGATGGTCGAGGGCGTCAGCTTCGTGCAGACGTTCCGCTCGCAGTTCGACGCGCCGCTGCGGCAGAAGTCGATCGCCCAGGTCGCCGCCGACCTCAAGGCCGGCCGCCTGCAGGCCGGTTCGGGCAGCGGCGGCCGCTGATGGCCGCGGCCACCGTCCGCCGCGACGGCGAGGCGCTGGTGTTCGACGGCGCGCTGCTGCGCACCGAGTGCGCCGCGCTGTGGCGCCAGGCGTCGGCGCTCGCCGCCGGTGCGCGCCGCTTCGAACTCGGCGCGGTCGAGGCCGTCGACAGCGCGGGGCTGGCGCTGCTGGCCGAGCTGGCCGAACGCTGCGGCGGCGTGCGCGTGCACGGCGCGCCGCCCGGCCTGTCCGAACTGCGCGCCGCGTACCGGCTGGACGAGGCGCTGGCGTTCGCCAGCTGAACCGCTGAGTTCCGACGTTTCGCGACCGCCGGCCGCAAGCCCGACCTCACAAACCTCTACACTGCACGGATGCGCCCGCACGTCCTTCCGCTCGCCCTCGCCCTGCTGCTCACGGGCGCCCCCGCCGCCGCGCAGGACGTCGCCGCGCCGACCCCCGACCCCGCGCCGGCCGAGACGGCCGAACCGCCTGCGGACTCGGTCCCGCCCGCCGGCACCACGGACGCCACGCCGGCGCCGGTGCTGGATGCCGAATCCGTGCCCACGAGCGAGCCCGCTCCGGCCGTCGCCGCCGACCGGCGCACCGACGCCGAGCGCGACTTCGATGCGCTCTACAACCCGGTCGCCGATCCCAGCCTGCCCACACCGGCGGTGACGCCGGGCGCCTACGACCCGTGGGAGGGCTACAACCGGCGCATGCACCGCTTCAACGATGCGGTCGACCGCCGGATCGCGCGTCCGCTGGCGCGGACGTACGTGCGCGTGGTGCCGCGGCCGGTGCGGCTGGGCGTGACCAATTTCTTCGGCAACCTCGGCCAGCCGGTCACCGCGATCAATTCGCTGCTGCAGGGCAAGCCGAAGCAGGCGGCGCAGTCGGTCGGCCGTTTCCTGCTCAACAGCACGCTCGGCATCGGCGGCCTGTTCGACCCGGCGAGCGCGGCGAAGCTGCCGCGCACCCAGGAGGATTTCGGCCAGACGCTCGGCGTGTGGGGCTGGAAGCACTCGCGCTACGTCGAGCTGCCGTTCTTCGGCCCGCGCACGTTGCGCGACGCGGTCGGCCTGGTCGGCGACGCGCCGCTCAGCCCGCTGCGCCAGGTGCAGGCCGACAAGGTGCGCATTCCGCTGCAGGGGCTGCAGCTGGTCGACACCCGCACCCAGCTGCTGGCGATCGACAGCCTGCGCGAAGGCGCCGAGGACGACTACAGCCTGGTGCGCGACGCCTGGACCCAGCGCCGCAACTACCAGATCTTCGGCGACCGCCTCAACGGCGACGAACTGCCGGACTACCTGAAGGACGAGAACAACCCGACCGTGCCGGTGGACGCGATGCCGGTGCTGCCGAGCGACGGCGGCTGAGCGCGGACGTCCGCTAGGACGCGTCGTCGAGCGCCGACAGCAGCAACGCCTGCGCCGGCGATTCCGGCGCCAGTTCCTCCGGCAGCGCGCGCTTTCCGCGCGCGCCCAGCTCCGCCAGCCGCCGCGCCCGCGGGATCACCGCCTGCGGCGATTCGCTCAGCCGCGTGCGGGCGTTGCGGAACGCGCGGTCGGCCTGCTCCAGGCGCGCGCCGACCTGGTCGAACTCCTCCAGGAACCCGCACAGCGCATCCAGCAGCCGGCCGCCGTGCTGACTGATCTCCACCGCCTCGCGCTGGATCTTGTCGCGCATCCACAGCCGGTCGACCACGCGCAGCATCAGCATCAGCGTGTTCGGCGAGGCGAACACCACCCGGCGCTCGAATGCGAACGCCTGCAGCGCGTCGTCGGCGCCGAGCGCGGCCGACAGCGCGCCTTCGATCGGCACGAACAGCAGCGTGACGTCGAGCGCACCGTCGCCGAGCGCGCGCGGGTAGTTGCGCTCGGCCAGGTCCTTGACGTGCTGACGCAGCGCGACCGCGTGGCGGCGCAGCGCGTCCTGGTGCGCCTCCGGCGTGTCGGCGTTCATCGCGTCCTGCCACGCGATCAGGTTGACCTTGCTGTCGATCACGATGCGGCGCTCGCCCGGCAGGCGCACCACGATGTCCGGCTGCAGGCGGCGGCCGTCGTCGTCGGTCGCCGATTTCTGCCGGTCGTAATGCACGCCCTCCTCCAGCCCGGAGCCGCGCAGCACGCTTTCCAGCATCAGCTCGCCCCAGTCGCCGCGCACCTTGGCGTTGCCCTTGAGCGCGCGCGTGAGCTCGTGCGCGCGCTGCGCCATGTCCTGGTTGAGCGACTTCAGCTCGTTGACCGCACCGACCAGCGCGGCGCGTTCGCGCGCCTCCTCGGCGTAGAGCTGGTCGACGCGGGTGCGGAACTCGCCGATGCGCTCGGCGAACGGCTTGAGCAGGGTCTCGATGTCGGCGCGCGAGCGCGCCGAGGCGTCCTGCACGGTATCGGCGAACGTCCTGCCGGCGAGCTCGGCGAACGTCGCCGACAGCCGCTGCTGGGCCTGTTCGAGGAACGCCTTCATCTCGGCGTTGGCGCGCTCGCTGTGTTCCAGGTGGGCGCGCGCCTGTTCGTAGCGCGCGCGCAGCGCCGGCAGTTCGGCGTCGAGCGCGGCGAGCTTGCGCGCGGCCTCGTCGGCGTGCAGCCGCAACTGCCGCAGTTCGGCCTCGCGCTCGGCGAGCCGGGTGTGCGCCTCGCGCAAAGCGGCGTCGCCGGCCTGCGCACGCGCCTCGGCGTCGCCCAGCGCGGCCTGCACGCGTTCCAGCGCGCCCAGCCGTTCCTGCAGGCGCGCGACTTCGGCGGCGTGCGCGCGGGCGGCCTCGCGCTCGACCTGCAGTTCGCCGTGCAGGCGGTCGCGCTCCTCGCGCAGCGCGGCCAGCGCCTCCGGCGCCCCGGCGCGGGCCTTCAGCAGCCGCGCCAGCGCGACATAGATCGCGAGCGCGCTGAGCACGATCGCGAGCAGCATCGCGGCAAGTTCCATGGCGGCCTCCATCACGTCGAATGGCGCGAGTCTAGGCGCTGGCGGTCTCACCTGCTGCGCCGGCGCCGCCGCGTGCGTTCATCCGCTCAGCGACGCGGCGCGCGATAGCGCCAGTCCGGGGCGCGCTTCCAGCAGTCGACCAGATGGTCGACGAACGCGCGCACCTTGGCCGGCACGTAGCGGCGCGCCGGCATCACCGCATGCACGTCCAGCGGCGGCAGCGTCCATTCCGGCAGCACCGCCTGCAGCCGGCCGTCGTGCAGTTCCTCGGCGACGGCGAACTCGGGGATGCGCGCGATCCCGGCGCCGGCCAGCGCCGCGGTCTTCAACGCGAGGCTGGAGTTGGCATCCAGCCGCGCGCCGAGCGCGATGCGCAACGTCTCGCCGTCGCGTTCGAACACCCAGGTGCGGCCGGTGTAGGCGAAGCTGAAATGCAGGCAATCGTGCGCGTTGAGCTCGTCGGGCCGCTGTGGCCGGCCGGCACGGTCGAGGTAGACGGGCGATGCGCACAGCACCACCCGGCTGCGCGCGATGGTCCGCGCGACCAGGCTCGAGGCCTCCAGCTTGCCGAGCCGGATCGCCAGGTCGAAGCCTTCCTGCACCGGATCGAGCTGGCGGTCGTCGAGCTGGAAATCGAGCGCCACCTGCGGGTGGCGGGCGAGGAACGCGGCGACGTGCGGCGCGATGTGCAGCAGGCCGAACGTCATCGGCGTGGTCACCCGCAGCCGGCCGTGCGGCTCGCGCTGACTGCCGGCCACCGCGTCCTCCGCCGAGCGTGCCTCGGCGAGCGCGGTCTGCGCGTGCAGCAGGTAGCGCTGGCCGTCCTCGGTGAGGCTGAGCCGGCGGGTGGTCCGATGCAGCAGGCGGGTGCCGAGCCGGCGCTCGAGCGCGGAAACCTGCTTGCTCACCGCCGCCTTCGACAGGCCGAGCGCGTCGGCGGCGCGCACGAAGCTGCCGAGCTCGGCCACGCGCACGAACGCGAGCAGCCCGGCGAGATCGGGCACCGGCAGCCGGGCCTGCGGGACTGTTGACATGGGGAAACAGTCTAGCGACTGCCGGCCGGATTATCCGCCGCGCGTCGGCGCCTACCGTGGACGCACGCCCCGCCACGACGCCGCCATGTCCCTCCCCGCCCGCCGCCTGCTGCTGACCTTCCTGACCGGCCTGCTGGTCGGCGCCAGCTACGTGATCGGCAAGCTCGCGATGGCCCACGGCGTGTCGCCGGTGGCGATGTCGCTGGTGCAGATCGGCGGCGCCGCGCTGGTGCTGCTGGCGCTGCTGCGCGGCGACGGCACGCGGTTACCGCGCGATCCACGCACGCTGCGCTTCTTCGCGATGGCGGCGGCGATCGCGGTGGTCGGCTCCACCCTGCTCGGCAACTGGGTGCTGGCGCGCATTCCGGCCGGCGTGTTCACCCTGCTGGTCACCCTGTCGCCGCTGTTCACCTCGATGCTGAGCGCGGCGGTCGCGCGCCGGCGCCCGGCCGCTCGGGCGCTGCTCGGCACCGCGCTCGGCCTGCTCGGGGTGGCGCTGGTGCTGGCGCCGCGCGCGCAGGGCGTCGACCGCGAGCAGACCCTCGCGCTGCTGCTGGCGCTGGCGGTGCCGCTGCTGCTGGCGAGCGGCAACGTCTACCGCGCCCGGCATTGGCCGCACGGGGTGAGCGCGATCGCCGTCTCCGCCGGCATCCTCGGCGTACAGGCGCTGCTGCTGGTCCCGGTGACGCTGGCGACGGAGCGCGCCGACAGCCTGCCACCGCTGGCCGCCAATGCGCCGCTGCTGGCGCTGCTGGTCGCGGTGACGGTGGCCGGCAACGTCGCCGGCGCCGCGCTGCAGCGCATCGCCGACAGCGTCGCCTACAGCCAGATCGGTTACGTGATCGCGCTCACCGGCGTCGGCGCCGGCGCGTTGCTGTTCGGCGAGCGCCTCGGCCTCGCGTTCGTGCCGGCGCTCGCATTGGTGTTCACCGGCGTGGTGCTGGTGAACCGCCGCCCGTCGACGCCTTCCGCTTCCCTGCCGCAGACCGCGTCTGCGGCGCTCCCCGGCGCCCCGCGCTGACCCGCCCTGTCCTGGAGACTGCCATGACCCTGTCCGCCCCGCTCCGCCGCGCCACCCTCGCCGTCGCGCTCGCGTTCGCCGTCGCCGCGCCCGCGCAGGCCGACCTGCGCGATCCGCTCACCCCCGACAACAGCGTGCTGCTGATGGTCGACTACCAGCCGCAGTTCGTGTTCTCGGTGCAGTCGATCGAGGTGCCGAAGCTGATCAACAACGCGGAGGGTCTGGCGAAGGCCGCGCGCACGTTCGAGGTGCCGACCTATTACGCCACCATCAGCGCGCGCAGCTTCGGCGGCCCATTCTTCCGCCAGCTCACCGACGCGCGCCCGGAACTGACGCCGTACGACCGCACGGTGATTGACCCGTGGCAGGACCCCGCGCTGCGCGAGGCGATCCGTCGCACCGGCCGCAAGAAGCTCCTGGTCAGCGGTCTGTGGACCGACAGCTGCGTCACCCTGCCGGTGCTGTCGGCGCTCAAGGACGGCTACGAGGTGTACGTGGTGGTCGATGCCAGCGGCGACGTCAGCCGCGAATCGCACGACATGGCGGTGCAGCGCATGGTGCAGGCCGGCGCCACGCCGGTGACGTGGCTCGCCGTGATGCTGGAATGGCAAGGCGACTGGAAGAACGCCAAGACCGGCGCCGAGGTGCAGCGCATCGCCCAGCAGCACGGTGGCGCCTGGGGCCAGGGCATCGACTACTTCCAGCAGATGGTCGCGCCGAAGAAGTGAGCGATCCGACGGCGCGGCCGTGCGTGCGCGCGGCCGCGTCAGTCCAGCACGCGGCAGAACACCGCCTTGAGATAACGGCTTTCCGGCACCTGGGCCAGGAATGGGTGGTCGGGGCCGGCGCCGCCGATCTTCAGCACCTGCACGGTGCGCCCGGCGTAGAACGCGGCGCGCCGCAGCATGTCGAGGAACTGCTCCTCGCTCACCAGCCCGGTGCAGGAGAACGTCGCGAACAGCCCGCCCGGCTTGGTCACACCGAGCGCGAGCTTGTTCATGTCGAGGTACTTCTTCAGCGCCGGGATGACCTGCTCGCGGTCGCGGGTCATCTTCGCCGGGTCGAGGATGACGACGTCGAAGCGCTCGCCGTTGGCCGCCGCGTCGCGCAGCCACGGGAAGATGTCCGCCTGCACGAAGCGCGGTCGCACATTATTGAGCTTGGCGTTGGCGCGCGCGATCTCCAGCACCGCGTTGTCGATGTCGATGCCGATCACTTCACTGGCCCCTCGCACCGCGGCATAGATCGCAAAGCCGCCGGTGTTGCAGCACAGATCGAGCACGCGCGCGCCGGCGACGCGGTGCGATAGCCATTCGCGGTTGTCGCGCTGGTCGGCAAAGAAGCCGGTCTTGTGCGCGCCAGCCGGATCGGCGCGGAAGCGGATGCCGTGCTCGGTGATCAGCGCCGGCGCCGCCGGCTCGCTGCCGCGAAAATCGAAGCTCTCCTGCTTCTGCACGTGCTCGTCGGCGAAGCTGTGGAAGCGGCAGCCGGGGAACTGCTCGCGCAGCGCCGCGTAGATCCACTCGCGGTGGCGGAACATGCCGGCGGCGAAGAACTCCACCACCAGCAGGTCGGCGTAGCGGTCGACCACCAGGCCCGACAGCCCATCGCCCTCGCTGTGCACCACGCGCCAGGCGTCGCTGATCTCGTCGAGCTTGAGCACGTCGCGCCGCAGCCGCACCGCTTCGGCGATCTTGCGCGCGAACCAGGCCGCATCCACCGCCACGTCCGGATCGGTCTCGAGGATGCGCACGGCGATGCGCGAGTGGCCGTTGTAGAAGCCGCGCCCGACGAACTCGCCGTCGACGCCGACCACGTCGACGATCGAGCCCGGCTTCGGCCGCTGCGCGGGCTTGTCGACCAGTTTCTGGAAGATCCACGGATGGCTGGACCGCCAGGCGTTCTTCAGGCGGACCACGGGGAGAGCGGCATCGTTCATCGCGCGATTGTAAGCGGCGCGCGTGGCGGCCCCGGCCGGCGCGCGATGAACGCCGCGTTCAGCCGCATGCTTGCCCGGCCCACGGCACAGCCGCTACCTTCGCCGCCCGAAGGGGAGTAGCTCCCAACGCCCGGGCCGTCATGACGAGCGCCGCTCCGGCCCGGCGGCAGGTCACCGACCTGCGAGCAAGACCTTCGCCGCGACGGCGAAGGCATGTCCCCGTGATCCGGTGCAGGCCCGCCGCGCGCTGTCCTGGCAACCGGAGTCCTGCATGGAAACGATCGGTAATCCCTGGCTGTGGGGCGCGTTCGGCGTCCTCGTCGTCCTCGCGCTGCTGGTGGACCTGGTGCTGATGCGCCACGGCGGTCCGCACAAGGTCACGTTCAAGGAAGCGCTGTACTGGAGCATCGGCTGGGTGGCGCTGGCGCTGCTGTTCAACGCCGGCCTGTGGTGGTGGGTGAGCGCGCAGGCGGGTGCGGCCGAAGGCCAGCGTGTCGGTCTGGAATTCCTCACCGGCTATCTGATCGAGAAGTCGCTCGCGGTCGACAACATCTTTGTGTTCCTGATGCTGTTCACCTACTTCGCGGTGCCCGAGGAGCAGCGCCAGAAGGTGCTGGTGATCGGCGTGCTGGCCGCGATCGTGCTGCGCGCGGTGATGATCTTCGCCGGCGCGTTGCTGCTGGCGAAGTTCCACTGGCTGCTATACGTGTTCGGCGCGTTCCTACTGCTGACCGGCGTCAAGATGCTGCTGACCGCCGGCAAGGCGCCGGACCTCGAGCAGAATCCTGCGCTGCGCTGGATGCGCGGGCATCTGCGCATCACCGCGGATTACGACGGCTCGCGCCTGAGCGTGAGGCGCGATGGCGTGCGCTGGTTCACCCCGCTGTTCCTGGTGGTGGTGCTGATCGGCATCACCGACGTGATCTTCGCCGTCGATTCGATCCCGGCGATCTTCGCGATCACCCAGGACCCCTTCATCGTGCTCACCAGCAACGTGTTCGCGGTGCTCGGCCTGCGTGCGATGTTCTTCCTGCTGGCGGGGCTGGCCGACCGTTTCCACCTGCTGCCGTATGGGCTGGCGATCGTGCTGATGTTCATCGGCAGCAAGATGCTGCTGGTGGACGTGGTGAAAGTCCCGATCGCCGCCTCGCTCGGCGTGGTGGCGGCGATCATCGGCACCACCGTGCTGCTCAGCCTGCGGCGGGCGCGCGCCGGGTAGACCTCACAGGCAGTGCAGTCCGGCCGACGCGGCGCCGGCACTGCGATCGCGGCCACCGCGCTTGGCCGCGTACAGGTGGCGGTCGGCCTCGCGCAGCAGCGTCTGGATGCTTTCGTCCGGCGCATGCCGCGCCTGCGCGACGCCGATCGACACCGTCAGCCGCAGCGGCGTGCCCTCCCATTCCAGCCGCTGCCCGCGTACCACGCGGCCGATGCGTTCGGCGATCGCATGCGCCTGGTAGGCGTCGGCCGGACACAGCAGCACGAACTCGTCGCCGCCCAGGCGCGCGAACAGGTCGGCCGGGCGCACCATGCCGTCGATCGCGCGGGCGACCGCGGCGAGCACCGCATCGCCGGCCTGATGGCCGTAACTGTCGTTGATCTGCTTGAAATGGTCGACGTCGATCAGCATCAGTGCCAGCGGCACGCGGTTGTAGCGCGCGCGCCTGAGCACGCGCACCGCATGACGCACGAAGCCGCGGCGGTTGTAGATGCCGGTGAGCGGATCGCACGCGGCGGCGTGTTCCAGCCGCTGGCGCTGGCGTTCGTGATGCATCAGCAGGAAGCCCACGCTGGCCAGCACCGGCGCGACCAGGAAATAGCCGAGCGCCAGCGCCTGTGCCGGACTGAGCGCCGCCAGGTCCCAGCCGGACTGCGGCGCGAGCACCTGCTCGACCAGCCGCAGCGCCGCCACCAGCCCGGCGCCGCCGAGCACCGCGGCGGTGGCGCGATCGGCCGCGGACGCCTTGCGCCGCAACGGGTCGCGCAGGCGCGCGGCGAACCAAAGCGCAATCGCCAGCGCGCACGACCACAGCGCGAGCATCAGCGTGCCGGGCGCGGCGCCGAGCGCATGCAGCGCCAGCAGCAGCGCCGGCAGCGCGGGCGCGGCGACGATGGCGAGCGGCGGCGACGCGCGCAGGCCGAGCATCCGCTCCAGCACGCGCGCGTGTTCGATGTAACCGCACAGCAGCAGCCCGCAGCCGACCGCCGCCAGCGGCAGCGCCGCGAACGCATGCGCGAGCGCGAACGCGGGCCACGCCAGCACCTGCAACGTGAGGCCTGCGATCCAGCGGCGCAGCCGTTCGCGCTCGCGACGACGGCGCTCGCGCCGGGCGAGATCGACCAGGCCGATCAGGGTCAGCGCCAGCAGCCCGAACAGGGCCGCGAACGCGATCGACAACGCACTCATTTCGCTACCCGAGACCGCCGCCAGCGGCGGGCGGCCTCCCGCAGGCCGCGGGCGCCAGTGTGGGGCGGGGGGTCTTGCAACACCGTGATCGGGCTCCATCTTCGGCGCATGCAGATCCCGGTCCATGCCGATCCCGACGACCCCGCGCAGCAGCGCGAACGCGACCGCCGGCGCGGCCGGCGCGCGCTGAACGCGGCGCTGGCCGCGGTGCTGGCGCTGCTGGCGATCCACGCCGCGGTCGCCGGCGTCGACGTCCGCGCCTGGACCGTGCAGCCGGGCGTGCCGGAAGGCCTGCGCGGGCTGCTGACCGCGCCGCTGCTGCACGGCTCGTGGGCGCACGTCGGCGCCAACGCGATCGCGCTGCTGCTGCTCGGCGCGCTCGCCGGCACGGTGTACCCGCGCGCGGTCGCGCGCGCCCTGCCGCTGCTGTGGCTGGGCTCCGGGCTCGGCGCCTGGGTGCTGGGCACGCCGGGCACGTATCACCTCGGTGCCAGCGGCGTCACCCACGGACTGACCTTCCTGCTGCTCGCGCTCGGCCTGCTGCGCCGCGACCGCGCGG
>DASQMI010000021.1:0-11057 GCA_035645555.1 Lysobacter sp. | reverse complement strand
CCACCCATGAAGCGAATGCTCATCAACGCGACGCAGGCCGAGGAGCTGCGCGTCGCCATCGTCGACGGCCAGACGCTGTACGACATCGACATCGAACAGCCGGCCAAGGAACAGAAAAAGTCCAACATCTACAAAGGCAAGATCACCCGCCTCGAGCCGTCGCTCGAGGCCGCGTTCGTCGACTACGGCGCCGAGCGCCACGGCTTCCTGCCGCTGAAGGAGGTCTCCCGTGACTACTTCCAGGCCGGCGTCGATCCCAACAAGGGCTCGATCCGCGAGCTGCTAAAGGAAGGCCAGGAAGTCGTCGTCCAGGTCGACAAGGAGGAGCGCGGCAACAAGGGTGCGGCGCTGACCACCTTTATCTCGCTCGCCGGCCGTTACATGGTGCTGATGCCGAACTCGCCGACGGCGGGCGGCGTGTCGCGCCGCATCGAAGGCGACGACCGCGCGGCGCTCAAGGAAGCGCTCGACAAGCTGACCATCCCGGCCGACATGGGCGTGATCATCCGCACCGCCGGCGTCGGCCGCGACGCGGAAGAGCTGCAGTGGGACCTCGACTACCTGCTGCAGGTCTGGCGGGCGGTATGCGATGCGGCCCTCACCAAGCCGGCGCCGTTCCTCATCTACCAGGAGAGCCGGCTGATCGTGCGCGCCCTGCGCGACTACATGCGCCCGGACATCGGCGAAATCCTGGTCGATACCGACGAGATGTACCAGGAGGCGCGCGAATTCGTCGAGCAGGTAATGCCGCACAACCTGCGCAAGCTCAAGCGCTATACCGACGACACTCCGCTGTTCAACCGCTTCCAGATCGAATCGCAAATCGAGAACGCGTACGAGCGCACCGTGCGGCTGCCGTCCGGCGGCGCGCTGGTGATCGACCAGACCGAGGCGCTCACCGCGATCGACGTCAACTCGGCGCGCGCCACCAAGGGCGGCGACATCGAGGAGACCGCGTTCAACACCAACCTCGAGGCGGCCGAGGAAGTCGCGCGCCAGATGCGCCTGCGCGATCTCGGCGGCCTGGTGGTGATCGACTTCATCGACATGTCCAGCAACAAGCACCAGCGCGAGGTCGAGAACCGGCTGGCGCAGGCGCTCAAGCACGACCGTGCGCGCGTACAGATCGGGCGCATTTCGCGCTTCGGTTTGCTCGAGCTGAGCCGCCAGCGGCTGCGCCCGAGCCTCGGCGAATCCAGCCAGATGGTGTGCCCGCGCTGCGAAGGCCACGGCCGCGTGCGCAGCGTCGAGTCGCTGTCGCTGTCGATCCTTCGCCTCGCCGAAGAGCACGCGATGAAGGAGAACACCGGCCAGGTGCTGGTGCAGGCCCCGGTCGAGATCGCGAGCTTCCTGCTCAACGAGAAGCGCCGCGCGCTGACCGAGATCGAGCAGCGCCACGACGCGCCGATCGTGATCGTCGCCGACCCGAACCTCGAGATCCCGCAGTACGAGGTCACCCGCATCCGCGAGAACGAGCTTGCCGAGGAAGCCAGCAAGCCGAGCTACCAGCGCGGCACCCAGCGCAAACTGCCGACCTACGCGCTGACCAAGTCCAACCTCAATATCCCGCCGGCGCCAGCGGTGACCCACGTCAAGCCGCTGCAGCCCGCCCCGCTGCGCGAGGAGCGTCCCGAGCCTGTTGCCGCGCCGGCCGCCGCGCCTGCGCCGGCGGTCGCGACGCCAACCCACTCGGTGGGTTTGGTCGAACGCATCCTGCGCTTCTTCCGCGGCGCCCAGCCCGCCCCGGCCCCGCAGCCGGCGGCGGTGGCGCCGCGCCGCGAGGAAGCGCGCGACACGCGCGCCGAGCGCGACGGACGCGGCAAGGGTCGCGACCGCCGCGACGAGCGCCGCAACGGCCAGCAGCAGCGTCCCCACAAGCCCGGTGCCGCACAGGCGCAGGGCGGTAACGGTCAGGGTCCGAAACCGGCGCAACCGCAGCAGAAGGCCCAGCCGCAGCAGAAGCCGAAGGACGAGCCGCGCCAGCCGCAGCAGCCGAAGCCGCCGCGGTCGCAGCCAGTCCCGGCCCCCGCCGCCCCCGTGGCCGCCGCGTCGCAGCCGGCGCAGGCCCCGGAACGAGCGCAGCCGGCCGCGTCACCGCAGCCCCCCGCGCCGGCCGCTCCGGCCGATCAGATCGTGCTGCCGGCCGCTGCCGATGCCACGCTCCAGCCCGCCAGCCCGGCCGAAGTCGCTGCCGAGACCGCCGGCAACGCCGAAGGCGGCGGGCGTCGTCGCCGCGGTCGCCGCGGCGGGCGCCGTCGCCGGCGCGGCGGTGGCGAAGCCGGCGCGCTCGCCGAGGGTGCGATGGCCGAGGCCCCGAACGCGCTCCTCGACGAGGACGACGAGGACGCGCTCGAGCCGGCGGAGACCACCAACGGGTCCTCCGGGCAGCCGCAGCCGGAGTTCGAATTCGAGGACCTCGCACCGGTGGCCGCCCGCCCCGCCGCTCCCGTGCCGGCGGCACCGCGCGCGACTTCGCACAGCGAGGACCTGCTAGAGGCGCGTCCGGCCCGGACCGATGCCACGCCCGAGCCTGTGCCGGCGCCGCACGTTGTGCCGCCGCCGGCGGTGGCCGCGGTCGTGGTCGAATCCGCCAGCGGTCCGGGCGAAGCCGCTGCCGACGCCGCGCACGTGACGGTGCATCCGGAGCCGGTGGCGAGCGCGAACGACAGTCCGGCAACGCCCGCGGCGACGACCGCGGTAAACGCCGGCGCCGAGACCGAGCCGGTGGCCAGCCAGACCGCAGCGCCGGTCGCGCCGGTCGCCACGCCGGATCCGCTGCCGCAGACCGGCAGCCTGTTCGATCCCGCGCCGCCGTCGAACAACGGCCCGACCGGCGCCGACGCGGCCGAGGCGGCGGTGGAAGGCCAGCAGGAGATCGCCGCCGACGGCGACGCGCCGCAGCGTGGAACGCAGTCGGGCATCTGACCGGCAGCGGGATGTCAGCGAACGGGCCGCGCATGCGGCCCGTTCGCGTTTCGGGGCTACAGCGGCGAGACGTCGGCGCTCAGCCCGTACTGCCTGGCCAGCCGGGCCAGCGCGATCGTGTCGTTGATGCCGAGCTTGTCGAACAGATTGCTCTTGTGGGTGTTGACCGTCTTCGGACTGAGCGACAGCCGCTGCGCGATCTCGTGCTGGCGCAGGCCTTGGACCAGCAGCATGGCGATCTCCAGCTCACGCGTGCTGAGCTCGTCGAACGGCGAGCCCTCGCGGCGGATGCCCGCGAGCGCGAGCTTCTGTGCCACCTCACTGGCGAGATACCGGCGGCCGGCCGCCACTTCGCGCACCGCGCGCACCAGTTCGGCGGCATCACCGCCCTTGCCGACGTAGCCGAGCGCGCCGGCTTCGAGCAGCTTGCGCGGCAACGGGCCGTCCTGCAGTACCGAGACGATCACCACCTGCGTGCCGTGCTTGCCGGCGAGGATGCGCTCGGTAAGCTCCAGGCCGCTGAGGCCCGGCAGGTGCAGGTCGCACAGCACCACGTCCGGCTTCAGCTCGCGGATCATCGGCAGCGCCTGCTCGCCGCTGGCCGCCTCGCCGATCACGGCGATGTCAGCCTCGTTCGACAGGATCATCCGCATGCCGGTGCGGACCAGCGCGTGGTCGTCGATCAGGAAGACGCGAATCGGCATCCTGGTTCCCTCCCCCGTGAGACGTCCTTCACGGAAGAGGCTACGGCCTGTCCGGCAGCCGGGCAACCGGCGTCGCGCCGGCCTCGAAAACGCAACGGGCGCCATGCGGCCCCGTTGAGGCAATGCGGACTTGCGCTTCAGTCGAGTTGCAGCGTGGCGTCGCCGGAGAACGTCTCCAGCCGCACGTCCGCGCTGCCGCTGCCGTAGCGGTGTTCGAAGCTCGCGCCCGGCCCGTGCTTGGGGCGCTGGATGTTGGCGCCCGGTGCCCGCAGGTCGCCGCTGAAGCTCTCGCCGCGCACGGTCGCCGAGACATCGCGCGGCAGGACCAGCCGCACGTCGCCGCTCACCGTCTCCACCGCAAGCTGCGCATCGGCGGCCAGCGCGGTCTGGATGTGGATGTCGCCCGACACCGACGATGCGTTGACCTCGCGCAGGCGGTTCTGCAGCACGCGCACGTCGAGGTTGCCGGAGACCGTCTCGGCGTGCACTTCGCCGTCGAGTCGGCCGCGCAGTGTCAGATCGCCGCTGACGGTCTGCGCGTTGACGTCGGAGGTGTTGAGGGTGAGATGCAGATCGCCGCTCACCGTCTGCGCGTCGGCCTCGCCTGGCGCGGCAGCTACCCGCACGTCGCCGCTCACCGCATCGACGTGCAGCTCGCGCGAAGCGACGCCCTCGATGTCGACGTCGGCGGCCACGCTCTCCACGTGCAGGCTCGCCAGCCGCGGCACCATCAGGCGCAGCTCGGTCGGCTCGCTGCGGTCCTGGCCCCAGTTCCAGCCGGAACGCTTCGGATAGCGCACGCGCACCGCCAGCCGCGAGCGGTCGCCATCGATCTCCAGCTTCTCGACACCTTCGCCGAGCGAGCCCTGGATGCGCACCTCGGGGCGATCCCAGGCACGGACCTCGATCAGGCCCTTGATGTTCTCGATCTCGATGCGGCCGCGTGCGTCGAGCGGCCGGGTTTCGTTGATCGGCGTCGCCGCCCACGCCGGCACGATGGCCAACGCGAGCGCCGCGCCGAGAAAGAGCGTACGCAGGGAAGTCATGGGGGTCTCCTCGTGTAATCAGCTGTACGCCAGGCGCTGGGTGAGCGCCAGACGCTGGGTGTAGGTGCGGCGCAGCTGCTCAAGCAACAGCTGCGAGTCGGGGTCGCGCCGCAGCGCGGCGCGGATCAGCGCGGCGTTACGGTCGAGATCGTCGAAGGCGTGGCGCATCGGGGTGCCGGGCGTGTCGGCCGGCAGCTCCTGCAGCGCCGCCTGGTACTGCAGCGTGAGCACGTCGGCCTCGCGCTGCACCAGCGTCGGATCGGCGCCGGCGTGCGTGGCACCCGGCCAGGCCCGCCACAGCACGGCCGCGCCGAGCGCGACCACCAGCGTCGCGGCCAGCGCAAGCCCGCCGCGCCAGCGCGGCGCGTTGCGTACCGCCGGTCGCGCACCCAGTTGCGCGGCGATGCCGGGCCACAGGTCGCGCGTCGGCTCCTGCGGCTGGCGCAGCGCGCGCAGCTGCCAGCGCAGCGCATCGGGCAACGGAGTGGAGTCGTGTTCGTTCATGCGGTTTCTCCCAAGCGGGCGCGCAGCAGTTGCCGCGCCCGGTGCAACTGGGCCTTCGAGCTGCCGACCGCGATGTCCAGTTCCGCGGCGATCTCCTCGTGGGTCCAGCCTTCGACGTCGTACAGGACCAGCACCGCGCGGGCGCGCGGCGGCAGCGTCGCCACCGCCCGCTCCAGGTCCATCCGCAATGCGGTGCGCTGGCCGGCGGAATCGGCGATGCCGACCGTCTCGAGCGCGTCCTCGTCGTCCTCGCGCGGACGGCTGCGGCGACTGCGCAGTTCCATCAGCGCCGTGTTCACTGCCAGCCGGTGCAACCAGGTCGAGAACGAGGACTCGAAGCGGAACGCCGGCAGCGCCTGCCAGGCGCGGACGAACGCTTCCTGGGTCAGGTCCTCGGCGCGCGCGCCGGCGCCCCCGACCAGCCGGGTGATCACCCCGAACACCCGTCCGACATGACGCCGGTACAGAGCCTCGAACGCCGCGACCTCGCCGCGCACGGCGGAGGCGATCAGGGCGCGCTCGTCCGGCTCGGCGGCGGGCGTGGGGTCGGGGTGCGTTTCAAGCACGGCGGTCAGCATGCCTCATGGGATGCCGCCGCGCGATGGGAGGTTTGAATGCCCGGATCAGCTCAGCAGGCGGCCGAGCGCGGACATGACGTCGCCGACGTCGTAGGGCTTGCGCAGCACCGGCACCTGGTTGCCGAACGCCAGCGCATTGTCGCCATAGGCGGTGGCGTAGACGAACGGCACCCCCATCTCTTCGAGGCGCGCGGCGACCGCATCGCTGCGCACCCCGCCCAGGTTGACGTCGAGGATCACCGCATCCACCCGGTCGCGGTCCAGCAGCTCGAGCGCGCGCTCGACCGTGGGCGCCGGACCGAGCACGGTCGCCCCGGCGTCGGTCAGCACGTCTTCCAGCAGCATGCCCAGCAGCGGTTCGTCTTCGACGACCAGCAGCGTACGGCCGACGATCCCCTCGCTCATGCGGGTTCTCCAGACAGGGATGGCACGCCCGTTCGGCTCCTGCGGCCGGTGGTGCGGTGCGGAACGGGCGGAAGGCCCCCGCCACGCCGGCGGCCACACGCGGTGCAGCCGCCGGCGATTGCCGGCTGCGTCTGCCGCCTGGAGGTCGCGTCGACGATGCGGTGCATGGGAGCCTGGACCGAACAGCGCGACTGTACCGGTAAACCACGCACTGCGAGTGCACGTCGCGTGAAACCGGCGCGCATCCTACTCTGCGGGAACCCTTGCCTTCATGCCGGTGACGAAACCGGCGCGGTTTCCGGGCATCCGCACGGAACGCAGCCCCCGCAAGGGGCCTTCGCATCCCCGTGGCCAGAGCGAAAGCAGGCGCCCTACCCGCCTGTCGAACCCGGTGACGCCTCAGCCGCGCCTATCTCCGGATATGAAAAAGGCCCACGAGGGGCCTTTCGCGATCTGGCGGAGAGGGTTGGATGGATGCGCGCCTTCCTTGGCGCGCACCCGCGCTTCGCGCGGGCGACCTACGGTCGTCCAAACGGGCTGTCCTGCCCGTTTGTCGAACCCAGTGGCTTCGTCCACCCGCCCTTTCTCCCAGATACGCAAAAAGCCCGCGAGGGGGCCTTTTGCGTATCTGGCGGAGAGGGTGGGATTCGAACCCACGGTGACATCGCTGCCACGGCGGTTTTCAAGACCGCTGCCTTAAACCGCTCGGCCACCTCTCCGGCGGCCGCATTGTCGCATGCGACTCAGCTGGCGCCCACGGCCACCTTGGGCATTTCGTCCTCGCACGGCCGGCCGTGGATCTCGCTGCACTGCAACCGCGACAGCTCGACGTAGCTCGGCGCCTTCTCGGCCATGTAATCGATGAACACGCGCACCGCCGGCAGCAGGCCGCGGCGCGAGGCGAACACCGCATGGAAGATGCCCTGCGGCAAGCTCCACTCCGGCAGCACCACTTCGAGGTCGCCGCGCCGCACCGCGTCCGCGCAGATCGATTCCGGCAACAGCGTGATGCCCACGCCCTGCTGGGCGAGCGCCATCATCATCGGGAAGTCGAAGCCCATCACCCGCGGCGTCAGCTCGATGCGGCGCACCTCGCCGTCGCGGGCATGCAGCTCCCAGCGCTGGCGCACGTCGTCCTCGCTGAAGCTGAGCGTTGTGTGCTCGGTGAGGTCTTCCGGCTTCTGCGGCCGCCCCATGCGCTTGAGGTAGTTGGGGCTTGCGACCAGCAGCTCGCGGATCTGCCCGAAGCTGCGCATCACCAGGCTGCCGTCGTCGTCCAGGCGCGTGCGCACGCGCAGTGCGACGTCGATGCCTTCGTTGATGATGTCGACCCGCCGGTTGCTCACCAGCAGTTGCACGCGCACCTTCGGATAGCGCGCGAGGAACTCCGGCAGCAGCTTCGGCATCATCTGCTGCGCCAGGCCAACCGGCACGCTGACGCGGATCACCCCGCGCGGCTCCGCGCTCAGGCGATCCACCACCTCGCGCGCCGCCTGCGCCTCGGTGAGCATCGACTGCGCATGGCGGTACACGCTCATGCCCACCTCGGTGACCGCGAAGCGGCGCGTCGAGCGCTGCAGGAGGCGCACGCCCAGGTCGTTCTCCAGCTGGCTGATGCGGCGGCTCAGGCGCGACTTCGGAATCCCCAGCGCGCGCTCCGCCGCCGCGAACCCGGAGTGCTCGACCACCATGGCGAAGTAATAGAGGTCGTTGAGGTCATGCATGGCGGCCTTCCATATTCGGAACGGTTCGTGACATTAGGCCACCTTTACCCGCACCGTGACAACGACCAGCATGTCGCGCTCAGGACATGGCGAGACCGGCCCGCCCGCCCCCAAACGGCGGCCGCCTCCCCCGGACCTAGGGACAGCCCGCCGGCCGACGCTCCCCCAAGCCCGTCGCGCCCGCACTCGGTCCAAACGGTAGTCCCGCCGGGCGGAGCCCGCTCCCCTCTCTCTCAGCCCAGCGTCTTGCGGGCCTGCCTTCGGGCAGGCCCGTTTCTTATGGCTCAGCGGATGGCTTCGACGCCCATATACGGACGCAACGCGTCCGGCACGGTGATCGAGCCGTCGGCGTTCTGGTAGTTCTCCATCACCGCGATCAGCGCGCGGCCGACCGCGACGCCCGAACCGTTCAGGGTGTGCAGAAGCTCCGGCTTGCCGGTCGCCGGATTGCGCCAGCGCGCCTGCATCCGCCGTGCCTGGAACGCCTCGCAGTTAGAGCACGAGGAAATTTCCCGGTAGGTGTTCTGCGAGGGCAGCCAGACCTCCAGGTCGTAGGTCTTGGCCGCGGCGAAGCCCATGTCGCCGGTGCACAGCAGCACGCGGCGGTACGGCAGCCCCAGCCGCTCCAGCACGACCTCGGCGCAGCGGGTCATGCGCTCGTGCTCGGCGTAGCTTTCCTCCGGGCGCGCGATGCTCACCAGCTCGACCTTCTCGAACTGGTGCTGGCGGATCATGCCGCGGGTATCGCGACCATGACTTCCGGCTTCGGCGCGGAAGCACATCGAATGCGCGGTCATGCGGATCGGCAGTCGCGCGTCCTCGACGATCTCGTCGCGCACGAGGTTGGTCAGCGGCACTTCCGAGGTCGGAATCAGGTACCGCGTCGACTCGCCCACCTGCGTCGCGAACAGATCGTCCTCGAACTTCGGCAGCTGGCCGGTGCCGCGCATGCTGTCGGCGTTGACGATCAGCGGCACGTTGGTCTCGAGGTAGCCGTGCTCGCCGGTGTGCAGGTCGAGCATGAACTGCGCCAGCGCGCGATGCAGTCGCGCGATCGGACCGCGCATCACGGTGAAGCGCGCGCCGGACAGCTTTGCCGCGCCGTCGCCATCGAGCCAGCCGTGCGGGGCGCCGAGTTCGACGTGGTCCCTCACCGCGAAGTCGAACGTGCGCGGCGTGCCCCAGCGGTGCTGCTCGACGTTGTCGCCCTCGTCGCGACCGTGCGGAACGGATTCGTGCGGCAGGTTGGGAATCGCCAGCGCGATGGCGTCGAGCTCCGTGCGGATCGCCTCCAGCCGCGCCTCGCTCGCCTTCAGCTCGTCGCCGATCCCGGCGACTTCGGCCATCAGCGCGGACACGTCCTCGCCCTTGGCCTTGGCCTGGCCGATCGCCTTGCTGCGCGTGTTGCGCAGGTTCTGCAGCTCCTGCGTGCGGGTCTGGATCTGCTTGCGCTCGGCTTCCAGCCGTTCGAGCGCGGCGGCGTCGAGGTCGAAACCCCGGGTCGCCTTGAGGCGCGCGGCGAGGTCGGCGGGCTGCTGGCGCAGGAGGACGGGATCGAGCATGAAGGCGCAAGGTCGGGAACGAACGCGCGATTATGCGGCTTCGTCCGCAGGCAGGCGACCACGGGCGCGTTCGCGCGCTTTTCAGCCGCTCCGGGGCGACAATGCCAGCACGCGATTCCGAACCCTCGAGGCGACCATGTCCACCTCCCCCGCGCCCTCGCGCCCGCCCCTGCAAGGCTCGTCCTGGCGCCCGGGCCGCAACGCCCTATGGTGGGTGCTGGCGGCGGCGGCGTTCGGTCTCGGTTTGTTCTTCTGGGTGGCGCGCGAGCAGCAGCACCGCTTCTTCCGCGGCGAGGTTCCGCCGGTGGCCAGCACGCCGGACTACGCGCCGCTGCCCGCGCCGGAAGCCGCTGAGGGCGGCAGCGGCAGCGGCATGGACAGCCCGCCGGCCGCCGCGCCGCGTTCGCGGACGCGCCCCGCCGATCGCCCGCGGGCGGCGCCCCGTCCGGGAAGCGAGGCACCCGGCGCCGGCGTTGCGCGCGTCACCGCACCGCCCCGGCCGATCGCCAGCGCCTCGCCGCCGCCGCGTTACCCGGCGCAGGCGCTGCGGCGCGGCGAGAGCGGCACGGTGCTGTTGCGCGTCGCGGTGGGTGCCGACGGCGTGCCGACCGAGGTTGCGGTGGCGAACGGCAGCGGCTCGCGCTTGCTCGACCGCGCGGCGGTCGATGCCGTGCGCCGCTGGCGGTTCACGCCGGCGACCGCCAACGGCGAACCGGTCGCGGATACCGTGCAGGTGCCGATCGAGTTCCGCGCCGACCGCTGACCTGCGCGCACTCGCAGGGACGCAAGCACTGCGCTAGCAGCCGCACCCCGTGGCCGCGATCGCGGCCGGTCGCGGCTGAAGCCGCTCCTACGCGCCGCGAAGGTCGAGGCCCAAGCCCACCTGGCGCGCGTGTGCATCGAAGCCGGGGAACGAGGTCGCCACGTTGGCGACGTCCTCGATGCGCACGGGCCCCGTGGCGCGCTGCGCGGCGACCGCAAAGCTCATCGCGGCGCGATGGTCGCCATGGCTGTCCACCGCGCCCGCCTGCAACGTGCCGCCATGGATCGTCGCGCCATCCGACGTCTCCTCCACGGCGATGCCGAGCGCGCGCAGGCCCTGCGCCATCACGGCAATGCGGTCGGACTCCTTCACCCGCAACTCGGCGGCGCCGCGCACCACCGTAGCGCCCTCGGCGCAGGCCGCGGCGACGAACAGCGCCGGGAACTCGTCGATCATGTCCGGCACACACTCGACCGGCACCTCGATGCCGCGCAGCGGCGCGTGGCGAACGACGAGGTCCGCGACCGGCTCGCCGCCCTGCTCGCGCGGATTCTCGCTGCGGATGTCCGCCCCCATCCGGCGCAGCACGTCCACGAGCCCGGTGCGGCGCGGGTTCATGCCGACCGCTTCGAGGGTCAGCTCGGAACCGGGAACGATGCTGGCCGCCACCAGGAAGAATGCCGCGGAGGAGAAGTCGCTGGGCACGTCGACGTCGGTCGCGCGCAAGCGGTGCCCGCCCGACAGTCGCGCATGGCCGGGCGCGAACTCGACCGGCCAACCGAACGCGGCGAGCATGCGCTCGGTGTAGTCGCGGGTGGGATGCGGCTCGCGTACGACCGTCTCGCC
>DASQMI010000020.1:0-1503 GCA_035645555.1 Lysobacter sp. | reverse complement strand
GGCCATCGCGATCATGTCGCCCGCCTTCACCTGGTACGACGTCAGGTTGACCACCTTGCCGTTGACGGTGACACCGCGGTGGCTCACCAGCTGGCGCGCCGAAGCGCGCGTCACCGCGAAGCCCATGCGGAACACCACGTTGTCGAGCCGAGTCTCCAGCAGCTGCAGGAGGTTCTCGCCGGTGTTGCCCTTCTTGGTGGAGGCCTTCTTGTAGTAGTTGCGGAACTGACGCTCCAGCAGGCCGTAGATGCGCTTGACCTTCTGCTTCTCGCGCAGCTGGGTGGCGTAGTCGGACAGCTTGCCCTTGCGCGCCGTGGGACCGTGCTGACCGGGCTTCTGCTCCAGTTTGCACTTCGAGTCGAGCGCGCGCGCCGGCGACTTCAGGCCGAGATCGACGCCTTCGCGACGCGCGAGCTTGCAGGTGGGACCAATGTAACGAGCCATGGTTCTTCAGCTCCTCAGACGCGGCGCTTCTTCGGCGGACGGCAGCCGTTGTGCGGAATCGGCGTGACGTCGATGATGTTGGTGATCTTGTAGCCGACCGCGTTCAGCGAACGCACGGCGGATTCGCGGCCCGGACCGGGGCCCTTGATGCGCACTTCCAGCGTCTTGACGCCGTAGTCGAGCGCCGCACGGCCGGCCTTCTCGGCGGCGACCTGCGCGGCGAACGGGGTCGACTTGCGCGAACCGCGGAAGCCGGCGCCGCCGGAGGTGGCCCACGAGAGCGCGTTGCCCTGGCGGTCAGTGATGGTCACGATGGTGTTGTTGAACGAAGCGTGGACGTGCGCGATGCCGTCGGTGACGACGCGCTTGACCTTCTTCTTCGTCTTCGCAGCTGCGGCGGGTTTGGCCATGTTCGTCCGTCCTTACTTCCGGATCGCCTTGCGCGGGCCCTTGCGGGTGCGGGCGTTGGTGCGGGTGCGCTGGCCGCGCACCGGCAGGCCGCGGCGGTGACGCAGGCCGCGGTAGCAGCCGAGGTCCATCAGGCGCTTGATCGCCATGCCGACTTCGCGGCGCAGGTCGCCCTCCACGACGAACTTGCCGACCTCGGCGCGCAGGCGCTCGACCTCCGGCTCGGACAGGTCGCGGATCTTGGTCGACGGGTTGACGCCCGCGGACTCGCAGATCTGCTTGGAACGGGTACGGCCGATGCCGTAGATGCTTTGCAGCCCCACCCAGACATGCTTCTGGGCAGGCAGGTTGACGCCCGCAATACGCGCCATGTGGCGATCTCCAACGAATGTGTCGGCCGGGTGACGCCCGGCTGAGGGAACTCGAAATTTTAACCTGGTCTCGGGTTGCTTAGGAAGCCCCGCGGCCTGAGCCGCTGAACCCCGGCATGGGGAGTGTGCCCATGCTCCGGCGACGAACCCGGGCTGCCGGGGCAGCCGGGGAACCGGCCGCCCGGCCCCGCGCGCTACTCTGGCGCGCGGACCGGCCCGGGCTCACCCGCGCGCGAGACCGCCGCGCGAGCCGCCCTGTGTGGATCCGGGGCCCTCACCC
>DASQMI010000019.1:0-7922 GCA_035645555.1 Lysobacter sp. | reverse complement strand
GGTGGCGAGCGGCTGGCGCGGCTGCGCGCGGCCGTTCCGGCCCCGGCCGCGGGGCGTGCCGCGCCGCCGTCGCGGCGGACGCTGCGCGGGCTGCTGTGGGTGTTGCTCGCGCTGTGCGCGCTGGCGCTGCTGGCGACGTTCCTGCCGCCGTTCCGCGACGCCTACCTCGACCGCGTGGAACGGGGCGAACCGCGGGTGACGGTGGCGCCGCTGCCGCCGCCCGAGCCGCCGCGGGTGCGGCTGGACCCGGACGCCCAGTTGCTCGCGCACCGCGATTTCGCGCTGCTGGCCAGCGACGCCCCGCCGGCGCCGGAGGCGCTGGCGTTCGCGAGCTGGCTGGCCGCGCAGCAGGATCCCGCGCGGCCGCCGCCGGCCCCGCTGGTGCCGCGCGAAGGCACCGCGGAGGAGGAGGCGCGCGCGCTCGGGCTGACGGAGGACGCCGATGCGCCGGCGCGCTGACGCGATCGCCGTGGGCGCGCTGCTGGCGCTGGCCGCGTGGGCGCATGCGGCCGACCCGCTGGCCGCGTTCGCCGATGCCCCGCTGCCGGCCGCGGTGCGCGCCGAACTCGCGCGCCGGGCCGCCCTGTGGCGCGGGTGGTCGCCGGCGCAGCGCGAGCGCCTCCGCGAGCGCGCACGCGCCTGGGATGCGTTGCCAGCCGCGGAGCGTGCCGCGCGCCGCGAACGCGAATGGGCCTGGCGCGCGCTCGGCGTGGAGGAGCGCATGCGCGTGCAGGCGGCCTACGACGCGTTCCTCGCGTTGCCGCCGGCGCAGCAGCAGGCGTTGCGGGCGCGCTTCGACGCGCTGGATGCGCGCGAGCGCCGCGGCTGGCTGCTGGGGCCTGCACTCGGCGCCGATTACGCCGCGCTGCAGCCGCTGCTGGCGCAGTTGCCGCCGGCGCAGCACGCCGGAGTGCTGCGCGCGTTGCGCGCGATGGATGCCGCGCAGCGGCGCGACCTCGCGGTGCTGGTGCAACGCACGCCGCCGCACGAGCGCGACGCGCTGCGCCGGCGCCTGCTCGCGCTGGCGCCGTCGGCCCGCAGTGCGTGGCTGCAGCGCCAGCTGGCGCGCTAGAACGTCTGCTGCAAGGTCATCACCCGGCGTCGGGCGACGAACCGGCCGCCGAACCGCGCGAGGCCGTCGGCACGCAGGCGCGGCGCATGCTCGCGCAGGTAGGCGTCGAGCGCCGCGCCATCGCGCAGCGCGTACTGCACGCACAGCACGATGCGCCCGGGCGCCGGGGCCGGGTCGTCGACCACGAACAGCCGCGCGCCGGTGAAGCCGGGCAGGGCGAGGATCTCGCGGATGTGCGCGTCGAGCCAGGCGCGGTAGGCGTCGGCCACCGCCGCATCGACGTCGAGTTCCACCTCGTAGATCACCGCGTCGCGCGGGCTTGCGGACGTCACATCCATACCAGGCTCGTGAGCGCGACGACGGTGATGGCGCAGCCGAGCAGCACGCAGTACAGCAGGCCGACCAGCAGGTAGCGCAGCAGCGTCAGCGGCCAGCCATCGCCGTACACACGCTTCTGCGTCCACAGCAGGTAGACCGGTAGCCACAGCCACAACAGCGCCTGCAGGCCGCCGCTGATCCAGCGCACGCCGGCCCCGTACGGCGCCAGCGCATTGCCGAGCGCGATCAGCCCGCACAGCGCCAGCAGCGCCAGGGACAGGAATGCGTGGCTGTAGAGCGCGACCGTGAAGTGCTCGAGATATGCGCGGCCGGAGCCCAGGTAGGCGAGCTTCAGCAGCAGCGCGAACACCGGCACCAGCAGGAACAGCGCGCCCGGCACCGCGCCGAGCAGCGCGCGCACGTACAGCGCCGGCTCCTTCTGCAGGCGCGCGATGTTCGCCTCGCCGCGCGCGACCAGCGCGTTGATCCAGCGGTTGACCGCCGCCGGCGCGCGTTCGAGCCGCAGCGGGTTGATCTCCGGATCCCACGGCTCGCCGTTGAAGCTGAGGTCGCGATCGCAATCGGGATCGCCGTAGATCGCGAGGTTCTCCGCGCTCTGCGGGCGCAGCGGGCGTTCGCTGTGCTCGGCGCGCTCGATCTCCAGCTGCGCGGCGCGGCAGCCGGCGGCGTGGTTGGTCTGGCGGATCATGCCGAGCAGGCGGTTGCGTGCCGCGGTGTCCGCCGCCGCCACCGCGGCCAGGCGCGCGCGCAGCGCTTCGATGCGCGCCGCGCGCAGGCGTTCGAGCTCGGCGAGCGTCGTCGCCGTCTCCAGCGTGGGCGCGCGCTGCGCGACGCGGGCCGCGGTGACCTGCGCCGCGCTCAGGCCCTCGCGCGCGGCGAGCGCGGCGATGCGGCGGTCGGCGGTGCGCTCGACCTTGGCGACCGCGCGGTCGATGCCCTGGCGCGCGATCGGCACCAGCGCCACCGCGTTGCGCGCCCGTGCCAGCTCCTGCAGCTGCGCCGCGCGCAGGCGCTCCACCTCGGCGATCGTCGTCGCGGCGAGGATGCGGTCGAGGCCCTCGTCGTCGCCCGGCTCGACGCGTGCTTCGTCCGCCGCCGCCGGCACCTCGCGTCGCGTCCCGCCGCCTTCGATGTCAACCAGCTGCTGGGCGACGAAGAACGCCAGCACGCTCAGCACCACGAACAGCCGCAGCGGCGCGACGTAGCGCACGCGCTGGCCGGCGAGGTAGTTGAGCGCGACGCGGCCGGGCGCCAGCAGGTCGCGCAGGGTGCGGAACACGCGCCCGTCGAGGTGCCAGAACGACTCGAACACGTCCTCGATGGCGTGGCGCAGGCTGCGCAGCGGGTTGTGCGCCGACTGCCCGCAGGCATGGCAGTACTCGCCCCGCAGCGGCGTGGCGCAGTTCTGGCAGGTGCCGGCGGCGTCCGGCGGGGCGATGGTGGCGTTCATGCGGCACTCCCCACGAGTGCCCGCCATGGTGGCACCGTCGCCGCCGCCGGCGCGAGCGCAACCACTACAATGCGACGCGCGCCGACCCGGCGCCGGCGCCCGCCATCGGCGCGGTTGCGCGGCCGCAGTCGCCGTTTCGATCCCCCATGCCGTCCCCCGTGTCTTCCGCGCCCACGCTGCGGCGCGAAATCCGTTCGACCGCCGTGCTCGCCGCGCCGCTGGTGCTGGGCCATCTGTCGACCGGGCTGATCAGCCTGGTCGACAATCTGATCGCCGGCCGCCACGGCACCGCCACGCTGGCCGCGGTTGCGGTCGGCAACGCGCTGTTCTGGCTGCCGATGGTGGTCGCGATGGGCACGCTGATGGCGCTGCCGCCGGCGGTGTCGCAGCTGGACGGTGCCAGCCGCCGCGACGAGATCGGCCCGCTGTTCCGTCAGGCGTTGTGGCTGGCGGCCGCACTCGGCGCGGTGATGTTCGGCGTGCTGACCGTGGCCGCGCACGCGCTGCCGCTGTTCGGCATCGACGAGGCGATCCGGCCCGGCGCGGCCGCGTTCCTGCTGGGCATCCGCTGGGGCGTGCCGGCGCTGGCGCTGTACCTGACCCAGCGCTACCTGAGCGAGGGCCTGCATTGGACGCTGCCGACGATGGTGCTCGGCTTCGGCGGCCTGGCGGTGCTGGCGCCGCTCGGCTACGCGCTGACGTTCGGCGCGTTCGGGCTGCCCGCGCTCGGCGCCGGCGGGCTCGGGATCGCCTCGGCGGCGACGATGTGGGTGCAGGCGCTCGGGTTCGCGATCTACCTCGCGTTAACGCCGCGGTTCGCCGCGCTGCGCCTGTTCGGCCACTGGGAGGCGCCGCGCTGGGCGGCGATGCGCGGCCTGCTCGGCACCGGGCTGCCGATCGGGGTGACCATCCTGATGGAGGGCGGGTTGTTCATCGCTACCGCGTTGCTGATCGGCCGGATTGGTCCGGTCGAGGCAGCCGCGCATCAGATCGCGATCAATGTCGCGAGCATCGCGTTCATGGTGCCGATGGGACTGGCCGAGGCGACCACGGTGCGGGTCGGCCACGCGATCGGCCGTGTCGACGCTGACGGCGTACGCCGCGCGGCACGCGCCGGCGCGGCGATCGTGCTCGCTACCCAGCTGCTGTCGGGGCTGGCGATGGTGCTCGGCAACGACGGCATCGCCGCGTTGTACACCCGCGACGCGGCGGTCGCCGCGTTGGCTGCGTCGCTGCTGCTGTACGCCGCGGCGTTCCAGTTCCCCGACGGCCTGCAGGTGCTCGCGGCCGGCGCGTTGCGCGGTTTGCGCGACACCCGCGTGCCGATGGCGCTGGCCGCGCTGTCGTACTGGGGCGTGGGCATGCCGCTCGGCGCCGGGCTGGGGCTCGCGCTCGGCTGGGGCCCGCGCGGCATGTGGCTGGGGCTGATCGCCGGGTTGACCATGGCCGCGCTGCTGCTCGGCACGCGCTTCCTTCGCGCCAGCCGGCGCGAGCGGCTGCACGCACGCCTGCCGGCACTGGCCGCGACGGCGGCCGAGGCCACCGTGCCCTAGTATCCGATTACGAATGGCCGATGCCGCGCCGCACGCGCGCGCCTACGCTGTCCACGACCGTCCGGAGTTGTCCTCGATGAACCAGCCTGCCCGTACCCGCGGCCCGATCGCCCGTTTCTTCGTCGGCCTGTGGGATGCGATGAACTTCACCCGCCGGCTGATCCTCAATCTGCTGTTCTTCGGCCTGCTGCTGCTGTTCCTGGTCGCGCTCGGCGCCGGCCGGCAGGTGCAGCCGCTGCTGGAGCGCACCACGCTGGTGATCGCGCCGGAGGGCATGCTGGTCGAGCAGTACAGTCAGGATCCGGTGACCCGCGCGATCACCCGCGCGATGGGCGAGGACGTCGCCGAAGTGCAGCTGCGCGACCTGCTGCGCGCGCTGGAGGCGGCGAAGACCGACGACCGCATCGAACGCGTGCTGCTGCGGCTGGACGGACTGCAGGCCGGTGGGCTGGCGTCGCTGCGCGAGCTCGCCGACGCGGTGGCCGAGCTGAAGGCGTCCGGCAAGCAGGTGGTGGCGTTCGGCGAGATGCTCGACCAGCGCCAGTACCTGCTCGCCGCACAGGCCAACGAGGTCTATCTCGACCCGATGGGCGGGCTGCTGCTGGAAGGGCTGAGCCGCTATCGGCAGTACTACCGCGAGGGCCTGCAGGACAAGCTCGGCGTCGACATGCACCTGTTCAAGGTCGGCGAATACAAGTCCGCCGCCGAGCCGTTCGTGCGCGACGACGCGTCGCCGGAGGCGAAGGAAGCCGACCTGTTCTGGATGAACGACGTCTGGCAGCGCTACCTCGCCGACGTCGCGCGCGCGCGCAGGCTCGATCCGGCGCAGCTCGCCGCCGGCATCGAGCAGCTGCCGACACGGATCGAGGCGGTGCGCGGCGACCTCGCGCAGTACGCGCTGCGCGCCCGCCTGGTCGACGGGCTGAAGACCCGCGAGGAGGTCGAGGACCTGCTCGCCGAGCGCGGCGTCGAGGACCCCGACGCGGAGGGCGGCTTCCGCCGCATCGACCTCGACGGCTACCTCGGGCACCTCAACCGCGCGCTCAGCCCGGCCGATCCGCGCCCGCAGGTGGCGGTGGTGGTGGCGGCCGGCGAGATCGTCGGCGGCGAGCAGCCGGCGGGCATGGTCGGCGGCGAATCGACCTCGGCGCTGCTGCGCGAGGCGCGCGACGACGACAAGGTCAAGGCGGTGGTACTGCGGGTGGATTCGCCGGGCGGCGAGGTGTTCGCCTCCGAGCAGATCCGCCGCGAGGTCGAGGCGCTCAAGGCCGCCGGCAAGCCGGTGGTGGTGTCGATGGGCGACGTCGCCGCCTCCGGCGGCTACTGGATTTCGATGAACGCCGACCGGATCTATGCCGATCCGTCGACGATCACCGGCTCGATCGGCATCTTCGGCCTGATCCCGACCCTGCCGCGCGCGCTCGACAAGATCGGCGTGCATACCGACGGCGTGGCGACCACGCCGATCGCCGGCGCGTTCGACCTCACCCGGCCGCTCGATCCGGGCGTGGGCCAGGTGATCCAGGCGGTGATCGAGAAGGGCTACCGCGACTTCATCGGCAAGGTCGCGCGTGCGCGCGGCAAGCCCGCCGAGCAGATCGACGCGGTCGGCCGCGGACGGGTGTGGAGCGGCGCGCAGGCGAAGCAGCACGGACTGGTCGACGAGCTCGGCGGCCTGCGTGCGGCGATCGCCGACGCGGCGCGGCGCGCCGAGCTCGGCAAGCGCGGCGACTACCGGGTGCGTTACGTCGAGCGCACGCCGACCCCGTTCGAGAAGTTCTTCACCGGCTTCGCCGAAAGCCGGGTCGGCAGCGCGTGGCTGAAGGAGTCCGGTTTCGCGCGTGCGCTGGTCGCGCGCGCCGCGCCGCAGGTCGCCGAAGACATGCGCTTCGTCGAGCGCCTGCTGCGTCACGACGGCCGCGGCGCGCCGGTGAAGGCGCTCGCGCACTGCTTCTGCGGGCTGTAACGCGGCCGGTGCCGGCGCGCGCGTCGCCGGCTCAGCCGCCTTCGGCGGCTTCGATCGCCTCGTCGCGGCGCTCCGCCGCTTCCTGCACCGCGGCGTCGGCGCTCTTGGCCTTGTCGATCGGGCGCTGGATCGCGTCGCTCAGTTCGGTGTGCCGGGCCGACTGCGGCTCCACCGGCTTGTCCTGCGGGTCGGGTTCGGGCTGACGGCAGGCGGCCAGCGCCAGCGCGAGCAGGGCCAGGATCAGCGCACGGGTCATCGTCGGTACTCCCGGAGGGCGTGCGGCTATCCTAGCGGCCTCGCGCCAGCGGCGCGTGCCGAGGTGGAGACGCATGGATCCGAAGCGTTGGCGGCTGGACGGCCAGCTTGCCCTGGTCACCGGCGCCAGTGCCGGCATCGGCCGCGCGGTAGCGCGCGAGCTGCTCGCGTTCGGTGCCGACGTGCTGCTGGTGGCGCGCGATGCGACCGCGCTCGACGCCGCGCGCGACGAGCTGCAGGAGGAGTATCCGGAACGCGAGGTCGAGGCGTTCGTCGCCGACGTCGCCGACGACGAGCAGCGGCGCCAGCTGCTCGACTGGGTCGAGGACTTCGGCCAGGGCCTGCACGTACTGGTCAACAACGCCGGCGGCAACCTGACCAAGGCCGCCACCGACTACACCGAGGACGAGTGGCGGCAGATCTTCGAGATCAACCTGTTCTCGGCGTTCGAGCTGTCGCGCTACGCGCATCCGCTGCTGACCCGGCATGCGAGCAGCAGCATCGTCAACGTCGGCAGCGTGTCCGGCCTCACCCACGTGCGCACCGGCGCGCCGTACGGCATGAGCAAGGCGGCGCTGCACCAGATGACCCGCAACCTCGCGATCGAGTGGGCCGAGGACGGTGTGCGGGTGAACGCGGTGGCGCCGTGGTACATCCGCACCCGCCGCACCTCCAGCAAGCTGGCCGATCCCGACTACCTCGACGAGGTGCTGCTGCGCACGCCGATGGGCCGGGTCGGCGAGCCGGAGGAGGTCGCCGCCGCGGTGGCGTTCCTGTGCCTGCCGGCGGCGGGCTACGTCACCGGCGAGTGCATCGCGGTGGATGGCGGCTTCCTGCGCTACGGCTTCTGAGCGCCGCTCACGACGCCGGGATCACGCCGGCCGGAACCACACAGGTGCTGGCGTTGTAGGCCACGGTGACGCGCTCGAGCTCGTTCTGCGCGCTGGTGCGCAGGTTGGCGTCGCTGGCGCGGGTCTGCGCGTCCAGCTCGGCCATGCGGGCGCGCCAGCCGTCGCACAGCGCGCTCTCGGCGACCGGCGTGCAGCGGCCGACCGGGCCGGGATCGGGGCTGAACGCGGTGGTGCCGTCGGCGCTGCTGCACTGGTACAGCGGCGGCGGCGCGCGGCGGGTCACCGCGGCCGCGCTGGTGGTCTCTGGGCCGGTCGGGGTGACCGTGGTCGGCCCGGCGGTGCCGCCGGTACCGCTCTCGCCGGCACTGCCGGTGGTGCTCGCGACCGGCACCGGCGCGCTCGCGGTCGGCGCGGGTACGCCGCCGGCAACCGTGCC
>DASQMI010000018.1:0-3109 GCA_035645555.1 Lysobacter sp. | reverse complement strand
CACCGGCTGGAGCGCGCACGTCATCGAGCAGCGTCAGGACGGCAAGATCATCCGTCCGAGCGCGAACTACATCGGCCCTGAAGACCGCGAGTACGTGCCGATCGACCAGCGCTGATGCCCGCGTTCGGTCCCTCCGCGCTGGTGGTGGCCGTCACGCTGCTCAGCGTGGCGGCCGCCGTAATGGTGCATTACGAGGGATTGACCGCGCTCGGCCGGCGCTTCGGCGTCGGCCGCGAACGGCCGTCGCGGCGCAAGGTGCTGAAGATGATCGTCGGCCTGCTCGGCCTGCACGTGCTCGAGATCTGGCTGTTCGGCATCGCCTACTGGGGGCTGATGCATGTCGACGGGACTGGCGACATCGCCGGCGTGAACGAGATCAGCCTGTTCGACTCGGTGTACCTGTCAGCGATCACGTTCACCACAGTCGGGTTCGGCGATCTCGCGCCGGTGGGCCCGATCCGTTTCCTGTCCGGCAGCCAGGCGCTGACCGGACTGCTGCTGATCACCTGGTCGGCGTCGTTCACCTATCTGGAGATGTCGCGCCACTGGCGCGAGGACGGCCAGTAGCGCGACCTTCCGCGTCCCTCAGGAGCGGCGCGGGGTCAGCGGCTGCACGCGATAGAACGAGTGGTCGCCAATCACTGCCACGCGGTAGGCGTTGCGCCAGGACGGACGGGCGATCGCATGTGCGGCGAAATGGCTGGCGCCCGGCACCACTTCCTGACGCTGGCCCGGCGGCAGCGACCAGTTGCGCTGCGCTTCCAGGGCGATGGTGACCGCCTCCGCCCACGCTTCGGCATTGCTCAGCCGCGTGCGCGGGGAGACCAGGGTAGGGGCGAACTGCTTCTTGGCGGTGACCACGTCGCACACCGTGTCGCCCCACAGGCCGCTGTCGCGACGGCGCAGCGCAACCTCGGCCACGGCGCGCTGGCCGCGGATCGACTGGTCACGGGCCTCGAGGTAGACGGTCGTGCTCAGGCACAGCGAATCGGCGGCTTGCGGCGGAAGGACCGAGGCGAGCCACAGGATCCAGGCCAGTTTCATGACGGACTCCTAGCTTCATCGCGCCGGCGCAGCCTGCCGCCGACCCCGTGAGGGCGGGAGCAAGCTCATCCGGCGTCTTGACCAAGACCCGCCCGGTGGGGCGTGGCCTGCGCGAAGGATTCGCGATCACTCTCTGTCTGTGACCGTGCGGACCGGCACATCGGGAACCGGTAACCGTGCACGGGGCCGGAGGGTCCGGCCGGGGCCTCCGCGGCGTCCTGGGCGGAAGGCGGGCGCACGGTAGCCTCACCAAACCCAACGGCGCCTGAACCGCGAAAAGCTAAGTCCGCGATTTTGTTCGAATTTCGGTGTGGTGCACCGCGCAAGCCCCTGAGCCGCCTGGGCTTCTGCCAGGCAGACAGGCAGTCGCATGTCCGGCTGAGCCGACCGGCGGCGCTCAGAGTGTGGCGGCGAGCCGGCTGGCCTGGTTGATCGCGCGCTTGGCGTCCAGCTCGGCGGCCACGTCGGCGCCGCCCACCACATGGACCCGGCGTCCGCGTGCGCGCAGGGCCTCGGCCAGCGGCCGGTGCGGCTCCTGGCCGGCGCAGATCACTACGTGGTCCACCGGCAGGACCTGCTCGCCCGCCTCGCTTCGGATCGCGAAGCCCTCGTCGCCCATGCCGAGATAGGTGACCCCGCCCAGCATCCGCACGCCTTTCGCCTTGAGCGTGGCGCGATGGATCCAGCCGGTCGTCTTGCCCAGTCGGGCGCCCGGCTTGCCGGGCGAGCGCTGCAACAGCCAGACCTCGCGTGCGGGCGGCTCGGGCCGGGGCTGCACCAGGCCGCCGCGTTGCTCGCGGTAGTCCAGCTCCACCCCCCATTCGGCGCGCCAGCGCTCGCCATCCATTGAAGGCGGCGCGCCTTCGTGCACCAGGAACTCGGCGACGTCGAAGCCGATCCCGCCGGCGCCGACGATCGCGACGCGCCGGCCGGGGACTACGCGGCCGGTCAGAACGTCGACGTAGCCGCAGACCTTCGGGTGGTCAGCACCGGGGAAGTCGACTTGGCGCGGCTCGATGCCGGTCGCGACGACGACCTCGTCGAAGCCGTTCAGGTCGTCCGCGCCGGGGTGGGTGCGCAGCCGCAGCTCGACGCCGGTTTCGGCGAGCCGATGCCGGAAGTAGCGCAGGGTTTCGGCGAACTCCTCCTTGCCGGGAATCCGCTGCGCGAGGTTGAACTGCCCGCCGATGTCGGCCGCCGCCTCGAACAGGGTGACGCGGTGTCCGCGCTCGGCGGCGACCGTTGCGCAGGCGAGCCCGGCCGGGCCGGCGCCGACCACCGCGATGCGCTTGGGGCTCGGCACCGGCGCGTACACCAGTTCGGTCTCGTGGCAGGCGCGCGGATTGACCAGGCAACTGGCGCGCCTGTTGACGAACACGTGATCAAGGCAGGCCTGGTTGCAGGCGATGCAGGTGTTGATCGCTTCCACGCGGCCGTCGCGGGCCTTGGCGACCCACGTCGAATCGGCCAGCAACGGGCGCGCCATCGACACCAGGTCGGCCGCGCCGGCGGCCAACACCTGTTCGGCGACCTCCGGCATGTTGATCCGGTTGCTCGCCACCACCGGCACGCGCAGCTCGCGCCGGATGCGGGCGGTGATCCCCGCGAACGCCGCCCGCGGCACCGAAGTGGCGATGGTCGGCACGCGCGCCTCGTGCCAGCCGATGCCGGAATTGACGATCGTCGCGCCGGCGGCCTCCACCGCGCGCGCCTGCAGCACGACCTCGTCCCATGCATTGCCGTGCTCGACCAGATCGAGCAGCGACAGGCGGTAGATCAGGATGAAATCGGGCCCGCACGCCTCGCGGATGCGGCGCACGATCTCCACCGCGAAGCGCATGCGCTGTGCGGCATCGCCGCCCCAGCGGTCCGTGCGCCTGTTGGTACGCGGCACGGTGAACTGGTTGAGCAGGTAGCCCTCCGAGCCCATCACCTCCACGCCGTCGTAGCCCGCGTCGCGCGCCAGCTGCGCGCTGCGCACGAACGCGCGGATCTGCCGCTCGATGCCGCGCGCGGTGAGCGCGCGCGGGGTGAACGGATTGATCGGCGCCTTGAGCCTCGACGG
>DASQMI010000017.1:0-18135 GCA_035645555.1 Lysobacter sp. | reverse complement strand
CCGGCGTGGGGAGACGGCGCACTCATGCGCGCACGATAGCGTGAACCGTGCGGCGGCGGGAGACGCTCAGCCGCCGCGGCGCGCGATCACCGCCAGCGTCAGCCGCGAGATGCACACCAGCCGGCCGGCGTCGTCCTCGATGCGGATCTCCCACACCTGGGTGCGCGCGCCGATGTGCAGCGCGCGCGCCGTGCCGGTGACGTAGCCGTCGCGCACCGCGCGCAGGTGGTTGGCGTTGATCTCGATGCCGACCACGCCCTGGTCCTCGCCCACGCACAGGCCGCCGGCGGTGCTGCCGAGCGTCTCGGCCAGCAGCACCGAGGCGCCCCCGTGCAGCAGCCCGTACGGCTGCCGCGTGCGCGGATCCACCGGCATGCGGCCGCGCAGGTAGTCCGCGCCGAGTTCGGTGAAGCGGATGCCGAGCGCGTCCATCGCGGTGTCCGTGGAGAGCGCATTCAGCGCCTCCAGCGTGGTGCCGGGGCGGAACAGCGGGCGGGTGTGCGGGCTCATCCGCCGACGATAGCCGGCTCCCCGGCCTGCGGCCAGCGCGCCACCGGGGGCGTGGGCGCTGCTGGCCGCGGCCGATGCGTCGGGAACCGCGGCGCCGCAGCGCGCCGCCTGGCCGGACCGACGAGGGGGTGCCGGCCGGGCCGTTCCCGGACGGATGCGCTTACCCGCAGCGGAAACGGGCCTGCGCCCAGGGCGTGGTGTAGCGGCGGCGCGTGCCGTAGCCACTGCTGTTGCCGTAGCCGAAGCCGACCTGGCGCTCGCGTTCGCGGGCGGGGGCCTGGAACGGCGTGACGGCTTCGGAGTGGGGGGTCGGCGCGGAAACGTTGGCAAGCAGGCGGGTGTTCACGGCAATTCTCGAGGTTGGGGGCTTGAAGCGGGGGGTCAGGCGGCTTACGCGCAGCGGAAACGGGCCTGCGCCCAGGGCGTGGTGTAGCGGCGGCGGGTGCCGTAGCCGCTGCTGTTGCCGTAGCCGAAGCCGAACTCGCGTTCACGCTCGCGGCCGGAAGCCTGGAAGGGGACGATGGCGACGGTCGGGCGGATCGCCGCCGGGGCCGGGGTCGGGAGGGTGGCGATGGCGGCGGTGCGGGTGTTCATGGCGACTTCCTCAGGGGTGGGCCGAAGCCCGTGTGAATTAGTGTGTTGGTAGACTACAACACCGGTTCGATAATCCACCTGTGCCGGAAGTCACCCCACCGAAGGCAGGGCTGGCGAAGCGGGGCGGGCGGGGCGAACGACGGCAGTCCCGGATAGAGATGCCGGCATGGGCGCGCGGGTTGCCGGCGCGCGCATCAACTGATGGCAGGGGTCCGCTACAGGATCGGCGCGAGGCCGGCGCCGAACGCGGTGACGATGCGGGTCATGACGCTCTTCCAGCCGAGCGCCACTTCCGGGAAGTCGCCGACCGGACGGTGGCAGCGGCGGAACTCCGGCTGGTCCGGGAACGGCGGGTGCGGGCAATCCGGGCCCGGCACAAATTCGTAGCTGGTGGCGTAGCGCGCCGGCCAGAAGTCGAACACCGGCAGCGCCTCGGCGACCTTGCCGACCGAGTAGTCCAGCCCGGACAGCACCGGCAGCTTGTCGCGCCGCGCGATCACCCACGAGTTGGCCGGCGCGATGTCGCGGCGGATGCTGTCGGCGAGCGCGCGCGCGAACGCCGGGTCGGCGATCACCACCGCGCTCTCGGTGTTGTACAGGTCGCCGCGCGGATCGAAGTTGTGGGTGCCAACGACGCCGACGCGTTCGTCCACGACCAGCGACTTCGCGTGCAGGCCGATGCGCACGCCGGCGCGCTGCAGCGGCACGCGCTCGTGCGCGGCGCGCGAGCGGTAGCGGGTGGCGACGTGCTCGCGGCTGAGCGGCGTCCGGTAGCGGGTGCGGTACAGCACGCTGCGGCGGTCGGTGTTGACGTACTCGGCAGATGGTGCCGGGCGCATCTGCCGGTGCGCGCCGGTCGCGGCCAGGTCGATCGGCGCGTCTGCGGGGAACGGCTTGTACTCGTAGATGGTGAAGCCGAACTCGCGCAAGTAGCGGCGTTTGTACTTGTACGACAGCGCGTAGACGATGAACGCGTCGGTCGCCGCCAGGCTGTTGGTGGAGACGATCACCCGCGGCGGATCGGCGCGCTTGCGCAGCCCGCGGAACATCTGCTGCGCGTTCTTCGACAGCACCAGGTACGGCGTCTGCAGCAGCACCTCCTCCTGCGCGGACTCGATCAGCCGGCGCAGCTCGGCGGAGGCGCCGGTGTGGCCGGCGTCCTCGTGCTTGCGCGGACTGTCGGAGATGTAGCGCACCGCGCCGATCGGCAGCGCCGCGCCGGCCAGCCGCTGGCCGACCACCGCCGGATCGCCGGCCTCGCGGCGCAGCGTCGCCGCGCGCTCGGGCCAGGCATAGGCGTGCGGCGCCAGCGCCGGCACGTCGGCGTGCAGCAGGCGGCGGCCGACGTCGGCCAACCGCTGCACCGGTACGCTGCGGCGGTCGTCCCAGAAGCGCGCGAAGTCGGCCGCCATCGCCGCCACCTCCGGCCCCGCAACCAGCAGGTCGCGGTCGCGGAAGTCGTACTCCGGGTTCCAGTCGAAGTAGTCGTCCTGGTAGTTGCGCCCGCCGGTGATGCCGATTGCGCCGTCCACCAGCAGCAGCTTGGTGTGCATGCGCTGGTTGAGCTTGCGGAAGCAGCAGGCGCCGGCCACCAGGTACTGCCAGTAGCTGATGCGCGCGCGCCCGAGCACCGGGTTGTACAGGCGCAGCTCGAAATTCGCGTGCGCGGCGGCGAGCGCGGCGAGCGTGTCGACGCGCTGCAGCGCGGCGAGCTGGTCGACCAGCAGGCGCACACGCACGCCGCGGCGGGCGGCGGCGAGCAGTTCGTCCAGCACCAGCCGGCTGCTGTCGTCCTCGTCGAAGATGTAGGTCTGGATGTCGATGCTGGTGGTCGCGCTGCGGATCAGGTTGACCCGTGCCAGCAGCGCGTCGGTGCCGCGATCGAGGATCAGCGCGTAATGCCGCGGCCGCTGCGGCTGCGATTCGGCGAACGCGCGCGCGGCCAGCTCGCGCAGCGGCGACGGCGTCGCGCAGTGGTCGATCGCGCTGCAGTCCAGCGTTTGCGGACGGACCTGCTGCACCCGCGCCTCGATCTGCTCGACCTGGCGCGGCGAAAGCGTGGCGCACGCCGACAGCAGCAGCGCGGCGGCGCCCAGCAGCGCGCGGCGCAGTGCGTTCATGGCGCCTCCTGCAGGCGCACGCGCAGTTGCAGGCGCACCCGGTCGCCGAGCACGAACGCCCAGCCGTCCATGCCGTAATCGGCGCGGCTGAGCGTGCCGCGGCCGATCAGGTCGCAGTCGACCCCGGGGCGTGCGCAGGCGGCAGGTTCCAGCACGATCGTCTCCGCGCGACGACGGCCGCGCAGCGACAGCATGCCGGGTAGCGCGCCGCCTTGGTGCAGCAGTTCGTCGGCGAACGGCGCGGAGAGGAATTCCAGCTGCGGGCTGCGCTCGGCGTCGAAGAACGCCGCGCCACGCGCCACCGCGCTCCAGCGCGCCGAGCGGCGGATCCGTACCGCCCGCGCGTCGAGTTCGATGCGCACCTGGCGGCGGCCGTCCGGCAGGCGCAGCAGCTCGCCGGCGTAGCGCGGGAATTCGCCGGCGATGCGCTGGCCCCAGCGGGTGCGCAGCTCGAAGCCGAAGCGGGTGTGCGCGGGATCGAACCGCACCGGCGCGGGGGCCGGCTGTGCGAAGGCGCCCGCGCCGGCGAGGGCGAGCAGCAGTGCGAGCGCGAGGCGCCGTGCGGTGCCCCTCACGGCCACCAGAACTGGGTCAGCCGTGCCACGCCCGGTTCCAGCGCGGCGTCCGCCGGCAGCTCCAGCACCGCCAATCCGCACGGCGGCATGCCGCGGTAATCGCCGGACTGGCCGCTGTGCAGCAGCGCGACCAGCCGCTCCACGCCGGGGTTGTGGCCGACGATCATCAGCCGGCCGAATTCGGCATGCTGCCCGGCCAGGTCGATCAGCGCGCCCGCGGTGGCGTCGTAGATCGAGGGTTCGATGCGCTGGTCGACGTAGCCCAGCACGTGCAGCACCGCCTCCAGCGTCTCGCGGGTGCGCCGCGCCGGCGAGCACAGCACGCAGTCGGGCACCAGCCGGTGCTCGGCGAGCCAGCGTCCGGCCGCCTCCGCCTCCGCCAGCCCCTGCGCCGACAGCGCGCGATCGAGATCGGCCTGCCCGGGGGCGGCGGCGTCGGCGTGGGCGTGGCGCAGCAGGATCAGTTCGCGCATGGGGACCGGACCGGGAGCGGGGAAAGGGAGACACGCGCGCAGCTTACCCGGCGCGCGCTCCGCGCCGCGTCGAGCGTGCGTGCGGTGGCGAAGCTAGCGGCGCACCCACTTCAGCAGCGGCTGCCAGTCGGCCTGATGTTCGCGGATCTGCTGCGACTGGTAGTCGAACAGCGTCTTGCCGAGCCCGACCAGCATCACGTAGGCCTGGCTGTCGCGCAGCTGCGCCACCATCGGATACGGCCACTGCTCCAGCAGCGACAGCGCCTGCTGCGAGGCCTGCGTCCACGGCTTGAGCTTGTTGGCGACCAGGCCCACCCGCAGTTCGCCGCGGCGCACGCGCGGATGGCGCGCCAGCGAATCCAGGAACGGCACGGTCGCCTCGATGTCGAGCATCGACGGCTGGATCGGCACCACCACCACGTCGGCGCCGTCGAGAAACGGCTCCAGCTCGTCGGCCATGGCGCCGGCGGCGGCGTCGATCACCACCCGCTGGGTGTCGTCGGGCAGCTGGCGGCGCCAGGCCTTGCGGCGGGTGCCGTCCAGCGGCAGCACCGCACTCGCCAGCGGCGCGCGCCGCTCTGCCCAGCGCGTCGAGGAGCCCTGCGGGTCGGCGTCGACCAGCGCGGTGCGCTGGCCGTCGAGCGCCGCCTGCGCGGCGAGATGGGTGGCGATCGTGGTCTTGCCGACGCCGCCCTTGGAACTGGCCACCAGCACGGTCTTCATCGCACGCCCTCCGGTTGTTCCGTGGCCGAGCCTACACCGGCCCCGCGGCTGCGGTCACGCACGCGCTCAGGGCACGCCCACCTGCGCCCACAGCGGCAGGGTCAGCAGCGCGAGCAGCAGGCCGTAGCCGACCAGCGCGGCGGCCAGCCGCGGGGCGAGGTTGTGCGCGATGGCGAGCGCGCCGGCGGTCACCATCGACGGCATCGCCGCTTCCAGTACCACGGTGCGGGCGACGTCGCCGCGCAGGCCGAGCGGCACCGTGAGCGCCCAGGCCAGCGCCGGCATCACCGCGAGCTTGAGCAGCAGTCCGCACGCCAGCGGCAGGCGCAATCCCCGCGGCGGGGTCAGCCGCACCTGCAGCCCGATCGCCAGCATCGCCAACGGCAACAGTGCGTCGGCCAGCCGTTGCAGCGCGCCGGCCAGCCACGAAACCGGCTGCGCCGGCATCACCGTCAGGCCCACCACCAGCGCCCACAGCGGCGGAAACGTCGCCACCCGCCGCAGCATCGCCCGCGCGCTCGGCGGCACCGCGCCACCGTATCGCGCCAGCACCCACAGTCCGAACGTGGAGACGATCAGGAACGCGCCGAACTGGTCGTACACCACCGCGTACGGCAGTGCGTGCTCGCCGATCAGCGCGCGCGTGAGCGGGTAACCGAGGAAGCTGGTGTTGCCGAGCGCCACGCCCAGCAGCAGTACCGCGCGCACGTCGTCGGCGAAGCGCAGCCGACGCGCGAGTACGTGCACCACCGGTACGGTGGCGGCGAGCAACAGCCACGGCACCGCGACCACGCCGAGCAGCGCCGGCTCCAGCTCCAGCCGCGGCGCATAGCGCAGTACCGCCGCCGGCAGGCAGACGTACAGCACGACGAGGTTGAGTGTCTGCGCCGCCGACTCCGGCAGCACGCGGCCGCGCTGGAACGCGTAGCCGAGCGCCAGCATCGCCAGCACCAGCGCGAACGCATCGACCGCCATGGCCACCGCAGAATGAGGAAGGGCGGGCATGGTCGCGCGGGCGACGCGCGCGCTCAACCGCGGCGCCGGTGTGTTACGGTCGCCGCCTTCGCAACCGCGCCCAACCGGCATGAGCGAACTGCACAATCTGGTGGCGCTGATCCGCGCCAATACGCCGCTGATCGTGATCGAGACGCGCGACGAAGCGCGCGTCACCGAGCTGTTCCGCAGCGCGTTGCTGCAGCTGTGGCGGCCGATGTGGCGCTGGTCGATCACCGAGGGATTGCGGCGGCTCGACCTCGACCGCGAGGACGCGCCCGAATGCGCGCCGGACGTCGGCAGCACGCTGCAGGCGATCCGCGCCAATGCGCAGCGCTCGGTCTACCTGCTGTTCGACCTGCATCCGTATCTCGATTACGCCGGCAGCCAGCGCATGCTGCGCGACATCGCCCAGCGCCGCGAGTGCCAGCCGCACGTGCTGGTGCTGATCGGGCATCGCGTGCAGCTGCCCGCCGAACTCGAAGCGCTGGCGGTGCGCCATACCCCGCAGCTGCCCGACGCCGGCGCGCGGCTGAAGATCGTGCGCGAGGAGGCCGAAGCGTACGTGCGCGAGAACGGCGGCAAGCGCGTGGACGTCGACGGCGAGGCGGTGCAGCAGATCGTGCGCAACCTGCGCGGGCTGGACCCCATCGACGTGCGCCGGATCGCACGCGAGCTGATCTACCGCGACGGCGCGCTCGGCGCCGACGATCTGCCGCATTTGGCGAAGCTGAAGTTCGAGCTGCTCAACCGCAGCGGCCACCTGCATTACGAGTTCGACGACGCGCGCATGGACGACGTCGCCGGCGCGCGTCGGCTCAAGCGCTGGGTCGAGCAGCGGCGCGCGGTGTTCGTCAGCGGCGAGGCGCCGCCCGGGCTGGACCCGCCGAAGGGCGTACTGCTGCTGGGCGTGCAGGGCTGCGGCAAGTCGATGCTGGCGAAGGCGATCGCCGCTGGTTTCGGCGTGCCGCTGGTGCGGCTGGATTTCGGCACGCTGTACGACAAGTTCCACGGCGAGACCGAGAAGAACCTGCGCGCGGCACTGGGGTCGGCCGAGCAGCTGGAGCCGTGCGTGCTGTGGATCGACGAGATCGAAAAGGGCATCGCGGGCGACGACGGCGCGGCCGACGGCGGGGTCTCGCGGCGCGTGCTCGGCTACCTGCTGACCTGGATGGCCGAGCGCCGCTCGCGGGTGTTTCTGGTCGCCACCGCCAACCAGATCGACGCACTGCCGCCGGAGCTGCTGCGCAAGGGCCGCTTCGATGAAGTGTTCTTCGTCGACCTGCCGGACGCGGCCGCGCGCGAGCAGCTGTTCGCGTTGCACCTGCGCAAGCGCGGCATCGACGCCGCCGGCTTCAACCTGGCCGCGCTGGCCGCCGCCAGCGATGGCTTCTCGGGTGCGGAGATCGAGCAGGCGATCGTGTCCGCGCTGTACGCCGCGCATGCGGCGCAGTCGCCGCTCACCGAGCTGCTGCTGCGCGGCGAGCTGAAGCACACGCGGCCGCTGTCGGTGCTGATGGCCGAACAGGTGCAGGCATTGCGCGACTGGGCGCGCGGACGCACCGTGCCGGCGGACTGAGCGCTCAGCGCCGCGCCGGCAATTCCACGGTCACCGCGAGCGCGTCGTCGCCGGCGCGCTCGATCCGCAGCTCGCCGCCATGCGCGGCGGCGATCGCCGCGGCGATCGGCAGTTGCAGGCCGAGGCCGCCCTCGCCGAGCGGCTGCGGCAGCGCGCGCTGAAGCAGCGTCTGCGGCGCGTCGCACAGCTCCGGCAGCGCGCGCAGCCGGCGATGCAGGCGCACCCGGTCGCCGGCGAGCTCGGCCACCAGCGGTGCGGGCTGCGTTTCCTCGCCCAGTCTCAGCGCGCACAGCAGGCGCAGCAGCTGCGCCAGCCGCGCCGGATCGCCGCGCACCGGCAGCAGGCTGCGCGCCTCGAACGCCGCCGCACCGGTGTCCGCCGGCGGCGAGAGCTCGACCAGATCGACCGCCTCCTCGCGCGCGAGCGGGTCGCCGCGCTCGGCCCAGAACGCATGCGCGAGCTCGTCGAGCATCGCCAGCAGTTGCGTGCTCTGGCGCTCCAGCACCTCGAGCAGGCGCTGTTCCTCGTTGGGATCGTTCAGCCCGCGCCGCAGCAGGTAGGCCGCGGTGCGCAGCGTCGAGGCCGGATTGCGCAGGTCGTGCACCACCCGGCGTGACCAGTCCGATGCCGCCATTCAGCCCCCCGCCGCCGGTGCGGCGCTGGCACACAGGCGCCGGATGCTGGCCAGATCCGGCGGCTTCACCAGATGCTCGTCGAAGCCGGCCTCCTGGCTGCGCCGGTGGTCCTCCGGCTGGCCCCAGCCGGTGACCGCAACCAGCTGCAGCGCGCCGCCGCCCGGGCCGGCGCGCAGCGCACGCGCCACCTCGTAGCCGCTGCGGTGCGGCATGCCGAGGTCGAGGAACACCAGCACCGGCGCGAAGCGCTCGACCGCGGCCTCGACCTCGTGCGGGTCGTACACGCAGTCGACCTCGTGGCCGAGGATACGGATCATCGCCGCCAGCGTGTCGGCGGCGTCGCGGTTGTCGTCGACCACCAGCACCCGCGCCGGACGTTCCGCCTGCGGAATCGGTGCCGGCGGCAGCCGGTCGTCGGCGACGATACCTTCGCCCACCGGCAGGGTGACGGTGAACGTGCAACCGCGGCCGGGGCCGTCGCTGTGCGCCTCAATCCGCCCGCCGTGCAGGCGCGCGAGCCGCTGCGCGAGCGTCAGGCCGATGCCGAGGCCGCCGTGCGCGCGGGTGGCGCGGGTGTCGACCTGGCGGAACGGGTCGAACACGATCGCCAGATCCTCCGGCGCAAGGCCGATGCCGTGGTCGACCACGCGCACCGCGACGGTGTCGCCCTGGCGCTCGGCGCGCAACTGGATACGCGCGCCGGGCTCGGAATACTTGGCGGCGTTGTTGAGCAGATTGGCGAAGATCTGCGAAAGGCGCGCCGGATCGGCGTACAGCTGCACCGGCTGCGACGGCAGCTGGATCTCGAGCTGGTGGCCGCGCGCGCCGATCAGCGGCTGTGCGGTGTCGACGGCGCATTCGACCGCAGTGTGCAGCGGGGTCAGCGTGCGCCTGAGCACCATCTTGCCGCGGGTGACGCGCGAGACGTCGAGCAAGTCGTCGACCATGCGCACCAGCAGCCCGAGCTGGCGCTCCATGGTGTCCTGCAGCGGATCCTTCGCCTCGCCCAGCTGCAGGCGGCGGATGGAGAGCGCGTTCTGCAGCGGCGCCAGCGGATTGCGCAGCTCGTGCGCGAGCGTGGCGAGGAACTCGTTCTTGCGCTCATCGGCCTCACGCAGACGCGCTTCGGCCTTGCGCCGCTCGGCGATCTCGATCTGCAGCTCGCCGTTACGCGCGGCGAGCTCGGTGTTGGCGCGGCGCAGCGATTCGTTGAGCGCCTGCAGCTCGCGCGCCTTGTCGGCCAGCAGCGCGCGATTGGCTTCCTCCAGCTCCTGCGCCAGCGCCTGCGCCTCGCGGCGCTTGCGGTGCAGCTCCGACAGCACCTCGACCTTGCTGCGCAGGATCTCCGGGATGATCGGAACCATCACGTAGTCGACCGCGCCGAGCTCGTAGCCGCGCAGGCGGTCGAGGTCGGTCAGGTTGACCGCGGTGATGAAGATGATCGGCGTCTTCTGGAACCGCGGGTGCTGGTGGATCATGCTCGCGGTCTCGAAGCCGTCCATGCCCGGCATGTTGACGTCGAGCAGGATGACCGCGAACTCCTCCTCCATCAGCCGCTTCAGGGCCTCGGTGCCGCTGGAGGCGTCGACGAGCCGCTCGCCGAGCGGCTCGAGGATGGTGCGGTAGGTCAGCAGGCGGCTGGGCTGGTCGTCGACCAGCAGCACGTTGACCGGCCGCTGCGGCGGCTTGCGTTCCGCCACCGCGGCCGCTTCGGCGAGGGCGTCGATCGGGCTCAACGATGCAGCCATTGCCGCAATACCCCAAGCAGCTGGTCGGTGACCACCGGCTTGGCGAGGTAGTCGGAGGCACCGGCCTCCAGGCATTTCTCACGGTCGCCCTTCATCGCCTTCGCGGTCAGCGCCACGATCGGCAGCGAGCGCGACTCCGGCTTCTCCCGGATCGCGCGCATGGTGTCGTAGCCATCCATGCCCGGCATCATGATGTCCATCAGCACCAAGTCAATGCTTGGGTCGGTGGCGACCTTGTCGATCGCCTCCTGGCCGTTGCTGGCGGTGAGCACCTCCATGCCGTGACGCTCCAGCACGCTGGACAGCGCGAAGATGTTGCGCACGTCGTCGTCGACCACCAGGATGCGCTTGGAGCGGATCGCGTCGTCGGACTCGTGCAGGCGCTGCACCATGCGCTGCTGCGCCGGCGGCAGGTCGGCGATCACCCGGTGCAGGAACAGCGCGGTCTCGTCGAGCAGGCGCTCCGGCGACTCCACGCCCTTGATCACCACGCTGCGCGCGGCGCGCTTCAGGCGGCGGTCCTCCTCCGCGGTCAGCTCCTTGCCGGTGAACACCACGATCGGGACCATCCGCAGCGCGTCGTCCTTCTCGATGTGCTCGAGCAGCTCGAATCCGGTCATGTCCGGCAGGCGCAGGTCCAGCACCGCGCAGTCGAAGTTGCCGGTCCGCAGCGCGGCCAGCGCCTCGGCGCCGGTGCCGACGCTGGTGATCTCGACATCGTCGTGCTGGATCAGCGCTTCGATGCTCATCCGCTCTGCGGCGTCGTCCTCGATCACCAGCAGGCGCTTCACCCGCGGCAGGGTGTATTCCTTGATCCGCTGCAGCGCCTCGCCGATCGTCTCGGTGGTGGCCGGCTTGGCCAGGTAGCCGAACGCGCCGCGCTCGATGCTGTGGTGGCGCTCCTCCTCCACCGTGATCACGTGCACCGGGATGTGGCGCGTCGTGGAATCCTGCTTCAGCCGCGCCAGCACCGTCCAGCCGAGCATGTCGGGCAGGAAGATGTCCAGCGTGATCGCGGTGGGGCGGTATTCCTGCACCAGGTGCAGCGCCTCGGCGCCGCGGCTGGCGACGATCACCCGGAACCCGCGCGCGCGGCCGACGTCGCGCAGCACGGCGGCATAGCGCGCGTCATCTTCAACCACCAGCAGCACCGGCTCGCCGGGCTGGATGACGTGGCGGTCGTCCTCCACCGGCTCCGGCTCGGGCGCGGTGCGCTCGCTGGTCATCGCCGGCGACGGCGCGCTCGCCGCACGCGCGGCGTGCGCCTCGTCCGGCCCGGCGTAGCGCAACGGCAGGTACAGGGTGAACGTGCTGCCGACCCCGACCGTGCTCTGCAGCCTCAGTTCGCCGCCGAGCAGGCCGGCGATCTCGCGGCTGATCGCAAGCCCCAGGCCGGTGCCGCCGTACTTGCGCGCGGTGCCGGCATCGGCCTGCTGGAACGCCTCGAACACGATCTTCTGCTTCTCCGGCGAGATGCCGATGCCGGTGTCGCGCACTTCGAACGCCACCACCGTCGGCGCGTGGTCGAGCACGGAATGGCCCGAGGTCCAGCCGTCATGGGCGCGCTTCATGGTCAGCCGTACGCTGCCCTTCTCGGTGAACTTCAGCGCGTTCGACAGCAGGTTCTTGAGGATCTGCTGCAGGCGCTTCGGGTCGGTGGTCATCACCGGGTCGAGGTCCGGCGCCAGCTCCACGCCGAAGTCGAGGCTGCGGCGCTCGGCCTCGTGGCGGAAGCCGCGCTCGAGGTTCTCGCGCAGGTGGCCGAACGCGATCTCCTCGCTCATCACCGTCACCGTGCCCGACTCGATCTTCGACAGGTCGAGGATGTCGGAGATCAGGTGCAGCAGGTCGGTGCCGGCGGCGTGGATGGTCTTGGCGAACTCGACCTGGCGCGGGGTCAGGTTGCTCTCCGGATTCTCGGCCAGCTGCTGGCCAAGGATCAGGATCGAGTTCAGCGGCGTGCGCAGCTCGTGCGACATGTTCGCCAGGAACTCGGACTTGTAGCGCGAGGTCAGCGCGAGCTCGGCGGCCTTCTCCTCCAGCGCGCGGCGGGCGTGTTCGATCTGCTGGTTCTTGCGCTCCACCTCGCTCTTCTGCTCGGCCAGCAGCGCTGCCTTGAGCGCGATCTCCTCGTTGGTCTGCTGCAGCTCCTTCTGCTGCGCCTGCAGCTCGGCGGCGAGCTGCTGCGACTGCGCCAGCAGCGCCTCGGTGCGCATCGACGCCTCGATGGTGTTGAGCACGATGCCGATCGAGCGCGACAGCTGTTCGAGGAACGCGCGGTGGGTCGGGGTGAACTCGCCAAGCGAGGCCAGCTCGATCACCGCCTTGACCTGATCCTCGAACAGCACCGGCAGCACGATCACGTTGCGCGGGGTGGCGCTGAACAGGCCGGATTCGATGCGAACGGTATCGGGTGAGACCTCCTCGATCAGGATGATCTGCGCCTGCTGCGCGCACTGGCCGATCAGCCCTTCGCCGAACTCCAGCGTGGCCGGTGCCGGCGAGCTCGGGCTGTCGGCGTAGCCGGCCTGCAGGCGCAGCCGCGGCGGCGCGCTGCCGTCGTCGGATTCGACGACGTACATCAGGCCCTGCTGCGCGTTCACCAGCGGCGCCAGTTCCGACAGCAGCATGCTGCCCAGCGTGATCAGGTCGCGCTGGCCCTGCATCATGCCGGTGAACTTGGCGAGGTTGGTCTTCAGCCAGTCCTGCTCGCGGTTCGACTCGGTGGTCGCGCGCAGGGTCTGGATCATCGAGTTGATGTTGTCCTTCAGCTCGGCGACCTCGCCGCGCACGTCCACGGTGATGGTGCGGGTCAGGTCGCCCTGGGTCACCGCGGTGGCGACGTCGGCGATCGCGCGCACCTGGTTGGTGAGGTTGGCGGCGAGCTGGTTGACGTTGTCGGTGAGGTCCTTCCAGGTACCGGCCACACCCGGCACCTGCGCCTGGCCGCCGAGCTTGCCTTCGGTACCGACCTCGCGCGCCACCGTGGTCACCTGGTCGGCGAAGATCGCGAGCGTGTTGGTCATCGCGTTGATGGTGTCGGCGAGCTCGGCGATCTCGCCCTTCGCCTCCACCGTCAGCGTCTGCCGCAGGTCGCCGTTGGCCACCGCGGTCACCACCTTGGCGATGCCGCGCACCTGGGTGGTCAGGTTGGACGCCATCGAGTTGACGTTGTCGGTGAGGTCCTTCCAGGTACCGGCCACACCCGGCACCTGCGCCTGGCCGCCGAGCTTGCCTTCGGTACCGACCTCGCGCGCCACGCGGGTCACCTCGGCCGCGAAGCCGTTGAGCTGATCCACCATCGTGTTGATGGTTTCCTTCAGCTGCAGGATCTCGCCCTGCGCGTCGACCGCGATCTTGCGCGACAGGTCGCCCTTCGCCACCGCGGTCGCCACCTCGGCGATGTTGCGCACCTGGGTGGTCAGGTTGGACGCCATCGAGTTGACCGAGTCGGTCAGGTCCTTCCAGGTGCCGGCGACGCCGGGCACGACCGCCTGGCCGCCGAGGCGGCCTTCGGTACCGACCTCGCGCGCCACGCGGGTCACCTCGGCGGCGAAACCGTTGAGCTGGTCCACCATCGTGTTGATGGTGTTCTTGAGCTCGAGGATCTCGCCGCGCACGTCCACGGTGATCTTGCGCGACAGGTCGCCGTTGGCCACCGCGGTGGTCACCTCGGCGATGTTGCGCACCTGCGAGGTCAGGTTGGACGCCATCGAGTTGACGTGGTCGGTGAGGTCCTTCCACGTGCCGGCGACGTCCGGCACGATCGCCTGGCCGCCGAGCTTGCCTTCGGTACCGACCTCGCGCGCCACGCGCGTCACTTCGGAGGCGAACGAGCGCAGCTGGTCCACCATCGTGTTGATGGCTTCCTTCAGTTGCAGGATTTCGCCGCGCACGTCCACGGTGATCTTGCGCGACAGGTCGCCGTTGGCGACGGCGATGGTCACTTCGGAGATGTTGCGCACCTGCGCGGTGAGGTTGGACGCCATCTGGTTGACCGAGTCGGTCAGGTCCTTCCAGACGCCGGACACGCCCTTCACCTTGGCCTGGCCGCCGAGCTTGCCGGCGGTACCGACCTCGAGCGCCACGCGAGTCACCTCCGAGGAGAACTCGCTCATCTGCTCGATCATGCCGTTGACCAGCCGCGCCGAGCGCAGGAACTCGCCCTGCAGCGGGCGGCCGTCGGCTTCCAGCGGCACCGTGCGGCTGAGGTCGCCGCGGGCCACGCTGGCGATCGCCTCGGTCATCGCCTCGACCGGCCAGACCAGATCGTCGATCAGCTCGTTGACCGAACGCTCCATTCCGGCCCACGCGCCCTGGCGGGCGGCCGGGGCCACGCGCTGGCGGGTCTGGCCCTTGCGGCCGACCGTCTCGCGCACATGCTGGAGGTCGTCGGCCAGCCGCTTGTTGGACGCGACGATCCGGTTGAACGATTCGGCGAGCTTGCCTTCGATGCCCGGCCAGTGCGCCGGCAGGCGCACCGTGAAATCGCCGGCCTCGACCGCCTGCATGGCGGCCAGCAGGGCCAGCAAAGGTTCCTCGACTCCGGTGCCCGCCCGTGGCGTACGCACCCGACGCTTGATGACTGCCGACACGTTGTTCTCCCCCATCGGCCGTAGCTCGGCACGCGACACGCGGGCCGCTGGCGCGGAAATGGCGTAAACGCTAGTCGCGGCGATGTGAGGATCGTCTTCACAACGCCCGTCACAGTTTAGGCCGGGCACGGCCGACCCGGCCGCAACCCGCGCCAGATGGGCTTCACGGGGCCTCGACGCCCGCCCGGCGGCCGGCCGGGCGGCTGCCGCCCGGGTTGGGGACTGCGCGAACCGGCGCCGCTCAGGCCGCGCCGCGGGCCAGCCACCAGCCGGTGATGGCGTGGCGCGGCCCGGCCGCCCACGGCGCGACCAGGGTCACCTGATGGCGCTGCGGCACCCGGAACAGGCTGAGCGAGTTCCAGCGCGGCATCAGGGTCTGCACCACCGCGCCGTCGGCGTCGAGGAACTGCAGCTGGCCGCCCCAGTCCGGTTTCCAGTCGCGGGTCAGGTTGAGCACGTAGGCGTAGCGCCGGCCCTCCCGCACGTCCTCGTCGTTGTGCGGCATCAAAAACTGCCCCGGCCGGTAGCGCGTGCACTGCGCGTTGGCGTGGGTGATCGCCGCATCGCCGGTCAGCCAGCGCGCGAACGCGACGAACTCCGGCGTGTTGAAGAACACCAGCGCGCGGTGCACCAGCAGCTCCGGGTCCCAGCCTTCCTGCGCGGCGCGCACCAGCATGTAGGTGTCGTAGGCGAACTGGTATTCGTCGCCGGCGCGGGCGTAGCAGCGCTGCAGCCGCGCGGCGAGCTCGGCCGGGTCGGGGTAGCCGCCGCGCGGACTGGTGCGCGATTCACCCTCGCTGCGTTCGGCGAGCTGCCACGGCACCTCGCGTTCCAGGCACTCCGCCAGCGCCTCGGCCGCCGCGGGTTGCAGGAAGTCGGGGATCTGCACCCGGCCGTCGCGCGCGAGCACGGCCCGCCAGCGGTCGAGCTGGAGCGCGTTGTTGATCATGCCGGCGCTCAGTACCCGGCCGCCTGGCCGTCCTTGCGCGATTCGCTGGCGCCGACGTAGCCGCCGTGCGGGTTGACCATGATCGCCTGGTAGCCGCCGTACGGCCCGTCGGCGAACTTCACCGCGTGGCCCTTGCGCATCAGCGCGCGGATCGTCTCGTACGGGAAGCCGCTTTCGAGCTCCAGCACGCCGCCGTCGCTCATCGCCACCGCCTGTCCGGCCGGCTCGGTGGAACCGTCGTGGTGCAGGCGCGGCGCGTCGCCGGCTTCCTGCAGGTTCATGCCGAAGTCGATCAGGTTGACCAGGATCTGCACGTGGCCCTGTGGCTGCATCGCGCCGCCCATCACGCCGAAGCTCAGCCACGGCTTGCCGTCCTTGGTGACGAACGCCGGGATGATGGTGTGGAACGGGCGCTTGCCGGGGGCGAAGCTGTTGGGGTGGCCGGCCTTGAGCACGAACTGCTCGCCGCGGTCCTGGAAGATGAAGCCCAGCCCCGGCGGCGCCATGCCGCTGCCCATGCCGCGGTAGTTGGACTGGATCAGCGAGACCATCATCCCGTCGGCATCGGCGACGGTCATGTAGATGGTGTCGCCCTCGTCGAGCTCCTCCGGCGTGGCCGGCTGCGCCTCGCGCAGCGCGCGGTCCATCGAGATCAGCTTGCGGCGGCGCGCGGCGTATTCGTCGGACAGCAGCTTCGCCACCGGCGTCTTGAAGAAGTCGGGGTCGGCGTACCAGCGCGCGCGGTCGGCGAACGCGAGCTTCTTCGCTTCCGTGATCAGGTGCAGATGCTCGGGGCTGCCGAACCCGTACCGCTTGAGGTCGAAGCCTTCGAGGATATTGAGCATCTGCAGCGCGGCGATGCCCTGGCCGTTCGGCGGCAGCTCCCAGACATCAAAGCCGCGGTAGTTGACGCTGACCGGCTCGACCCACTCGCCGCGGTGCGTGGCCAGATCCTCGTAGGACAGAAAGCCACCGTGCGCCTTGAAATAGGCGTCGATGGTGCGGGCGATGTCGCCCTGGTAGAACGCGTCGCGGCCGCCTTGGGCGATGGTCTCCAGCGTGCGGGCGAGGTTGGGGTTCTTCCACATTTCGCCGGTGCGCGGCGCGCGCCCGTCGATGGTGAATTGCTCCTTGAAGCCCGGCCACTTCGACAGCACCGGCACGCTGCGCGCCCAGTAGTAGGCGATCGTCTCGTGCACCGGATGGCCTTCACGTGCGTAGCGGATCGCCGGCGCCAGGTTCTCGACCATCGGCTTGCGGCCGAAGCGTTCGTGCAGCGCGAACCACGCATCGACCGTGCCCGGCACGGTCACCGGCAGCGGACCATGCGGCGGGATGTCGGTCAGGCCACGGCGCTGGAACTCGGCCAAGGTGAGCGACTTCGGCGAGCGGCCGGAGCCGTTGTAACCGTAGAGCTTCCGGGTCTTCGGGTCCCACACGATGGCGAACAGGTCGCCGCCGATGCCGTTGCCGGTGGGCTCCATCAGCCCGAGCGCGGCGTTGGCGGCGATCGCCGCATCGACCGCGCTGCCGCCGTTCTTCATCACGTCGAGCGCGATCTGGGTGGCGAGCGGGTGCGACGTCGCCGCCATCGCGTGCGGCGCGTAGACCTCGCTGCGGGTCGCGAACGGCTGGCCGGTGATGCGGTCGGCGGCGGATGCGCCGACGCTGCCGAGCGCGAGCAGCGCGGTGCTGAGCAGCGCCAGCGGGCGGCGGATGCGGGGCTTCGGGATCATGCGGACCTCCGTCGGCGGACGGCAGACGATAGCGCAGCGCGCCGCCGCCGGCGGTGCGCGATGCGGCGGCTCGCCGCGGGTTACGGCCAGGCCGGCGGGTTGGCGGCCCAGGCCTGCTGCACCTCGGCCAGGCGCGCGCGCTCCTCCTCGCGCCAGTCCGGCAGCAGCTCGGCGAAGCCCGCCGGCGTCGACCAGCGCTCCGGTTCGGTGCGCACCGCGGCGGCATACCACTGCAGCGCCTCGTCGCGGCGGCCCAGCGTCCACAGCGCGAGCGCGAACGTCGGCGGCATCCACGCGCCGTGGATGCGGCCCTGCGCGAGCACACGCCATTGCTCCAGCGCGCCCTGCGCGTCGCCGGCCCGATACAGGTCCCAGCCGTGGCGCCACACCAGCGCGCGCCAGAACGCGTGGCTGCGGTCGATGCGCGCGTGCGCCTCGGCGTACAGCCGGCGGCCGAGCTCGGTGCGGCCCTCCGTCATCGCCAGGTGGGCGAGCTGGATGCGCTCGGCAGCCGCATCGTCCGGTTTGCGCTCGATGGTCTTCAGCAGGCGCTGCACGGCGGCGTCGCCGCGCTCGCGCACGACTTCGATCGAGCGGTGCGCACCGGCATCGGGGTCGAAGTAGAACTCGGCGGGGCGGGGCAACGATTGCGCGGAGGCGAACGACGGCGCCAGCAGCAGCGCCGCCAGCAGAAGCGGGCGAAGCATCGTCATCGGGTGGTCGGTCTTCCCTGGGAGGCGCGATGGTAGGGCCCGCCGCGCGCATGCGGCTGGGCCAGAGGTCATCGTGGAGTGCGCAACGCGGCACATTGGCGCGCACGCGCTTCCACCTGCCCCCAGTCGCCCGCGGCGAGCAGCGCGGCCGGCGTGCACCACGAGCTCCCGACGCAGGGCACGTTCGGCAGC
>DASQMI010000016.1:0-9104 GCA_035645555.1 Lysobacter sp. | reverse complement strand
TGGCGCGGCCGCGTGACACGACGGTTACTCGGCGGCCGGCGCTTCGGCGGCGTCGGCCTTCTTGGCCGGGCCCTTCTTGGCCGGGCCGCGGCCGCGCGGCACCTTGCGGTCGTCCTTGGCGGCGGTGTCGCCGCCCTCGGTCGCCTCGACGAGCTCCTCGTCGCGGCTGCCCATCACCGGCGCGGCCGCCTTGCCTTCCAGCACGGCGTCGGCGGCGGCGCGGGCGTACAGCTGCACGGCGCGGATCGCGTCGTCGTTGCCCGGGATCGGGTAGTCGACGATGTTCGGGTCGTAGTTGGTGTCGACCACGGCCACCACCGGAATGCCGAGCACCTTGGCTTCCTTGACCGCGATGTCCTCATGACCGATGTCGATCACGAACAGCGCGTCCGGCAGACGGTTCATTTCCTTGATGCCACCGAGCGAGGCCAGCAGCTTCTCGCGCTCGCGGCGCAGTGCCAGCACTTCGTGCTTGACCAGGCGGCTGAACGTGCCGTCGGTCTCGGCCGCTTCCAGCTCCTTCAGGCGCTGCACCGACTGCTTGACGGTGCGGAAGTTGGTCAGCGTGCCGCCCAGCCAGCGCTGGGTCATGTACGGCATGCCACAACGCTCGGCTTCTTCCTTCACTGCGTCGCGCGCGGAGCGCTTGGTGCCGACGAACAGCACGATGCCGCGCTTCTGCGCCACGCCCGAGATGAAATTCATCGCGTCGTTGAACAGCGGAACCGTCTTCTCGAGGTTGATGATGTGGATCTTGCCGCGGGCGCCGAAGATGTAAGGACCCATCTTCGGGTTCCAGTAGCGGGTCTGGTGGCCGAAATGAACGCCGGCCTCCAGCATCTGGCGCATGGTGATCTGGGGCATTGCAGTGTCTCCAGGACGTGGAACCGGCCGCCGGTGGGAAAGAGGGCGGTGTCCCGCGGGGCGGGACGGGGTTCCGGGGTTGGGCCTCCCCGCCGCATTCGTGGCCGAACCCGCAGGCGGACCTGACGGGCACCCCGGCACGAAAGGGGGCGACGGGTGTGTATTCGCCTGCGGGAAGCGGGCTTCCGCGCTGCGCCCGGCGTGGGCGGCCGCTCGGGGGCGGCAAGCCTTGCATTCTAGCCGGCTGTGGCCGGATCCGGCAAACGCGGCTCAGCGCGGGCGGCGGGCACCGATGTCCGCGCGCGCCGTGTCGCGGACGCGTACCTCGACGGTGCGAGCGGCGGTGTCGTCGATGAACCACGGCAGCGGCAGGTTGTCCGGCAGCACCGTCAGGGTGTGGGTGCCGACCGCGACGCGCGGGAACTCGAAATTGCCGAGGCTGTCGGTGCGGACCGACCAGCGCCCGTCGAGGATGACGGTCAGGTTCGCCGCCGGCTGCTCGGAAGCGGCGCGCACGCCGTCGTCGTTGTCGTCGAGGAACACGCTGCCCGCGATGCGGCCGTGGGCCGCGTCCGGCGGGCCGCCCAGCACGGCCTGCGGGCTGCCGGCCTGGCGATGGAACTGCAGGGTGAGCAGCACGGCGCGATCGCGCGGCAGGCGCACGAACGGCTGCTCGTTGGCGAGCGGGTCGATCACGAACGGCGAACGCTGCGCGCCGCGGCTCTCGTAGTAGGCCGCGGTCAGCAGCCAGTGGTCGGCCAGCCGCCAGTTCAGGCCAAGGTTGATGTCGCGACCGCGCAGCGCGGCCGGGCCGTCGGACTCGGTCCAGCGCGCAGTGCCGTCGATGGAGAGCGTGTCGGTGAGGTCGGCGCTGCCGTACACCGCGACACTGGCGGTGCGGCTGTCCTCGCCGTCCTCGTAGCTGAGCGAGCCGTAGGAGGCGCTGACCGACAGCCGCCGGCCCTGCTGCAGCGGAAGCGCCTGGTCGACGGTCAGCAGCCAGCTGTCGTTGTCGCGGGCGCTGCGCGCCTGGTCGAACTGCAGCCGGGTCTGACCCCAGTCGGTGCGCTTGTCGAGGAAGAGCTGCAGGCTGTGCGCGGTATCGGGCGTGCGGCGAAGGCTGAGGCTGCCGCCATAGCCCAGCGTGGTGCTCGCCTGGTAGCGCGCGTAGCCGGTGGCATACCAGCCATCGAGGCCCTCGCCCTCGAGCGCTTTCAGGCGGTCGACGCCTACCGTCCACTGCCAGCGTGCGTACTGGTAGCCGAGCCGGTAATAGGCGCCGACGACGTTGTTGTTGATCGGGTGCGTGCCCCAGGCGAGGTCCGGCTGCAGCCAGAACGCGCCGGCATGGTGCCGGTAGCGGCCGCGCCGCTGCGTGTAGTCGAACCAGCCTCCGAGCGCAGCGTCGAGGCCGTCGCCGTCGCTCGCCAGCAGGTTCAGCTGCAGCGAGCCGTCCGGCAACGTGCGCGCGGTGCCGGCGTACAACGCGCGGGTGCGGGCGGGCTCGAGGCGAGCATCCGGAAAGGCGGGCAGGGTGCCGTCGGCATCCGGGACAAGCCGGCCGTCGGTGACCAGCAGCGAGGCCGCGCCGGTCCACTCCGGCGTCCAGCGCCACTGTGCGCCGAGCGCGCCGACGTGGCCGTCGGCCACGTCGAACCCGACCACGCGGGTGCCCTCGTAACGCCCGGCCCGGCCGAACGCCGCCTGCAGCTCCAGTCCCTGTGGCTTCCGTGTCCAGGCGGTGCTGGCGCCGGCGAACGTCACGGTAGGCAGGAAGAACCGATACTGCTCCCGCTGCAGCGGCACCGTGGGCGTGTTGAGGACGCCGAAGCCGTTGTCGACGCTCCAGCCGCCGTCGAGCGCGAAGCCGCGCTGCCAGAGCGTCGCGCTGCCGCCCCAGCCGCCGTTGCCCTGACGGTCGCGGTCGCTGGTCAGCGCGTTGGCCTCGAGGGAGAAGCTGCCAAGCGAGTAGGTTTCCCAGAACGCGCCGACGCGCGCGCCGTACTCGGCAAAGCTTTCGTCGCCCCGTTCGTTGCGGCTGCCCAGTGCCTCCAGCCGCAGGCTCCGCGGCAGCCCGCCGGGATCGGTGATGTCGTCTTCTTCCGGCGGCAAGGGCGCCAGTTCGCTCGGCCCGAGGATGCGGTCGCGGTATTCGTCATCGCCGCTTGCTCCCTCGTCGGCCTCGGCCGGCACAGTGGCGCGGGGACTTTCGTCCTGGGCGGCCGGGCCGCCCACTGTCAGCAGCACCGCCTGGGTAACGATGTTGGCCCGTGCGCGCTTGTCCTCTTCGCGGGGCGGCGCGGCCAGCGCGGACATGGAACCGGCCACGAGTCCGAGAATCGCCGCGCTGAGTGCACTGGCGCGCGGCTTGGCGTACGCCGTCATTGTCCAAACGTGCCGTCAATTCCCAGGCGGCCGCCTGCGTATTCGAGCTGCCCTTGGATGCGCACGGGAAAGGCGAGCGTCGGCGGAGGCGCGTCGGGCGCGTCGCCTTGCGGCGTCAGCACCACGGTTCGAATGTCGCCGGGCATGAGCGGCAGCCCATTCGGCACGAACGCGAAGCGGCGGCCCTGGGCATCGACACCATTGACCATGCCGTCCAGGCGCCCATGCGCGTTGCCGTCGTTGCGCACGCGTAGCACCGGCAGCATGCGGCCATCGATGGTGTCGGCGTGATAGCTGAGGACTGACAGCCGCGGCTGGGCGTCGCCGACGGCAACGTAGACGATCACCCCGATGCGACCCGCAATCGGCACGGCGGTGCCGCGGACGACCTGCGGGTCGCCTTCTAGCATCAGCGCGAACCGACATTCGCCGACCGGAGCGTCGTTCGGCACCGCCACCTCGAAACGAAAGCGCCGCTTGCCGTTCGCCGGCAGCTGAATCTCGGCGGCTTCCAGGCCCACCCACGGCCGGCAGCTGCCCGGCTGCAGCGGGTAGAAGAACTCCACGCCACCGTCCGGTTCCAGCAGCCAGTCCGCTGTCCGGATGCCCAGCCGCACGGGGCTCTCCGACACGTTGGTGATCTCGAGTACCTGACGCACCGTGGTGCCCTGCTGCGCCGCCTCCTCGAAGCGTGGCGGGGACACCAGGACGGAAAACTCCTCCGCGCGCGCCGGCAACGCACCGGCAAACACTAGTAGCGGCAGCGCGGGCAGCCAGCGGGAGAGGAGGAAACGGACGGTCATGGCGCGTCCACGTCGATTTCGAAGCGGAACTCCAGTTGCTCGGTACGCACCAGACGATTGCCGTCCGCGGTGATGGTCAGCTGCAGCATGTCCTCGATCTGGTCGCTGCGAATTTCGCCCGCATAGACCAGTACCCGTTGGCCAGACTGCACAGCGCCTGGCAGAAGGACGCCGCGCGTCGTCCAACGCACGCTAACCGTGGTGAGTGGCTGTGGCGGCAACACAAGGTAGATGCGCCCGACGCGGCCCCGCCACGGCGCGACCCAGAGTCGTGCCAGCACGGACAGTTCGCCGGTCGCGAGATCGGTCCGACCCGGTGCTGGATCGTGCCACTGGAGGCGCACGGCTCCCCCGAATACTTGGCTGCGGCTGTCGTCGACCGGGTAGGTGGCCGCAGCGGCCGAGGTCGTCAGCGCCACGAGCAGCAGGCACGGAAACAGACGGCTCATGGCACGCTCAGTGTGTAGGTAACGGTTCCGTTGTACTCCCCGGCTGCCACCACCTGTGAGTTTAGGTAGTAAAACTGATGGCAGCTTTCGTGCCACCAGTTCACCTGAAAGCTGGCGACTGTCTGTCTCCCAGCGCTGAAGCGCCCAGACAAGATGGGCTGTGATGCCTCGTTGCCACCGCCGGAGGCATTGCCGCGCGTCGTCCAGGAAATCTCCGTGAAGGGAATGTGGTTGCCGTTACCGTCGCTGAGAGTCCCTGTATCCGGTTCCACTTCCAAGCTCACGGAATCCGTGCCTCCGTTCCCTGGACGCCGGGAGAACCCTCCCACATAGACCTCTCCGGGCCTGCAGAAGAGGAAGTCGTCGTAGTGGCTGCGCAGGTCCGTGGCATCGGAGACGAGTGGCACGGGGACACCATTGCCTATCTGGCTCGGAGTCAGTGTCGCGCTTGCGCGTGTCCGCTGAGCGACGCGGATAGGCAAGTCTTTGTCCTTGAACACCCACTGGGAGTCCGGGTCTTGCGCTCGAGTGCTCGTGGTGTACGGAGCACCCTGGATTCGGCCATCGCCAACCCGGAGATACGCGCTCACGTTGGCGCCTTTGATTTCCACCTTGAACGCATAAGCCGGACAGGCTGCAAGAAGCAGGCAGAGTGCCAATGCGTGGCTGCGCAACCCGGGCACGGTCTCTCCCCCTCAAGCGGGGCCGCGTTTGGGCGGCCCCGTCAGCAGGTGTTACGGCATGGCCGCTGTATACGTGACCGTGCCGTTGGTGGTGCCGTAGAGGCCCTCTTCGACCATCACCGAGTTCTGGTAGGTGTAGGTCCAGCGAGCATCACGGTTGACAATCTTGCCTGTGGCCGGGGTGAGCGTGACAGTGCCGCTTACGCCGTCGGCAAGAGTTGGCGCATCCAGCATGATCGGCGTGCTCAGCACGGAGGCGGTCGTAAGGATGGTGCTGTACGAGATGGTATCGCCAGCGCCTTTGCCGAGCGGGCCGCCGGTCGTCGCGTTCAACGCCACAGTGCCGTTATTGCCGAAGACGCGTGCGGTCACTGCGCCATTGCCCAGGTCACCGGAAGCCGCGGTAGCGTTCACCGGCGTTCCGTTGCCAAGGGTGGCGGCGGGGACGTCGAAGGTGATGGTGTCGACCGTCGGGTCGTCAGCCATGGCGGTGCCGCTACCAACCCGCAGATAGATCACGCGAGGGATCACGATCCGGAAGTCCAGCTTCGCGTTTGCGCTGCCGGTGGACACGAAATTTGATTCCGCGCTGGCAACGAACGGAACAACCAGCAGGCCCGCGGCCAGCACAGCTTTGCGAGAGAGACGCATGGTTCACCCCTGGAGGAGATAACGTGGAACTACCGGTAGGCGCGTGGAAACTGCCACGGTCGAGCCAGCCGCGTCGTCCGGGAAAACCCGGATGCCACTGCGACGGCCGTCACGGGTTGCGCCGGCAGGTTGCGGACTTTATGGATGAGGTGTGCCGCTGTCAAAGCACAAAATGTGAATTTCGTCACATTAATGACTTGACGCCCGCCATCCGCACCCGTAGGGGCGGCGCCTGCTCCGGGGGGGCGCGCCCGAGGCCCGGCCGCGCCTGCAGATCGGCGATACTTGGCGGATGCCTGTCACCCTCAAGACCCCCGAAGAGATCGAGAAGATGCGCGTCGCCGGCCGCCTGGCCGCCGAGGTGCTCCAGATCGTTGCTCCGCACGTGCGTCCCGGCGTCACCACCGCCGAACTGGACCGCATCTGCCACGATCACATCGTCAACGTGCAGGGCGCCATCCCGGCCAACGTCGGCTACGGCGGCGCGCCCGGGCGCATCCCGTTCCCGGCGACCATCTGCACCTCGGTCAACAACGTCATCTGCCACGGCATCCCGAGCCCGACCAAGGCGTTGAAGGACGGCGACATCGTCAATATCGACGTCACCGTCATCAAGGACGGGTGGCATGGCGACACGAGCCGGATGTACGTGGTCGGCACGCCCTCGGTGATGGCGCGCCGGCTGGTCGACATCACCCGCGAGGCGATGTTCCGCGGCATCCGTGCCGTGCGGCCGGGCGCCACCCTCGGCGACATCGGCCACGCGATCCAGAGCTACGTCGAGGCCGAACGCTTCAGCGTGGTGCGCGAGTACTGCGGGCACGGGATCGGCCGGGTCTACCACGAGGACCCCCAGGTCCTGCATTACGGCCGCCCCGGCGAGGGACTCGTGCTGAAGCCGGGCATGACGTTCACCATCGAACCGATGGTCAACGAGGGCAGCCGGCACACCCGCCTGCTGCCGGATGGGTGGACCGTGGTCACCAAGGACCGCAGGCTCTCGGCGCAGTGGGAGCACACGGTGGCGGTGACCGAGGATGGCGTCGAGATCCTGACCCGCCTGCCGGGCGACGACAACGAGCTATGACCGGCGCGGTCGCCGACGGGGCCGGGGCGGCGCCCGATGCGGCGGCCTGGGCCGCGCGCACGCGTGTCTGGCTGGCTGAACGCGACGCCGAGCTGGCCGCGCGGTTCGACGCCCAAGCCGAGATCGATGCGCTCACCGCCAGCCGCACTGCGAATGCCGATCGCGTGGTGCTGGACGCCTGGCAACGCTGCCTGCGGGCCGACGCGCCGCTGGCGCTGTTCGCGGTCGGCGGCTACGGCCGTAGCGAGCTGTTCCCGCAGTCAGACGTCGACCTGCTCGTGCTCGCCGATGTTGATGCGCAGCGCGACCACGCCGATGCGCTGGGCTGCTTTTTCGCCTTGTTGTGGGATGCCCGCCTGCCGGTCGGTCATGCGGTGCGCTCGCCTGCGGAGTGCACCCATGCCGCGGAAGGCGACATCACCGTGCTGACCGCGATGCTGGAAGCGCGCCAGCTGGCCGGCCCCGCTTCCGCGAGGCAGACACTGCGCGAGGCGATCGCACCGGAGCGGGTCTGGCCGGCGGCGCGCTTCTTCGCCGCCAAGCGCGACGAGCTGCGGACACGCCATGCCCGTTTCGGCGACACCGCCGACAACCTCGAACCCAACCTCAAGGAAGGTCCAGGCGGCCTGCGCGATCTGCAGACGCTGCGCTGGATGGCGCTGCGCATCGCCGGAACGTCCGACCTGCAATCGCTGGTGGCGCTCGGCCAGCTCGGCGGCGATGAATACGCCACGCTCGATCGCCAGCGGCAGGCGCTGTCGCGCCTGCGCTTCGGCCTGCACCTGGTGGCCGGCAAGCGCGAGGAACGGCTGCGCTTCGATCACCAGAAGGCGCTGGCGGCGCGGCTCGGTCACGTCGACGACGCCGACAACCTCGCCGTCGAGCAGATGATGCAGGGCTTCTACCGCGCGGCCGCGCTGGTCATGCGCATCGGCGACCGTCTGCTGCAGCGCTTCGAGGAACAGCTCGAAGGCGAGGGCGAACCGGTCGCGATGGATGCCGCGTTCGAGCTGCGCCGCGGCTATGTCGCCGCGCGCGACCCGCACTGGCCGCGCGATCCCGCCGACGTGTTCGCGCTGTTCGCAGTCTGGGCCGAGCGTGCCGACGCCCGCGGCGTGCATTCGCGTACCGCGCGCGCGCTCGCCGAGGCGCTGCCGTCGATCCCGTCGTATGCGGAGGCGACGCCCGCGCTACGCGAGAGGTTCGTGCAGCTGCTGCGCGGCCCGCAGCCGGTGGAGACGCTGACCCGGATGGCGCGGCTGGGCGTGCTGGGGCGCTGGATCCCGGCGTTCGCGCACGTCTCAGGCCGCATGCAATTCGACCTGTTCCATGTCTATACCGTCGACCAGCACACGCTGGCGGTGCTGAAGAACCTCGCGGCATTCGCGTCCGGCGAGCGCGACGAGCGCTTCGCGGTGGCTCACGAGGTGTGGCCGCAGCTGCGCAAGCCGGAACTGCTGCTGCTGGCCGGACTGTTCCACGATATCGGCAAGGGCCGCGGCGGCGACCATTCCGAGCTCGGCGCGGTCGACGCGCGCGAGTTCTGCGCAGCGCACGGGCTCTCGGAAGCCGACACCGCGCTGGTCGAGTGGCTGGTGCGTCATCACCTGCTGATGTCGGTGACCGCGCAGAAGCAGGACATCGGCGATCCCGAGGTGATCCACCGCTTCGCCACCAAGGTTGCGGATCGCGAGCGCTTGGACCTGCTTTATCTGCTGACCTGCGCCGACATCGCGGGGACTTCGCCGAAGCTGTGGAACGCGTGGAAGGATCGCCTGCTCGCCGACCTGCACACCGCGACCCGGCTGGCGCTGCGGCGCGGGCTCGAGCACCCGGTGGCGGAAGCCGAGCGCAGCGCGGAAACGCGCGAGACGGCGCGCGCGCTGCTCGTCGAGGCCGGTTTCGGCGTAGACGAGATCGGCGCCCTGTTCGCGCGCATGCCGGAAGCCTCGTTCCAGCGCGCCCGTCCGGACCAGATCGCATGGCACGCCGAGGTGCTGCGCGGCAGCGATCCGCACGCGACCCGCGTCGCGGTGCGCGCACTCGGCGCCCAAGGCGGCGCGTACGAGGTGTTCGTGCATTCGCCGGATCGAGACGGCCTGTTCGCCGCGATCGTCGCCACGCTGGACCGCTGCGGCTACGCCATCCAGCAGGCGCGCGTGCTGGATGCGCCACACGCGGC
>DASQMI010000015.1:0-11268 GCA_035645555.1 Lysobacter sp. | reverse complement strand
GATGTCGCCGAGCCGCACGGTCTGGCTGATCTTGAGGTCGCGCAGTTCCTGCAGGTCGCCGAGCTCGCCGACCGGCTGCACGCGCAGGCGCTGGCCGCCGTCCTCGATCTGCCCGGCCGACACCGAGAAATTCACCGCCTGCAGGCGGGTGGTCAGGTCGTTGAGACTGATGCCGTGCGCGGTGAGGCGGTCCGGGTGCACCGCGATCTCCACCTCGTTGGGCGGCGCACCGGACACGTCGACCCGCGCCACGCCCGGAATGCGCTCGAGCCGGCGCTTGAACTCGCGGTCGATCAGGTCGTACTCGCGCGTCAGGTCCATCTGCCCGGCCAGGCGCACGCGCAGCACCGGCTGGTCGGTGGTGGAGAACTTCAGCACGAAGTAGCGCTGCAGGTCCTCCGGCAGCTCGCTGCGGATCGCGTCGATGCGCTCGCGCGCCTCCGATGCGGCGATCGCCACGTCGCGCTCCCAGTCCGAGAACGCCAGAAACACATTGGCACCGTCGGCCCGCGCGCTGGAGTCCATGCGCTTGATGCCGCTCATGGTCGACAGCGCTTCCTCCACCGGTCGCAGCACCGTGCGCTCGACCTCCTCCGGCGTGGAGCCGCTGTAGGGCAGCTGCACGAAGATGAAGGGCGGCGAGACCTCGGGGAACGCTTCCAGCGGCAGGCGCACCGCGGCGATCAGCCCGATCACGAACATCGAGATGAAGAACATCACCGCCGTGACCGGGCGGCGGATGCTCAGTTCGGCGATGCTGCTCATGTCAGTGCGCCTCCCCGGTCAGCGGGTCCTGGTCGTGCGCCAGGCGGTCGGCGGCCTCGTCGGCGTCGCGACGCGCGCGACGGGCGCGCTCGACGTAGTACTCGTCGGAACGGCGGTCGAGCAGGTCGTACACCACCGGGATCACCACCAGCGTCAGCAGCGTGGACACCAGCAGGCCGCCGATCACCGTGATCGCCATCGGCGCGCGCACCTCCGCACCCTCGCCCATCGCGATCGCCAGCGGCAGGAAGCCGAACAGCGTGCACGCGGTGGTCATGATGATCGGCCGCAGGCGCGAGCGTGCCCCTTCCACCAGCGCCTCGCGCTTGGCCACGCCGGCCTCGCGCAGCTGGTTGACCTTGTCGATCAGGATGATCGCGTTCTTGGTCACCAGGCCGACCAGCAGGATCAGGCCGATGAACACCACCACCGACACCGGCGAATTGGTCAGCAGCAGCGCGAGCGCCGCGCCGACCAGCGCCAGCGGAATGGTGAACAGGATGACGAACGGATGCAGCAGCGACTCGAACTGCGAGGCCATCACCAGGTAGACCAGGAACACCGCCAGCCCGAACGCGAAGATGAGCGAACCGATGGACTCGGCAAGCTCCTCGCCCTGGCCGCCGATGTGCATGCTGACGTCCGCGCCGAGCGGATTCTCCGCAACCAGCTCCTCGACCTCCTGCACCGCGGTGCCCAGGTCGATGTCGCGCAGGTTCGCGGACACGATCGCCACGCGGACCTGGTCGGAGCGGTGGATCTCGCTCGGCCCGCTGGTGGCCACCACGTCGGCGACCGACTCCAGCGTCACCGGATTGCCGCTGCCGGGATTCACGATCAGGCGGCGGATGCTCTCCACCGAGGCGCGGTCGTTCGCGCTGGCGCGCACCAGCACGTCGATCTTGCGGTCGCGGAACGAGTAGCGCGTGGCCACCTCGCCGCGCACCTTCTTCACCACCGCGTCGGCCACCTGACGGGTAGTCAGACCGAGCGACGCCGCACGCTCCTGGTCGAAGCGGATCTGGATCTCCGGGAAGCCCTGCTCGACCGTCGACTTGACGTCGGCGTAATGCGGATTCGCCCGCAGCAGCGCCGCCATCTTCTGCCCGGCGCGCTCGATCGCCGGCAGGTCCGCGCCGCGCAATTCGATTTCGAGCGGCGTGGAGAAGCTGAACAGCTCGGGCCGGCTGAAATCGACCTGCGCCGACGGCTGCCCGGCGATGGTGGAACGCAGCTTCTCGGTCAGCTGCGCCTCGAGCTCGGGGCTGCCGCCACCTTCCATCACGATGGTCAGCTTGCCGATGTTCTCGCCGCTCTCGGTCGGATTGGCGTCCAGCCGCGTGCCGCTGCCGCTGACGCCGAACAGCGCACGCACGCCGCCGTCCTGCGCATGCTTCTGTTGGATCTGCTGCACCAGCCGGTCGGTTTCGCGCAGCGGCGTGCCCGGCGGCAGCTTCACGGTCATCTCGAAGCGGTCCTGCGCCAACTGCGGAATCAGGTCGGTGCCCAGCATCGGCACGACCGCAAGCGCTGCCACGAATGCGGCACCGGCCACGGGGAGCACCAGCACCGGCCGGCCCAGCGCGGCCGGCAGCAGACGCAGGTAGCCGCGTTCGGCGCGCCCGTACGGGGCCATCGCCACGTCGCTGAGCTTGCCCATCGCCGGGCCGACGACGCGGGTGAGCAGGCGCCACAGGCGCACCATGCCCCAGGCGATCGCGAAGAACACGAACGCCACCGCCGCCTTGATGCCGCGTCCGGTGTAGTGCAGCGGCTTCTGCCAGCGCGACTGCGGCACCGTCCGGCCCGGCGACGCTTCCTCGGCGAAGCCCAGCGGCGGACGGCCCTTCAGCGCGCTCAGCATCGGGATAAGCGTCATCGACACGATCAGCGAGATGCCGATCGCGAGCGCGACGGTCAGCGCCTGGTCGCGGAACAGCTGTCCGGCGATGCCCTGCACGAACACCAGCGGCAGGAACACCGAGATCGTGGTCAGCGTGGAGGCGACCACCGCCATGCTCACCTCGCGGGTGCCGGCGATCGCCGCTTCCAGCACGCCGAGGCCGCGTTCGCGCGCCTTGGCGATGCTTTCCAGCACCACGATCGAGTCGTCCACCACCAGGCCGGTGGCGAGCGCGAGGCCGCCGAGCGACATCACGTTCAGGCTCAACCCGAACTGGTCCATGAAGAAGAACGTGGCGATGATCGACACGGGCAGCGACAGCGAGATCACGAACGTGCTCCAGCCATCGCGCAGGAACAGGAAGATGATCAGGATCGCCAGCACGCCGCCGATCACCGCGTCCTTCTTGACGTCGCTGATGGCGTGGCGGATGAACTGCGACTGGTCGTCGATGACGGTGAGCTCGACGTCGGTCGGCATCTGCGACCGGATTTCCTCAAGCCGCGCCTGCACCGCGTCTGCGGTCGACACCGTGTTGGCGTCGCCCTCCTTGTAGATCGCGATCTCGACCGCCTCCTTGCCAGCGAGGCGGATGATCGATTCGCGCTCCTTGTAGCCCTGGCGCACGTCGGCGATGTCCTTCAGCCGCACCGGCATGCCGTTGGCCGCGTTGCCGCCGCTGCCGGCGGTGGCGCTCTGCACCTGCATCGCCGCAGCGATCGCCGCCGGATCGCCGCTGGCCGCGGCCACGCGCGACATCTGTTCGGCCGCGCTCGCCGCCGCGCCGCCACCGGCCGAGCGCGTGGTGACCAGCATCTCGCGGATCTCCGGCACGCTCGCGAACTGGTTGACGGTGCGCACCAGATAGCGCTGCGAGCCTTCCTCGAGGCGGCCGCCGGAGATGTTGATGTTCTCCTGCTGCAGGCGGGTGATGACCTGGTCGATCGACAGCCCGAGCTGCGCGACCTTCTCCTGGTCGATCTCGACCTGGATCTCGTCCTCGAGGCCGCCGCCAACCTTGACGGCGGCCACGCCCTCGACCGGCTCCAGCTTCTTCTTGAGGTCGTCGTCGGCGTAGCGGCGCAGCTCGGTGAGCTGGCGGATCTCGTCGCCGGCGCCCTTGGCCGACAGCGCGAGCCGCAGGATCGGCTCGGTCGACGGATTGAAGCGCAGCAGCACCGGTGCCTTCGCCTCCAGCGGCAACTGCAGCACCTCGAGCTTATCGCGCACCTCCAGGCTGGCCTGGTCCATATCGGTGCCCCAGGCGAACTCGAGCACCACGTCGCTCTGGCCGGTGCGCGACACCGAGCGCAGCTTGCGCAGCCCCTTCACCACGCCGACCGCTTCCTCCACCGGCTCGGTGATCAGCGTCTCGATCTCCGCCGGCGCCGCGCCGGTGTATTCGGTGCGCACCGTCAGCGTCGGATAGCTGAGATCGGGCAGCAGGTTGACCTTCAGGCTGCCGAGGGCGATCAGGCCGAACAGCACGAAGGTGAGCGTGACCATCGCCACCGTCACCCGGCGGCGCGTGGAGAACTCGACCAGGTCGAACCCGGTCGCCTTGGACAAGCGGTCGAAATGGCTCACGCGGGACCTCGTGCGGTATCAGCGCTGGGCGGTGGCGGCGGCGCCGGCCACCGGCTTGGCATTCGGGTCGATCACCTGCACCACGGTGCCGTCGCGCAGCGCGGCCTTGCCGGCCGTGACCACGGCTTCGCCCGGCTTGACGCCGGCGCGCACCTCGGCCCACTCGCCGTCCAGGTAGCCGAGCTTCACCGGCACGCGCACCGCCTTCTTGTCGCGCACGACGAACACCGCCGGATCGCTCTCGTCGTCCAGCAGCGCGGTGCGCGGCACCACCAGCGCGTCGGCGCGCTGGTCGTAGTCGATGCGGATGCGGCCGAACATGCCCGGCTTGAGCACGCCGCCGCCGTCGAACGACGCGACCACGCGGAACGTGCCGCTGCCCGCATCGACCACCGGCGCGATGCGATTGATCTCGCCGGTGAACGTCTGCCCCGGCAGCGCATCGACTTGCAGCGTGACCGGCAACCCGGCCTTCAGCGTGGCGAGCTCGCGCTCGGGCACGTTGAGCACCGCTTCCAGGCGCGAGTTGTCGACGATGCGCATGATCGGCGTGTTGATCTGCACGAAGTTGCCCGTCTTGATCGAACGCGACGCGACCACGCCCGAGATCGGCGCGACCACGGTGGTGTAGGACAGCTCCAGGTTCGCCAACCGGTTGGTCGCGCGCGCATTCTCTAGGTCGTAGCGCAGCTGCTCGAGGTCGTTGACGCTGATCAGGTTCTGCTTGGCCAGCTGCTGCGAGCGTGCGTAATTGCTCTCCAGCTTGCGCAGCTGGGCCGAGGCCTGCGCTACCTGCAGCACCGAGCGTGCGGCGTCGAGCCGGACCAACGGCTGGCCGGCGCGCACCACCTGGCCTTCCTCGACCAGCACCGCAAGCGCCACGCCGGACGTCTTGGCGACCACCTGCGACTCGGCGCGCGCCTCCAGCGGCGCGGTGCCGGTGTAGCTGGCGGCGACCGGACGGCGTGCGGCACGGGCGACCTCGACCGGGACCGGGTCGGGTTCCTTCTTGGCCCCCGGGCCGTTGGGCTTGGCCTGGGCGTCGGCGGGTCCGTCGCCGCCCTTGCAGGCGGCGAGCGCGAACACGCAAAGCAGGACGGCGGCGCCGCGCCAGGCGGCACGGGAGCGGGAGGCAGAGTGGAGGCGCATTGGAAATCCCCGGTGCAAGGCTGTGTGGATTCGAGGCCGGCCCGGCTGTATGCCGGTGTTGTATGTAGGTATATCACCAGTGCGCCTCGGCCCCATCGGCCGAAGGTCACGGTGACCAGCGTCACCGCCACGTGCGTGCATCGGCCGATGCCCCGCACGAAGGCATTCCCACCCAGATGCAGCGGACGCGCGCGGCGTTGCAGTTGACCTTCACGCTATACTTGCCGACTTGTGCGCGTCGCCCGACGCTGCGCTCGCTGTGCCAACCCTCCCGCTGACAGAGATTTGCGGACTCCGACATGACGCGACCGCTGACGATCGCCGCCTGCACGCTGCTCACGACCGCCATCGCCGCGGTCGCGCTGGCGCAGGCCCCCGCCCCCGCCACCACCCCGGCCGCGCCGCCCGCGGGCAACGCGTCCGCTCCGACGCTCGCCACGCTCAAGGGCGACCCGGCGCGCGGCAAGCAGCTCACCTACACCTGCCACGGCTGCCACGGTGTCGAGGGCTACAAGAACGCCTATCCGAGCTATCACGTGCCGAAGATCGGCGGCCAATCGTCGGAATACCTGATCGGCGCGCTCAACAACTACAAGCAGGGCACCCGCAAGCACCCGACCATGCAGGCGCAGGCGCAGAGCTTTTCCGACCAGGACATCGCCGACATCGCCGCCTTCCTGTCCAACCTGAAGTGAGTGAGCAGACGACCATGACGATCCATCGTTACGCCCTCGCCCTGCTCGCCACGTTCGCGCTCGCCGGTTGCGAGGAAGCCGCCAAGCCGCAGCCGGGCGGCCGCGAGGCCTCGCAGCAGGAGCACGCGCTGCCGAAGTCGTCCTCGGCCGGCCTGCCGGACGGCAACATCGCCGCCGGCGAGAAGCTCGCCACCAGCAAGGGCGCGTCCGGCCAGGCCTGCATCGACTGCCACGGCGCGGCCGGCAACGCGCCGATCGACCCGAGCTATCCGCTGCTCGCCGGGCAGTACCAGGACTACCTGGCGCACACCCTGCTCGGCTACCGCGACGGGCGCCGCGAGCACGCGCTGATGTCGCCGCAGGCGAAGGGCCTGACCGACCAGCAGATCGCCGACCTCTCGGCGTACTTCGCCACTCAGCCGGGCAAGCTGGCCGACCTGCGCAGCGCGCACAGCAACTGACGTTTCCTCGCCGCGCGGCACACGGAACCCCTCCCTCGCAGGAGGGGTTTCTTTTTGCGCTCAGCCGGCGGGCTTCACGCTGCCGTTGTCTTCCTGCAGGTGCGGCTTGAACGGGATGTCCGGCGGCGGACGCGCGCTGGCCGGCTGTTCGTTGAGGTTGGGGTCGGCGATCCCGCAGCCGCCGCCCAGCTGCAGCACCGACACCACGCACATCAGCTTCTTGCTGGTGCCCGGAATCGGGATGGCCACCTGGCGGATGCCGCGCCGCACCCATTCGGCCAGCAGGGTCTCGTGCGGAACCCAGAACCGGTCGAAGCTCGTCGGCTCGTAGTCGGTGGGTTTCCGTTTGAGCCACGTGCCGGCGCGGTCCAAATCGCGGATCTCTTCGGTGGCGCCGGGCGGCGGCCGCGCCGACGCCGAGCCCGGCGCGTCGGCGAGCCGAACCCGGCCCTGATCGTCGTACAAGCCGCGCTGGCCGGCCTGGCCGCCCGGACGGTTGCGGGTGGAAGCCCCCCAGTCGTCGCCGCGTGCCGGCGTCGGCACGCTGCCCGGGGCCCCGCCCTGCGTCCCGGTGCCCGCCTGCGCGGTGGGCCGCTGCGCGCCGGCCTGCGCGGTGCCGGTCGACGGCAAGGCAGCGCCGGGAGCGCGCCCCTGCGCCGGGGTGGCCGCGGAGCCCTGCGCCGGGGCACCGCCCGTCGAGGCGGTGGCCGGTTGCGTACTCGCAGCCTGGGCACCGGACGGTTCGCGCACGTCGCGCTGACGCACGCCCGGCGTGCGCGCGGCGATCTCCGGGGCGCGGATCGCCGGCTGCGGGAGCGTGCGGGTCGGCACGGGCGCGACCGGCGCAGCGACCTCACGCGCGACCACCTGCGGCTCGCGCGTGCGAACGTCCGGTGTGCTGAGCTCGGGCTGCGGCGCGGCCCGGCGGATCGGCTGCACCGGCTCGGGCACCTCGATCGCGCGCACGCTCGCTTCGGGCGCGGCCAGTTCGGGCGTGCGCACGGTCGGCTCGACCGTGCGTCGGGTCGGCGGCAGGGTGAACACGGTCGGCTGGTTCGGGACCGGCTCGCTGACCACCACCGGCTGCTCGAGCTCGACCGGCGGCACCTGGGGCTCGGGCACGTCGCGCTGCGGAACCTCCGGCAGCGGCGCGTCCACCGACGGCACCTCGACGCTCGCCGTCGCGGGCGTCGCACTGGCCTGCGCGGGCTCCGCCGCTTCCTGTCCACGCGTCACCGCATCCGCCGCCTGCGCGGCGGGCTCGGCTGCGGCCGGCGGTCCGCCGCCCTGGTCCTGTGGCGTGCCGCGGCCGATGTATTCGACCTGCACGACGTCCTCGCCCGCACTGGCAGGTTCGGGCGGCATGCCGAGGTACTGGAAGATCAGCAGCCACAGCAGCACCAGCGCGAACAGCAGGTGCCAGGCCGCGGTGACCGCGACGGCAGCCAGGCGCAGGCGGCGCTCGTCCGGTTCCGGGGGATGCCAGTGCTGCCGCCACAGCGCGTTGAACGCCTGCCAGCGCGACAACTCGCTGACCCGCCGAGGCGGATTCGCCAGCGGCCGCTGCGCGAGCAGGTTGACGATGTCGTGCGCGAGTGCGCCGATCACGCGCCCCGGCGCGGCGGCAAGCTGGTCGAACCAGCGCGCCCAGCCGGGCGGGAACTCGCCGGGCGCGCGCTCCTGATCGCGCCGGAGTCGCAGCCGCGAACGTCGTTGCAGGGCGTCGATCAGCTCTGCGGCGGTGAACATCGACGCCGCGCTGGGCTTACGCCGCCGTCTCGCGGCGGATGTAAGGCGCCTCGCCGCTGGCGTGGTCGGTGGCGTCGCGCACCGCGGTCACGCCCGGGACCTTCTGCAGCAGCGTCTGCTCGATCCCCTGCTTGAGCGTCACGTCCGCCATGCCGCAACCGTGGCAGCCGCCGCCGAACCGCAGCACCACCACGCCGTCGGCGGTGACCTCCTGCACGGCGACGTGGCCGCGGTGCTGGGCCAGCTGCGGGTTGATCTCGTGCTCGACGATCCAGCGCACGCGCTCGACCAGCGACGCCGCCTCACCCGGCGCTTCGCCGCGGATCTTCGGAGCGCGGATCTGCAGCTGGCCACCGGTGTCGTGGGTGGCGTAGTCGATCTCCGCGCCGTCCAGCCAACGCACGCTGCCGGCATCGAGCCACAGCGTGAACCCTTCGCAGTCGACCGCCCACTCGTCGCCCTGCAGGTCGACCGGCTCGGCGAATTCCAGGCGCACGTCCGCGCGCGGCGTGCCGGGGTGCACCGCGGACAAGCGCACGCCGAGTCCCGGCAGGGCCTCGCGCTCGATCAGCTTGCGGAAATGTCGCTGCGCGGATTCGGAAATCTGGATCATGCGGCTATTCTACCGACCAGCCCGCGGCCGCGACCTGCCGCATCCACGCCGCGCCGACGCGCGACCTGCTTTCGTTCATCTGCCGCAACGCGCCCATGACCGACCTCGTTCCCCTTGCCCAGGCCCACTGTACGCCGCGCCGCGGCGCCGAGCATCGCCTGCCCGAAGCGCGGGTGCGCGAGCTGCTGCCGCAGGTGCCGGGCTGGTCGCTCGCCGAGGAGGGGCGCGCGCTGGTGAAGACCTTCACCTTCCCGGACTACTACCGCACGATGGCGTTCGTGAACGCGCTGGCGTTCATCGCCCACCGGGAGGACCATCACCCCGACCTCGGCGTGCATTACGACCGCTGCGTCGTGCGCTACTCGACGCACGACGTCGGCGGGCTGAGTGAAAACGACTTCATCTGCGCGGCGAAGACCGATGCGCTTGCACCCTGATCGCATGTCCCGGCTCCGCCTCGCCCTCGCCCCGCTGGCGGCACTAGCGCTGGGCGCCTGCGGCGGCGATCGCACCGGGCCGCAGGCCGCGCCGGCGCCGCGCGCTACCCCGCCGGTGGCACTCGAAACCCCACCTCCGACCTATCCGGAGCCGCTCGCCTGCGACGGCATCGGCGGCCGCGTGGTGCTGGCGGTGACGATCGGCCCGGACGGTGCGCCGAGCGCGATCGTGGTGCGCCAGCGCAGCGGCCAGCCGGCGCTTGATGAAGCGGCGACCGCAGCCGTGCGCGGCTGGAAGTTCCGCCCCGCCACGGCCGGCGGCAAGCCGGTGTCGACCACCATTCAAGTGCCGGTGAACTTCACCCCGCCGCAGCCGCGGCCGGATTTCTGCTTCGTGCTCGACGAGCAGCGCAAGCGCGCGGGCGGCTCGCCGTAGGAGCGGCTTCAGCCGCGACCCACTGCGCGGGCGGCGCTACTCCCGCCCCGCTCGACCAACGGGACTCATCCCAGACGGTCGAGCACGTCGGACAGTTCGGCCGGCAGCGGCGCGTTCAGCAGGTAGTGCTCGCGCCCGTCCTCGAGCGCGAACTCGAGGGTGGACGCGTGCAGGAACAGCCGCTTCAGGCCGGCCTGCTGGCGCAGGCGGCGGTTGACCTCCACGTCGCCGTACTTGTCGTCGCCGGCGACCGGATGGCCGATGTGCTGCGCGTGCACGCGGATCTGGTGGGTCCGCCCGGTTTCGATGCGCACCTCGCAGAACGAATGCCCGCCGCGCCGCTCGATCGCCTTGAAGTGGCTCAGCGACGGCTTGCCGGCCGGGTTCACCTGGACGTGGCGCTCGCCGCCCTGGCGCAGCCCGACGTGCAACGGCGCATCGACCGACATCGTGCCGTCCGGCATCCGCCCGACCAGCAGGGTCAGGTAGCGCTTGGCGATGCCGCCGTCCTCGCGCATCAGCGCCTGCAGTTCGGTCAGCGCCGCGCGCTTCTTGGCCACCACCAGCAGGCCGGAGGTGTCGCGGTCGAGCCGATGCACCAGCTCGAGGCTCTGCCCCGGGCGCAGCGCGCGCAGGGTCTCGATCGCGCCGAAGCTGATCCCGCTGCCGCCGTGGCTGGCGACCCCGGACGGCTTGTTGAGCGCCAGCAGGCGGGCGTCCTCGAACACGATCGCCGCCTCCAGCGCCTCCATCAGCCCCTTCGACGGAGTGCCGCGGTCGGCCGCCTCGGCCAGCCGCACCGGCGGCAGACGCACCTCATCGCCCGCGGCGAGCTTGCGCTCGGCCTTGGCGCGCCCGCCATTGACCCGGACCTGTCCTGAGCGCACCAGCTTGTAGATCAGCGAACGCGGCGCGCCTTTGAGCTGGCCGAGCAGGAAGTTGTCCAGACGCTGGCCGTCGCGGTCGTCAGGCACGCGCACCGTGCGCGCAGCGGGCGCGGAGTCGCCGGATCGGGGAAACGCGGCATCGGTCATCGTTCGGCCGGTTATCTGTTACACTCGCGATGCGAGATAAGGTTTTGATTTCGCAGGGGAGTTTGCTTGCGACAGCCGCCGGACCCCGGCGACGTCGCGGCGACGGGCGCCGAAAGCCCCGCTCCCGCGATTCCGGCCTGCGCCTGACCGCTGCCCACGGGGCACCGATGTTAGCAGCGCCGCCCGGTCGAGCCCGCCCTCGCCTGGCGAATCGATCCGCCAGCGCTGAACAACCGGCGGCGTGAAGGTTCGCCGACGCGCCACCACGAGCCCCGTGCGACGCCCGCGTCGCCGGCACCCGACAGGTAAGGAATGCAACAAGCGCTCCCGCGGTCCGCCGTGGTGTGATGCGCTGGAAATTGAGGGCCGCGCCGACGCAGCTGCGACGGCGAGGCGCAGTGACCAGAGGGCGAACGCCACGGCGTCCGCGTGCGATGAC
>DASQMI010000014.1:0-5400 GCA_035645555.1 Lysobacter sp. | reverse complement strand
GTGTACGGGTGCGCCGGCGCGGCGAACACCCGCACGGTCTCGCCCTGCTCGACCGCGCGGCCGCGTTCGAGCACCAGCAGACGCTGCGCGTACGCACCGACCAGCGGCAGATCGTGCGAGATCAGCAGCAGCGCGAGGCGTTGCTCGCGGCGCAGGTCGTCGAGCAGGTCGAGGATGTCGCGGGCGATGCGCGCATCCAGCGCGGAGGTGGGCTCGTCGGCGATCAACGCCTGCGGCCGCGTCGCCAGCGCGAGCGCGATGGCGATGCGTTGGCGCTGGCCGCCGGAGAACTGGTGCGGATGGCGGTCGAGCGCCACACGCGGCTCCGGCAGCTGCACGCGCGCGAGCAGCGCCTCGGCCTCGGCCTGCGCCGTCGCGCGGTCCAGCCCCTGGGTCAGCTGCAGCGTCTCCCGCAGTTGCGCGCCGACCGTGCGCAGCGGATGCAGGCTGGCGAGCGGATCCTGCGGCACCCAGCCGACCACCCGCCCGCGCAGCGCCGCATGCGCGCGCGAGCCCAGCGCGAGCGTGCCGCCGGCGTGGACGATCTGCCCGCATGCATGCAGCCCGGGCGGCAGCAGGCCGAGCAGCGCGAGCGCGCTCAGGCTCTTGCCGCTGCCGCTCTCGCCGACCAGGCCGACGCATTCGCCTTCGTGCAGCACAAGATCGAGCGGGCCCAGCAGTGCGCGTTCGCCGTGCGCCACTTCGAGCGCGCGCAGCGCGAGCAGCGGTGCGCTCATGCCGCCGCTCCGCGTTCGGCGCGCACGTCGAGCGCGTCGCGCAGCGCATCGCCGAGGAACTGGAATGTCGCCAGGGTCGCGACCAGCAGCCCGGCCGGGAACAGCAGGGTCCATGGCGCCGCGTCGAGTTCCTGCACGCCTTCGGCCAGCAGCGTGCCCCAGCTCGCGCTCGGCTCGTCGACGCCGAGCCCGAGGAAGCCGAGGAAGCTTTCCACCAGGATCGCCTGCGGCAGGATCAGCCCGAGGTAGACCAGCGCCAGCGGCAGCAGGTTGGGCAGCACGTGCCAGCGCAGGCGCTGGCCGAACGACGCGCCGGCGACGGTGGCGGCAAGCAGGAACGGCGCCTCGCGCAGGCGCGCGGCTTCCGCGCGCATCACCCGCGCGAGATCGATCCACACGTAGCCGCCGATCGCCGCCAGCAGCAGCGCGAGCGAGCGTTCGAACAGGGTCAGCAGCAGGATCACCACCAGCAGGAACGGGATCGCGCTGAGCACGTCGAGCACGCGCATCATCGCGCGCTCGATGCGGCCGCCGGCGAGTCCGGCGATCGCGCCGTAGCCGAGGCCGACGGCCAGCGCGATCACGCTGGCGAGCAGGCCGATGGTCAGCGACAGCCGGCCGCCGGCCAGCGTGCGCGCGAACACGTCGCGGCCGATCGCATCGGTGCCGAACCAGTGGCCGGCGACGCCGGGCGCGACCGACAGCGCGTCCCAGTCAGGCGCGTGCGGGTCGAAACGGGTGGCGAGCGGGCCGAGCCAGCACAGCGCGACCAGCGCGGCGAGCAGCAGCAGGCAGACGCGGGCGGAGGACGGCAGCGGGCGCGACGACGGCATCGCCCGCATCCTAGCCGGTCCCGCGCGCGGCGCTCAGCCCAACGGTTCGTCGTCGAGGTAGGTGTAGCCGGTCAGCCCGGCCTCCAGCGCGGCGGCGAGGCGCTGCGCCTCCGCGTCCGGCAGGCCGGCGGCGTCGAGCTTGGCGCGATACGCCGCGCGCACGTCGGCGAGCTTGTAGCCGACGTAGTCGAGCATCACGTCGGTGGTGTCGCCGCGGCGCTGCTGCGCGAGCCGGTAGCCGGTGCCGTCCACCCGCACCTCGACCGCGTCGGTGTCGCCGAACAGGTTGTGGATGTCGCCGAGGATCTCCTGGTACGCGCCGACCAGGAAGAAGCCGAGCTGGTAGCTCTCGCCCGGGCGGATCTCGTGCAGCGGCAGCGAGGTGTCGAGTTCCTCGCTCTCCACGTAGGTGTCGATGCGGCCGTCGGAATCGCAGGTGAGATCGGCGATCACGCCGCGCCGGTCCGGGTGTTCGTCCAGGCGCTCGATCGGCACGATCGGGAACACTTGGTCGATCGCCCACACGTCAGGCAGCGACTCGAACACGCTGAAGTTGACGAAGTACTTGTCGACCAGCCGCTCGTTGAGCTCGTCGAGCAGGTCGCGGTGGCTCTTCTCGTCGTAGCTCAGACGCTGCCGCACGCCGTGCGCGATCGCGTAGAACAGGTCGTCCAGCCGCGCGCGCTGGCGCAGGTCGATCTGCCCGAGCGCGTAGGCGGACACACCCTCGCTGTGGAAGTGCTGCGCCTCGTGGAACAGTTCCACTGCCGGGCGCGACGCCAGCTCGGCGTGGATCTCGCGCAGGTGGCGGATCACCGCCGGCTCGTCGTCCTGCGCCGGCGGCACGCGGCCTTCCGGCGCGCGCTCGACTTCGGACACGTTGGCGATCAGCACCGCATGGTGCGCGGTCATCGCGCGGCCGCACTCGGTGACGATCCGCGGCGGCGGCAGCGCGTGCGCCTGGCAGGCGTCGGCCAGCGGTTGCACGATGCTCGAGGCGTACTGGCGCACGCCGTAGTTGATCGAGCAGAAGCTGCGCGAGCGGGTGCCTTCGTAATCAATGCCGAGTCCGCCGCCGACGTCCATGTAGCGCACGTTGGCGCCGAGTTGCGACAGCTCGACGAAGTAGCGGGTGGCCTCGCGCATGCCGCCGGCGATGTCGCGCACGTTGGAGATCTGCGAGCCCATGTGGAAATGCAGCAGGCCGAGCGTGTCCTGCAGGCCGGCATCGCACAGCTGCTGCCACAGGTCGAGCACCTGGCGCGGGCTGAGCCCGAACTTGGCCTTGTCGCCGCCGCTGTTCTGCCACTTGCCGGCGCCGAGCGTGGCCAGCCGCATGCGCACGCCGAGCGCCGGGCGCACGTCGAGCGCGCGCGACTCCTCGATCACCAGCGCAAGCTCGGACGGCTTCTCGATCACGATGTACACGTCCATGCCGAGCTTGCGCCCGATCAGCGCCAGCCGGATGTACTCGCGGTCCTTGTAGCCGTTGCAGACGATCAGCCCGCCCGGGCGGCTCAGCGCCAGCACTGCCATCAGCTCCGGCTTGCTGCCGGCCTCCAGCCCGAAGCCTTCGCCGGCGTGCGAGGCCAGCGTGCCGGCCACCCCGGCGTGCTGGTTGACCTTGATCGGGTACACCGCGGTGTAGCCGCCGGTGTAGTCGGACGCCTGCATCGCCCAGGCGAACGCGCCCTGCAGTGCGCGCAGACGGTCGCCGAGGATGTCGGGGAAGCGCACCAGCAGCGGCAGCTGCGCGCCCTGCGCCTGCGCCTGCGCCACCACCTCGGCGAGCGCGACCGCCGGACCCTGCGCGCCGAGCGGACGCGCGATCACCCGGCCGGCGTCGTCGAGGTCGTAATAGCCCTCGGACCAGTGCGGGATGGAGTAGGTCCGGCGGGCCCGGTCGAGCGACCACTCGGTCATCGGCGTTGCAACCAGCGGGGGAAAAGGACGCGCATTCTACGCCCCGTCCGTGAGCGCCGCAGGCCGGACGCCGCCGGTCCGTTACAATCCGCGCCCCCTTCGTCCCCGCGGTGCCCCATGAGCGAGACCACCTGGCAGTACGAGAACTTCGAGCGCACCGGCTCGGCGATCGGCTACCGCATCGTGCGCAAGCTCGACGAGGTGCAGTCGCCGTTCCAGAAGATCGAGATCTACGAGACCAGCGACTGGGGCAACCTGATGCTGATCGACGGCGCGGTGATGCTCACCACGCGCGACAACTTCCTCTACCACGAGATGATGTCGCACCCGGCGCTGTTCACCCACGCCGATCCCAAGCACGTGGTGATCATCGGCGGCGGCGACTGCGGCACGCTGCGCGAGGTGCTCAAGCACGACGGCGTGCAGCGCGCGGTGCAGTGCGACATCGACGAGCAGGTCACGCGCATGGCCGAGAAGTGGTTCCCGGAACTGTGCGAGCGCAACGGCGACCCGCGCGCGCAGCTGCTGTTCGACGACGGCGTGGCGTACATGAAGCAGTGTGCGCCGGGCAGCGTCGACGTGGTGATCGTCGACTCGACCGACCCGGTCGGCCCGGCCGAGGGGCTGTTCAACCGCGCGTTCTACGAGAGCTGCCACCGTGCGCTGAAGGACGACGGCATCCTGGTGCAGCAGTCCGAATCGCCGCTCGCGCTGCTCGATCTCATCCGCGAGATGCGCGGCGAGATGGCCAAGGCCGGCTTTGCCGCGTTCCGTACCCTGCCGTTCCCGCAGCCGTGCTATCCGACCGGCTGGTGGAGCTGCACGATGGCGCGCAAGCGCGACGAGTTCGGCTTCCGCGAGGACGCCGCACGCGCCAAGCGCTTCGACACCCGCTACTACACCGCCGACATCCACCGCGGCGCACTCGCGCTGCCGCCGTTCGTGGCCGCCGCGCTCGCGGGCTGAGCCCGCAGCGCACGACCTCCTGCTGAGCCCACGCGCCGCACGGCGGCGCGTGCGGCTGCCTGCCCGCCACCGAGCGCCTGCACCGTGCCGCCATTGCGGCAGCGGTGCGCATGCGCGCGCGCAAGTTGTTGCATCGCCACGCATGTTTTGCGCGTTGCCAGCCGCCTGGTTGCTGGAGCGCACGCTCGTTCACCCCCGCCAGCGGCCATCGCCGCACTGGCATGCGGCTTGCGTCGTGTCGTGATGTCGCACGAAGGCGGCGATTCGAGCGCAGCGCGCAACGATTCCGCCCCACACGACGCGAAGCGTCCGCAGCGTGCGGCGCTGCACGAGGCCGAACGGCATCGGCAGCCCATGTCACACAGCCACTGATGGAGGACATCCATGGCACCGAACCAGAACCAGGGTGGATCGCAGGGTGGATCCAAGAACCAGGGTGGATCCAAGAACCAGGGCAACCAGGGCCGCCAGCAGGGCGAAGGCGAGATGAGCGTGCGTGAAGCCGGCCAGATCGGCGGCGAGATCCGCAAGGAACAGCTCGGTCCGGAGGGTTACTCCGAGCTGGGCCGCCAGGGCGTGGAGGCGCTGCGCGAGCAGCGCGGCCCGGATGCGATGTCCGAGATCGGCAAGCAGGGCGGCGAAACCCGTAAGGAACAGCTGGGTCCGGAAGGCTATTCCGAGCTCGGCAAGATGGGCGGCCAGCGCGTGAGCGAACTGGTCGAGAAGGGCAAGCAGTCCGAGGGCGGCAGCTCGCGCAACGAGTGAGCGTCCCGCGTGCGGCCGCTGCGGCGGCCGCACGCGTTCTCGGCCCATGTCGATCACGGGAGCAAGTGTCATGACACGAGGCGTAGGCGGACAGTCGCCGGCCAACGTCCAGAAGTTCCTCAAGGGCGTCAGCTATCCGGCGAGCAAGGACGAGCTGCTGCAACAGGCGCGCGACA
>DASQMI010000013.1:0-3294 GCA_035645555.1 Lysobacter sp. | reverse complement strand
GCGCGGATGCTCGTGGCGAAGCGGGCGCGGTCGTGCTCGGGCAACGGCGTCTCCAGCAGCTCGGCGCTGGCGCGGATCGCCGCCAGCGGGCTCTTCATCTCGTGCGCCAGTGTGTGCACGTAGCGCTCGACGTACTGCTTGCCCTCCAGTCGCTCGCGCATGGTGGCGAGCGCCCGGCCCAGCTCGGCGAACTCGCCGGCGGCGCGCGGCAGCGGTGCGCGTTCGCCGGCGGTCACGGCCTGCGCGTACCGGCGCAGCGCGCCCAGCTGGCGCGACAGCCACCACGCCACCAGCACGCCGATCGCCAGCGCCGCGCCCATCAGCACGCCGCCCCAGCGCGTCACCACCGCCTGGCTACGGGCGATGAACGGGTCGATCGTGCTGTTCGGCTTGGCCACCGTCAGCACGCCGACGATGCGGCCGGCCTCGTCGCGGATCGGCGCGGCGACGTGCATCACGGTCGAGCCGCCCTTCGAGCCGCCCTTGCCGTCGGCCTCGAGCGAGGAGCGCGCGCCGTAGCGGCCCCGCAGGGTCAGGTAGACGTCGTTCCAGCGCGAATAGTCCTGGCCGACGGCGATCCCGCTGCTGTCGAACACCACGATCCCGCGCGCGTCGGTGACGTAGATGCGGTAGTTGGAGCGGCGCTTCGGAAATCCCCAGATCGCCGCGCCGAAGTCGCGCCCCTGCAGCGCGCGTACGCGACGCGCGAACGAGCCGTCGGCGATCCGCCCGGCGAGGAAGTCGTCGCTGGCCAGCTCGGCGAGCACGTTGGCGGTATCCACCAGCGTGTCCTCCATCGCCTGCCGCACGCCGGGCTTGACCTCGGCCACGAACACCTGCGCCAGCAGCGCCGCGGCGATCGCGACGATCGCGAAGTAGCCGAGGAAGATCCGCAGCGCGATGTTCACGTCGGCAGCTCGAGCGAGTAGCCGAGGCCGCGATGGGTGCGGATCGGGTCCTCCGCCGGGGCGATCTCGCGCAGTTTCGCGCGCAGCGTCTTGATGTGGGTGTCGACCGTGCGGTCGCCGCTGTCGAGCGCATCGCCCCAGACCCGGTCCATCAGCTGGGCGCGCGAGAGCACCGCGCCCGGTCGCTGCAGCAGCGCCGCAAGCACGCCGTACTCGTAGCGGGTCAGCTCCAACGCGCGGCCGTGGTAGCGGATGCGGCGGCCCTCGGCATCGTGCTCGAACGCGCCGCGCGGCGAGGCCGGCGTGGCGGCATGGGCGCGACGCAGCACCGCGCGCACCCGCGCGGCCAGCTCGCGCGGCGAGAACGGCTTGGTGACGTAGTCGTCGGCGCCGATCTCAAGCCCGAGCACGCGCTCGGCCTCGGCGTCGTGCGCGGTGAGGAAGATCACCGGCAGGTCGCGGGCGCGCCGCAGTTCGCGGCACAGCGCGAACCCGGTGATGTCCGGCAGACCGACGTCGAGGATGGCGAGGTCGAACGCCTGCGCCGCCGCGGCGCGCAGCGCGTCGCCGCCGCTCAGGCAGTGGGTCACCTCGTGGCCGTCGGCGTGCAGCGCGAACGTGACCGTCGCCGCGATCGCGGCTTCATCCTCGACGAGCAGCAGGCGCATGTGCGAACGGACGTGACGGCGGGCCTGCCGGCATCGTAGACCATGCCGGGGTGCCTGCGTTCGCTACCATGCGCGCGCCCCGCTCCGGATCACGCCGTGAACTACCGCCACGCCTTCCATGCCGGCAACCATGCCGACGCGCTCAAGCACACCGCGCTGCTGGCGCTGTGCGACGCGCTGACCGCGAAGCCGGCGCCGCTGTTCGCGCTGGATACCCACGGCGGGCGCGGTTTGTACGCGCTCGACGACGCGCCCGCGCGCCGCACCGGCGAGGCCCGCGCCGGCATCGAGCGCCTGCTGGCGAAGCCGCCCGCGGCGCCGGCGGTACGGCGCTACCTCGACGCGGTGGACGCCTGCCGCCGGGTCCACGGCGAGCACGCCTATCCGGGCTCGCCGTGGCTGCTGGCGCACGCGCTGCGCGAGGACGACCGCATCGCCGCCTGCGAACTGCAGGCCGAGGAGGCCGAGGCGCTGCGCACCGCGTTCGCCGACGATCCGCGGGTGGCGGTGCACGCGCGCGACGGCTATGCGGCGATGAAGGCGCTGCTGCCGCCGCGGTTCGGCGAGACCCGCCTCGCCCGCGGGCTGGTGCTGATCGACCCGCCGTACGAGGCGCAGCTCGCCGAGTTCGACGTCGCGCTGGCCGCGTTGCGCGAGGCGCTCGCGCGCTGGCCGACTGCGGTCTACGCACTGTGGTATCCGATCAAGCAGCGGCGCACGCTGCATCCGTTCTACCGCCGTGCGGCCGCGCTGCCGACCAAGGGCGCGCTGGCCGCCGAGCTGCTGGTGCGCCGCGACGATTCGCCGCTGCGGATGAACGGCAGCGGCCTGCTGATCCTCAACCCGCCGTGGCAGTTCGAGCGGGCGCTGGCGCCGGCGCTGCAGTCGCTGCGCGACGCGTTGGCCGAGGACGCCGGCGCCACCACCCGGCTGGAGTGGCTGCGCGCGCCGTCGTAACGGCGCGCTGTGCGAGAATCCGGGCCCTGTTCCCACGCCCGAATCCGCCCGCATGGCCTCCGGCTTGTTCGCCCTGCTCGACGACATCGCCACGTTGCTCGACGACGTGTCGGTGATGACCAAGGTCGCCACCAAGAAGACCGCCGGCGTGCTCGGCGACGACCTCGCGCTGAATGCGCAGCAGGTCTCCGGCATCAACGCCGACCGCGAACTGCCGGTGGTGTGGGCGGTGGCCAAGGGCTCGCTGCTGAACAAGGCGATCCTGGTCCCGGCGGCGCTGCTGATCAGCACGTTCGCCCCGTGGGCGGTGGTGCCGCTGATGATGATCGGCGGCGCCTACCTGTGCTTCGAGGGTGTGGAGAAGCTGGCGCACAAGTTCCTGCACCGCGCCGAGGACGACGCGCGTCACCACGCCGAGCTGCTGCAGGCGGTGCAGGACGAGCGGGTCGACATGGTCGCGTTCGAGAAGGACAAGATCAAAGGCGCGGTGCGCACCGATTTCATCCTCTCGGCGGAGATCATCGTGATCACGCTCGGCACCGTGGCGCAGGCCGATTTCAGTCGCCAGCTGTCGGTGCTGGTGGCGATCTCGCTGCTGATGACGGTGGGCGTCTACGGCCTGGTCGCCGGCATCGTCAAGCTCGACGACCTCGGCCTAGCGCTTGCCCGCGACGCGCGGCCCGGCGGCGTCGGCGGCATCAAGCGCGCGCTCAGCCGGGCGATCCTGCTCGGCGCGCCGTGGCTGATGAAATTCATCTCGG
>DASQMI010000012.1:0-14823 GCA_035645555.1 Lysobacter sp. | reverse complement strand
GTCGCACCGCCCCTCCTCGTCAACGGCGGCGCTGGGGAAACCGTGAAATGGTAGCCCTGCACGGGGTGCCGGGCAACCGGCGCACGCACGCGGACGCCCTCAGGATCCTGCACGCGGCGGGCCGCGCCGGCAGCGCGCGGTGGCCGGCGTAAGCGGCCGGCACGCGGGCTTACACTATCGGGCTCGCTCACCAGCGCTCCGCGGCCCTCCGCCCGATGACCACCCCGCTTACCGCCGCCGATAGGGCGGCCCCCTCGACTGCCGGCCGCGCCGAACCGCGCGCGCTGCTCGCCCCGGAACTGCCGCCGCCGCCCGCCGGCGCGCGCGCGGCGATCACCGACGCCTGGGTGCGCGAGGAGACCGCGCACGTGCGCATGCTGCTCGAACAGGCGCGCCTGCCGGACGCCGACCGTCTGGCGGTGCAGGCCACTGCCGCCGACCTGGTCGCCCGGGTCCGCGCGCGCGCCCAGGACCAGGGCGCGATCGAGGCGTTCATGCGTCAGTACGACCTCGGCAGCGAGGAGGGCGTGCTGCTGATGTGCGTGGCCGAAGCGCTGCTGCGCATCCCCGACGAGGACACCGCCGACCGCCTGATCCGCGACAAGCTCGGCGAGGCCGACTGGAAGCGGCACATGGGCCAGTCCGATTCGATCCTGGTCAACGCGTCGACCTGGGGCCTGATGCTGACCGGCAAGCTGGTCGACCTGGCCGACGAGACCAAGCGCGACGTGCACGGCGCCTTCAAGCGCCTGATCGGCCGCATCGGCGAGCCGGTGGTGCGGCTGGCGGTGCGCCAGGCGATGAAGATCATGGGCCACCAGTTCGTCATGGGGCGCACGATCGAGGAGGCGCTGGCGCGCTCGCGCAAGGGTGGCAACGCCGCCTACCGTTATTCGTTCGACATGCTCGGCGAGGCGGCGCTGACCGCCAAGGACGCCCGCCGCTACCTCGAGGCCTACCGCGCCGCGATCCACGCGATCGGCAGGAGCGTCGCCTCCAGGGACAGCGATCGCCTCGGCGATCGCGACGGCTCGTCCGTGTTCGCCGCGCCGTCGATCTCGGTGAAGTTGTCCGCGCTGCACCCGCGCTACGAGCACGCCAAGCGCGCGCGCGTGCTGGCCGAGCTGACCCCGCGCGTGCTGGAGCTCGCCCAGCTCGCCAAGTCCTACGGCATCGGCTTCACCATCGACGCCGAGGAGGCCGACCGGCTCGAACTTTCGCTCGACGTGATCGCCGCCGCCTACGCCGATCCATCGCTGGACGGCTGGGAAGGCTACGGGCTCGCCGTGCAGGCCTACCAGAAGCGCGCGCCGTACGTGATCGACTTCCTCGCCGAGCTTGCCCGCCGCCACCGCCGCCGCATCCCGGTGCGGCTGGTCAAGGGCGCGTACTGGGACAGCGAGATCAAGCGCGCCCAGGTCGACGGGCAGGCGGGCTACCCGGTGTTCACCCGCAAGCCGAACACCGACGTGTCCTACCTCGCGTGCGCGCGCCGCCTGCTCGACGCCTCGGACGCGATCTATCCGATGTTCGCCACCCACAACGCGCACACCATCGCCGCGGTGCACCGCATGGCGGCCGGGCGCGCGTTCGAATTCCAGAAGCTGCACGGCATGGGCGATGACCTTTACGCCGAGGTGATCCCCGCCGACCGCCTGAACGTGCCGTGCCGCGTGTACGCGCCGGTCGGCAGCCACGAGGACCTGCTGCCGTACCTGGTGCGCCGCCTGCTCGAGAACGGCGCCAACTCCAGCTTCGTCAACCGCATCACCGACGCGCGCGTGCCGGTCGCCGAGCTGGTGCGCGATCCGGTCGAGACAGTGTCGAATTTCGCTTCCATCCCTCATCCCCGCATTCCGCTGCCGGTGGACCTGTACCGCAGCCACGGCCTCGATCGGACCAATTCCATGGGCATCAACCTCGCCAACGACCAGCAGCTGCACCGCCTCGCCGCCGACATGAACGCCGCCGTGCGCGGCGATTGGCACGCCGCGCCGCTGGTGCCGGGCGGCGCGGTGGCCACCGAGCGCCTGCCGGTCACCAATCCGGCCGACCGCCGCGAGGTGGTCGGCCACTGGCAGCCGGCCGATGCGGCGCTGGTGGAGCGCGCGCTTTCGAATGCGGTGAGCGCGCAGCTGGCGTGGGACATGACCCCAGCGGCCAGCCGCGCAGCGATCCTCGAACACGCCGCCGACCTGTTGGAGGCGCGCATGCCGGCGTTCATGGCGATGTGCGTGAAGGAAGCCGGCAAGACGCTTGCCGACAGCGTGGCCGAGGTGCGCGAGGCGGTCGATTTCCTGCGCTACTACGCGGCGCAGGCGCGCACGCTGTTCGCACCAGAAGCACTGCCCGGCCCGACCGGCGAATCCAACACGCTGCAGCTGTGCGGCCGTGGCGTGTTCGTCTGCATCAGCCCGTGGAACTTCCCGCTCGCGATCTTCGTCGGCCAGATCAGCGCCGCACTCGCCGCCGGCAACAGCGTGATCGCCAAGCCCGCCGAGCAGACCAACCTGATCGGCCATGCGGCGGTGAAGCTGCTGCACGAGGCCGGCGTGCCGGAAGCGGTGCTGCAGTTCCTGCCCGGCGACGGCGCCACCGTGGGTGCGGCGCTCACCCGCGATCCGCGCGTGGCCGGCGTCGCGTTCACCGGCTCTACCGACACGGCGCGTGCGATCAACCGCGCGCTCGCTGCGCGCGACAACGCGCCGATCGCCACCCTGATCGCCGAGACCGGCGGCCAGAACGCGCTGATCGCCGATTCCTCGGCGCTGCCCGAGCAGCTGGTGAAGGACGCGATCGGCTCGGCGTTCACCTCGGCCGGCCAGCGCTGCTCGGCCGCGCGCGTGCTGTTCGTGCAGGAGGACATCGCCGACAAGGTGATGACGATGCTTGCCGGTGCGATGGCCGAACTCACGGTCGGCGATCCGGCGCTGCTGTCCACCGACGTCGGTCCGGTGATCGATGCCGACGCGCTGAAGATGCTGGCGGAACACGCCGCGCGCATGGACCGCGAGGCCCGGCTGATCGCGCGGGTGGAAGTGGGCGCGGAAGCCGCGCACGGCCACTTCTTCGCGCCGCGCGCGTACGAGATCGGCGCGCTCGACGTGCTGCACAAGGAAATCTTCGGCCCGGTGCTGCACGTGATCCGCTGGAAGGCCAGCCAGCTCGATGCGGTGATCGATGCGGTCAACGCCACCGGCTACGGCCTCACCCTCGGCGTGCATTCGCGCATCGACGAGACGATCGAGAAGATCGCCCGCCGCGTGCGGGTGGGCAACTGCTACGTCAACCGCAACCAGATCGGCGCGGTGGTCGGCGTGCAGCCGTTCGGCGGCCAGGGCCTGTCGGGTACCGGCCCGAAGGCCGGCGGCCCGCACTACCTGCCGCGCTTCGCGACCGAGAAGACGGTGACGATCAACACCACCGCTGCCGGCGGTAATGCGTCGCTGCTGACGTTGGGCGATTGAGGCCCCGGAGCCAGCGTGTGCGGCCGACGATGCGTGAGTCATAGGCCCGGGTCGCCGGACGATTGACGCAACAAGCCCCGCCTGCGCGGGGCTTCTTGCATCGGGTGGAAAGCTCGCCCGATCGAAAACCCAACCCCAAGGGCTCGAATACGGATCCGCCACCGCCCGATCCGCGCCACAAAAAAGCCCCGCCGGAGCGGGGCTTTTTCGTTCCGACCGAGGCGATCAGAACTTGTACTGCGCCGAGACGCCGAACAGGTTGACGTCGCTCTCGTAGCTGCCGAACAGGGTGCGGCCGCCGCCCGGCGTGGTGGCCGGGGTGACGATGCCGACGCGCGGCTCGTCCGGCTCGATCCGGGTGTAGGCGAAGCTGACCTCGAGCTGCTCGTTGAGGCTCCAGGTCGCGCCCAGCGAGTACCACTTGCGGTCCTCGTCCGGCAGGCGCGGGGTGCGCGTGGCGAACGTGGTCGGGGTCTCGTCGTAGCCGTAGCCCGCGCGCAGCGTCCACGCCTCGCTGAACTTCCAGTCCGCGCCGACCGACCAGAAGCGGGTGTCGCTCCAGCGGAACTCCTCGACGGTGTCCGGATCCGGATTGGCGTAATCGATGCGCAGCTCCTGCAGCGCGTGCCAGTCGGTCTCGACGTAGTCGCCGTACAGGGTGAACGCATCGCCCAGCTTGTAGGCGATGCTGACCGTGGTGATCGACGGCAGGGTCACTTCGGCGCGGGCGCGGCCGTCCTGGAACAGCACGCGGGTCACCGGGTTGGCGTCGAACACCGCGCGGTTGGCGGCCGGGACGGTCCAGTCCACCGTGCCGTCGATCTCGTGGTCGATCTCCGAGCGATGGGTCAGGCCGATCGCCAGGTTCTCGGTCGGGCGGAAGTTGATGCCGACCAGCCAGCCCATGCCGGTGTCGTCACCCTTGACCACGCCCTCGCCGTCGGCGTTCTGCGGACGCGCGAACGCCGGCGCGGTCGGACGCGCCGCCGGCGGCAGCTGCTGGAACGCCAGCGTGCCGAAATCCACCGCGCGCGACAGCTCGGCCTCGGCGCGCTCCCAGATCACGCCGATGCCGACCGACAGGTGGTTCGGCACGATGTCGTAGGCCGCGGCCAGGGTCAGATCGACCGTCTTCACTTCCGAGGTCAGCGCGGAATAGCGGCCGACCCAGCCGCGGTCGTACTCGGTCTTCAGGCCGAACGGTGCGCTCACCATCGCGCCGACCGTCAGGCCGTTGTCGAACTTGTGGATCATCGACATCGCCGGCACCGGGGTCACGCCACCGGCGTTGCCGCCGTCGCCGCCGGTCAGCGGGCGACCGGTGATGTCGTAACCACCGCCGTTGAATTCGGCGTTGACGTCGATCACCGTCACGTCGGTCTGTACGGTGGTGCCGTCGAACTGGGTCATGGTGGCGGGATTGTTGACGACCACCGAGGCGTCATCCGTCGCCACGCCCGATCCGGCGAACGAGCGGCCCTGCGCCTTGACGCTGTTTTCCTTCAGCTGGAAGCCCGAGGCGTGCGCCTGGCCGAAGGCCAGCGCGCCGGCCACAGCGAGCGCGAGCGCAGAAAGACGGACGAGATGCGGTTGCTGCATGCGTTACTCTCCACTGGTTCGTGTTGTATGTCCTTGGCCGCTGGACCGGGCGGGAACCCGGCACGCCGGAACCGCGTCCGACGTACGACGCCGTATGCACTATACCGTGGAATAACCCCCGCCAAACCGGCGCCGTCGTTGCGCCGGCGACCTGTGAGCCGCGTCCGCGTGTTCGTCAGCATTCCCTCCCGTGACAAGCCGGCCCGGCGCTGGGCGTCGCCGGCGCTGTTTGCCGTGCTGTGGCTGAGCTTCATCGCCGCGGTGCTGCTGCCGGAGCCGGAGCAGCGCCGGCTGGTGGTGCAGTGGGGCGCGCTCACCGGCGGCTGGACGTCGCCGCAGGCGGCGTGGGACGCGGTGCGCGGCGGCGAGGCGCTGCGCCTGGTCACCGCGCTGTTCCTGCACGCCGACTGGGCGCACCTGCTCGGCAACCTGATCTTCCTGCTGATCTTCGGCCTGCCCGCCGAGCGCGCGATGGGCGCCTGGCGGCTGCTGCTGGTGTTCCTCGCCGGCGGGGCGGTCGCCAATCTCGCCGCGGTGATCGCGATCGGCCAGCCGGACCGGCTGATCATCGGCGCCAGCGGCGCGGTGTCGGCGCTGATCGGCGCCTACCTCGCGCTGTTTCCCGGCGCCAAGCTCGGCGTGGTGCTGCCGCTGGGCCTGTTTTTGCAGTTCGTGCGCGCGCCGGCGCCGCTGCTGATCGGGATCTGGGCGCTGCTGCAGCTGCTGTACACGTTCATCGGCCCGGCGTTCGGCGCGGTGGCGTGGTCGGCGCATCTGGCCGGGTTCGCGTTCGGTGCCGCGTTCGCGCTGCTGGCCCGGCGCGGCATCGCGCGCCGGCTGCGGCGTCGGCGCGGACTCTGAACGCGGCGGCTTGAGAACCGCCGCGGCGGCCCCCAGAGTGGGGGCGGTTCCGCTGCCGACCTCCGGCCCCCGCCATGAAGTCGCTCTACAAGGTCACGTTCTTCAACGCCGGCAAGATCTACGAGCTCTACGCGCGCCAGGTGGTCAGCAGCGGGCTGTGGGGCTTCACCGAGATCCGCGATCTGGTGTTCGACGTCCACGACGGGCTGGTGGTGGACCCCACCGAGGAGCGCCTGCGCGACGAGTTCGGCCAGACCCAGGCGCTGCACCTGCCGATGCAGAGCATCGTGCGCATCGAGGAAGTCGAGCGCAAAGGCCAGTCGGCGATCCGCGACGCCGCCAGCGGCGAGAAGGTGGTGACCCCGTTCCCGCTGCCGGCGCGCCCGAAATAGGCGCGCCTCGGCGCTTCAGCGCTGCGGTGCCGCCGGGGCCGCCGGGGCCGCCGGCACCGCGACCGCCATCCGCTTCAGCTCGGCGAGCGCGGCGGTGACGTAGCCCTCGCCTTCCAGCACCTCGCCGGCGTTGGCGCCGGGCGCGTCCTCGCCGTCGCCGCGCAGGTGGCCGCGCAGCGTGGCCTCGCTGGCGCGCGCGCGGGCACGCGCCGCCGCCTCGCCTTCCGCCCGCAGGGCCACGTCGGGAATGATGCCGAGCGCCTGGATCGACTTGCCGTTCGGCGTGTAGTAGCGCGCGGTGGTGAGCTTGACCGAATCGCCGTTGTCCAGCGGCAGCAGCGTCTGCACCGAGCCCTTGCCGAACGTCCGGCTGCCGACCACCCGCGCACGACCGTTTTCGCGCAGCGCACCGGCCAGCACCTCCGAGGCGCTGGCCGAACCGGCGTCGACCAGCACCACCACCGGCGCTCCGCCCAGGCGATCGCCCGGGGTGGCGCCGAACTCGGCGTCGCTGATCGGGATGCGGCCGCGCGTGCTGACGATCTTGCCGCGCTCGAGCAGGCTGTCGGCGATCTGCACCGCCGAGGTCAGCAGGCCGCCGGGATTGCTGCGCACGTCGATCACCAGCCCGCGCAGCGCTCCGCCCGCCTGGCTGCGCAGCGCCTCGAGCTGGCGTTCGAACTCGGCCGCGGTGTCGGCCTGGAACGCGCTGACCCGGATGTAGCCGTAGCCGGGCTCGAGCATGCGGCTGCGCACGCTGGCGATACGGATGGTTTCGCGCGTCACAGTGACGTCGAACGGCTGGTCGCGGCCTTCGCGCAGCACCGTCAGCGTGACCTTGCTGCCGGCCGGGCCGCGCAGCGGCGTGGAGGTGTCGCCTTCGCTCGGATCGAACGGCTGGCCGTCGATGGCGATGATCACGTCGCCGCCGCGCAGGCCGGCACGCGCGGCCGGCGTGTCGTCGATCGCGGCGATGATCCGCAGCGAGCCGTCCGGCTGCCGCTGCAGTTCCACGCCGATGCCTTCGTAGGCGCCGCGCGCGGCGTCGGTGAAATCCTCGCTCGCGCTGCGTTCCAGATACACGCTGTGCGGATCCAGGTCGAACAGCAGGCCGCGGATCGCCGACTGCATCAGCTTGGCATTGTCGACCGGCTCCACGTACGCCTGCTTGATCGCGTTGTAGATGGCGACGTAGCGGCGGATCTCCTCCAGCGGCACCTTCGACTCGGCGGTGGCGGCGTCGCCGCGCGCCGGCGCGGGCGGGGTCTGCGCCGCGAGCGGCGCGGCGGCGAGCAGCAGGGCCAGCGGAAGCAGGGCACGCAGGGACATCAAGGCGCTCCGGGACACGGGGGGCAGAGGGACCGCGCGCGGCGGCGAGGGTTCCCGATTATGCGCGGGCCACCGGCCGCGGCGCGTGCCGGCGGAACGGGCGTTCAGCGGCGCAGCCAGCTGCCGGGATCGACCGTGCGGCCGTTGCGGCGCAGCTCGAAGTACAGCGCGGCGCGACCGTGGCCGCCGGAGCTGCCGACCGTGGCGATCGTATCGCCGCGCTTCACCGGCGCGCCGACCTCGCGCAGCAGCGCGTCGTTGTGCGCGTAAAGGCTCATGTAACCGTTGCCGTGATCGACGATCGCGAGCAGGCCGTAGCCGGTCATCCATTCGGCGAACACCACGGTGCCGTCGGCGACCGCCTTGACCGGGGTGCCGGCCGGGGCGGCGATCAGCAGGCCGTCGCTGCTGCGGCCGTCCGGCATGGTGGCGCCGTAGCCGGCCAGCAGCGCACCCGCCACCGGCCAGCCGAGCCCGCCGACCTGCGGTGCCGGCGCGCGCGCGATCGCCGGCTGCGCCGGCCGCGTGGCGGAGGCGGCGGCGGTTTGGCGGCGCTCGCGCTCGGCAGCGCGGCGCTGCGCCTCGGCGCGCTGGGCGGCGGCGCGCAGCTTGCGCAGCACGTCCTGCAGCCCTTTGACGTCGCGACCGAGCGCCTGTTCGCGCTGGCGGCGGTCCTGGTACTGGCGGTCGATGCGCGCCATCAGCGCGGCGCGCTGGCGGCGGTCCTGTTCGAGTTCGCCGAGCTGGCGCCGCTGCGCGTCCTGGATCCGCGCCAGCTGCGCGCGCCGGGCCAGGATGTCGGCCTCGACCCGTTCCAGCTCGCGCATCTGCGCAGTGAGCGCGGCGATGCGCCGCGCGCGGTCGCGCTGCAGGTACGCCTGATAGGCGAGCGCGCGTTGCGCGTCGGCGACGCGGTCCTGGGCCAGCAGCGCCTTCAACGGCGCGGCCTCGCGTTCGGCGTAGGCGGCGCGCAGCAGGCGCGCGAGCTCGGCACGGCGCGCGTCGCGATCGCGGGCGAGCGTGGCGCGCGTCGCCTGCAACCGCTGCAGCTCCGCCTGCTCGCGTTCCACCTGCAGCTCCAGCTCGCGCAATGCGCGTGCGGAACGTCCGACCTTCTCGTCGGCCTCGCGCAGCTGCCGCGACACGTCGCCGCGCTGGCTCTCCAGCCGACGGCGCTCGGCCGCCACCGCCTCCAGCTCGCGCTTGGCCTGCGCCAGCTTGCGCTCGGCCTCGCGGCTGCTCTGCGCGCCGGCCGGCAGCGCCGCGAGCAGCGCCAGCAGCAGCGCGAGCGGCACGCGCATGCTCATCCGAGCAGCAGGCTCCGGCCGGTCATCTCCGGCGGCTGCGCCAGGCCGAGCAGGTCGAGCATCGTCGGCGCGACGTCGCGCAGCGCACCGCCGTCGCGCAGCCGCGCCGCGCGCGGACCGAAGTAGACGAACGGCACCGGACCGACGGTGTGCGCGGTGTGCGGCTGGCCGCTGGCGGGGTCGCGCATCATCTCGAGGTTGCCGTGGTCGGCGGTGACCAGCAGCGCGCCGCCGGCGTCGCGCACCGCCTGCGCGATCTCGCCGAGCGCGCCGTCGACCACTTCCGCCGCGCGCACCGCGGCCTCGAGGTTGCCGGTGTGGCCGACCATGTCGGGGTTGGCGATGTTGCATATCGCGACGTCGTAACGGCGCGCGCGGATCGCCTCGCACAGCCGCGCGGTCACCTCCGGGCAACTCATTTCCGGCTGCAGATCGTAGGTGGCGACCTTCGGGCTCGGCACGAGGATGCGTTCCTCGCCCGGATACGGCACCTCGCGGCCGCCGCTGAAGAAGAACGTCACGTGCGCATACTTCTCGGTCTCGGCGATGCGCAGCTGGGTCATCCCGTGCACGGCCAGCAGCTCGCCCAGCGTGTTGCGCAGGTCGTCCGGCGGGAAAGCCACCGGCGCCGGCAGGCGCGCGTCGTATTCGGTCAGGCAGACGAAACGCGCCAGCTGCGGCCGGCGCGCGCTGAAGCCCGCGAAATCCGCCGCGACGAACGCGCCGGTGAGCTGGCGCGCGCGGTCGGCGCGGAAGTTCATGAACACCGCCGCGTCGCCGTCGCGCATCGGCGCGTGCCCGGCGATCACGGTCGGCGCGACGAACTCGTCGGTTTCCGCGCGCGCGTAGGCGGCGGCGAGCGCCGCGAGCGCGTCCGTGGCGACGTGCTCGCTGCGCGCTTCCACCATCGCGTTCCACGCGCGTTCGACCCGCTCCCAGCGCTGGTCGCGGTCCATCGCGTAATAGCGTCCGCTGACGCTGGCGATACGCGCGTTGCCCAGCCGCGCGCAGTGCGCCTGCAGGGCGCGCAGGCTGGGCTCGGCCGACTGCGGCGGCATGTCGCGGCCGTCCAGGAACGCATGCACGGCCACGTCGGCCACGCCCTCGCGCTGCGCGAGCTCCAGCATGGCGAAGATGTGGTTCTCGTGGCTGTGCACGCCACCCGGCGACAGCAGACCCAGCACATGCAGCGTGCCGCCGCCAGCGCGCGCGGCCTGACACGCCGCACGCAGCTCGGCATTGGCGAAGAAGCTGCCGTCCTCGATCGCCGCATCGATCCGGGTCAGATCCTGGTAGACGATCCGGCCGGCGCCGAGGTTCATGTGGCCGACCTCGGAATTGCCCATCTGCCCGTCCGGCAGGCCGACGTGGCGGCCCTCGGTATGGATCAGCGTGCGCGGGCAGTCCGCCCACAGCCGCTGCCAGTTCGGCAGGCGGGCGAGCGCCAGCGCGTTGTCGGCGGGATCCTCGCGATGGCCCCAGCCGTCGAGGATCAGCAGGACCACGGGTTTGGGACGCAGGGGGGTGTCGGTCACGACGTTCGTCCTAGTGACTTCAAGCAGGCGGCGCGTGGCGCGGGAAGCGCGATTGTAGCGGCGCAGTACGCACGCCCCCTTAAACCGACGGCCCCCTCGCCGCATCTCCATCAGGACCAACCGACACAGGGCTCCGTCATGCACCTTCGTTCCGCCGTCCTCGCCGCCGCGCTCGGCACCGTCTTCGCCGCCCACGCCGCCGGCCCCAACCTCGAGAAGGTCAACGGCAGCATCACTGCCGAGGCCGGCCAGCAGTACGGCACGCTGGAAACCGTCAACGGCAGCATCCGCATCGGCGACAAGGCGGTCACCGGCAACGCGGAGACGGTCAACGGCAGCATCAAGGTCGGCGACGAGGCCCGCACCGGCGCGCTCGAGACCGTCAACGGCAGCATCCGCGCCGGCGAGCGCGCGCAGATCGGCGGCGGCGTGGCCACCGTCAACGGCAGCGTGTTCCTCGACCGCGGCAGTTCGGTGCGTGAAGGGGTGGAGACCGTCAACGGCTCTATTGGCCTGGTCGACACCGACCTCGGCGGCGGCATCGAGACGGTCAACGGCGACGTCACCGTCGGAATCGGATCGCACGTCCGCGGCGGGCTGCGCTACGAGAAGCCCAGCCGCAACGTCAATTTCAGCCTCAAGCCGCAGCGCGACCCGCGCGTGATCATCGGACCGAACGCCCGCGTGGACGGCGCGCTGGTGTTCGAGCGCAAGGTCACCCTGTACGTCCATCGCACCGCCCGCACCGGCCCGATCACCGGCGCGACCGCCATCCCGTTCGACGGCGCCACGCCGCCGATCGACGACAACAACGACTGAGCCTTCCTCTCCCCTGGGCCGCGGTGCGCAGGCACCGCGGCCTTTTTTTCTGGCCGATCCGGCACCGGCGCGGCCACCGCCGGCGCACTAGAATCGGGTTTTCCTGCCGCTAGCCGGAGAGCCCATGGCCCGTTCCCTGCTATACCCCGCCACGCTGACCGCCGCCGTGCTGCTGGCGGCCTGCAACCGCGAGGCCGCCCCGCCGGCCGCGCCGCAGACCCCGCCGCAGGCGGCCGCATCGCACACGTTCACCCCGGCGATCACCGCCGCCGACTTCGCCGAACACGTGAAGACGTTGGCCTCCGATGCGTTCGAGGGGCGCGCGCCCGGCAGCGCCGGCGAAGAGAAGACCGTCGAGTACCTGCGCGCCCAGTTCCAGCGCATGGGGTTGAAGCCCGGCAACGGCAACAGCTATTTCCAGACCGTGCCGATGGTCGAGTCCACCGCCGACCCGGCCACCGCGCTGACGCTGACCGTCAACGGCAAGCCGCGCACGCTCGCGTTCGGCACCGACATGGTGGTCGGCACCCGCACCGGCCAGGCGGAGGTGAAGCTGGAGAACGCGCCGCTGGTGTTCGTCGGCTACGGCGTCAATGCGCCGGAGCGCAACTGGAACGATTACGCCGGCATCGACGTCAAGGGCAAGGTCGTGGTGATGTTCGTCAACGACCCGGGCTTCCACAGCGGCGACGCCAACCTGTTCGACGGCAAGAAGATGACGTACTACGGCCGTTGGACGTACAAGTTCGAGGAGGCCGCGCGTCAGGGTGCCGCCGGCGCGCTGATCGTCCATGACGATGCCGGCGCCGCGTACGGCTGGGACGTGGTGAAGAATTCCTGGTCCGGCGCGCAGTTCGACCTGCCGGCCAAGGACGATCCGGAGCCGCGCCTACCGGTGCAGGGCTGGATCACCGGCGCGCAGGCGCGCCAGCTGCTCGCCGATCTCGGCCACGACCTGGATGCGCTGTACAAGGCGGCCGGCAAGCCGGGCTTCAAGCCGATCGCGCTCGACGCTCAGGCCTCGCTGACCCTGAAGAGCACGATCAACCAGAAGACCTCGCGCAACGTGGTGGCGCTGCTGCCGGGCGCCAAGCGGCCTGACGAGACCATCGTCTACATGGCGCACTGGGATCATCTGGGCAACCACGCGCACGAAGGCGAGGCGCCCGCCGACGGCGGCGACACCATCTACAACGGCGCGGTCGACAACGCCACCGGCGTGGCCGGCATCCTCGAGATCGCCGAGGCGTTCAGCAAGCAGACGCCGGCGCCGGACCGCTCGCTGCTGTTCGTCGCGGTGACGCTCGAGGAGTCCGGGCTGCTCGGCTCGAAGTACTACGTGGCCCACCCGACCGTGCCGCTCGACAAGATCGTCGGCGTGATCAACCTCGACGCGATGCCGGTGATCGGCCGCGCCGAGGACATGACGGTGATCGGCATGGGCAATTCCGAGCTCGAGGACATCCTCAAGCCGATCGCCGAGCGCCAGCAGCGCGTGCTGGTCGCCGAGGCGACGCCGGAGAGCGGCTTCTACTTCCGCTCCGACCACTTCAACTTCGTCAAGGCCGGCGTTCCGGCGCTGTACGCCAAGGGCGGCGACCGCCTGCGCGAGGGCGGTGCCGAAGCCGGCGCCAAGGCGCAGAGCGCCTACCGCGAGCAGCGCTACCACAAGCCGGACGACGAGTTCGACCCGGGCTGGAAGCTCGACGGCGTGATGGAGGATCTGGAGGCGCTGTACGGCGTGGGCCGCACGCTCGCCGGCAGCGAGCAGTGGCCGCGTTTCTACGAGGGCAACGCGTTCCGCGCGGCGCAGGACCGGCTGCACGCGGCCAAGCCCTGAGCGACTCCCCGCCTGGACGAACGGCGCCTGCGGGCGCCGTTCTTTTTTGTTCCACCGGCGGAGCTGCAGCGCGCAACGATTGCGCGCATGATGCGCACGCCGTCATCCCACCAGCCACCGGAGCGCCCATGACGCTTGCCACCGCCTACCTGTGCGTGCTGATCGCCGCGTTGCTGCCCTATGTCTGGGTGGTGCTGGCCAAGGTGCGCGGCCGCCGCTACGACAACCGCGACCCGCGCGGCTGGCTCGCGCGTCAGGACAGCCCGCTGGTGCAGCGCGCCCATGCCGCCCATCTCAACGCGTTCGAGGCGTTCGCGCCGTTCGCCGCGGCCGTGGTGATGGCACAGCTGGCCGGCGTGGCCCCGGCGCGGATCGCCGCCATCGCGCTCGTGTTCGTCGCGCTGCGCGTCCTGCATGGCGTGTTCTACCTCGCCAACCAGGCGGCGCTGCGCAGCCTGGCCTGGCTCGGCGGCTTCGTCTGCGTGCTCCTGCTGATGGTGTCGGCGATCCGGCATCTGGCCGCGTGAGCCTGAGCGCGCTCGACCTGCTGCACCGCGCGGTGGCCGACGCCGGCTTCACCTTCGTGCATGCGCCGGCGATGCGCGCGCTGCTCGAGCAGCACGCGGCGCTCGAGGACTGGTCGACGTTCGCGCGCAGTTGGGATCGGCTGGAGCCGGACGCGTACTTGGCGCGCACAGGACGGGTGCGCCGCCGGCGCCACGCGCTCTTCCGCTGCGCGCCGGGGCGTCCGCCGGAGCGCCTGCCGCATGGTCCGCATTACCAGACGCTCGACTACAACCCGCTGCAGGGCGGAATCGAGCGCTGGTTCGCGCCGATCGAGGACGCCGTCGCCACCGGCGCGTCGCTGCGCTGCGTGCTCGGCTTCGCGGCGGCGCTGTTCGACCGGCTGGCTGGCGAGCGCGTGCCGTGGCGGGTCGAGGTGCATCAGTTCCGCATCGAGGCGGCTCCCGATCACGACGGCGAGCCCACCCCGGAAGGCCGCCATCGCGACGGCGTCGATTACGTACTGGTGCTGCTGATCGACCGAGTCAATATCGAACGCGGCACGACCAGCATCCACCGCGTCGAGGACGGCCGCGAGGTCGGCAGCTTCACGCTCACCACGCCGTTCGATGCGGCCATCGTTGACGACCACCGGGTATTGCACGGTGTCACCCCGGTGCATCCGCTCGATCCGTCCCGCCCAGCACAGCGCGACGTTCTGGTGGTGACGTTCAAGCGCGATACCGGCGGCTGACGCCGCAGCGCTGCACGCCAACGCCGCGAAAGCGCCGGGCGCCCGCGCGCGGCCCTGGGCCATGCGCGTCCGACCGGCTGATCGCCCCAGCTGCTGGCCTGACGCCCGCCCAGCGCAGCGCGACGTGCTGGTCGTTCGAGCGCGACGCCGGCTGATCGGTTCCGTGGCCGCGTGAGGGCGCGATTCGGTCGCCTGCGATTCGATCGTTCGGGTGATTTACGCGGTGCCAGCTACGCCGGGGAAACCTGCGCGGGCGTGCTGCGGTTGGTGCCGGGCAAAAGAAAAGCCCCGACCGGTGGGTCGGGGCTTTGGGGATGATGCTCAGCGATGACCTACTCTTGCATGGCTAGGGCCACACTACCATCGGCGCGGCTGCGTTTCACTTCCGAGTTCGGGATGGGATCGGGTGGTTCCAC
>DASQMI010000011.1:0-15232 GCA_035645555.1 Lysobacter sp. | reverse complement strand
GAAGCGCCGCTGCTGCGGATCGCGGAAGTCGGCCCAGCCGCGCACGCTCGCCACGCCGTCCAGCAGCGCCAGCTGCAGCGGTTCCAGCTGCAGCCGCTGCTCCTCCAGCCGCAGCCGCGATGGCCGCACTGCGAGTACCTGCTCGCCGCGCTGCGCTTCACCCTGCACGCGCGCCGCACCGCCATCGCCATCGGCGTCGAAACGCAGGCGCCACGGCGGCGCGTCGGTTGCCGCGCCACCGCTCAGCACGGCCGGATCGAACGCCTCACCGCGCAGCCGCAGCGACCAGCGCGGCGCGTCCGGCGCGCGTCCCGGCCGCAGCACCAGCTGCGCGCGCAGCGGACCCGGGAGCGCGCCACCGATGCCGACGTCCAGGCGCGACGCATCACCGCGCGCGATCAGCCCCAGCCGCGGCGGGGTGCGCGCCGGCGGCGCCGGCAGCACCGCGGTAGCCGTCAGGTCCATGCGGTAATGCTCGGCCGGCACGTAGTCGCCGTGCAGCGCGAAGCGGCCGCGGTCGCTGTCGATCCGCAGCCGCTCGACGTGCAGACGGCCGTGCTCGGCGAGCAGGCCGCCGCGCAGCGAACGGATCACGACGAGCGGCTGGCCCTCGCGGATCACCCGCAGGCGGTCGATGCGGATGTCGTCGGCCTGCAACGCCAGCGGCGGCGCGATCGCCGGCAGCGATTCCGGCCAGCGCGGCAGCTCGAACGGTTCGTCGCTCGGCGCCAGCCGCAGCTCGGCATCGCGCACGCGCAGTGCGTCCAGGCGCAGACGGCGGCCGAGCAGCGGCCGCAGCGCCGGGTCGAGCACCACCTCGGCGGCGGTGAACGTGGTTTCGCCGTGGCGGAAGCGCACGCCGCGCAGGATTAGCGGCCCCGACGCCGGGCCTTCGGCCGCCTCCCAGCTCAGCGTCGTGCCGACCGGCAGGCGCGCGACGATCTGCGCGAGCAGCACGTCGCGGCCGGCGACCGTGGTCAGCAGCCAGTAGCCCAGCAGCAGCACGCCGATCGCGAGCGCGGCGAGACCGAGCGCACTGCGCAGCGCCAGCCAGCGCAGCCGCGCGTGCCGGCGCCGCCGCAGCTCGGCGATGCGGGCTTCGCGGTCCTGCGGCGACGGCGCGGGGGCGCTGGGCATCACGGTGTCCGCGCGCTCACGCCGCCACGGCGAGCGCGGCGCGCAAGTCCTCGACCAGCCGCTTGCGGCTGCTGCGCGAGTATTCCACCGGCGCGAACGGCATCGCGGCACGCGCGTAGTCGTCGATCAGCGCGGGCAGGCGCTCGCGGACGTCGTCGTCGAATTCGCGCCGGATGCCGTTGTCGCTCAGTCGGGCGAGCACCTCCTGCAGCACTTCCTTGCGCGCGATCGAACGCTCGGTGGACGGATCGGCCACGCACAGGCCGAACACGCCCTGGCGGAAGTGCGTCCACGCCGCGTCGGTGCGCGCGCGCAGCCCATCGGCAATGGGCGCGCCGGCATCGGTGAACGCATCGGGCAGGCGGCCGATCGCGCGGTCGCACTCGGCCAGCGCGTCGGCGAAGCGGCGCCGGAAGCGCGCTTCCAGCCATGCCCCGGCCTGCTCGCCGTGCTCGTCGCGCGCGCGCAGCGCCAGCGCCACCCACGCCGCGTTGCCCGGGTGGAAATAGCGTCCGCCCGTCACGTCCACCGCCGCGAACGGCCCGAACACCACCGAGTGCAGGATGCCGTCCTCGACCACGTAGGACGGCGCCGGCACCAGCCGCGCGTCCACCAGTTGCTGCAAGGTCTCGACCGGAATGCCGCAGGCGGCCGCGAAGCGCGCGCCGTCGAGGTAGTGGTCGCGGAGATAGCGGTCGAGTTCGCTCATGTGCGGTTCCTAGAGGTCCGGTCCGATGTTGAGATGAAGGGTGAACGGCGAATCCGCGTCGTCCAGGCCACGAGCGATGTCGACCCGCACCAGCCCCACCGGCGAACGCCAGCGCACGCCGACGCCGATGCCGGTACGCCAGTTGGGCCGGTCGTCGAACGCATCGCCGCTGTCGACGAACACCGCGCCGCCCCAGCCGTTGTCGAGGTAGTGCTCGTACTGCAGCGACGCGGTCACCACATTGCGTGCGCCGAGCGCGTAATCGCCGTAGCGCGGCCCGACCTCGCGCCAGCCGTAGCCGCGGATGCTGAGGTCGCCGCCAGCGTAGTAGCGCAGGCTCGGCGGCATGTCGACCAGCGTATCGGTGAACGTGCGGCCCAGCTCGCCGCGCGCGATCAGCCGGCTGCGCTCGCCGACGCCGCGGTACCAGCGCGCGCTGAGGTGTGCCTGCGCGAAGTCGGCATCGGAGCCGATGCCCTCGAGGCCGCCGCGCAGCGTGCCGACCAGCGCGAAGCCGTCGCGCGCGAACATGCGGTCGTCGGCCTTGACGTACTCGCCGCGCAGCGAGGGAAAGGTGAAGCTGGCGTAGCGGTGCTCCTCCGGCGCCGCATCGGGGCTCTGCGGCTGCAGCTGCCAGCGCTCGCGCAGCGCGTGCACCGATGCGGTCGCCGTCCAGCGCCGGGTGATCTGCCCCGAACGCGACGCCACGAGCTCGAGCCGGCGGGTGTCGATGTAGTCGGTCTGCTCGTCGGCGCCCTGCAGACTCAACGTGTACCAGCCATCGAGCCAGGCGAGCGCGGGAATTCGGTACTGCAGGGTCGCGGTCTTGCGGCGCTGCGCCCAGTCCAGCTGCGCCAGCGCCTTGTGGCCGCGGTCGTTGACGTAGCGTCGCTCGAGCCCCAGCCGCACGCCCGCGCCGCTGTCGGTGCCGTAGCTCAAACCTACCGTGTAGACGTCGCGCCGCGCCGGGGTGAGCGTCACCGTCACCGGCACGCGGTGGTCGACCGCGCGCTCCGGATGCGGCTCGATGTCGATGCGGCCGAAGTAGTCCAGGCGCGCCAGCGATTCGCGCAGGCGGTCGAGCTTGCCCTGGTGGTAGTAGCTGCCTTCCTCCCAATACACCAGTTGCTGCAGCAGCGCCTCGCGCACCACCGGCCGCGGCGTCTGCGCGAACACGGTCGCGCCCATGTCGTAGCGCGCGCCGCTCGTCCAGCGCAGGTCGATATCGGCGGCCTGTTCGGCGCGGGTGACCTCGACCCGGCGCGCGAGGAAGTCTGCGTCGAAATAGCCGCGCTCCGCCAGCCGGCGGGTGATGCGGACCTTGCTCGCCTCGTAGGTGCCATGGTCGAGCACTTCGCCGATGTGCGGGCGGAACGCGTCGAGTTCCTCGCGCAGGTAGCGGTCGCGGCCGCCTTCGCCTTCGATCGCCACCGTCGCCGCACGCACCCGCACCGGCGGGCCGGGCGCGATGTCGATCCGCACTGTGACGTCCTCGCCCTGCCGGGTCGGCGTGACCGTGACGTGCGGCGTGTAGTGGCCGAACGGTTCCAGCGCCTCGCGCGCTTCGTCCTCGGCGGCGCGCAGCAGGTAATCCAGCCGGCGTTCGGACACCTCACGACCGACCGCGTCGGTCAGCGACAGCGATACCCGCACGTTCTCGCTCATCGCCTCGCCGACGCCGGTGATCTGCACGTCGCCCACGCGCACGGCCCAGGCCGGCACCGACACCGGCGCCAGCGCGATCAGCAGCAGGAGAGGCGTGACTCGCATCCAGCGAGCATACCCAGCCGCCGTGTGAGTCGACGGCAACGGCGCATAACCGCTACAGACCTTTCCTGCAGGAGCGGCTTCAGCCGCGACCGATGCAACGGGCAACGGTCCCACGTGTACCGCCTCACCTGTAGGAGCGGCTTCAGCCGCGACCCGTCGGCGCGGGTTTCCGGTCGCGGCTAAAGCCGCTCCTACAGCGAACTGCGGTCAGAGCGAGAGGTGCTCGATCGCGGCGACGCTGCCGAGGCGGTCGCCGAGGCGCTTGAGCAGGGCGAGGCGGTTGGCGCGGATCGCCGCGTCCTCGACGTTCACCATCACCTGGTCGAAGAACGCATCGACCTGCGGGCGCAACGCGGCCAAGCGCGCGAGCGCGGCGACGTAGTCGCGCGCGGCGAGCCGCGGGTCGGTGTCGGCGATCGCGGCCTCGACCGCCGCGTGCAGCGCACGCTCGGCGTCCTCGGTGAAGCGGGCCGGATCGACCGTGTCGGGGACGGCGATGTCGGCCTTCTTGAGGATGTTGCGGATGCGCTTGTGGGCCGCGGCGAGTGCTGCGGCCTCGGGCAGCTTGGCGAACTCGCCGATCGCCTTGAGGCGGCGATCGAAGTCGAGCAGCGAAGCCGGGCGCAGCGCTGCGACCGCATCGAACTGCTGCGACGGCACGCCGGCGTCGGCGTAGTAGCCGCGCAGGCGGTCGATGATGAAGTCGTACAGCTCGTTGACGTCGGCAAACGCACGCGATTGGCCTTCCCCGACTGGGCCGACGTGTTCGCTGGCAACCTTCAACGCGGCTACGGCGTCGAGATCAAATTCCGCTTCGATCAGCGTCCGCGCCAACCCCAGCGCATTGCGCCGCAGCGCGAACGGGTCCTTGTTGCCGGTCGGCTTCAGGCCCGCGGCGAAACCGCCGGCCAGCGTGTCCAGCCGTTCGGCGATCGCCAACACCTGGCCCAGCTTGGACGGCGCGATCGCATCGCCGGCGAAGCGCGGCATGTACGCCTCGTCGAGTGCCGCGGCGATCTGCGCGCGCTGCGCGTCGTCGAGGTGGGCGAGCGCCGCGTCGCTCATCGCGTAATAGCGGCCGGCGATGCCCTGCAGCTCGGGGAACTCGTTGACCAAGCGCGACTGCAGGTCGGCCTTCGACAGCTCGGCGGCGCGGCGCGCGAGCGCGGGGTCGACGCCGACCTCGCGCGCGATCGCTTCGGCCAGCGTCGCCACGCGCGCGACCTTGTCGGCGACGGTGCCGAGCTTGGCCTGGTAGGTGACCGTCCTGAGGCCCTCGTTCATCGAGGCGAGGCCCTGCTTGCGGTCCTCGTCGAAGAAGAACTTGGCGTCGGCGAAGCGCGGACGGATCACGCGCTCGTAGCCCTTGCGCACTTCCGCCTCGTCGCGCGATTCGATGTTGGCGATGCCGACGAAACGCTCGCTGAGCCGGCCGTGCGCATCGAGCACCGGGAAGAACTTCTGGTTCGCCTCCATGGTGGCGATCAGTGCTTCCTGCGGCACCGCGAGGTAGTCGCGCTCGAAGCTGCACAGCACCGCCTTCGGCCATTCGACCAGGCAGTTCACTTCTTCGAGGATGCCCGGCTCGATGCGCGGCGCACCGCCGGCGGCGCGGGCGGCGTGCTCGACCTCGGCAACGATGCGCGCGCGGCGCTCGTCCGGATCGACCAGCACCTTCGCCGCGCGCAGCGACTCGACGTAATCGGCCGGCGTGCTGAACCACACCGGCTTGTCGTGCATGAAACGGTGGCCGCGGCTCATGCGGTCGCTCTTCAGCCCGAACAACTCTGCCGGCACCACGTCGCCGCCGAACAGCAGCACCAGCCAGTGCACCGGCCGCGCGAAGCCGTAGGCGTGGTCGCCCCAGCGCATCGGCTTGGGAATCGGCATCGCCGCCACCGCGTCGCGCACGATCTCCGGCAGCAGCGCGGCAGTCGCCGCGCCCGGCTTGACCGCGCGATGCACGAAGCGCTCGCCCTTGTTGTCGGTGGTGCGCTCAAGTGCGGTCCACTCGGCACCGGCCTTCTGCGCGAAGCCGAGCAGCGCCTTGGTCGGCTGGCCGTCGGCATCGAGCGCGACGTTGAGGTAGGGACCGAGCACCTCGCTGCGCTGTTCCGGCTGTTCGGTCGCCACCGCCGGCAACAGCACGGCGAGCCGGCGCGGGGTGAACAGCGGCTTGGCTTCGCCGCGATCGAACGCGATGCCGCGCTTCTCCAGCCCCGCCAGCACGCCGTCGAAGAACGCCTGCGCCAGCGCCGGCAGCGCCTTGACCGGCAGTTCCTCGGTGCCCAGTTCGATCAGCAGCGGTTTGGTGTCGGTCATTGGCAACAATGCGTCGGAAGGGGGGACGCCGCGAGCGTCACGGTGTGATTCGATTTCGGGCGGCGTCGCGGCACCGCGTTAGCGGAGCGCAGGTCGGGCGCCGTTTTTCCACAGCAGCACCAGTCCCGCGATCGGCGAGAACAGGAAGCCGCAGAAGAACCACAGCCAAGCGTTGCGGCCGGTGGTCTGCGCCCAGTACGCGCAGAAGATGCCGAATAGGAAACTGCCGAATCCCAGCTGGAGGGTGATCTGATCGCTCATGCCGCCGCCTTGCGGGCCTTCTGCAATCCGGGGAAACCGAGTTTCTCGCGCTGCGCGTGGTACGCCTCGGCGACGCCCTGCGCGAGCCGGCGCACGCGCAGGATGTAGCGCTGGCGCTCGGTCACGCTGATCGCGCGGCGCGCGTCGAGCAGGTTGAACGAGTGGCTGGCCTTGCACACCTGGTCGTACGCCGGCAGCGGCAGGCCCAGCTCGATCAGCTTCAGCGCCTCGGCCTCGCAGGCGTCGAAGCGGTGGAACAGCTCGGCGACGTCGGCGTGCACGAAGTTGTACGCGCTCTGCTCGACCTCGTTCTGGTGGTAGACGTCGCCGTAGGTGACCGGCGTGCCGTCCGGGCCGTGCGTCCAGACGAGGTCGAACACGTTGTCGACGTTCTGCAGGTACATGCACAGCCGCTCGAGGCCGTAGGTGATCTCGCCGAGCACCGGCTTGCACTCCAGCCCGCCGGCCTGCTGGAAGTAGGTGAACTGGGTCACCTCCATGCCGTTGAGCCACACTTCCCAGCCGAGACCCCACGCGCCGAGCGTGGGCGATTCCCAGTTGTCCTCGACCAGGCGCAGGTCGTGCACCTGCGGGTCGATGCCGAGCGCCTTCAGCGAGCCGAAGTAGCGCTCGACGATGTCGTCCGGGCTCGGCTTCATCACCACCTGGTACTGGTAGTAGCGCTGAAGTCGATTCGGGTTCTCGCCGTAGCGGCCGTCGGTGGGCCGGCGGCTCGGCTGCACGTAGGCCGCGTTCCACGGCTCCGGGCCGATCGCGCGCAGGAACGTGGCAGGATGGAAGGTGCCGGCGCCGACCTCGAGGTCGAGCGGCTGGATCAGCACGCAGCCCTGCTGCGCCCAGTAGGCGTTCAGGCGCTGGATCAGTTCCTGGAAGGTCGGTGCCGCCATGGCTCCATCGGGGGCTGCAACGAAGCGCGCTAGTATAGCCACGGGGATCGCCCGGCCCGGTCGGCGCGCACCGCCGCGACGCCGCGGCGTCCCCGCCCGCACTCCTGCCTGCGACCCGTCGTGACGCCTCCGTTCCTGATCCTGCAGACCGGCCGCCCGGTCGATTCGATGCGCCGCCATGGCGGCTTTCCGCACTGGATCCGCGTCGCCGCCGGCCTGCGGCGCGACGATGCGGTGGTGGTGGACGTGCAGCACGGCGAGCCGCTGCCGTCGGCGGAAGGCTTCGCCGGCGTCATCGTCACCGGCTCGGCGGCGATGGTCACCGACCGCGCCGACTGGAGCGAGCGCACCGCCGCATGGCTGCGCGAGCAGGCGCAGGCCGGCGTGCCGCTGTTCGGCATCTGCTACGGCCACCAGCTGATCGCGCACGCACTCGGCGGCACCGTGCAGGACAACCCGGCCGGGCGCGAGATGGGCACGGTCCACGTGGAGCTGCATCCGCACGCGGCCGAGGATCCGCTGTTCGCCGGCCTGCCGGCGCGCTTCGCCGCGCAGACCACCCACCTGCAGACGGTGGTGCAGCCGCCGGACGGCGCGGTGGTGCTGGCGCGTTCGCAGCGCGACGGCTGCCAGGCGTTCCGCTGGGGCGCGCAGGTGTGGGGCGTGCAGTTCCATCCCGAATTCAGCGCGCTGCACATGCGCGGTTACGTGCGTGCGCGCAGCGCGGCGCTCGACCGCGAAGGGCTCGGCGCACGCGCCACCGAGCGCGGCATCAGCGCCGCCCCGCACGCGCGCCGCGTGCTGCGCCGGTTCGTGCGCCACGCGCGGCGCCGCCACGGCTGATAGCGACCCGTACGACGTTTTTCCTCCAAGGACACGACCTGCCGATGAGTGAGATCCGCAAAGTTCCGCCGAGCGCCGGTGCCGAGTGGCTGCTGGGCGGTTTCGGCCTGCTGGCGCGCTCGCCGTTCGGGCTCGGCACGCTCGGAATGATCTTCGGCGCGCTCGGGCTGCTGTCGGCGCTCGCCGCGCAGGGCGGCCAGAACGCGCTCGGCATGGCGCTGCAGCTGCTGTTCGTGCTCATCGGCCCGCTGCTGCTGGCCGGCATGGTCTATGCCGCGCGCGAGGTCGACGAGGGCCGCAGCGCGGCGCCCGCGCACCTGCTGCGCGGCGTGCGCGACGGCAAGGCCGGGCGCCTGATCGGCACGCTGATCCCGCAGTTCGCCGCCATGGTGGTGCTGATCGCGCTGCTGATCGTGGTGGTTGGGCCGACCGAACTGCAGGCGATGGCCGAGGTGCTGCAGAAGCTGCAAGGCCAGGCCAACCCGGATCCGGCGCTGGTGTCGCAGTTGCCGCTCGGACGGCTGATGCTGTGGCTGCTGCTGGCGGTGGCGGTCGGCGTGGTCGCGGGCTTCTTCACCTTCACCGCGGTGCCGGACATGATGTTCGGCGACGTCGGCCTGTTCGCGGCGATGCGGCGCAGCTTCCGCGCCTGCCTGCGCAACCTCGGCGCGCTGCTGGTGTTCTTCCTGCTGACGGTGATCGCGGTGTTCGCGCTCAACATCGCGGTGGTGCTGCTCGGCCTGCTGGTGCAGTACCTGGCCGGCGAGACCGCGATGACCGTGGTGGTGCAGCTGGCGATGATGGCGGTGCTGATGCCGGTGATGACCGGCGCGATGTACGTCGCCTGGAAGCAGATGCTCGGCCCCGGCGCGGACGCACCGCGGGTGGCCGCCGGCATCGAAGTGTGAGGCTCAGCCGCGTTCGGCCGGCGCTTCGGCCCGGCGCGGCGCCACCCAGCGCGAGGCGATGATGCCGACCTCGTACAGCAGGCACATCGGGATCGCCAGCAGCAGCTGCGAAACCACGTCCGGCGGGGTGATCAGCGCGGCGATCACGAAGATGCCGACCACCGCGTAGCCGCGCGCCTCGCGCAGCTGCGCCGGCGTCACCCAGCCGAGCACCGCCAGGATCACCAGCGCCACCGGCAGCTCGAAGCTGGCGCCGAACGCCAGGAAGATCACCAGCACGAAGTCGAGGTAGGCGTTGATGTCGGTCATCATCGCCACGCCCGGCGGCGCGATCTCGGCGAGGAAGCCGAACACGGTCGGCAGCACCAGGAAGTACGCAAACGCGCAGCCGATGTAGAACAGCAGCACCGCCGAGACCAGCAACGGCAGCGCCAATTTCTTCTCGCGCTGGTACAGCCCCGGGGCGACGAACGCCCACACCTGGTACAGCAGCCACGGCGCCGACACCAGCATCGCGGCGAAGAACGCCAGCTTGAGCGGCGCGAAGAACGGCGAGGCGACCTCCACCGCGATCAGCTGGCCGCCTTCGGGCAGCTTCGCCAGCAGCGGCTGCGCCAGCCAGCCGTACAGCCGGTTGGCGAACGGCAGCAGCGCCAGCAGCGCCAGCACCAGGCCGGCGGAGGCGCGCAGCAGACGGCCGCGCAGCTCGATCAGATGATCGATCAGCCGCGGTTCGCCGGTGTCCGGGTCAACGTCGCGCATCGTCGTCATCGGCGTCGGCTCGCGGAGTGACCGCCTGCGCGGCGTCCGGCGCGGGCGGGGCGTCGATCGGCAGCTCGCCCTGGGCGGGCGCGTCGGTGGCGGGCGCGTCGATGGATGCGGCCGCCTCGTCCGGCATCGCGTCCGGCGCGGGCTCGGTGTCCCAGTCGTCGGGCGGCTCGCTGGAGATCGACGGGCGATCCATCGGCACCTCGTCGTCGGGATCCCACGCCTCGAGCGTCTCCTCCGCCGGGTCGACCGGGGTATCGGCAGACGGCACGGTGGACGCCACGGCGAGCGCGGCGGGCGCGCCTTCGCGCACCGCATCACGGGGGCCCGACGTGTCGTCCGCATCCGGCGCGGCGACCCGGCGCAGCTCGTCGGCCTGTTCGCGCCAGGCGCGTTCGGTTTCGGTCAGGTCGCCGCGCAGGCGTTCGGCCGCCTGGTCGAACTGCGCGCGGGTGTCGTGCAGGCTGCGCCGCAGTTCCTCGTCGGCGATCTCACGCTCGAACTCGGACTTGACCGAATGCCATTGCGCGCGCGCGCGGCGCACCCACAGCCCGGCGAAGCGCGCCGCCTTCGGCAGGCGCTGCGGGCCGAGCACGACCAGCGCCACCAGCGCGATCAGCAGCAGCTCGGAGAAACCGAGATCGAACATCGCGCCTCCCGCGTGCCCGAAGCCGGTTTAGCGCGGCTGCTCGTCGCGGCTGGATTCGCTGCGCTGCGTCTCGTCGCGGCGGGCCTCGTCACGCAGGCGCTTCTGCTCCTCGTCCGAGATGCCTTTCTTGAAGCCCTTGACCGCCTCGCCGAGGTCCTGGCCGATGTTGCGCAGACGCTTGGTGCCGAAGATCAGCACCACGACCGCCAGCACGATCAGCCAATGCCAGATGCTGAAACTGCCCATGGGAATGGCTCGCCGTCTCGGTGGGGACGGTCAGGATAGCGCAGCGGCGTGATGGCCGCCGTCGCGATTACGGTAGAGGTTCGACCTTGGTCGGGTTTTCCACCGTCTCGAACGGCTTCGGCTGCGGCTCCGGCGTTGTCGCCACGGGCGCGGCCGGCGTCGCCGGCGCGGTGGCCGATGTGACCGGAGTCGCGGCGGGCGCCGCCACCGCGGGCGCGCCCGTGCCGCCCCGGTTGGCACGCGCCAGTGCGCTCGCCTCCTCGAGGCGGTCGCGGAAATCCACCACCGCGTTCGACGGCGACTGCGTCGTGCGGCCCTCGAAGATCATCCGCGGCGTGGTGCCGGCGCCGTACACCGCCTGGTTGGCGTCGTCGTCGATCGCAAGCACCGCGCCGTCGAGCGCGACGCCGGCGAACAGCCCGCGCGCGCGCGACCACGACCAGATTTCCGCCTGCAGTTGGCCGTCGGTGGCGGTGGCGGCGTTGCGGCCCAGCGGACCTGCGGCGACGCCGGCATCGGCGCCGAGCGTCAGCTTGCCGTTGACGATCGAGTCCAGGCCGCGGTCGCCGCGGAACACCAGCACGATGTCGGCCGACTGCACGCCGGCCTGGAAACCGACGCTGCCGCCGGTGAGCTTGACGAAGCTCGGGTTCGACCAGGTGCCGTCGGCGGTCTTCACCGACAGCAGGCCGTGGCCGCGGCGGCCGCCGACCAGCAGGCCGACCTTGACCGTATCGGGCACCACCACAATCGCGCGCGCCTCGTCGAGCAGCTTGTCGGGGATCGCCGATTCCGGAATCCGCTGGATGTCGGTCAGCACCCGCACCGCGTTGAGCGCGCGTTCGTCCTCGGCGGGGCCAGCGACCGCGGCGGTGGCCAGCGCGAGCGCGAGCGGCAGGGCGAGAACGGCGAGGCGGCGCGAAACGGGCATGGCGGTCTCCGGCATCGAGGATGGCGTGGGTTCAGGCTAGTGGCGGGGCGATGAATCGGCGGAGAACCGCGCCCGGCGCGGCCGCAGGCGACGGCTGCATCGCAGCGTCCCGCGCGCCGTCGCCACCGCCGTCGCTGCCCTGTCATCCTATGCCGATGGCCGCCGATACCGCACTGGTGCTCGTCAACCTCGGCACCCCGGACGCCCCGACCGCGCCGGCGGTGCGGCGCTACCTGTCCGAATTCCTGCACGACCGTCGCGTCGTGCAGCTGACGCGCTGGCTGTGGTGCCCGCTGCTGCACTTCGTGATCCTGCCGCTGCGCGCGCCGAAGGTGGCGGCGAAGTACGCGCAGATCTGGCTGCCCGGCGGCTCGCCGCTGCGCGTGCACACGCGCGCGCTCGCCGCGGCGGTGCAGGCGCGGCTGCCGGCGCTGCCGGTGGCCGAGGCGATGCGCTACGGCACGCCGTCGCTGCCGTCGGCGTTCGACGCGCTGCGCGCGCAGGGCGTGCGGCGGGTGCTGGTGCTGCCGCTGTACCCGCAGTACTCGACCACCACCACCGCGTCGGTGGCGGACGCGATCGAACACGCGCGTGGGACGCTCGAGGTGCGCATGGTCGAGCAGTACGCGGAGGAGCCGGCGTGGATCGCCGCGCTCGCCGAACACATCCGCGCGCACTGGGCGCGGCACGGCCGCGGCGAGCGCCTGCTGTTGTCCTACCACGGCATTCCACAGCGCGTGGCCGACGCCGGCGATCCGTACCCGCGCCAGTGCGAGGCGACCACCGCGGCGCTCGCGCGCGCGCTCGACCTGCCGCGCGAGGCGGTGGTGCACAGCTACCAATCGCGCTTCGGCCGCGAACGCTGGCTGCAGCCGTACACCGACCGCACGCTCGAACGGCTGGCGGCCGAGGGCGTGCGCACGGTCGACGTCGCCTGCCCGGGGTTCCCGGTCGACTGCCTGGAAACGCTGGAGGAGATCGCGGTGGAGAACGCGGCGCTGTTCCGCGCGGCCGGCGGCGACGCGCTGCGCTACATCCCGTGCCTCAACGCCGCACCGGCGCATGCGGACGCCCTCGCCGCGCTCGCGCGGCGCACGCTGGAGGCCTGGCGATGAGCGCGGACCTGACGCTCGACATCCCGCTCGGCCGGCTGCACGCGCTGCGCCTCGGCACGCCCGGCGCGCTGCCGGTGCTGGCGCTGCACGGCTGGCTCGACAACGCGGCCAGCTTCGTGCCGCTCGCGCGCCACCTGCGCGGGCTCGACCTGGTGGCGCTCGACCTACCGGGCCACGGCCGCAGCGCGCACCTGCCGGTGGGCGCGGAATACTCGCTCGCGACGACGTTCCACGCCGTGCTCGACGCCGCCGACGCGCTCGGCTGGCCGCGTTTCGCCCTGCTGGGGCATTCGATGGGCGCGGCGATGGCGAGCCTGCTCGCTGGCGCGTGCCCGGAACGGGTGACCCGGCTGGTGGCGATCGAGGCACTCGGCGCGCTTGCCGACACCCCCGAGCGCACCACCGCGCGCCTGCGCGAGGCGCTGGCGGCGCAGCGCGCGCTGCGCGCCAAGTCGCTGCGCGTGTTTCCCGATCTCGACACCGCGATCGCCGCGCGCATGCACGTCAACGGGCTGAGCGCGCCGGTCGCGCGGCTGCTGGTGGAGCGCGGCACGCGGCGCAGCGACGACGGCCGCGGCTGGGTGTGGAGCAGCGACCCGCGCCTGACCACGCCGACCGCGTTCCGGCTGACCGAAGCGCAGATCGGCGACGTGCTCGCGCACATCGAATGCCCGACCCTGGCGCTGTTCGCCGATCCGCCGCCGGCGTACTTTTCCGACGCGCTGCGCCGCGAGCGTTTCGCCCGGTTGCGGCACGGCGAGCTGGTGGTGCTCGACGGCAGCCACCACCTGCACATGGAGCAGCCAGAGGCGGTCGCCGCGGCGATCGACGGGTTCCTGCGCGCGCCCGCGGCCGCGTCGGCGGCGTAGCCGTCCGCGCTGCGGCTCAGTCCTTGCCGAGCAGCGCCCGCAGGATCGCCTTGAGGCGGCGGCCGTCGCGGTGCAGGTAGGCGCGTTCCTCGCGCCAGTGCGGGAAGCGCGCGTCGACTTCGCGCCAGTAGCGGCGCGAGTGGTTGTGGTGGATCAGATGGCAGAGCTCGTGCACCAGCACGTACTCGAACGCGCTCGGCCGCCCGAGCACCAGCGCGAGGTCGAGCGAGACCGCACCGTCCGGCGACAGCGAGCCCCACAGCGAGGACAGCACCTTGAACTGCACCCGCCGCGGCGCGCGCGGCAGGTCCGGCACGTAGCGCGGCAGCCAGCGGCCGAGATCGGCGCGCGCCTCGCCTTCGTAGAAGTCGCGCAGCGCACGCTGCAGCGACGAGGCGCGCGCGGACGGCGGCGCCTGGAATAACAGCGCATCGGCCTCGGCGTGCACGCGCGCGTAGCGGCCGTCGACCCAGCGCACCGGCAGCCACGCGCCGCGCAGCGGCAGCTGGGCGGTGACGCCGGCCTCCAGCTGCGGCGCATCCTCGATCGCGTGGCGCAGGATCTGCTCGCCCAGCCAGTCGCGGTGCGTCTCGATGAAGCGTTCGCCCGCGCGCAGGCTCACGCTCGGCGGCAGCGTCAGCCGGACGCCGCGTTCGCTCACCGACAGCTTGATCCGCCGCGCGCGCGGATCGCGCACGCGCAGCACGTCGACGTCGCGCCCGTCGTCCAGGCGCACGGTGATGGCGTCGCGTTCGACCGCGCGCGGCGTGCGCGCGCGGAAATGTCGCAGCGGAGGTGTGGGGGACATGCGATCAGCATCGCGCGCGCAGGTGTCAACTCCAAGCGAAGCGCGCGCGACGAAGATACCTCAACTTTCGGCCTTGGAGAGCTTCAGCGCGCGCTCCAGCACGCCGAACAGGCGTTTCAGTTCACCTACCATCAGCGCGCAGCGCGCATCGAGCTCGGCACGCACGTCGTCGCGCTCGGTGCTCTCGAGCTGGTCGACCGCGCCTTCGAGCAGCTTGAACTTGCGGATCACCAGATCCTCGCCGAGCACGAAGGAGACGTGATCGTCGAGCGTGAGCGCCAGCCGCGTGACCTGCTTGCCGGCCTCGAGATGCTTGCCGATCTCGTCGCTCTGCAGTTCGTGGCGCTGGCACTTCACCACCGCGCCCTTGTCGGCCGGATCGCGCAGCTCGCATTCGTCGCCGAGCACGAGCCCGTCGGGCAGCGGGTCGCCGGCGACCCAACCGGTCAGCACCGCGCGCGGCGCGACCTCGGCATTGAGCGGCAGCGCGGGGAAACTGCCGAGCGCGCGGCGGACTTCGCTGACCACGCCCTCGCCGGTCTTGCGGCTGGAGGTGTCGACCGCGATCACGCCGTGCTCCAGGTCGAGCAGCGCATCGACCCGGCTCGGGCGGATGAACGCGCGCGGCATCAGCTCGGTCACCAGATCGTCCTTGAGCCGCTTGCGCGCGCGGCCGCCGAGCCTGCGGCCCTCCTTGCGCTCGATCTCCTCGATCCGGCGCGCGAGCAGGTCGTTGACCACCGACGACGGCAGCAGGCGGTCCTCGCCGCCGACCGCCAGCCACACGGCGTTGCCGACGCGGTGCGACAGCACCTCGCCGTCGCGGCCGAACGGGCTGATGAAGCCGCGCGAGGACAGCTCCAGCGGGCCGACCGGCTTGAGGGCGCATTCCGCGAGGCCGGTCTCGAGATCGTCCAGCGGGTGCGCGGTGGGAAAGCGGAACAGCGTCAGGTTGCGGAAGAACATTCGGGGTTCAGGACCGGGAACT
>DASQMI010000010.1:0-11548 GCA_035645555.1 Lysobacter sp. | reverse complement strand
GCGGCGTTAGCGGCAGGCGAGCGGCGCGTGGACGGCGCGTCCGCGCGGCGCGGAGGGCGTTCAGCTCCGCGCGGCTGGCTCATCGCTCGCGGACAGGGCGGTCGTCGCTTTGGCGGGCTGCGTGCGTACGACAGTATGTGCTGGTGTCCGGCGCCTTCACGTGCTCGCACTGGAGCCCGAGCGGCGCGTGCTGCCGCCCTGACTCAGGCCGGTTCGGCGCGCGCGGCGAAGCGGATGCCGTGGCGCTGGCCAATCGCCGGCACCTTGGCGCGGTCGTGCGGCGCGCGCACCTCGCGGTCGACCTCGCGGAAGAACGAGCCGGCGTGCGCGGGCGCGTCGAAGATCAGCACGCAGGCGTCCTCGTCGGACAGGCCGCGAAAACCGTGCAGCGTGCCGCCGGGCGCGTACAGGAAGTCGCCGGCGCGCACGTGCATGCGTTCGCTGCCGAGCGTGAACTCGAGCTCGCCGCGCACGATGTAGTACGCCTCGTCCCAGTCGTGGTCGTGCGGCGGCGGACCGGCATCCTTGGGCACGCGCACTTCCATCAGCGACCAGGCCTGCCCGGTCTGCTCCGCTTCGCACAGGAAGCGCACCTGCGTGCCCAGCACGCGCAATGCCTCGCCGTCCTCGTTCCGGGTCACCACCACCGTCTTGTCCACCGCACGTCTCCGCTTTTGTCGTACCGCTGCGGGATGACAGCGGCGCCTTGATGTCATACACTGTGACATTAAGTCACACGGTCTGTCAAACGATGGGCGAACTGACCCTGTCGGCGCGGTTGGCCGACCACACGCGCTCGCTGATCCTGGCGTCGGCGGTCGAGCTGCTGGAGGCGGAGCCGGTATCCGGCCTGACCGTGCGCGCGGTCGCCGCGCGCGCCGGCATTTCCGAGCGCACCGTGTTCCGCTACTTCGCGACCCGCGACGATTTCCTGGAGGCGGTGGCCAGCGAAGTCGCGCGGCGGCTGGAGCTGCCGGCGCCGCCGGCGACGGTGGACGAACTGCCGGACTTCGCCGACCGGCTCTACCGTCGATTCGAGGCGAAGGCGGCGCTGACCCGCGCCGCGTTGCACACCGAGATCTTCTCGCGCATGCGCGATACGCAGGCGCGCGAGCGTTGGGCGTCGGTGCAGCGGCTGGTCGATGCGTACGCGCCGCGGCGCAGCGCCGAGGCGCGCGCAATCGCCGCCGCCAACATCCGCTATTTCCTCAGCGCCACCACCTGGCACTACTACCGCACCCACTTCGGCTTCGAGCTGGAGCGGGCGATCGCCTGCGCGCACGTCGCGGTGGCGCAGGCGCTGGAGGCGCTGAAGCCGCGCGCCCGTTGAGCGGGCCCGCAGCCGGTTGGCTCAGTTGCGCTGCACCGGCGCGGCGAGGCCGCGATCGAGCGCCTCGCGGATCAGCTGCCGGGTCTCGCGCTCGGCGCGTTCGGATGCGGCCTGCTGCTGCTCGCCGAGCTCCTGCATGCGGCGGCCGAGCGCTTCCATCGGCTGCGACGCGCGCTCCATCTGTTGGCTCAGCGCCGCCATCGGCGCGGCGGCGCGGGCGATGCGCTCGGCCTCGGCGGCGATGAGCTGGCTCTCGCGCGTCATCTGCGGCTGCAGCGCGGCCATCTGCCGCTCGATGTCGCGCATGTCGTCGCGCAGATCGTCCTCGCCCTGGCGTTCGCGGCGGGCGAGCTCGGCCTGGCGCTGCGCCAGCGTTTCCTGCTGACGCGCCAGCTGGCTCATGCGCTGCTGCGCCTCGCGCATCGCCGGCGACGGTTCCTGCTGCGGGCTCAGGCGCTCCATGCGCGCGCCGAGTTCGCTCATCACTTCGCCGTGGCGGTCCATCTCCTGCGCCAGCGCGTCCATCCGGCGCGCCACCGCCTCGCTATCGCGCCAGGCGGCGGTGACCCGCGCGAGCAGCTGCGGATCGGTGACCGTATAGGCGCGACCGTCGCGGCGGAACCACAGGAAGTCGCGGCCCAGTTGGCCACGCAGCGCCTCGATCTCGCGGATGTCGTCGCTGGAGCCGGACAACAGCATCCCGTCCTCGCCGTGGCGAACCAGCGCGTACGGCTGCTCGCTGATCTCGGCGCGGGCGATCGCGGTGGCGCGCGCGGCGGCGTCGGCCTCCAGCGCGAGCACGACATCGGCATGCGCCTGCGGCCGCGGCGCGGGGGCGACGGCGGGGGCCGGCGCGGCGACCGGCGCCGGCGACACCACCGGCGCCGGTGCGGCCACTGCGGTGGGCGTCGTTACCGGCGCGGTCCGGAGCTGGGCGTGCGCGTACAGGCCGATGCAGCCGGCGGCGAGGCCGATCAGCGGCAGCGCGATGCGGCCGCCGCGCGCGGCCTGCGGACGAAGCAGTTGCTGGATGCGGGACATGAGATGGCCTCCTTGGGCCGCGGGGGCGAGGCGGGCCGCGACGCTGCGGTCCGCGATGACGTCGGACAGTTCGACCAGTGCGTGCGCGAGCTGCAGCGGCGAGCCGAGCACCCCGGCCGCGAGGCGGTCGGCGACCAGTTCGCGCTCCTGCCGCACGCGGCGCGACAGCCACCAGACCACCGGATGGAAGAACAGCAGCGCCTCCACCAGCGACTGCAGCACGTTGACCAGATAGTCGTGGCGGCGGATGTGCGCCAGTTCGTGCGCGAGCAGCGCTTCCAGGTGCGCGGTCGGCAGGCGCGCGATCAGCGCCGCCGGCAGCAGCACCACCGGTTTCCACCAGCCGGCGGCGACCGGCGAGGGCAGGCAGTCGACCACCAGCAGGCGCACCCGGCGGACGAGGCCGAAGCGGTACGCCAGCGCATCCAGCCGCGCCTGCCATTCGGCGTGCGCGGCGGCGTGCGCGCGACGCGCACGCTCGATCCACAGCACGCCGAACGCGGTGCGCAGCGACAGCACGCAGACGCCGAGCGCCCACGCCAGCACCGCACCGGCGCTCCACGGGTCGCCCGCGCCGAGGATCGACGCGGACGGCGCGCCGGCGTCGGCGCGCAACGGCGCGGCTGCGAGCCGCCACCACTGCACGGCACCGGCCGCGGGCGGGTCGGCCCACAACCCGACGAAGGTCGCCAGCGGCCACAGCAGGCAGGCCAGCAGCGCCGCGCAGGCCACCGCGTAGCGCGCCTGCGCGGACGCCTCGCGCAGCGCGAGCAGCGCCAGCGCGGCGAGCAGGCCGACCACCGCGCCCTGCCAGACGAACGCGAGCAGGGTCTGCGCCAGCACGGGCACCAGTGCGGCGGTCAGCTCATTCATCGCGGCTCTCCTCGAGCAGCCGGCGGATCTCCTCGCGCTCGCGCGCGCTGACGTGGGTGCTGAGCGCGGCCAGCACCAGGTCTTTCGCCGAGCCGGCGAACGCCTTCTGGATCAGCTCGGACAGCAGGCCGGTCTTGAGCGCGTCCTGCGGATGCGCGGCGCTGTAGACGTGCGAGCGCTGGCTCTCGTCGCGCTTCAGCAGCCCCTTGCCGTGCATCACCTGCATCAGCCGCAGCACGGTGGCGTAGGTGACGTCGGGGCGCTCCTGCACGCGCGCCTGGTGCACGTCCTTCACCGTGCACGGGCCGAGCCGCCAGACGATGCGCAGCAGGTCCAGCTCGGCGGGCGTGGGCTTCGGGGGCTTGGCGGGTTTGCGCGCCATGGCGGCTCCTGCGGACGGTACGCCACCAGCCTGCGCCATCTAGAACGATTTGTCTAGACCAATTTGTCTAGGTCGGAAGTCATGGCGGGTGCCGAAAAAGAGAACGCCCGGGGCGGGCCGGCCCCGGGCGTTGCGTAGTAACGCTGGCGCTTACTGTTGCGGCCGGACGCCGAGGTAGGCGGCGGCGATGCGCACGCTCAGCCACGGATCCTCGCGCTCGATCTGGTAGGCGCGATCGAACATCTGCTCGGCGGTCGCGCGGTCGCCGTTGAGCAGGTAGTACGCGCCGACCTCGGCGAGGTCCTTCTCCTCGCGCGGATTGGCGGCAAGGTAGCGGTCGAACAGCGGCTTGGCCTTCTGCCATTCGCCGGCTTCCTGGTAGACGCGCGCGATGCGGTAGATGTCGCTGTCGGCGGGCTTGCCGGCCAGCAGCTCGTCGAAGATCTTCTGGCCCTGCGCCTTCATGCCGCCGAGGTAGTACACGCGGCCGACGCCGATGCGCTCCCAGCTGCCGTCCTTGCCGGCCAGCTTCAGCGCGTCGTCGAGCAGCGCCTTCGCCGCTTCCTGCTTCGGCTTGCCGCGGTACAGCGTCGACATCGACTGCAGCTGCTTCTGCGCGCCGAACCCAACGCCGATGCCGGCGACGAACAGCAGGGCGGCCGCGGCCGCCTTGAAACGTGTCTTCATGGGTGTCCTCCCCTCAAATGGTCTGCCTCGACAGGCGCGGCAAAGCGTAGCTCAGCGCTGCACGCTCGACATCCGCAGCTCACGCGCGCGCCGCTAGCCTCGGCGCAGCAGGAGGTGCGCGATGAACATCCGACCCGATCGTGACGAAGCGGCAACCACGCCGCGCGAGTCCAGCCGCGATGGCGATCCGCGCCAGCGCGATGGACAGGACGCGCGCACGCTTGACGCAGGCGAACGCGAACGCGCCAAGGACGATCCCAGCCGCGCGCCGGAGTCGGGCACGCCCTGACCCCGCGCGGGCGCGCCCGGCACGCGCAGGCGGCGGTGCGCGTCGCACTTGCCACCGCGACGCGCGCGACGCGCGCATCGAAGCGCACTTCACGGTTTTTTGGCGTGGCCGTGCAACCCGAAGTGCTAGAACGCACATTCTTCGAAGGATGTTCGTCACTGGCCGGGAGGACGCATGGCCACCCCTCAGCCGCCGGAGGATCGCCGCATCGAGGCGGCGCTGGCCCACCTGCAGGCAACGATCGCCGAGCTCACCCAGCAGAGTCCTGACGTGAACGAGTTCCTCAGCCGGCTTGCGCGCGAGGCGTCCGAGGTGGTGCCGGAACTGGATTCGCCCGAAGACCGCCAGCGCGTGCATCGCGAGGTCACGCGGATGGCGTTGCGGGTCGGTGTGCCGCTGAGCCTGGTGCGCGAGTTCTTTGGCGACGTCGAGCTGTAGCGTCGGCCGCCGCGCTGGCCCGGCGCTAGGATGGCGGCTCCGCTGCCACGGAATCCGCCCGATGTCCGATCCTGCCAAGCCGGTGGCGCTGCGCGCGCTCGACCTGCCCGCGCGCACCACCTCGCTGTATCCGGCCCCGTTCGCCGCGCTCACCGCAGGCCGCGAGAAACGCGCGCTCGGCGATGCGTTCGGGCTCACCAGCTTCGGCGTCAATCTCACCCGGCTGCCGCCCGGCGCGCGCTCGGCGCTGCGCCATGCGCACAGCCGCCAGGACGAGCTGGTCTACATCCTCGAAGGGCATCCCACGCTACACACCGACGCCGGCCGCACCGTGCTGGCCCCGGGCATGTGCGCCGGTTTCAAGGCCGGCAGCGGCGACGCGCACTGTCTGGTCAATGAATCCGACCACGACGTGCTGTATCTGGAGATCGGCGACCGCACGTCCGGCGACGAGGTGCGCTACCCCGACGACGATCTCGTGGCACTGCGCGTCGACGGCGGCTGGCGCTTCACCCGCAAGGACGGCACGCCTTACTAGCGTCGGGCCACTTTTTTCCTGCGCGTTTCAAACCTTTCGCCCTCGCGCAGCGTCCGAACCGGAAACCGCATCCGGCGGCGCGACGCGGCCGGCCTGCGCCCGCTCCGTCCGCCGAGGGATGCCCGCATGACTCCGTTGCTCCACCGTCTGGCGCTGACCACCGCCTTGCTTGCCGCACCGCCGTTCGCGCTCGCCCAGGACGCGCCGGCGGCGTCCGCACCGTCGGTGCGCACGTACATGCCGGACGACTTCGCGCGCTACGCGCCGCGCTCGGCGCTGGACATGCTCAACCAGGTGCCGGGCTTCGTGATCCGCGAGGAGGCGCAGGAGCGCGGGCTGGGGCAGGCCACCGGCAACGTGCTGCTCAACGGCCAGCGCCTGTCCGGCAAGTCCAACGACGTGGTCGGGCAGCTCAGCCGCATTCCGGCCGGCAACGTGGTGCGCATCGAGATCCGCGACGGTGCCACGCTCGACATCTCCGGGCTGTCGGGGCAGGTCGCCAACGTCATCACCAAGGCCGAGGGGCTGAGCGGCTCGTGGTACTGGCGGCCGGACTTCCGCAAGTACTACACCGATCCGCAGCTGACCCGCGCGCAGGTGTCGCTCAGCGGCACCCGCGGCGCGTTCGACTACACCCTGGGTTTCGACAACAACGGCAACCACAGCGGCGCCGGCGGCCCGACCACCATCTACAACGCCGACGGCAGCGTGCGCGAGTACCGCGACGATGCCTGGACCGGCGAGAACAACCGGCCGAAACTCAGCGCGCAGCTGGTGCACCACGGCGCCGACGGCGCGCTCGCCAACCTCAACGCGTCTTGGCAGAAGGTGTTTTACGACTACGTCGAGGATGGCCGCCGCACCGGGCCGTCGCAGCCGGACCGCGTGCGCAGCGTGCGCAGCGAGCAGGGCGGCCACAACTGGGAAGTCGGCGGCGACTACGAGTTCGGCGTCGGCCGCGGACGGTTGAAGCTGATCGCGCTCAACCGCTTCGTGCACACCCCGGTCACCACCACCGCGGAGACGCGCTACGCCGACGGCACCCCGGCCACCGGCAGCCGCTTCAGCCGCGACGGCGAGGAGACCGAGCGCATCGCGCGCGGCGAATACCGCTGGAAGGCCGGCGGCGACTGGCAGGTGTCCGCCGAGTACGCCTACAACCGCCTGGAGAGCGAGGCGGCGTTGTTCGAGCTCGGCACCGACGGCGTGTACCGGCCGGTGGCGCTGCCTGGTGGCACCGCGACGGTGGAGGAGGACCGCTACGAGGTGATGGGCACCTACGGCCGCGCGCTGACGCCGAGCCTCACCCTGCAGCTGAGCGCCGGTGCCGAGTATTCCAAGCTCGCGCAGGCCGGCGGCGGCGGGCTGACCCGCGAGTTCCGCCGCCCGAAGGGGCTGCTGTCGCTGGCCTGGCGCGCCGCGCCCGGACTGGACGTGAACATGAAGCTGGAGCGCCGCGTCGGCCAGCTCAACTTCTACGACTTCCTCGCCTCCGTCGACGTCAACGACGACCAGACCAACGCCGGCAACCCCGACCTGGTGCCGCCGCAGACCTGGGAACTCGAACTGGAGGCCGTGCGCGATCTCGGCGCCTGGGGCAACACCAGCCTGCGCGTGTACGGCCAGCGCATCGACGACATCGTCGACATCATCCCGATCGGCGCCGATGGCGAAAGCCCCGGCAACATCGACCGCGCCACCCGCTACGGGCTGGAGTGGAAGGGCACGTTCAATCTCGAGCCGCTCGGCTGGAGCGGCGCCAAGCTCGACGCGCGCATGCAGTTCGAGGAGAGTCGCGTGCGCGACCCGCTGACCGGCGAGACCCGGCCGATCAGCAACAACCTGAAGGAACTCGCCGAGCTGTCGCTGCGCCACGACGTGGCCGGCACCGCGTGGGCGTGGGGTGCCGACCTCAGCTACAGCTTCAGCGCGCGCGACTACCGCCTCACCGAGGTCGGGCGCTTCTGGGAAGGCCCGGTCTGGGGCAGCCTGTTCGTCGAGCGCAAGGACTTCCACGGCATGACCCTGCGCTTCACCTACGGCAACGCGCTCGATGCGATGAGCATGTGGGACCGGGTGGTCTACGTCGACCGCCGCACCGGCCCGATCGATTACGTCGAGGACCGGCACCGCCGGATCGGGCCGATCTTCGCGTTCTCGGTGTCCGGCAAGTTCTAAAGCCGCACACGCCACCCGCGCCGTGGACAGCCGCGGCGCACCCTCCGCGCCCCGGCCACACCCGCCGGAGCGCCTGGTCGTGGTGGCGGCAGGGGGCACACGGCGGGCGTACCCGGCGCGTAAAGCGGACGTAGACACGGCGTTAATTCCGGATCGGGCTTGATAGACGGATGACCAGCAACCGGAAGGGGTGAGGGGACGGCGTCCCGACGGCATCCGGCGGGCTGCGCGGCGCGAGCCGCAGCGGCTGACCGGCACCGGCCACGGAGCGGCGGCACCCCCGGAAATCAAGGGAGTCCGTGGTGATCCTCCAGTCCACCAGTGCCGCGCTGTCGTGGGTCAGCGAACGCGACGGCTCCTGCTCGTTCGTCTGCGACGACTGGTACGCGTACACCGGCCAGACGGCGGCCGAGGCGCTCGGCTGCGGCTGGTTGGAGGCCGTGCATCCGGACGACCGCGCCGATGTCGGCGCGCGCCTGCGCAGCGATGCCGGCGGCAGCGTGGTGCTGCGTTTCCGCCTGCGCGGCTGCGACGGACGCTACCGCGAGGTCAGCGGCAGCGCCTGGCCGCGTTACGACGCGCGCGGCGCGTTCGTCGGCTACGCGGGGTCGTTTGCGGAACTTGGGCCGTCGCACGCGTCGCCCGCGGTCGCCCCGGCCGGCCGCGCTCCGCCGCCGGCCAGCGGCACGTTCGCGTCGATCGGCAGCAATGCCCATCGCGAGCGCCTCGCCGATCTGTTCGACCTCTCGCCGTCGTTCGCCTGCGTGCTGTCGGGTCCCGACTTCGTCTACGAAGCCGCCAACGAGCCGTACTTCGAGCTGATCGGCCGGCGCGACGTCATCGGCAAGCCGCTGCGCGAGGTGTTTCCGGAAATCGTGGGCCAAGGCATCGTCGAGCAGCTCGAACAGGTCTACCGGACCGGCGTGCCGCTCGTCGGCACCGACGTGCGCGTGGTGCTGCGGCGGGCGGACGGGCGCGAAGAGGAGCGTTTCATCGACTACGTGCTCAAGCCGCTGCACGACTGCAGCGGCCGGGTCAACGCGGTGTTCGCGCAGGGAATCGACCTTACCGAGCACAAGCGCACCGAGGCGGCGCTGCGCGCGCAGGACGAGCGCTTCCAGTTGCTGATCAACAACGTGCGCGACTACGCGGTGGTGATCACCGACGCGCAGGGCCGCATCGTCGACTGGCAGGGCGGCGCCGAACGCATCACCGGCCACACCGCCGCGGAAGCGATCGGCCAGTCGGCGGAGCTTCTGTTCACCCCGGAGGATCGCGCCGCCGGCGCGTTCCAGGCCGAGCTGGACCGCGCGCGCGCGGAAGGTCGCGCCGAGGATCACCGCTGGCACCTGCGCAAGGACGGCACGCTGTTCTTCGCCAACGGCGCCACCGTCCGGCTGTGCGACGAGCACGGCAACCTGCACGGCTTCGGCAAGGTGTTCCAGGACGAGACCGCGCGCCAGCGCGAGGCGGAACGCCGCGTGCTGCTGCTGCAGGTGGCCCGGCGCATCCTCGAATCCCGTTCGGGCGGCGCGGACATGGCGGAAGCGGTGTTCGGCATGATCGCCGAACCGCTCGGCGCCGACATGTTCTTCAACTACAAGATCGACGACGGCGAGCGGCTGGTGCTGGTCAAGGGTGCCGGCTATCCGCCCGGGTTGGATGCCGCCGTGCAGCGGGTGCGCCTCGGGCAGACCGTGTGCGGCAAGGTTGCCAAAGCCAAGGAGGCTTGCGCAGTGGACGCGGCGCAGATCGCGGTGGACCCCGCGTGCACGTTCGTCCGCAGCCTCGGTGTGCGCGCGTACGCCTGCTATCCGCTGCTCAGCGGCGACGGCCGCGTGCTCGGTACGTTCTCGGTCGGCAGCACGCGGCGCGACGCGTTCCAGCCGGAGGAGGTGGACTTCCTGCTCGCGGTCAGCCATCTGCTGGCGCTGGCGTGGGAGCGCGAGCAGGCCGAACAGTCGCTGGCGCGGCTGACCGAAGAGTCCGAGCGCCGCCGGCGCCTGTACGAGACCATCCTCACCACCACGCCGGACCTGGTGTTCGTGTTCGATCTCGATCACCGGTTCCAGTACGCCAACGATCCGCTGCTGCGCCTGTGGGGACGCTCGTGGGACGAGGCGATCGGCCGCACCTGCTGGGAGCTCGGTTACGAGCCCTGGCATGCGGAGATGCACGACCGCGAGCTGGAGCACGTCAAGGCGACCCGCCAGCCGGTGCGCGGCATCGTGCCATTCGAAGGCACGGCCGGCCGCCGTCTGTACGACTACATCTTCGTGCCGGTGCTCGGCCCGGACGGCGAGGTCGAGGCGATCGCAGGCGCGACCCGCGACGTCACCGAGCTCAAGCAGTCGCAGGAGGAGAGTGCTGCGCTGCTGGAGCAGGAGAAGCTGCGCGCCGAGCAGCTGGCCCGCGTGGCCGACGCCAGCCGCCGCATCAACGCGCTGCTGTCGCCGGAGAGCATCTGCCGCGTGCTCGCCGAGGAGGCGCGCTTGATCATCGGTGCGCACCAGGCGGTGGCCTCGCTCACCCAAGGCGATGACTGGGCACAGTCGGTCACCGCGGTGGCGATGTCCGACAAGTACGCGGCCTGGCGCCACTACGGAGAAAAGCCCGACGGCAGCGGCATCTACACGCTGGTCTGCGAGAGCAACCAGCCGATGCGGATGACCCAGGAGGAACTGGAAGCGCATCCGGCGTGGAAGCACTTCGGCCCGCACCGCGACAGCCATCCGCCGATGCGCGGCTGGCTGGCCGCGCCGCTGGTCGGCCACGGCGGCAAGAACCTCGGTCTGGTGCAGCTTTCCGACAAGTACGAAGGCGAGTTCACCGAGGAGGACGAGGCGATGCTGATGCAGCTGGCCGCGATCGCGGCGGCCGGCCTCGAGAACGCCAACCTCTACGAGCGCCTGCGCGAGGAAGATCGCCGCAAGGACGAATTCCTGGCCACGCTCGCGCACGAACTGCGCAATCCGCTCGCGCCCATCCGCAGCGGCCTGGCGGTGCTCGACCTCGCGCCCGGCGCGGACGTGGCCAGCCAGACCCGCGCGATCATGAAGCGCCAGGTCGAGCACATGGTGCGGCTGATCGACGATCTGCTCGACATCTCGCGCATCACCAGCGGCAAGGTGCAGCTGCGGCGCGAACGCGTCGAGGTCCAGGTGGTGGTCGACGATGCGCTGGAAGTCAGTCGGCCGGCGATCGGCGCGGCGCGCCACGAGCTGGTGGTGTCGCTGCCGGAGGAGCCGCTGCTGCTGGATGCCGATCGCACCCGTATCGCGCAGGTCATCAGCAACCTGCTGAACAACGCGGCCAAGTACACGCCCGAAGGCGGGCGCATCGAACTCGCGGTCGAACGCGACGACACCTGGGTGGTGATCCGCGTGTGCGACAACGGCATGGGGCTGACACCGGAGACGATCGAGGACGTGTTCGACCTGTTCACCCAGGTCGGCAAGACGCTCGATCGCGCGCAGGGCGGGCTTGGCATCGGGCTCGCGCTGGTCAAGCGGCTGGTCGAGATGCACGGCGGCAAGGTCAAGGCGGAAAGCGACGGTCCCGGCCGCGGCAGCACGTTCACCGTGCGGCTGCCGCTTGCGCCCGATCCGGTGGTCCCCGCTGACCGGAACGGCGACGCGCACGGCGAGCGCCGGCCGCAATCGGCGACTTCCCGCTTGCGCGTGCTGGTGGTCGACGACAACATCGACGCGGCGGCCACCCTGGCGCTGCAGCTGCAGCTCTCCGGGCATGAGGTGCGCACCGCCCACAACGGGCGCGATGCACTCGTGCTCG
>DASQMI010000009.1:0-6619 GCA_035645555.1 Lysobacter sp. | reverse complement strand
CGCCTGCGCGGTGAGCATGGCGAGCGCCTGCGCACCGACGCGCTCGGCGGTCGGCCAGTCCGGGCAGGCGCAGCGCGCGTTGCGGCTGCCGCGCACCGGCGAGCCGATCGCCAGCAGCTGCACGCGCACGCCGTGCGCGCGGGCTTCCTCGTGCAGCACGCAGGCCAGCATGCGCAGCGCGGCCGCGGCAATCGAACGGTGGCCATAGCCGATCCACGGCGTTTCGTCGCCGGGGCCGCCGACCAGCACGTAGCCCTGGCCGGGCGCCAGCTGTGGCAGCAGCGCGCGTGCCAGCGCCAGATGCGGCAGCAGGTCGCACTCTAGCGCGCAGCCCAGCGCGGCGGCCGGCTGGTCCAGCACGCGTCCGCGCATCGGCTCGCCGCGCAGCGCGGCGACCACGCCGAGCAGGCGACGACCGCGCCGGCGCAACGCACGCGCGAGGGACGCGGCGTGCTCGTCGGTGTCTACCGCCATCGGGATCAGCGACAACGCGGCGTCGGGATGCGCACGCCGCAGCGCACGCAGGCGGGCGCGGTCGCGCGCCACCGCGATCACCGGGTGGCCGGCGGCGAGCGCCGCGGCGACCACGCCCAGGCCGACCACGCCGGTCGCGCCCACCACCAGCACCGCGGGGATCGTCCCGCTCATGGGATTTTCTCTCCCGCGAGCGGGACGCCCGCGGTCGTCTGCGCGAGCGGCAGGCGCAGTGCGGCGGTCGGCATTCTTCCCCGCCCTGCGCGTCCAAGCATCTGATTCGCCGGGGAATCAGGCGAAAAAGCGCCCGCCGGCGCCGTCTGCACCGGCGCGATGGCCAGAGGGGGGAGGGGCTGCAGACGGCGCATGGCGGCGGGCGGAGGGAGCACGCCGCGCAGACTAGTGGCACGCCAGGCGCTTGATTAGCCGGATTTCGGGGGAATAATCGTCCCGACAGCGGGCCAATCCCGCGCGGAGGCCGCATGGGCCGCGATCTCAACGACACCCTCATCTTCGTCAAGGTCGTCGAGCTCGGCAGCTTCATCGCCGCCGCGCGCGCGCTGCGGCTGCCGAAGACCACCGTCAGCCGCAAGGTGCAGGAACTGGAGACGCGCCTGGGCGCGCAGCTGCTCCACCGCACCACCCGCAAGCTCGGGCTCACCGAGGCCGGCAACGTCTACTACGAGCACTGCCAGCGCATCGCCCGCGAGCTCGACGAGGCGGAGAGCGCAGTCACCCAGCTGCAGGCCGGCCCGCGCGGCTGGCTGCGCTTCACCGCGCCGTATTCGGTCGGCATCACCTGGGTGGCGCCGCTGCTGGGCGAGTTCCGCGCGCGCTATCCCGAGATCCGCGTCGAGATGCACCTCAGCAACGACACGCTCGACCTGATCGACAGCGAGTTCGACGTCGCGCTGCGGGTCGGCCACCTGCCCGATTCCAACCTGGTCGCGCGGCGGCTGGCGGTGTTCCGCACCCAGGTCTACGCCAGTCCGCGTTACCTCGAACGCCACGGCGAGCCGCTGACGCCTGACGACCTGCAGCACCACCGCACGCTGACCTACACCAAGTTCCGCCGCAACGGCGGCTACTACTGGCCGCTCGACGACGGCAGCCGCAGCCACGAAACCCGCGTCGAGCCGGTGCTGGTGACCAACGACCCCGGTCCGCTGGTCGGCGCGATGCTGTGCGGCGAAGGCCTGGTGCTGGCGAGCGACCTCACCATCAAGGCCTACGTCGAGCAGGGCCTGGCCAAGCGCGTGCTGGCCGGCTGGACCGGACCGGAGATGGAACTCAACGCGGTGTTCCCGCGCGGGCGCGTGCAGTCGCCGAAGGTGCGCGCGTTCGTCGACTTCCTGGTCGAGCGGCTGACGTTCGACGTCGACCACATGGAAATGCTGTGCCCGAACCAGCGCCGCGCCTGCGAGGCGGCGGCGCAGGCGGGCGGCGGTGCCGTGGCACCGCCGCGCGCGCAGCCCGCGTTGGTGCTCGACGACGAACCGCTGATCGAGACCGCGGCCTGAGTCAGCCGCGCAGGCGCGCGGCCAGCCCCGACACCCGTTCGGCGTGGCGTGCGAGCGCCGCGCGCAGCACCGGCTCGGCGGCGGCGACATGCAGCTCGCCACGCGCACGGGTCAGCGCGGTGTACACCAGCTCGCGCGACAGTGGGCGCGCATCCTGCCGCGGCAGCTGCAGCCACACCCGCTCGAACTCCGAGCCCTGCGCCTTGTGCACGGTCATCGCGAACGCGCTCATGTGCGCGGGCAGTGCGCCGGGATGGAAGCCGCGCGGACCGGCGGGGCCTTCGAACCACGCGGTGATGCCGTCGCCGTCGCGCAGGCACACGCCGAGGTCGCCGTTGAACAGGCCGTGGCGGTAGCTGTTCTCGGTGACCAGCAGGAGCCGGCCGTGGAAGTAGCGCTCGCGCTGCGCGCCGGCGAGCGCCTCCTCGATTCGCGCGTTGAGCGTGACCGCGCCCTGCGGGCCATCGCGCAGCGCGGTGAGCACGCGCTGGCGTCCGGCCTGCGCCAGCGCCTCGGCCGGGTCCTGCAACCGCATCAGCGCGCGCCACGGCGCCAGCAGCGCCTCGCCGCCGTCGCCGGCGAGCGGGTCGAGCAGGTTCTCGTGGAAGCGCACGCCGCGCAGTCCCTCGCGCAGCAGCGCGAGCGCGGTGTCGGCATCGCCGATGCGCACCGCCTCGGCCAGCGGCGCCAGCTGCAGCGAGTCGGCCTGGCGCCAGCCGCGCCGCAGGTGCACGCGCGGCAATTCGCCGGAAGCCTCGGCGGCGTCGACGATCGCCGCGAGCACGTCGCCCGCCTCCACCGACGGCAGCTGGTCGCGGTCGCCGAGCAGCACCAGCTGCGCGCCGTCGGCGATCGCCTCGACCAGCTTGCACATCAACGGCAGGTCGACCATCGACGCCTCGTCGACCACCACCAGGTCGTACGGCAGCGGGTGGTGGGCGTCGTGGCGGAAGCGCGGGCTGTCGGGAATCGTCCCGAGCAGGCGGTGCACGGTGCGCGCCTCGACCGGCAGCGCGTCTACCAGCGCGGGCTCGACGCCGTCGGCGCGCAGGCGCTCGCGCGCGGCGCGCAGGCTTTCGGCCATGCGCTCGGCGGCGCGGCCGGTCGGTGCGGCGAGCACGATGCGCAGGTCGTGGCGCGCGTGCAGCTGCAGTGCGAGCAGGCGCGCGATGGTGGTGGTCTTGCCGGTACCGGGGCCGCCGGTGACCAGCATCAGGCCCTGGCCGAACGCGCGCCGCACCGCTTCGGCCTGGTCCGGATCGTGCCCGTCGGGGAACAGCCGCGCGAACAGCAGCGGATCCGGCGCACTGGTGGCTCGATGCACGGCCAGCCGGCGCAGGCCGGCGGCGAGCCGGCGCTCGTATTCGCGATAGCGGCGCAGATACAGCAGGCCGCGCTCGTACACCAGCGGTCGATCTGCGGCCGCCGCGCGGCCGTCGTCGATGACATCGACCCAGCGCGAGGCGCGCAGCGCCGCGTCGAGGGTGGCGGCGTCGGGCAAGCCGGACGGATCGTCGAGCGCGAGCTGCGGGCGCGCCGGATCGAACGCGGCATGGCCGCGCGCCACCGCACCCGAAGCGAGCGCGGCGGCCAGCATCACGTCCGGCGCGGTGCGCGGGTCGAGCCGGCGCAGCAGCGCGCCCAGCTCGAGGTCGACCGCACGAAGCTCCGGATGCGCGTTCATGCGCCATCTCCCGCGGCCAGCAGCGCATCGGCCGCCTCCACCAGCGCACGCGGAAAGCGCAGCGCGTGCACGCCGCGCGCGGGATCGGCCGGATCGAGGCCGCGGCAGAACAGGTAGCGCACGCCGCCGACGTCGCGCTCGTAGTCGTAGGCGTCGCCGCGGCGCGCATGCAGCCAGCGGTGCACGGCGAGGGTGTACAGCAGCGCCTGCAGGTCGTATTCGCTGGCACGCATCGCCTGCGCGAGCTGGGCGGCGTCGTAGCCGGGTAGACGGTTGGACTTGTAGTCGAGCACGTACAGCGCGCCGTCGATGCGGCACACCAGGTCGATCTTGCCGGTCATCAGCCCGGCCAGCCGGTTCCAGCCGCCGAAATCCTGGCGATGCGCGGCGATCCCGTGCGCGTGCAGCAGCGCCAGCAGCGCGCGCGTGTCGCTGCCGCCGAGCGCAAAATGGAATTCCATCTCGGCGATGCGCTCGTGCGCCGGCACGTCGCACAGCGCGCGCGCGCTGCCGTCGCGCAGCGGCAGCGGCGCGTTGACGGTGCGCGCGACCAGCGGCGCCAGCGCGGCGACGCCGTCGGCGAACGCGGCCGGCGGGTACTGCTGGCTGCGCAGCGCATCGAGCAGCAGCGGCGCCTGGCCGTCGGGCACGCGGCCGTCGCTGCCGCGCCATGCGGCGAAGTCGATCCGTTCCAGCGCGTGGTGCAGCGCGTTGCCGAAGCGTTCGCCGGCAAACACAGGCGCTGGTCCGGCGACCGGCTCGGGCGGCTGCAGCACGCGCTCGTCCAGCGCCGGCGCCTCGTCGGCCGCCGCCAGTGCGCCGTGCGGCAGCTGCCGGTGCAGCTGGCTGAAGCTGTGGATCCACCAGTCGCGACGCAGCGCCCGGAGCGGCGTACGCGGCGGCGGTGGCGCGGGCGGCGCGCCGGGGCGCAGCACCGGCGTCTCCGCGGCAGGCTCGCCTTCGCGCAGGACCAGCGCATCCGCCAGCCGTTCGCGCAGCGCCGGCGGCGGCCGCGTGTCGCCCATCAGCGCGGCGAGCGGACTGCGCTCGGCGCTGGCAAACGCGCCGCCGCATAGCCACAACGCATGACGCGCACGGGTGAGGCCGACATACAGCAGGCGCATGGTCTCGGCGCGTTCCTCGGCGAGGTGCCGCTGGCAGGCGGTCTTCCAGTCGCCGCCGCGCTTCCAGTAGCGCACGCGGCGCTCGCCTTCGGTGTACAGCGCGAACTCGCCGCGCACCTGCCCGTTCTTCTGGCCGATGCCGAGGAACGGCAGGAACACCAGCGGAAACTCGAGGCCCTTGCTTGCGTGCAGGGTCAGGATCTGCACGCACGCGGCATCGGACTCCAGCCGCGGCATCTGCGCCTCGTCCTCGGGATCGGCATTGTCGATTGCCGCGCGCAGCGCGTCGATCTGGCCCTGCAGGCCGAGCCGCTGGGTGCGCGTTTCCTGCAACAGCTCGCCGAGCTGCAGCCAGTTGGCGAGCCGGCGCTCGCCATCGGTCAGCGTGCGCAGCGCCTGCGCGCGTTCGGCCAACACGTCGGTCAGCATCGCCTGCGGCCCGTGCCGCTCCCAGCGCGCGCGCCAGGCTTCGAAACGCTGCTGCCAGCGGCGCAGCGCGTCGCCGTCGGCATCCAGCGCGGCCAGGCTCGCGGCATCGAAACAGAACAACGGCGAAGCGAGCGCGGCACGCACGCGGCGCTCGTCGCCGGGCGCGCGCACCGCCAGCAGCAGCGCGAGCAGGTCGAGCGCCTCGTCGGTCTGGTACAGGCTGCCGCGGCCGGCGGCGGCGGCCGGCACCCCGGCGGCGGCGAGCGCCTGCCGCACCGCGGCGGCCTCGCGATGGCTGCGCACCAGCACCGCGCAGTCGCGCGGTTCCACCGCGCGGAAGCCCGCGCCGTCGCGCAGCTGCAGCCGGCCGTCGGCGCCGGCCTGCAGCTGCTCGACCACCGCCTGCGCGCACAGCCGCGCGGCGATCCGACGCGACTCCTCCGCGCCGCGCTCGTTGCCGTCGCCCGGCGGCGGCACCGCGTGGAAGCACAGCGCGGGCGCCGCTGCGCCGTCGAGCCGCAGGGCGTCGTCGGCGACGCGGCCGCCCGGCTCCGCGGCCTCGAAGCGGATGCCCTCGCCGAGCGCCTGCGGATCCGGCGTGGCACCGAACAGCGCGTTGACCGCGTCGATCACGCCCGGTCGCGAACGGAAGTTGCGCGTCAGCACCTCGGTGTCGTCGACGCTCGCCCGCGCGCGCAGGTAGGTGGCGATGTCGCCGCCGCGGAAGCGGTAGATCGCCTGCTTGGGATCGCCGACCAGCACCAGCGCGTCGGCGAACAGCGCGTCGAACAGGGTCCACTGGCGCGTGTCGGTGTCCTGGAACTCGTCGACCAGCGCCAGCGCGAACTGCCGGCGCAGCGCCTGCGCGAGCGCCGCGCGGGTGGCGTCGTCCTGCAGCGCGGCGTGCACCGCCGCGACCAGGTCGTCGTAGGCGCGCACGTTGAACGCCTCCTTGCGCGCGGCGTCGAGCGCGCGCGCGCGCTCGCGCAGCGCGTGCAGCCTGCGCAGGTCGTCGGCGGTGCGCCAGGCGTCGAGCGCGTCGCGGGCGTCCAGCAGCGCGTCGATCGCCTCGCACAGCGGCGAGCTCGGCGCGCTCACGCCCTTGTTGCAGCCCTTGGCGAGCGCGCGCGCGCCGTACTTGACCAGCTTGTCGTGCAGCGTGTCGGCCGGGGGCGTCTCGGGCTGGCGCGCCAGCCACTCGAACACCGCCGCTGCATGCTCGGGCTTGTACTGGCTGCGGTTGAGGCCGTTGCCGAACAGCGGCGCGAGCGCGGTCCGGAACGTCTCGCCGTGCGCGCGCCAGGCGGCCAGGAGCGCGCGCCACGCGGCTTCGGCCTGCGCGCGCGGATCCTGCGGCATCGCCGGCGGCGGTGCCGGCAGCAGCGGCT
>DASQMI010000008.1:0-2196 GCA_035645555.1 Lysobacter sp. | reverse complement strand
AGACCCGCTCCTTCGCCGTGCTGTGGTTGCTGGAGGAGCTGGGCATCGACTACACGCTCGAGCGCGTCGACCTGCGCAACGCGCCCGAGGACTACCGCCGCATCCAGCCGCACAAGAAGGTGCCGGCGATCGTGCATGACGGAGTCGCGATCACCGAGCGCGCGGCGATCACCATCTACCTGTGCGATGCGTTCCCGCAGGCTGGGCTGGCGCCGCCGGTCGGCGACCCGCGCCGCGGCCCCTACCTGAGCTGGCTGGTGTTCAACGACGCGGTGTTCGATCCCGGCGTCGGCGCCACCTTCATGAAGTGGCAGTACGACCCGGCGACGATCTCGTTCGGCCGCTTCGAGCACACGCTCGACCACCTGGAGCGCACGCTCGCCGCCCAGCCCTACCTGACCGGCGAGGCGTTCACCGGCGCCGACGTGCAGGTCGGCGCGATGCTGTGGTGGACGATGGACGTGTTCAAGGCGTATCCGGAGCGGCCCGCGTTCCGCGCCTACTGCGACCGCGTCACTGCGCGCGACGCGTTCCGCCGCGCGGGCGAAAAGGACGCCGCGCTGTAACGACCGCGCTCACACCGGCAGTCGCCGCGCCAGCAGCAGGCTCAGCGCCAGCAGCGCGGCAACCGCGCCCAACGCCCACGCGGTGCCGGTGAGCGTGGCCAGCGCGGCCACCGCCACCGGCCCGGCGGCGCGCGCGAAGCCCTGCACGCGCGCGACCTCGCCGTTCCAGCGGCCGGCCTCGGCCTCGCCGTACAGCCGCTGCACCAGCCACGGCCGCACCAGCGTCTGCAGGCCGGCGCCGACGCCGAAGCTCGCCACGCCAAACGCGATCAGCCACGGCGAGGTGGGGAGCACCACCACCGCGAGCCCCACCGCCTGCAGCACGATCGGCCCCAGGTGAAGCGCGCCGCCGGTGCGCGGGCGCGAGCGCAGCAGCCAGATCCGCCCCGGCAGCTGGGCGATGCCCATCGCCGCCAGCGCCAGTCCGGCGACCAGCGGCGACGCGCCGCGCGCGAGCATCAGCGGGATCAGCAGCGTGGTCACCGCCATCGCCGCGAGCGTGCCGGTGGCGAACACCGCCGCCAGCGTCGGCAGGTGGCGTGGCCACGGCGCGCGCGTCCGCGGCGGCCGCGGGGCCGGCGGGGTGTCCGGACGCAGGCCCGGCAGCACACGCGCTTCCAGCGCGACCGCGGCCACCAGCACCGCCGCCACGCACACCGCCACCGTCGGCCGCCAGCCCCAGTGCTGCACCGTCCACGACAGCAGCGGCAGGAACACGGTGCTCGCCAGCCCGCCCATCACCGTCACCGCGGCGAGCGCGCGCAGGCGTTGCTCGTGATCGGCGAGCGCGCGCGTGACCAGCGCGAACGCGGGTTCGTACAGCAGCGCCGCCATCGCGACGCCGACCACGCACCACGCCGCGTACAGCATCAGCGCATTGGCGGCGAAGCCGAGCAGCACCAGCCCGAGCACCGCCACCGCCGCACCGGTGCGCAGCAGCCGGCGCGCCTCGCCGGCGTCGAGGCGGCGGCCGACGGCCGGCGCCAGCAGCGCCATCGTCAGCAACGCGCAGGAGAACGCGCCGGCCACCACCGCGCGCGACAGCCCGAGCTCGCGCTCGATCGGCACCAGCAGCACGGAGAAGCTGTAATACAGCACGCCCCACAGCACGCACTGGCACGTGCCGAGCAGCCACACTGCGCTGCGTTGCTGCGTGGTCATCGGCTAGCCGCAGCAGGACGCCACGACCGCCGGCGCCACCGCCGGCTTCGGCCCGCAACCGCAGCCGGCCTGGCCCACGGCCTTGGCCTCGACGTCCGCCACGCAGCAGGCATCCGCCCCGATGGGCGCCGGGCCGCCGCAGCAGTCGGCCGAGGCGGCCGCGATCGGCGCCTCGGCCGCAGGCGCAGGGCCGCAGCACGACGCGGCGATCGGCTCCCTCGCCGCCGGCGTGCAGCAGGACGACGCGTTGGCCGCGACCTCCTCGTCGCCGAAATCGGTGATACACACGCCGGTCTCCGGCAGCACCAGCTCGACCCGGCGCGCGGCGTCCCAGTCGCCGTCGATCGCCGCCACCACCGAGCGCACCTGCTCGTAGCCGGTCAGCAACAGGAACGTCGGCGCGCGGCCATAGCTTTTCATCCCGACAATATAGACGGCGGCATCCGGAGGCTTGAGTTCCTCGGCGCCG
>DASQMI010000007.1:0-3108 GCA_035645555.1 Lysobacter sp. | reverse complement strand
GCGATCAACGCGCGCGGACTGCGCTGGCGCGGCCGCGCCCCGGACGCGCCGGCGGTCGGCGCCGATGCCGACTTCGGTTTTGCCGGCACCGTCGAACGCTGGGCGGCGATCGGCGACGCGCGGCTCGCGCGCGGACGCGAGCGTGCGTCGTTGCAGTTCGACGGCCGCGGCGATGCGCGACAGGTGCGGCTGCGCACGCTGCGCGCGCAGACCCCCGGTGGCACGCTCGACGGCCAGGGCTCGGTCGCCTGGTCGCCGCGGCTGGCGTGGACGTTCGACGCGCGGCTGGCCGGTTTCGATCCTGGCTACTTCGCCCCGGACTGGAGCGGCACGCTCGCCGGCCGCGTGCACACCCGCGGCCAGGCGCGCGCCGGCGATGGTGCGCTGGAGGCCGTCGTGGACGTGCCGCAGCTCGCCGGTCGCCTGCGCGGGCGGGCGCTGCAGGCGCGCGGACGCTTCTCGATGCGGCCGGGCGCGCAGGCCCGCAGCGATTACGCGGGCGAGCTCGCGATGACACTCGGCGCCAGCCGGGTCGAGGCGCGCGGCACGCTCACGCAGGCGCTGTCCGTGGATGCGCGCTTCGAACCGCTGCGGCTGGACGACCTGCTGCCGGATGCGCGCGGAACGCTGCGCGGCACCGTGCGCCTGCGCGGCGCACGCGACGCGCCGGATGTCGAGGCCGATTTGCAAGGCCAAGGGATCACCGTGGCCGGCTACGCTGCCGAGCGCTTCGAGGCGCGCGGCATGCTGCCGTGGCGCGCTGGCGACGGCCGCCTCCTGCTGCGTGCGCAGGGGCTGCAGGCCGGCGTGCCGTTCGCGACGCTCGACGTCGACGCGCGCGGCGCGGTCGAACGCCTGCGGCTGCAGGCGCGCGCCGGCGGGGCGTCGGGTGCGATCGATCTCGACGGCACGCTGCGTCGCGATCGCGCGCGTTGGCAGGGTGAACTGGCGACGCTGCGGCTTGCGCCGTCGCGCGGCGCGGCGTGGCGGCTGCGGGCACCGGCGCGTTTCGCCTGGGCCGGACGCGCACTGCGCCTCGAGCGCGCCTGTCTCGCGTCGGACGCCGGCGGCGCGCTGTGCGCGCAGGCCGACTGGCCGCGGCGCGGCATCGATGTCGATGCGGTCGCGCTGCCGCTCGCACTGGCCGAACCGTGGCTGCCGCGCGAGACGGACGATCGCGCCTGGCGCCTGCACGGCGAACTCGCGTTCGATGCGCAGCTGCGCCCGCTCGGTGCCGGCTGGCGCGGCGAGGCGCGCGCACGCTCGGCCGCCGGCGGCGTCGGGCTCGGCGCGCGCGATCTGGTGCGCTACCGCGACCTGCAGCTCACCGCGCGCTTCACCGCGCAGCGGCTGCAGGCCACGCTGGGCGCCGCGCTCGATGGCGGCGGGCGCCTCGATGCCGACGTCGCCACCGGCTGGGACGCGTACGCACCGCTCGCGGGCGAGATCGCGTTGCGCACCGACGAGCTCACCTGGCTGGAGCTGTTCTCGCCCGACCTGGTCGATCCGCGCGGCCGGCTTGACGGCCGCTTCGCGCTCGGCGGCACCCGGGCGCAGCCGCGCCTCGGCGGCAGCGCGCGCCTGAGCGGCTTCACCGCCGAACTGCCGGCGCTCGGCATCGCGTTGCACGACGGCCAGCTGCGGATGGATGCGCAGCCGGACGGCAGCGCGCGCCTGGACGGCAGCGTGCGTACCGGCAAGGGTGTGCTGCGCGTGGACGGCACGCTCGGCTGGCAGGGCGAGGCACCGCTGCGGCTGAACCTGCGCGGCGACGACGTGCTGGTCGCCGACACCCGCGAGCTGCGCGCGGTGGTCGATCCCGACGTGCAGGTGGCCTACCGGGTCGGCGAGCCGCTGCGCGTCACCGGCACGGTCGCGGTGCCGAGCGCGCGGCTGGATCTGGAGCGGCTCGACGAGGGCGTCGGCACGTCGCCCGACGTGGTGGTGCTCGATCCGGTCGATCCGGAACGCGGCGAAGCGTCCGCGCTCGAACTCGACCTCGCGCTGCGGCTGGGCGAGGACGTGCGCATGGACGGCTTCGGGCTGGAGGGCCGCGTCGAGGGCGAACTGCGGGTACGCGCGCGGCCGGGACGCGAGACCACCGCCCTCGGCCGGCTCGACGTCGACGGCCGTTACACCGCGTACGGCCAGGAGCTCGAGATCACGCGTGGCCGGCTGATCTGGTCGAACGGGCCGGTCGCTGATCCGATCCTCGATCTGCGCGCCGAGCGAGAGGTCGGCGACGTCACCGCCGGCATCCGCGTCACCGGACGCGCGTCGGCGCCGCAGGCCGAGGTGTGGTCGGATCCGGCGACCTCGCAATCCGAGGCGCTGGCCTATCTGGCGCTCGGCCGCCCGTTGTCGGCGCTGAGCGGCAGCGAAGGCCGCCAGCTCGATGCCGCGAGCGCCGCGCTTACCGCCGGCGGCAGCCTGCTCGCCGCGCAGATCGGCGCGCGCATCGGGCTCGACGATGCCGGGGTGATGCAGAGCCGCGCGCTCGGCGGCTCGGTGTTTGGCATCGGCAAGTACCTGTCGCCGCGGCTGTACGTCGGCTATGGCGTGTCGCTGCTCGGCACCGGCCAGGTGCTGACCTTGAAGTACCTGCTGCGGCGCGGCTTCGAGATCGAGATCGAATCGAGCACGCTGGAGAACCGCGCCTCGGTCAACTGGCGCCGCGAGCGCGGCGGGCCGCGCTCGGAGGACGTGCGCGAGACCGACTGACCGCGCCCACCGTCGCTGCGGCTACAGCACGCGCCGGCTTTCGGGCACCATGCGGCCCTTTCCTGCAGGGGCTTGCGACATGCGCGTACGCAACGTCGGTTTCATCGGTCTCGGCGCGATGGGCGCGCCGATGGCGCGCCATCTGCACGCGCGCGGACTGCTGGCGGTGATCGGCAACCGCACCCAGGCCAAGGCCGACGCGCTGGCCGCCGAGCTCGGCGTGCGCGCGGCGCACGCACCGGACGCGTTCGCCGGCTGCGACGCGGTCGCGTTGTGCGTGTCGTTCGATGCCGACGTGCTGGAGAACGTCGAGCGGCTGGCCGCGGTGCTGGCGCCGGGCAGCGTGGTGATCGACCACTCGACCGTCGCGCTGGACACCGCGCGCCG
>DASQMI010000006.1:0-8833 GCA_035645555.1 Lysobacter sp. | reverse complement strand
GCACCGCCGCCGGCGCTCGATCCCGGCACGCCGGGCGAGCTGCTGCGCCGGCGTCCGGACGTCGCCGCCGCCGAGCACCGCCTGCATGCGGCCACCGCGCGCATCGGCGTGGCCACCGCCGACCTGTTCCCGCGTTTTACTCTCGGCGGGCTGATCGGCAGCCAGGCGATCGACGCGGACGCGCTGTTCGAGCGCGACAGCGAGACGCGTCTGGTCGCGCTCGGCGTCGACTGGTCGTTCCTCGACATCGGCCGGGTGCGCGCGCGCATTGCCGCCAGCGAAGCCGGCGCTGCCGAGGCGCTGGCACGTTACGAGCAGACCGTGCTGCGCGCGCTCGAAGACACCGAGAACGCGTTGGTCACGTATGCCCGGGCCCGCGAACAGGATGCCGAGCTGCAGCGTGCCGCCGAGGACAGCGCGCGTGCCGCCGCGCTGGCGCGGGTGCGGTTCGACGCCGGTGCCGCCGACCTGCTCGAGGTGCTGGATGCCGAGCGCACGCGGCTGCAGGCCGAAGACGCACTGGCGGATGCGCGCACGCGCAGCGTGGTCGGTGCGGTGACGCTGTACCGCGCGCTCGCCGGCGGCTGGCCGCAGCGTCGGCCGGAACGGCGCGCGGTCGCCGCGCACTGAAGCGATGCATGACGGCGCGCACGCGTCGTTCATGCCCGGTGCGGCGTGCCTTCACCCGCGCTCGATTGCCGCGGCGCTAGCGTGGTCACTCCCCACCGACGGAGTTGCCGAGAATGAGCGACGTGAAGAAAGACCACAGCATTGGCGCGGGCACCGGTGCGGTGACCGGCGCGGTGGCGGGCGCGGCGATCGGTTCCGCGGCCGGCCCGGCGGGCAGCCTGGTGGGCGCCATCGCCGGTGGCATCGTCGGCGCCAAGGCGGGCGACTCGATCGCCGAGGCGATCAACCCGACCGATTACGAAGGCCACTTCGAGAAGAACTTCCGCAACGCGTCGTACTACCGTAGCGACTACGACTGGAACGACTACGCGCCGGCCTACCGCTACGGCTACAGCACGTTCGGCCGTTACCGCGGCCGCGACTTCGACGAGATCGACGACGAACTGGGCAGCGAGTGGGAGCGCAACCGCGGCGGCTCGCGCCTGGCCTGGTCCGACGCCCGTCACGCCGTGCGCGACGGCTGGCACCACATCGAGCGCGCCCTGCCGGGCGACTTCGATCGCGACGGCCGCTAGGCCGTCCTCTCTCCAGCAGCAGGACTCCCTGTTGGAGCCGCCCCGCGCGGCTCCTTTTTTGCGTACGGCACGCACGCTGCCGGCAGCCCCGCCGCCGCTGGGTTAGCATGCGCTCCCCCATCGCGAATCGCTGCCATGGCCGAATCCCCCGAGACCCCCAGCCGCGAACAGGCCGAGGCCGCCGTGCGCACGCTGCTGCGCTGGGCCGGCGAGGACCCGAGCCGCGAAGGCCTGATCGACACCCCGCGCCGGGTGGTCGAGGCGTACCGCGACTGGTTCGCCGGCTACGCACTCGACCCGCGCGCCTACCTCGCGCGCACGTTCGAGGAGGTCGAGGGCTACGACGAGATGATCGTGCTGCGCGACATCGAGTACGAAAGCCACTGCGAGCACCACATGGCGCCGATCATCGGCCGCGCGCACGTCGGCTACATCCCGGACGGCAAGGTGGTCGGCATCAGCAAGCTCGCGCGGGTGGTCGAGGCCTACGCGCGCCGCTTCCAGGTGCAGGAGAAGATGACGGCGCAGATCGCGCGCTGCATCGCCGACGTGCTGCAGCCGAAGGGCGTGGGCGTGGTGATCGAGGGCGCGCATGAGTGCATGACCACCCGCGGCGTGCACAAGCGCGGCGTCAGCATGATCACCTCGACCATGCTCGGCAGCTTCCGCGACGACGCCCGCACCCGCGCCGAGTTCCTCGACTTCATCGCGGTGCGCGGCGCGCGCTGAGCGCGCCGGTCCGGTCGCGCGGGCTTCACGGCGATCGCTACCGCGGTCGCGCTAGGGTCGCGGCATGTCCGCGGTCCTCGTCCCCGTTGCCTGCGACGCGCTCGCCGAGCGCTTCGCTCGCGTGCGCGCGCGCACCGAGGCGCTGGCCGCGCCGATCTCGGCCGAGGACGCGATGCTGCAGTCGATGCCGGAGGCCAGTCCGGCGAAGTGGCATCTCGCGCACGCCACCTGGTTCTTCGAGCAGTTCGTGCTGGCGCGCCTGCCCGGCGGGCGCGCGCTGCGCCCGGACTGGTCGGCGCTGTTCAACAGCTACTACCGCGGCGCCGGGCCCGCGCATCCGCGCGCGCAACGCGGCCTGCTGTCGCGGCCGACCCTGGCCGAGGTGCGCGACTACCGGCGCGCGCTCGACGAGCGCGTGCTGGAACTGCTGCAGCGCGACGCGCTCGACGCCGACGCGCGCGACGTCGTGCTGCTCGGCACCCACCACGAGCAGCAGCACCAGGAACTGCTGCTGACCGACCTGTTGCACGCGCTGTCCCAGCATCCGCGCGCGCCGGCCTATCGCGCCGACCTGCCGGTGCCGCGCGGCGATGCGGTGCCGCTGACGTGGGTGCGCTTCGACGAGGCGATGGTGGAGATCGGCGCACCGCCGTGGCCGGGGGCGGCGCAGTTCGCGTTCGACAACGAGAGCCCGCGCCACCGCGCGCTGGCGCCGGCGTGCCTGCTCGCCTCGCGCCCGGTCAGCAACGCCGAATACCGCGCGTTCGTCGAGGACGGCGGCTACCGCACGCCCGCGCTGTGGACGAGCGAAGGCTGGGCCACGGTGGAGCGCGAGGGCTGGACGCGGCCGCTGTACTGGTGCGCGGATCTCGAGCATGCGTTCACCCTGGGCGGCGTGCGCGCGCTCGATCCGCATGCACCGGTCTGCCACCTCAGCTACTACGAGGCCGATGCATTCGCGCGCTGGGCCGGCGCGCGGCTGCCGACCGAGCTGGAGTGGGAGCGCGCGGCCGCTGTGCAGGCGCCGCTCGGGCGCTTCGCCGAGGACGGCGTGCTGCAGCCGCAGGCCGGCGATCCCGCCGCCGCCGGGCTGCAGCAGCTGTTCGGCGACGTGTGGGAATGGACCGCCAGCGCCTATGTGCCGTATCCGGGTTTCCGGCCATGGCGCGGCGTGCTCGGCGAATACAACGGACAGTTCATGTGCGGGCCGTGGGTCTTGCGCGGTGGCAGCTGCGCCACGCCGCGCGGGCACGTGCGCGCCAGCTACCGCAACTTCTTCCATCCGCGCGATCGCTGGCAGTTCGCCGGCCTGCGCCTGGCGAGGGATCCATGAACGCGCAGACCGACGCGATGCACGCCGAGCTGGTCGACCTGCGGCCGACCCCGCAGACCATCCGTGCCGACGTCATCGCCGGGCTGTCGCGCACGCCGAAGACGCTGCCGTCGAAATACTTCTACGACGCGCGCGGCTCGGCGCTGTTCGAGCGCATCACCCGCCAGCCGGAGTACTACCTGACCCGGGTCGAGCGTGACCTGCTGCAGGCGCGGATGACGGAGATCGCCGACGCGGTCGGCGCGCACGCGCACGTGGTCGAGTACGGCAGCGGCAGCGCGCGCAAGACCGCGCTGCTGCTGGCCGGCCTGCACGCGCCGGTCGCCTACACGGCGATCGACATCTCGCGCACCGCCGTGCTGGAAGGCACCGCGCGCCTGGCCGCGCGCTTCCCGAACATGCAGATGCTGCCGGTGTGCGCCGACTTCACCCGCCCGGTCGCGCTGCCGGTGCCGCGCCGGCGCGCGGCGCGCACGCTGGTGTTCTTCCCCGGCTCGACGCTCGGCAACTTCGGCCACGACGAGGCGGTCGCGCTGCTGGCGGCGATGCGCGCGACGATGGGCGAGCGTGGCTGCGCGCTGGTCGGGCTCGACCTGGTCAAGGAACCGGCGACGATCGAGGCCGCCTACAACGACACCGCCGGCGTCACCGCCGCGTTCACCCTCAACCTGCTGCAGCGGCTCAACCGCGAGATCGGCAGCGATTTCGACCTCGACGGCTTCTTCCACTGCGCGCTGTATTCACCGCAACGCGAGCGGGTGGAAACGTTCCTCGTCAGCCGTCGTGCACAGACGGTGCACGTCGGCGGCCGTAGCTTCGTCTTCGCGGAGGACGAGGCGATGCGGGTGGAATACAGCCACAAGTACAGCGATGCGCGCATCGCCGAACTGGCCGCGCGCGCCGGCCTGCGCGTGGTGGCCGGCTGGAACGCGCCCGCCGATGCCTACGCGTTGCGCCTGCTGGAACGCGCGGGCGATGGCGGATACTGACGACGCGCCGCTCGACGCGCTGGTGATCGGCGCCGGTCCGGCCGGGCTGACCGCGGCGACCTACCTGGCCCGCTTCCGCCGCCGCCTGCGGGTGATCGACGCCGGCACCAGCCGCGCGCGCTGGATACCCACCAGCCACAACTGTCCGGGCTTCCCGTTCGGCGTGGAAGGCCCGCGCCTGCTCGACCGCCTGCGCGCGCAGGCGGAAAGCTTCGGCGTGGAAGTGCAGGGCGGACGAATTACCGCACTGCGCCGCGACGACGAAGGCGTGTTCACCGCCGAAGCGGGCGACGGTCGCCGCTGGCGCGCGCGCCACGTGCTGCTCGCCACCGGCATCGTCGACCGCATGCCGCACCTGCACGAGCTGGAGCAGGCGATCGGCTGCGGCGCGGTGCGCCTGTGCGCGGTCTGCGATGCCTACGAGGCGCGCGACGGCCGGCTGGCGGTGTACGGGCCGCTCGCCACCGCGCTGACGCACGCCGAGTTCCTGCGCACGTTTTCCAGCGACGTGGCGGTGCTGCCGAGCGACGCCGCCGCGCCCGACGCGCAGGCACATGCCCGCGCCGAGGCGGCGCGGCTGGAGCTGTTGCCGAAGCCCGCCGCCATGCGGCTGGACGGCGAGACGCTGTGCGTACGTTTCGCCGACGGCCACGAGCGCCGCTTCGACAGTGTGTACGCCGCGCTCGGCGGCGACGCGCAATCCGCGCTCGCCACTGCACTCGGCGCGCGCACCGACGACAACGGCGAGCTCGAGGTCGACGCGCACCAGCAGACCAGCGTCGACGGGCTGTACGCGATCGGCGACGTGGTCAGCGCGCTCAACCAGATCAGTGTCGCGGTCGGACACGCGGCGCTGGCCGCCACCGCGGTGCACAACCGGCTGCCGCGCAACTGGCGCGGATAGCGGCTGCCCGCGCGCGCGCCAACCCCGCTAGACTGCCGCCCTCGTTCCGATTCTCCGGCGCCGATGACCGCTCCCCCGTCCGGTGCGCGCCGCGCGGCGCTCGCCTTCATCTTCGTCACTATCCTGATCGACGTGCTGGCGTTCGGGTTGATCATCCCGGTGCTACCGCACCTCGTGCAGGAGTTCGTCGGTGGGCGCGAGGACGTGGCGTCGTACTGGATCGCGGTGTTCGGCACGGTGTTCGCGGCGATCCAGTTCGTCTGCTCCCCGATCCAGGGCGCGCTGTCGGATCGCTTCGGCCGGCGGCCGGTGATCCTACTGTCGTGCCTGGGGCTTGGGCTCGACTTCGTGTTCATGGCGCTGGCGCCGTCGCTGGCGTGGCTGTTCGTCGGCCGGGTGATCTCGGCGGTGACGTCGGCCAGCTTCACCACCGCCAACGCCTACGTCGCCGACGTGGTACCGCCGGAGCAGCGCGCGAAGAGCTACGGGATGATGGGCGCCGCGTTCGGGCTCGGCTTTATCGTCGGGCCGATGATGGGCGGCGTGCTCGGCGACATCGACCCGCGCCTGCCGTTCTGGGGCGCCGGCGCGCTCGCGCTGCTCAACTTCCTCTACGGCCTGTTCGTGCTGCCGGAGTCGCTGCCGCCGGAACGGCGTGCGGCGCGCTTCGAATGGCGCCAGGCGCATCCGGTCGGCGCGTTCCGCCTGCTGCGCGGCTATCCTCAGGTGCTCGGGCTCGCGGCCGTGGTCTTCCTCGCCAACCTCGCCCATTACGTGTATCCGAGCACGTTCGTGCTGTTCGCCGACGTGCGCTTCGACTGGATGGAGCGCGAGGTCGGCTTCGTGCTCGGCGCGGTCGGCGTGCTGAGCGTGATCGTCAACGCGGTGCTGGTCGGCCGGCTGGTGGCGCGGCTCGGCGAGCGCCGCACGCTGCTGCTTGGGCTGTCGTGCGGCGTGGCCGGCTTCGCGGTGTACGCGTTCGCCGGGACGCCGTGGATGTTCCTGCTCGGCATGCCGGTCGCGGCGCTGTGGTCGGTGGCGCAACCGGCAACCCAGGCGCTGATCACCCGGCAGGTCGGGCCGGAGGTGCAGGGCCGCATCCAGGGCTCGCTGATGAGCTTGGTATCGATGGCCGGCATCGTCGGGCCGACCCTGTTCGCCGGCAGTTTCGGCTGGTTCATCGGCCCGCATGCGCCGGTGCGCTTCGCCGGTATCGCGTTCCTGATCGCCGGGGTGCTGCTCGGTGGTGCGCTGCTGATCGCGTGGCGCTACGCGCGCACGCCGGCGGTGGCGACGACGCCGGCGGTCGAGCCTGCGGGCTGAGCGGAAACGGTCACCACGGCCCCGGGGTGGGTCGCAGGAGCGCAGGGCCCCTGCGCCCACCCCAGCCTGTCGCTGCGGCCTGCGCCGCAGTCGAATCCCTCAACCGCAACGCACCCCGGTGATCAGGTTGCGGTCGTTGACGTCGACGTTCACGCGGGTGCCGTCGTATTCCATCGTCACCATCATCCCGGGCTTCAGCACGCGCGCCTTGGTGCTGCCGGTGTCAGCGCGGATGCGCTCGAGCACCTCGGCGGTCGCCGGCTGGCCGATCGCCCAGCTGGCGCGGTCGGCGTTGCACTGCGCGCTCGACTCCGTACCCGGCTGTGGCGGGTCCTGCGTCTGCCGCGTATCGGACTGTTCTCCGGCCATCGTTCCGCATGCCACCAGCGTGCCCAGGGCCAACAGCGTGGGGAGCGCGAGACGCGGCGAACGGCGGACCATCGGCATCGGCATCTTCCCTGCGTCGGGTGTGGCGACAGGATGCAATCTCGGCCGTCGCGATCAAGTCAATCCGCTGGCGGCGTTCAGCCGCGCGCAAGCTCGACCGCGCGGCGCCGTGACGGCGCGCTCAATCCGCGTCGACCACGATCGCTACGCCGACCGCGCGGCGTTGCGCAGTCGGGAAACCGACGCTGCCGCCGACCGCGCTGTTGCGGCTGATGCGGCCGCCGCCGATGCCGACGCTGAGCGGCGAGCTGACCGTGTCGACCGCTTCCAGCAGCACGCCGTTGGCGCCCAGGCGCGCCGCCTCGCGGCGCAGCTTGAGCAAGGCCGCATCGGTCTGCCCGGCGGTGCCGAAGCCGATGCCGCTCGCGGTTTCGATGCGCGCGATCTCGACGAAGCGCGCGGGCGGCGCGTGGTAGATGCGCACCTGCTCGACCGGAATCGGCGCGCGCGGCTCGGCCATGAGGATGCGCGAGGTGCCGGCGCAGCCGGCGGCGGCCGCGACCAACAGGCCCGACAGTACGACGGTGCGGATGAGGCGGAAGGCGGCCATGACGTTTCTCCTGCGGATCGGGCCATCCTCCGCCGCCGCGGCTGAATCGCGCGTGCAAAAAAGAACGCGCCCGCGGGCGCGTTCGTCAGCCGGCTGAACCGCTGCGTTTACTTGTTCTTGCCGTCGTCCTCGGCGGCTTCCTCGTGGCCGGGCGCGACCGCCACCGGACCGCCGACCGCGGCGGTGTAGTTCGAGCGCAGGTAATGCTCGAGCATGGCCGACATGCGGATCAGCATGTGCTTGTCGGTGGCGCCGAACGACCACGCCGCGCCCATCGCGTTGGCGCGCTGGTAGAACTCCGGCTCGGCGATCACCTCGCCGCTGGCGGCATCGGCCATGCGCACCTTCAGCAGGATCGCCGAGTCACCGGCGAACGCGCCGCCCCAGAAGCGCTTGCCGCCGGTGATGAAGCGGATGTAGCGGATCTCCGGCTGGATCTTCAGCGTGCGGCCGCCGGCGGCCGCCTTCGCGTTCCATTCGTCGACCACCGGCTTGGCGCGCAGGTCGATGTTGGCCTGCAGCCGTTCCAGCGCGACCCGGTTGGTCTCGTGTTCGGTGTACGGCGCGCCCATCGCCACCGGTGCCAGCTCGAAGCGCTGGTAACGGTTGAGCGGCGCCTTCGGCGGCGGGTTCTGCGCGTTGTCGGCGATCTTCGGCGCCTCCTGCGCGCGCGCCGGCACGGCGACGGCGGACAGGCACAGCAGCGAGAGCGCGGTGGCGAGGGCAAGGCGGTGCAGCATGGGAAGTCCCCGGAAGTGGAGGGCCGGCGCGCGGGCGGACGGTCGGGCTTAGCCCATGCCGCCGTTCACCCCGATCACCTGACCGGTAATGTAGCCGGCCTCGTCGCCGCACAGGAACGCGACGAGCGCGGCGACCTCGTCCGGCGTGCCGGCGCGCCCGGCCGGCACGATCTGCCGCACCGTCTCCGGCGGGAACGCGTCCTGCGCCATGCGGCCGGCGATCACGCCGGGCGCGACCACGTTGACGGTGATCCCGCGCGAGGCCATCTCGCGGGCCAGCGACTTCGACGCGCCGTGCAGCGCAGCCTTGGCGGCGGCGTAATTGGTCTGCCCGCGGTTGCCGAGCACGGCGGCGACCGAGGAGATGCTGACGATGCGGCCCCAGCGCAGGCGCGCCATCGGCAGCAGCAGCGGCTGGGTGACGTGGAAGAAGCCGTGCAGCGAGACGTCGATCACCCGCTTCCACTGCGTCTCGCTCATGCCGGCCATCGGCGCGTCGTCGTGGACGCCAGCGTTGTTAACCACGATCGGGATCGGGCCGTCGGCGAGCAGCGCCTCGAGCGCCGCGCGCGCGGCCTCGCCGTCGGCGACGTCGAACGCCACCGCCTGCGCC
>DASQMI010000005.1:0-4879 GCA_035645555.1 Lysobacter sp. | reverse complement strand
GTGCGGGTCGGGGGCACCGTGCGGATCGCGCGGCACCGCGGCCTGCAGCGCGCGGCGGTAGCGGCCGACGGTCACGCCGAGCGCGGCCGCGGCCACGTCGTCGCCCAGCCCGGCCACCAGCCGCAGCAGCAGCGCGGCGCGGGTGCCCGCGCCGAGCTCGCCGAGGCGGTCTCCGGCATCGAGCGCGAGCGCCACCGGGGCGCGGTCGGAGAGCGCCGGCTGCGCCAGCAGCGCGGCCCAGAAGCGCGTCGGCCATTCGGCCAGCGGCCAGTGCGCGCATCCGGCGAGGAAACGGCGGCCCGCCGACGCCACCGCCGCCTCCGCACGCGCGCCGTCGCCGCACTGCAGCTCGGCCAGCACGAGGGCGCGGCGTTCCAGGCCACGCAGGAACGCGTCCGGCGCTCCCGGCCGGCCGCGCGCGGGGGAGGCAGGCTCGGCAGTCATCGCAGCGGGATCGGCATGGGCCGGCGATGGTAGCCGTCCGCGCTGCCGCGGTGCCGCTTGACTTCGGCGCCGGCCGTGCTCCGCCAAGCGCGGCGCGGTTTTCCGACGAAAACCGTTGTGCACAGGCGTCGCCCGACCGTCACGTGTCCGGGTTCCACGGCCGGGGCAGCCGCCGTTCAGCTGCTGTTCCACGCGTAAACTATTGACCGACAAGGAAAAGCGCCCTTTGGCACTTTTTTCGCCACCGCAAGGACGAGCCTTGCCAATGCGGGATTCCGCTTACCTGCCGACACCCGATTCACAGAGTTATCCACAAGCGGTGTGGATAAGGAATCTTTTCCAGTAGGAACAACGACTTGTGGCGTTTTGCGAAGCGGCGCCGCAGCATCCGCGCGCAAGTGCGGAACCCGCGCACCCGCCCGCCGCTAGACTCGCACCGTGGCCAGCGCCGACCCACCCGCCTCCCCGCCTGCCGTCTGGCGCGTCGCCCTGCCGGTGCCGCTGCCGCAGCTGTTCGACTATCGCCCGCCGCCCGGGTTGACCGCGGGACAGGCCGACATCGGCTGCCGGGTGCGGGTGCCGTTCGGCCACCGCGAACTGGTCGGGGTGATCGCCGAGGTGGGTGCGCCCGACCCGGCGGCGCCGGAGCCGCGCGCGGCGCTGGCCCGGCTCAACGACGCTCCGCTGCTTGCCGGCGAGCTGTGGACGTCGCTGCGCTGGCTGGCCCGCTACACCCACGCGCCGCTCGGCGAAGTGCTCGCCACCGCGCTGCCCGCGCCACTGCGCCAGGGCGATCCGTTGCCGGACCCGCGCGACTGGGCGTGGCGGCTCACCGAGTCCGGCCGGACCGCGCTGCCGCGCCTGCGCGGCGCCCCGCGCGCGCTGGGCGAGCGGCTGGCGTCCGGCGCGCTCGCCGAGGACCGGCTGGATGGCGAGCAGCCCGGTTGGCGCACGGCCGCGCGTGCGCTGCACAAGCGCGGACTGGTCGAACGCGTGCCGTGGACGCCGCAAGGCCGCGCCGCACCGCCTGCGCCGCACGCGCTCAACCCCGACCAGCAGGCCGCGGTCGACGCGCTCGCCGCCGCGTGCGACCGCTTCGGTGTGTTCCTGCTCGATGGCGTCACCGGCAGCGGCAAGACCGAGGTCTACCTGCACGCCATCGCCGACTGCGTGGCGCGCGGCCGGCAGGCGCTGGTACTGGTGCCGGAGATCGGGCTCACCCCGCAGATGCTGGCGCGCTTCCGCGCCCGGCTCGGCGTGCCGGTGCATGCGCTGCATTCGGGGCTGGCCGACGGCGAGCGCGCACGCACGTGGGCGGCGTGCCGCAGCGGCCAAGCGCAGGTGGTGGTCGGCACCCGCTCGGCCGCGTTCCTGCCGCTGCCTGCGGCCGGGCTGATCGTCGTCGACGAGGAGCACGACGGCAGCTACAAGCAGCTCGACGGCATCCGCTACCACGCGCGCGACTTCGTGCTGGTGCGCGCCAAGGCGCTCGGCGTGCCGGTGGTGCTGGGCAGCGCGACCCCGTCGCTGGAGACGCTGCGCAACGCCCGGCTCGGCCGCTACGCGCATCTGCGGCTGCCGGCGCGTGCCGGCGCGGCGAAGCCGCCGCGCGTGCGCGTGCTCGACGTGCGCAAGCGCCCGCTCGTGGCCGGGCTGTCGCCGGAGCTGTTGGCGGCGATCGAACGCGCGCTCGCCGATGGCGGCCAGGTGCTGGTGTTCAAGAACCGCCGCGGCTATGCGCCGGCGCTGCTGTGCCACGACTGCGGCTGGAGCGCGCAATGCCGGCGCTGCGGCACGCCCGAGCACGGCGTGGCCATGACCGTGCACGCCGGCGGCCGCCGCCTGCAGTGCCACCACTGCGGCAGCACCCAGCGCGTGCCCGACGCCTGCCCGGCCTGCGGTGGATTGGCGTTGCAGCCGCAGGGCGCGGGCACCGAACGCATCGAGGAAGCGCTGGCGGCGCGCTTCCCGCAGTACCCGGTGCTGCGCATCGACCGCGGCACCACCCAGCGCCGCGACGCGCTCGAGCAGCACCTGGCCGCACTCGGCGATCGCCCCGGTCTGCTGGTCGGCACGCAGATGCTGGCCAAGGGCCACGACCTGCCGCTGCTGACCACGGTCGCCGTGGTCGGCATCGACGAGGGCCTGTTCTCGGCGGACTTCCGCGCGCCGGAGAAGCTCGCCCAGCTGCTGATCCAGGTCGCCGGCCGCGCCGGGCGCAGCGCGCGCGCCGGCGAAGTGCTGCTGCAGACCCATCACCCGGAGCATCCGCTGCTCGCCACCCTGCTCGCCGGCGGCTATGCCGCGTTCGCCGACGGCGAACTCGCACAGCGCGAGGCTGCGGGCTTCCCGCCGTTCGCGCACCTGGCGCTGCTGCGCGCGGAAGCGAAGCAGGCGGAACTGCCAACCGCGTTCCTGCAGGCAGCGCGCGCGCAGCTCGCGCGCCACGGCGACGCGCTCGCGCTGCACGGCCCGCTGCCGGCGCCGATGCCCCGTCGCGCCGGCTTCCGCCGCACGCAACTGCTGCTGGTGGCGCACGAGCGGCGCGCGCTGCACGCCGCGCTGGATGCCGCGCTGCCGGCGATCCACGCGTTGCCGGAAGCGCGCCGCGTGCGCTGGTCGCTCGACGTCGACCCGCTGGACCTGTACTGAGCCGTGCTCACGGCGCCTGCTGCACAATGCGTGGCCCGTTCGTTGCGAGGACCCGCATGCCCACCCTGCTCGACCGCCTGCGCGACCTGTCCGCCGTGGTCGCCGACACCGGCGACATCGAGGCGATCGCGCGCTTCCGTCCGCTCGATGCCACCACCAACCCGTCGCTGCTGCTGAAGGCGGCGGCGATGCCGGCGTATGCGGCCCTGATCGAGCAGGCAATCGCGCAGGCGCACGGCGACGATGCCGAGGCGCGCGTGCGCGACGCCTGCGACCGGCTGGCGGTGGCGATCGGCGCCGAGATCCTCAAGCTGATTCCCGGCCGCGTGTCGACCGAGGTCGACGCTCGCCTGAGCTTCGACACCCAAGCGACGATCGCCAAGGCGCGCCGGCTGGTCGCGCTGTACGAGGACGCCGGCATCCCGCGCGAGCGGCTGCTGATCAAAATCGCCTCGACCTGGGAAGGCATCCGCGCCGCCGAACGGCTGGAGCGCGAAGGCATCCAGTGCAACCTGACCCTGCTGTTCTCGTTCGCGCAGGCGGTGGCGTGCGCGGAAGCCGGCGTCTACCTGATCTCGCCGTTCGTCGGCCGCATCCTCGACTGGCACCTCGCCAACGGCGGTGAGAAGCCGGCCACGCCGGACGACGACCCGGGCGTGCAGTCGGTGCGGCGCATCTGGCACTGGTACAAGCGCCACGGCTTCCCGACGGTGGTGATGGGCGCGAGCTTCCGCAACACCGGCCAGGTGCTGGCGCTGGCCGGCTGCGACCGCCTGACCATCGCGCCCGACCTGCTCGAACAGCTCGCGCAGCAGGACGGCGAGCTGCCGCGCGCGCTGGTGCACGACGGCGCACGTGCCGAAGCGCCGGCGCCGCTCGACGAGGCGCGCTTCCGCTGGCAGCTCAACGAGGACGCGATGGCCACCGACAAGCTCGCCGACGGCATCCGCCGCTTCGCCGCCGACCAGGCGAAACTCGAGGCGATGCTGGCACAGCGCATGGGCGGCTGACCGCGTGGCGCGCGCGCACGTCGTCATCGTCGGTGGCGGCTTCAGCGGCCTGTGGGCCGCGCGCGGCCTGGCCCGCGCGGACGTGCGCATCACCCTGATCGACCGACGCAACCACCATCTGTTCCAGCCGCTGCTGTACCAGGTGGCGACCGCGGGCCTGTCGGCGCCGGACATCGCCGCGCCGCTGCGCCACATCCTCCGCGGCCAGCGCAACGTCGAAGTGCGGCTCGGCGAAGTGGTGGCGATCGCCCCGGGCGCGCGCACGCTCACGCTCGCCGACGGCGAGGTGATCGGCTACGACCTCCTCGTGCTCGCGAGCGGCGCCACCCACGCCTACTTCGGCCACGACGACTGGCGCGCGCACGCGCCGGGGTTGAAGACGCTCGACGACGCGCTGGCGATCCGCCGCCGCGTGCTGCTCGCGTTCGAGCAGGCGGAGGCCGCCACCGACCCCGCCGAGCGCGACGCCTGGCTGCATTTCGCGGTGGTCGGCGGCGGGCCGACCGGCGTGGAGCTCGCCGGCACGCTCGCCGAGATCGCGCGTCACACCTTGCGCGACGAGTTCCGCCGCATCGATCCGGCGCGCGCCAGGGTGCGGCTGATCGAAGCCGGCCCGCGCGTGCTCGCAAGCTTCCCCGAGTCGCTGTCGCGCGAGGCGCAGGCGCAGCTCGAACGGCTCGGCGTCGAGGTGGTCACCGGCACGCCGGTCGCCGCGATCGACGCCGACGGCTACCGCCTGGGCGATGCGCACGTGCGCGCGCGCACCGTGCTGT
>DASQMI010000004.1:0-8101 GCA_035645555.1 Lysobacter sp. | reverse complement strand
CGACGTGCGCCTGAAGCCGGCACGGATGGACTACGGCCGCCGGCTCGACGGCCGCCCGGCAGTGGGCATCGACATCTTCAAGGAGCGCAACGCCAACCTCGTCGACGTCTCGCGGATGGCGCTGGAGGAGGTCGAGAAGATCCGCCAGGCGCCTGCGCTGAGCGGCATCCAGGTGAAGATCATCGAGAACCAGGGCGACAACGTCACCAGCTCGCTGCTGGAACTGGCCGAGGCCGGCGCGATCGGTCTGGTGCTGTCGGTGATCGTGCTGTACTTCTTCCTGCGCCACTGGCCGTCGACGCTGATGGTCACGTTGGCGATCCCGATCTGTTTCGTGATGACGCTGGGCTTCATGTACTTCGCCGGCGTCACCCTGAACATCCTGTCGATGATGGGCCTGCTGCTCGCGGTCGGCATGCTGGTCGACAACGCCGTGGTCGTGGTCGAGAGCATCTACCAGGAGCGCGAGAAGATGCCCGACCGCCCGCGTCTGGCGTCGATCCTGGGCACCCGCCACGTGGCGATCGCGCTGTCGGCCGGCACGCTCTGCCACTGCATCGTGTTCGTGCCCAACCTGTTCGGCGAGCGCAACTTCCTCAGCATCTACCTGGCGCAGATCGCAATCACCATCTCGGTGTCACTGCTGGCGTCGTGGCTGGTGGCGATCAGCCTGATCCCGATGATCTCCGCCCGGATGAAGACGCCGCCGGCGGTGCGCAGCTCGAACGGCCTGATCCCGCGGATGCAGGCGCGTTATGCGCAGCTGCTGCGCTGGACGCTCGGCCACCGCGGCTGGAGCGTGACCGGCATCTTGCTGATCATCGCAATCAGCCTCGTGCCGGTGGTGTTGACCAAGAAGAACATGTTCGGCGGCGAGGAAGGCCGCGAGACCAACATCTTCTACCAGTGGCGCGGCAGCTACACCAAGGAGCAGATGTCCGAGGAAGTGGCGCGGGTCGAGCAGTTCCTGCACGCCAATCGCGAGCGCTACAAGCTGACCCAGATCTACTCCTGGTACAGCGAGGTCGGCGGGGCCGGCACCCGCATCACGTTCGACGAGTCGGTCGAGGAGCTGAAGCCGCTGATCGATTCGATCAGCAAGGAGCTGCCGAAGTCGGCGCGCGCCACCATCGGCGTCGGCGACCAGGGCGGACCGGGTGGCGGCGGCGGGCCGCCGGGCCAGAACGTGCAGGTGCAGCTGGTCGGCGATTCGACTGAGGTGCTGGCCGAGCTCGGCCGCGACATCGTGCCGATGCTGGCGCGGCGCAAGGAGCTGCGCGACGTTCGCGTCGACGTCGGGGACCAGAACAGCGAGCTCAGCGTGCGGGTGGATCGCGAGCGCGCCGCAGCGTTCGGCTTCAGCGCGCAGCAGGTGTCGCAGTTCGTCGGACTGGCCCTGCGTGGCGCGCCGCTGCGCGAGTTCCGCCGCGGCGACACCGAGGTGCCGGTATGGGTGCGCTTCGCCGGTGCCGACGAGTACGGCGTCAACGACATCGCGAGCTTCACCGTGCGCGCGCCCGACGGCCGCCAGGTGCCGCTGCTGGCCATGGTGGACGTGAGCGTGAAGCCGTCCAGCACCGAGATCCGCCGCTCCAACCGGCAGACCACGCTGGTGCTGCGCGCCAACCTCAATGGCAAGGCCACCATGCCGGAGGCGCGCAAGGCGATGGAGGAGGTGCTGAAGACGGTCGCGTTCCCGGCCGGCTACGGCTACACGTTCGAGGGCGGCGGCTTCCAGGACGACGAGGAAGCGTCGAAGCAGATGTTCTTCAATCTGATCATCGCGCTCATCATGATCTACGTGGTGATGGCGGCGGTGTTCGAGTCGCTGCTGTTCCCATCGGCGATCATGTCCGGCGTGCTGTTCTCGGTGTTCGGCGTGTTCTGGCTGTTCTGGATCACCGGCACCGAGTTCAACATCATGGCCTTCATCGGCATCCTGGTACTGATGGGTGTGGTGGTGAACAACGGCATCGTCATGATCGAGCACATCAACAACCTGCGCCGGCGCGGGCTGTCGCGCACGGAGGCGCTGATCGAGGGCAGCCGCGAACGCCTGCGGCCGATCCTGATGACGATGGGCACGGCGATCCTGGCGATGATCCCGATCGCCATGACCGACACCCAGATCGGCGGCGACGGCCCGCCGTACTTCCCGATGGCGCGCGCGATCGCCGGCGGCTTGGCGTTCTCCACGGTGGTCAGCCTGCTGTTCCTGCCGACCATCTACGCCATCCTCGATGACCTGCGGCTGGCGACGGCGCGGCTGGTCCGCCGCGCCCGGGGCCTGGGGCCCGGCACTCCGGCGGCGACGGCGACCGCGGTCGCGCTGCACGCCGAGTAGCGCGGAATGCGGCAAAAAGAAAGGCCCGCGTGAGCGGGCCTTTCTTTTTGGGTTGGTGGAGGTGGGCGGAGTCGAACCGCCGTCCGAAGGCACTCCATCCCCGGCACTACATGCTTATCGCACCGTTGAGTCTCGCTCCGGGACAGCACGATGCGCCAAGCGCATCCCGAAGCCAGCCTGTTGCGAGTTAGCCGGTGACTGACAGGCAGCCGTCATCGGCGATCCCGTGATGATGACCCTACGCCGCGAGCACGGGCACAAGCGGTTTCGGGGCTAGGCCTTAGGCGGCCAGAGCGTAGTTGTCGTCGTTGGCAACTATAGTTTTGTAGCTGGATTAACGAGGAAAGCCACCCCCTCGGCATGCGCCAGGCAATTTCGCGACCCCCGTCGAAGCCAGTGCACCCCCGGGGAACTCGTAACGCGCTGACGGAACCAGTATAGGGCCGCAGGCAGGCGCTCCCAAGCGCGGCCGCGCGGCGTCCGTTCACGCGGCGCTAGCAAAACGGCTGTTAACTATCGTGACGGATGAATGAAAACGGCCGCCAGGACCCCAGCGACCAGCACCTCCTGAGCCAGCCCCTGCCTCGACACGGCTACATGTGGGCGCTGATCGTCCTGATCGGCGCCGTGGCGTTCGTGCTGGCGGTCTGGATGGTGGCGCGCGACCGTGAGATGACCGCGGCGCGGGCCGAGTTCGTCGCCGGAAGCGAGAAGACCGTATCGCTGCTGATGCAGCGGCTGGATCAATACGAGCTGGTCACCCGCAGCGGCGTGTCGCTGGTGGGATCGGTGGCGCGGCCCACCCAGGCGCAATGGCGCGACTACGTGGCCGGCCTGAACATCGACGAGCGCTTCCCGGCCGTGGTCGGCCTCGGTTTCGTCGGCTACGTCCGCCACAGCCGCCTGCCGGACCTGATCCGCGAATGGGAGAGCGCCGGCTACGGGCACCTGCAGGTCCACCCTGCCGGCGAGCGCGAGGAATACGCGCCGGTGCTGTATTTCGAGCCGATGTCGCTCAGCAGCAAGGACGTGATCGGCTACGACGTGCTCGCGCACCCGGTCCGTCGGGCGGTGATGATCCGTGCGATGGAAAGCGGGCAGGCGCGGCTGAGCGCGCCGATGGATCTGGTCGCCGACGGCGCGAGCCGGCAGGCCGGACTGGCGATGGCGCAGCCGGTCTACCGCGGTGGCGAGCGTCCGGCCGTCGCCGGCGACCGCCGGCGCGCGCTGCAGGGCTGGGTCACCCTGACGTTCCGCATCCAGCCGCTGCTGCAGAACGTGCTCGGCCAGCCGCACGACGGCGAGCACTTCAAGCTGTACGACATCACCGAAGGCGAGCCGAAGCTGATGGCGATGTACGGCCGGGCGTCGGACTGGGAGCAGTATCCGGCCTTCGTCCACACCCGCGAGCTGATGGTGTACGGACGGCGCTGGCAGATCGTGTTCCACTCGCCGCCGCTGTCGGTGGCGGCGCCGCAGCTGACCACGCTGGATCGCATGTTGCAGCTCGGGCTGTTCAGCGCGCTGCTGCTGTCGGCGATCGCCGGCGTGCTGGCGCACACCGAGGCGCGCGCGCGCCGCATCGCGCACCGGTTGACCGAGGACTACCGCCGGAGCGAGATGCGCTTCCGCGTGGCGATCCAGTACTCGGCGATCGGCAAGGCGCTGCTGGACAGCGAAGGCCGCATCGTCGACGTCAACCCGGCGCTGGCGGAAATCGTCGGCCGCCGTCCGGAGACGCTGATCGGGGTGCCGTTCGAGTCATTGTTCGACCGCGATCCGACCCTGCCGCCGGATCCGCCGTTCAACTTCCGCGGCGGCGTCTACCGCGCCACCCGCCGGCTCAAGCGAGAGGGCAGCATCGCCCGCCACGCCCAGCTCACCTACGCGCCGGTGCCCGGCAACATCGGCCAGGACATCACCGGCCTGGTGCAGGTGGAGGACGTCACCGAGCGCCTGCTGGCGGAAGCGCGCATCCGCGCGCTCAATCGCACCCTGGAGGCGCGCGTGGAAGCGCGCACGCGCGAGCTGCAGCAGACCAACCAGGAGCTGGAGGCGTTCGCGTACAGCGTCTCGCACGACCTGCGCGCGCCGCTGCGCGCGATCGAGGGATTCAGCCGCATCCTCGCCGAGCGCTACGGCTCGCGCTTGGACGAGGCCGGCATCGGCTACCTCAACCGGGTGCGCAAGGCCGCTTCCCGCATGGGCGAGCTGATCGAGGCGCTGCTGAAAATGTCGCGGCTGGCGCGCAGCGAGCTCAGGCCCGAACACGTCGACCTGAGCCGGATGGCCACGGAGATTGTCGACGAGCTGCGCATGGCCGAACCGCAACGTCAGGTCGACGTCAGCATCGCGCCGGGCATGACCGTGATGGGCGACGCGACCCTGCTGCGCAACATGCTCGCCAACCTGTTCGGCAACGCCTGGAAGTTCACCCGCCAGCGCGAGCACGCGCGCATCGAGTTCCATTCGCGAATCAACCGCGATGGGCTCACCGAATATTGCATTCGCGACAACGGAGCCGGCTTCGACCCCGCGTACATCGACAAGCTGTTCCGGCCGTTCCAGCGGCTGCACGGTGCGGCCGAATTCGCCGGCCACGGCATCGGCCTGGCGTCGGTAAAGCGCATCGTCGAGCGCCATGGCGGCACCATCCGCGCCGAAGGCGAGCCCGGCGTGGGCGCGACGTTCCTGTTCACGCTGCCGGGTCCGCCGGAGCCCGACGGTGCGCGGATCGACGAGCCGCTGGGGGACAGCGGGCCTGCGGGCGGACCGGGCGGCGGCATGCTCGCGTCGCGCTGGCCCGGCGACCGTCGCGGCGGCGCGCCGGAGGATCTCAGCTGAGCGCCGCTAGGCGTCGCGGTTGTGGCGGCGCATCAGCCGCTGCTTCTCGCGCGCCCAGTCGCGGTCGCGGCTGGCGTCGCGCTTGTCGTGCTCCTGCTTGCCTTTGGCCAACGCGAGTTCGGCCTTGATCCGGTTGCCCTTCCAGTACAGGGCGGTGGGAATCAGCGTGTAGCCCTCGCGTTGCACGCGGCCGATCAGGTTGTCGATCTCGCGCCGGTGCAGCAGCAGCTTGCGGGTGCGGCGCTCCTCCGGAACCACGTGGGTGGAGGCCGAAATCAGCGGGGTGATCTGCGCGTTGAACAGGAACAGCTCGCCGTCGCGGATCAGCGCGTAGGCCTCACCGATGTTGGCGCGTCCGGCGCGGATGGCCTTGAGCTCCCAGCCCTGCAGCGCGAGCCCCGCCTCGTAGCGCTGCTCGAGGTGATATTCGTGGCGCGCGCGCTTGTTCAGCGCGATGGTGCCGCCGGCGCCGCCCTTTCCCTTATCCTTGGCGGCCTTTTTCTGCGATTGCGTCGTCATCCGGGCATTGTCCCCGATGCGGCCAGCCGACCCAAGCATGCCGTCCATCCGCCGTTCCGCCCTGGTCGAACACGCCGCTTCGCGCATGTTCGCGCTGGTCAACGACGTCGCCGCGTACCCGCGCCGGTTCGAATGGTGCGAGCGCGCCGAGGTGATGGAGCAGGGCGCCGACATGCTGGTGGCGCGGCTGGACGTGCGACTGGGCGCGCTGCGTACCTGGTTCGTCACCCGCAACACCCTCGTCCCGCCGCATCACATCGACCTGGCGCTGGTCGACGGTCCGTTCAAGCGCCTGAGCGGGCGTTGGGAGTTCCACGTGCTGGACGAGTCGGCGTGCAAGGTCACCCTCACGCTGGAGTTCGAGCCGACCGTGAAGATGCTCGGCCCGGCGCTGTCGCTCGGGTTCCAGAGCTTGGCCGACCGCATGGTGGACGATTTCGTGCGCGTCGCCGACCGCGAGGCCGCATGAGCGAGCTGCGCGTCAGCGTGGTGCAGGCGTGGCCGCGCCGCTTCCAGGCGGTGGAGCTGGAGCTGCCGGCGGGAGCGTGCGTGGAAGACGCGCTGCGCACCGCGGGGATCGATCCGGCAGCGATCGCCGGCTGTGCGGTGTTCGGCGAGCGCGTGGCGCTGGACTGTCGTCTGCAGCCCGGCGATCGGGTCGAGGTGCTGCGCCCGCTGCTCGCGGATCCGAAGGAGGCGCGTCGGCGGCGCGTCGAGGCACGCCGGCCGAAACCGCGCTGAGGCTCAGCGGCCGCGGCGGCGGCGGTCCTTGTCTTTTTCCTTCGGCAGGTTCGGGCCGAATTGCCGGTAGGCGTCGCGCACGAGCTGTTCGTCCTGCTCGGGGAAGTAGTCGCCTTCCCAGCGCGCGAGCTGGTCGCCTTCGAAGAACAGCACGAGGTTCTTCACCTCGGTGCGGCCACGGCGACCGACGCGTTGCGAGGCGGTGTAGTCCCAGCGCGAGTGGTGGAACGGATCGGCCACCGACGGCGTGCCGAGCAGGTTGAGCACCTGCTGCTTGCTCATGCCCGCCTGCAGCTGGTCGACCGCGTTCTTCTCGAGCAGGTTGCCCTGGTACACCGGCTGCCGGTAGAGGATGCCGCAGCCCGAGGTCACGAGGGCGGTGAGAAGAACGAGCAGAAGCTTGCGCATCGGAGCGGGCCTGGGCGGGTTTCGCGTGAGCGCCGGATGATACACTGACGGCGCCGCGACGCGCTTACGCCGGCGCCGGATTCACCCGGCGTTGCGCCGCGCCACCGACGAGCAGACGAGGGCTTCATGGAATCGCAGGATCTGCGCCGCGCCGGGCTGAAGGTGACCCATCCGCGCATGCGCATTCTCGAGCTGCTCGAGAAAGCGAAGCCGCGGCACATGACCGCCGAGGACATCTACCGCCAGCTGCTCGAGGACGGCGAGGAGATCGGCCTGGCCACGGTGTACCGCGTGCTGACCCAGTTCGAGAACGCCGGGCTGGTGCTGAAGCACAACTTCGAATCCGGCCAATCCGTGTACGAGCTCGACCGTGGAACGCACCACGACCACATGGTCGATCTCGAGACCGGCAAGATCATCGAGTTCGAGAGCGCCGAGATCGAGGAGCTGCAGCGGCAGATCGCCGCGAAGTACGGCTACGAGATCGAGGAGCACTCGCTCGTGCTCTACGTGCGCCGCAAGCGTGGGTGAGGCGGTCCGCCACCACGCGGTGCTGGTGCGCTGCACCTGCTGCGGCGAATGGGTGACGCTGGACGAGCCGGCGCTGGCGTTCCGCTGGCCGGACGCGTACCGGCGGCTCGACGCGGATGCGCGCTGCGCGCCGGACACGTTCTGCGACAGCAGTTTCTGCGCGATCGGCGGCGAGCAGTTCTTCATGCGGGGGGTGATCCCGCTGAAGGTGCAGGGCATCGCCGACGTGTATTCGATCGGCGCCTGGGTGCGGCTCGAGCGCGCCGACTGGCAGCTCGCCCGCCGGATGTGGGACGAGCGCGGCAACGACCGCCTGCCGGAACTCGAAGGCGAGCTCGCCAATCACGTCCCGCGGCTGTTCGAGATCAGCACGGAAGGGCTGGCGGTGCGGGTACGCCTGCACGACGAGATGCGGCCGGCGTTCCGGCTGGTCGGGACCGGGCATCCGCTGGAGGATGAGCAGCACGCGGGCATTTCCGCGCATCGCGCGCTCGCCTACAGCCGTCTGCCGCCACAGCGGTAAGGCCGGCGAGTGGCACGGCACTTCGGGTTCTGTACTCGATAAAAGGCGACCGCACCGGCCGGAGCTCCCTGGATCCGGAGCTTCGGAGTATCGAACCGCCGCCTTCTACGCGGTCACGCCACGCAGGAGCCGCTTCGCCGCGGCGCGCGCCTCGCGGGTGAGCTCCACGCCGCCGAGCATGCGCGCGAGCT
>DASQMI010000003.1:0-2264 GCA_035645555.1 Lysobacter sp. | reverse complement strand
AACTTGCCGAAGCCCAGCGCACCGAACGGCGCGTTCCGCGTGTCACGGGCGTTGTCCTGCATGTTGAAACCCACCGACCCGGTCACGTACCAGCGGTCGTCGAATTCCTGCGCGCTGGCCACCTGGGCAAAACCCAGACCGGCCAGCAGGGCGGCGCAAAGGAGCTTCTTGTTCATAGAAAACCTTCTCCTTAGGAAAGATGTCGGAAACCGCGTCTGCGTGTTCCTGACGCTCTCGAACGGGGGTAGAGCGACGGCGGCAGACTAGGTTTTGCTATGTGAAGACTGTGTTAACTGCGCCCTAACAAACCCGCGGCCGGCGGGGCGCGCCCCGCCGGCGCACACGCTTACTTGCAGAACAGGCCCATGAACTCGGTGATCGGCATCGCCTCGAGCTGCTCCGGCGCGTTGGCCAGCGCGATCAGCCGGTCGGCGCGGTCGGCCGGCAGTTTGGCGCGGACCGCGGCCTCGAACTTCGCCATCAGCACCGGGATACCCTCGGCACGGCGGCGACGGTGGCCGATCGGGTAGTCGATCGACACCTTCTCGGTCGAGCTGCCGTCCTTGAAGAACACCTGCACCGCGTTGCCGATGTAGCGCTTCTCCGGATCGAAGTAGTCCTTGGTGAACTGCGGGTTCTCGCGCACGACCATCTTGTCGCGCAGCGCATCGATGCGCGGATCGGCAGCCACCGCGTCGGTGTAGTCGTCGGCGGTCAGGCGGCCGAAGATCAGCGGCACGGCGACCATGTACTGGATGCAGTGGTCGCGGTCCGCGTAGTTCGCCAGCGGGCCGGTCTTGTCGATGATGCGCACGCCGGCTTCCTGGGTCTCGATCTCGATGCGGTCGATCTGGTCGAGGCGATCCTTGACCTGCGGATGCAGCTTCATCGCGCACTCCACCGCGGTCTGCGCGTGGAACTCGGCCGGGAAGCTGATCTTGAACAGCACGTTCTCCATCACGTAGCTGCCGAACGGGCGCTCGAACTCGAACGTCTTGCCCTTGAAGGCGACGTCGTAGAAGCCCCAGGTCTTCGCGCTGAGCACGCTCGGGTACCCGACCTCGCCCTTGATCGCGTTCAGCGCATGGGTCACCGCGCGACGGCAGGCGTCGCCGGCCGCCCAGCTCTTGCGCGGGCCGGTGTTCGGTGCATGGCGGTAGGTGCGCAGCACGCCGTTGTCGGCCCAGCTGTGCGAGACGGCGTTGATGATCTGGTCCTTGTCACCGCCAAGCATGCGGGTGGTCACGGCGGTGGACGCCAGCCGGACCAGGATCACGTGGTCGAGGCCGACGCGGTTGTACGAGTTCTTCAGCGCGTAGCAGCCCTGGATCTCGTGCGCCTTGATCGCATGGCCGAGCACGTCGCGCACGGTCATCGCCTTGCCGCCTTCGGCTTCGGCCTTGCGGCCGAGGTAGTCGGCGACCGACAGGATCGCACCAAGGTTGTCGGACGGATGGCCCCACTCCGCGGCGAGCCAGGTGTCGTTGAAGTCGAGCCAGCGGATCTGTACGCCGATGTTGTAGGCGCCCTGCACCGGGTCCAGCTCGTAGGAGGTGAACGGCACGCGCGCGCCGCCCTTCATCTCCGCGCCGGGCACGACCGGGCCGAGGTGCTTCAGGCAGGCCTGGTGATCCATCGCCAGCGCCGCGCAGGCCAGCGAGTCGAGCAGCATGTAGCGCGCCGTGTCATAAGCCTCCTTCGACCCGATCGTGTGATCGACGACGTAGTTGGCGATGTCGACCATGGGCTGGTCGGGATCGGGGCGGGCGGCGGAGCGGATGTCGTAGTGGCTCATGGGCTCGGGCGTGGGTGGGTGAACAAAGCCCGCTATTCTGCCAGAGCGCCCACGGCGGGCCGGCGGGCGCTTGCCTGCCGGCCGCTTTGCCGGCATCGTGCGGAGCTTCCGTACGGCTGCGTATAGGCGCATGGTTCCCACCGCTCCGCATCCCCGCTTCCCGCATCTGTTCGCGCCGCTGGACCTCGGCTTCTGCACGCTGCCGAATCGCGTGCTGATGGGCTCGATGCATACCGGGCTGGAAGACCGCGCGGCGGACTTCCCGAAGCTGGCGGCCTACTTCGCCGAGCGCGCGGCCGGCGGCGTGGGCCTGATGGTGACCGGCGGCTTCGCACCCAACCTCGAGGGCTGGCTCAAGCCGTTCAGCGGCACGTTGTCATGGCCGTGGCAGGTGCGCCGCCACCGCCAGGTAACGCGCGCGGTGCATGAGCACGGCGCGCGCATCTGCCTGCAGATCCTGCACGCCGGC
>DASQMI010000002.1:0-1889 GCA_035645555.1 Lysobacter sp. | reverse complement strand
CCACGCTCGGCTGGGTCGCACGCGGCTGGCGCACGGTCGCGCGCTGGCCGCGGCTGCGCGCGCTCCCGGCGCTGCTGCTGGCCGCGAGCGCGGCCGCGCTCGCCGCGTTCGCGCCGGGCGCGTTCTGGGAAAACGACCTGGCGAAACTCACCCCGGTGCCGGCGCCGCGGCTGCAGCGCGACGCCCAGCTGCGCACCGAGCTCGGCGCACCCGACGTGCGCTACGTGCTGGCGCTCGACGCGCGCGATGCCGAGGCCGCGCTGCAGGCGTCCGAACGTCTGCTGCCGGTGCTGGAGCAGCTGCGCGCGCAGGGCGCGCTGCAGGGCTACGACCTCGCCGCACGCTACCTGCCCAGCGCGGCCACCCAGCGCGCGCGCCAGGCCGCGCTGCCGCCGCCCGCCGCGCTGCGCGCCTCGCTCGATACCGCGCTCGCTACCACGCCTTTCCAGCCGGACGCGTTCGCGCCATTCCGTGCCGATGTCGAACGCGCGCGCACCGCCGCGCCGCTCACCCTGCGCGAGCTGGCCGGCACGCCGCTGGCCACCCGCGTCGATGCGCTGCTGCTGGCGCGCGAGCGCGGTGCCACCGCGCTGGTGTCGCTCGCCGGCCTGCGCGATCCGGTCGCGGTGGAGCGCGCGGTCGCGCCGCACGGCGCGCAGCTGCTCGACCTCAAGCAAGCGTCAGAGTCGCTGGTCGCCGCCTACCGCGAACGCGTGCTGTGGGCGCTGGCGTTGGCCGCGCTGCTGCTGGCGCTGACCGTGTGGATCGCGCTGCGCACGCCGCGCCGCGTGCTGCGCGTACTGGCGCCGATGGCGCTGACCACGCTGGTGGTGCTGGCGGTGCTGCGCGGCTTCGGCGTCGAGCTCAACCTGTTCCACCTGGTCGCGTTGATCCTCGCCGCCGGGCTCGGGCTCGACTACGCGCTGTTCTTCGACCACGCCGGCGACGCGCCGGACGAGCAGCGCCGCGCGCTGCATGCCATTGTGGTCTGCAGCGCGGTGACGTTCGCGGTGTTCGCGCTGCTCGCCGCCTCGAGCATCCCGGTGTTGCGCGCGATCGGCAGCACGGTCGCGATCGGCGTGGCGAGCAACTTCCTGCTCGCGCTGCTGATCGTGCGCCGGCCGGCCGCGGCCGTCTGAGCTCCATTACGATGGCGCCGCGACCCGCCGCCCGACGACCGACATGACGATGGCAAGCGAACCCCGGCCGACCGCCACGCCGGTGACCCGCGAGGAGATCCTGCGGCTGATCCCGCACCAGGGCGGCATGTGCCTGTGGGACACGGTGCTGGACTGGGACGCCACGCGCATCCGCCTGCGCACGCACGGCCATCGCGACCCGGCGCATCCGTTGCGCCACGCCGGCCGGCTGCACGCGGTGCATCTGTGCGAATACGGCGCGCAGTCGATGGCGGTGCACGGCGGCCTGCTCGCGCGCGCCGGCGGCGGCAGCGCACCACCGGGGCTGCTGGTCGCGCTGCGCGGCGTGCGCCTGCACTGCGTGCGTATCGACGCGCTGCCCGACGCGCTGGAATGCGAGGCCGAGGCGCTGGTGCGCGGCGACGGCGGCTCACAGTACGCATTCCGCATCAGCCATGCGGGCACGCTGCTGGCCGAAGGCCGTGCGGCAGTCCTGCTGCAGGTGCCGGCCGAGCGCTAGCCGGCGCCGCCGCACCACGACCTTCGTCATTGCAAAGGCAGGAGTCGTTCCTTGTCGAATCCACAATCCTCTCTCCCGAAGCCGCGCCGCCGCGCACTGGTGACCGGCGGCAGCGGCGATCTCGGCAGCGCGATCTGCCGCCGGCTCGCGGCCGCCGGGCATGCGGTGATCGTGCACGCCAACGCCCGCCTCGACCGTGCCGAGGCGCTCGCCGCGGAGCTGCGCGAGCA
>DASQMI010000001.1:0-3171 GCA_035645555.1 Lysobacter sp. | reverse complement strand
GGCCATGGAAAGTCCCCGGAAGTCGTTCGGTCGCAGCGGTCGTTCGCCGCCTGGGCGACGGGGCAGAGCCGGAAGGTCGCACCGCGGCATGCGGGCAATCCTGCGTAAAATGGATGATTCGCCCGCAATTGTTCGGAATTTGTGAAGACCGCCCTCCGCGACCTGATCGCCCAGGCCCTCGACGCGCTGCGCGCCGCCGGCACGCTGGCGGCCGATGCCCCCACACCGGACTTCGTGATCGAGCGGCCGAAGGAGCGCAGCCACGGCGACTTCTCGACCAACGCGGCGATGCTGCTGGCGAAGGCCGCGCGCAGCAACCCGCGCGCGCTGGCGCAGCAGCTGGTCGAGGCGCTGCCGGCCAACGACGCGATCGCCAAGGTCGAGATCGCCGGCCCCGGTTTCATCAATTTCCACCTGAATGAATCGGCGTGGCGTCGGCAGCTCGCCGACGTGTTCGCGCAGGGCGTGCGCTTCGGTCACAACGCGTCGGGCGCCGGGCATCGGGTGGGTGTGGAGTTCGTGTCCGCCAACCCGACCGGGCCGCTGCACGTCGGCCACGGCCGCGCCGCGGTGATCGGCGACTGCATCTCCCGCATCCTCGCCGCCAACGGCTGGGGCGTGGTGCGCGAGTTCTATTACAACGATGCCGGCGCGCAGATCGACAACCTCGCGCGCTCGGTCCAGGCGCGCGCGCAGGGCCGCGGGCCGCAGGATCCGGGCTGGCCGGAGGACGGCTACCGCGGGGAATACATCGTCGAGGTGGCGCGCGCCTACCTCGACGGCGCCAGCGTCGAGGTCGACGGCCACGTCGTCGCCGGCGCGCGCGACCCGAACGACCTCGATGCGATCCGCCGCTTCGCGGTGGCCTACCTGCGCCGCGAGCAGAACCTCGACCTGGACGCGTTCGGCGTGCGCTTCGACGTGTTCTTCCTCGAGAGCTCGCTGTACACCGACGGCAAGGTCGAGGAGACCGTGCGCACGCTCATCGAGCACGGCTACACGTACGAGGACGGCGGCGCGCTGTGGCTGCGCACCACCGCGTTCGGCGACGACAAGGATCGGGTGATGCGCAAGTCCGACGGTAGCTACACCTACTTCGTGCCGGACGTGGCCTACCACCTGTCGAAGTGGCAGCGCGGCTACGAGCGCGCGATCACCGAACTCGGCGCCGATCATCACGGTTCGCTGGCACGCGTGAAGGCCGGCCTGCAGGCGCTCGGCGCCGGCATCCCGCAGGGTTATCCGGAATACGTGCTGCACCAGATGGTGACGGTGATGCGCGGCGGCGAGGAGGTGAAGCTGTCCAAGCGCGCCGGCAGCTACGTCACGCTGCGCGACCTGATCGACGAGGTCGGCCGCGACGCGACGCGCTGGTTCCTGGTCGCGCGCAAGCCGGATTCGCAGCTCACCTTCGACATCGACTTCGCGCGCAGCCAGTCGCTCGACAACCCGGTGTACTACGTGCAGGTGGCGCATGCGCGCATGTGCGGGCTGATGCGCCAGCTGCGCGAGCGCGGCTTGAGCTACGACCCGCAGCTGGGCCTCGCCCAGCCGCTGGATCTGAGTGATGACGCCACCCGCGAGCTGGTCACCTCGCTGCTGCGCTTCCCGGAGGTGGTCGCCGCCGCCGGTCGCGAGCTGGAACCGCACCTGATCGCCGCCTATGCGCTGGAGCTGGCGCAGGCGTTCCAGAGCTACTACAACGAACACCAGATCCTGGTCGACGACGACGCGCAGCGCAGCGCGCGCCTCGCGCTCGCCCAGGCCACCCGGCAGGCGCTCGCCAACGCGCTCGACCTGCTCGGCGTGAACGCACCCGAGGTGATGTGAGATGGCGGCACGACGCAACAAATCGCAGGCCAAGCGCAACACCGGCACGCGTACGGGCATGCCCGGCTGGGCGTGGCTGGCGATCGGGCTGGCGCTGGGCGCGGCGGCGATCGTGGTCGTGCCGCGGGTGATGGACTCCAGCCCGGCCGACTTCTTCCGCCCGACGCCGAACCCGGACGCGCAGCCGGCGGCGGTGGACGAGGAGAACGGCGAGCCGCTGGTGCCCGATGACGTCGCGCCGGAGAAGCCCGCTGCGACGCCGGCCACCGACACGCCGAAGGAGCGCGACTACGACTTCTACACCCTGCTGCCCGGCAAGGAAGTGCCGATGAGCGACGCCGAGCTCGCCGCGTCCGAGCGCGCCGAATCGCAGCGCACCGAGCAGGCGGCGGCCGACACCACGACACCGGCCACCGCGCCGCTGCCGAAGCCGATCGACGAGGCCAGCGCGGCGCCGAGCGAAGCGACGCCGCCGGCCGCGACCGCCGGCACCCCCGCCGCGCCTGCGCCCACGCCGCGCGAGGACGCCCGCGCGCGCTACCTGCTGCAGGCCGGTGCGTTCGAGGCGTCCGGACAGGCCGAGGAGCTGAAGGCGAAGATCGCCCTGCTCGGGCTGAGCGCGCGGGTGGAGTCAGCGAAGATCGGCGCGAAGACCGTGTTCCGCGTCCGCATGGGGCCGTACGGCAGCGCCGGCGAATTGGCCGACGCCAAGCGCAAGCTGGAAGCGAGCGGCCTGCAGGCGATGCCGATCCGCCTGCAGTGACGCTCAGCGCGCGGCGCGCTTGAGCGTGATCAGCGCCGACGTGTCCGCATCGCCCTGCCCGCGCTCGACCAGCATCGCGTAATCGCCCAGCGCCTGGTCGACGGTCGCACTCGCCACCCCTGCATCGCGCGCGATGCCCTGCACGATGCGCAGGTCCTTCAGCATGTGCGCGCACTTGAAGCCGGGATTGAACTCGTCACGCAGCATCGTCGCGCCGCGCTTGTCGAGGAACCAGTTGGCGGCCGCGCCGGCCATCAGCGTCGGCAACAGCCGCTCGGCGTCGAGCCCGAGCGCCTCGCCGAGCGCGAGGCCCTCGCACACCGCTTCGTTGATCCCGGCGACCAGCACCTGGTTGACCGCCTTGGTCGCCTGCCCGGCGCCGGTGGCGCCCATGTGCGCGATGCGCGCGGCGTAGCATTCCAGCGCCGGGCGTGCGCGTTCGAGCACCTCGGCGTCGCCGCCGACCATCACCGACAACCGCCCGTTGCGCGCGCCCTCCACGCCGCCGGACACCGGCGCGTCCAGGAACGCGATGCCGCGCGCGGCAAGCACGGCGGCGGCGCGGCGCGCGGTGTCCA